>JAWVFK010000020.1:0-183887 GCA_033856175.1 Solirubrobacterales bacterium | reverse complement strand
GGGGGTCTGCGGCGGCCAGCGATTTGAGCGAGGTGTCGAGGACGACCAACCTCATCAGCGCCTTGCCGTCGCGCTTTATGTCGAGGGCGTAGTGGGTGTGGGCGCCGCCGGTGGGGATCTTCTGGTCGCCGAGGACGGGACCGCCGACCGATTGGTCGCCGAGGGCGTGGTGGGTGTTCTTGTCACCTATTAAGCCACCACTGCTACTTATCGCCCTGGTCGGATCCTGAACCGTCTGATCGGGTAGTGCGTCGGTGGGGTCCTGGACCGACTGGTGGACAGCCGCGGTCGGATCGGCGACCTGCAGGTCGCCGATCTCGGCCTTCGTGCCGCCGGTGTCAACCGGCTCGAAGTGAAGCCCCTGACCCGATGTCGCGGCGGCCGCCCCCGGGGCACCCCACGGGGCAGGCATCGCGGACATCGACTGGCGCCATGCCAGGCTCGTCTTGCTCGACGTTGCCTGGGTGCAGAGGAACTGCGAGGTCAGCGGATCGCAAACTTGTATTCGCGCGGTATCGCGCTCGCCAACTGCCCCGAACGCCGGCACGCCTGCCGCACTCAGCGGGCCACCGATCAAATCGGCCCAGCGATTGTGGATCGGGCTTTCATCGAGGGGTGTGTTGGCGGTAAAAGACTCCTTGGCGCCGGCGACATCGCCCACATCGCCTGTCCAGAGGGAGAATGCGGGGCCTCCCGAAGTTTGCGAGCGGCTGATGATCTCGTCGCGGATTGCGGCGGCGGTCGCCTCGTTGGCGTAATTCGTCCCGCTCATCTCGGAACATACGCCGCCGTCGTCGTACTGACAATTCGAGTTCCCGAATGCGGCGAAGGTGATGGCCTCCCTGGCGGCCAGGGGTGCGTCCCGGAGAGTCCCGGCGCGGTTTCCGTCGCCGCTCAACAGGGGCTCATCCGGATTGCTGGAGTAATGGAGAACGGCCGGAACCAAGGGATGCCTGGGCTCGCTTGGATCGTTGGCAACCGACGTCACGTCCCAGGCCTCGAGCTCACCGTTCTGGTAGCCGCCGAGGGCTGCCAGTCCGACAGAGCGGGACCCGCTTGTCCAGTAGCCGAAGTCGCTGGGCCGGTAGTGGTCGGCCATCCGTGCCACCTCGAACCGCCCCCGGTTCGTCTCGGTCAGGATCAAGCCATTGCTGCCGCCGATCAGCGCGCCGTGGCCGCCGGGGCCGAGGGTGACGGTCTGGAGGTCATCGAGCTGGCCGACGTCGAGGCGGCGCCAGGGAGGGTTGCCCGAGCCGGTGCGCTCGAGGACCGTGCCCTCGTCGCCGACGGCGTAGCCGTGGCCCGAGGCATCGACGGCTATGCCGTAGAGGATCTGGGGCTTCTTGAAGATGTCGCGGCTGATCGAGTCGCCGAAGCGGTCCTCGTCCTCGTGGCGCCAGCGCCAGCCCGTGCCATCGGACTCGCCGGCGAAGACCTCACCCTGGCTGGTCGTCACCCACGCCGAGCTGTCGGTCGGGAACGAGATCGCGGTGAGCGTCGAGTAGACCGCCGTCGGCGGTGGCGTCACGGCATGGAAATCACCGGTTCCGCCGGAGCGGTAAAGCAGGGCGCGGTCCTCGCCGCCGACGAGTGCCGAGCCGCTCGGCGAGACCGCGGCGGCGCGAAGCGTGCGGCCGGTGCCGCAGGGTGGGGTCGGGGTCGCCTGCTTCGAGCAGAGGATCCCGGCCGCCGAATCGAGCACGGCTCCGTTGGGGCTCAGATCGGCGATGCGGCCGTTCCTGCCAACCATGACGCCGCTGCCGTCGGCGCCGACCGCGATCGCGTAGGCCGGCGAGGGGTTGGTGACGACGCGGCCGGGGTCCCAGCCGGGGACGTGCATCCTGTCCCAGCCGGTCATGCGGTCGTAGCGATAGACGGCATCGGTGTTGGTGGCGACCCAGAGGCTGCCGTCGGCGCCGCCCGCAGCGGCGGTGACCTGCTCGCGGATCGGATGGGAAACCTCGTTGAAGAGCTCTGGCCGGTAGCTGTTGGAGAAGCGGTAGAACCAGGCCTGCTGGCCAAGGGCCGGGTCGGCCGCAACCCAAATCCCGCCCTGGTTGTCGGGCGCGAGGGCGGCGACGGCCGCTTGGGTATCCCAACGCGGACCACCTGGGATCGTTGGAAAGGGCGTTCCCAGAACCTTCCACCGGCCGTCGCTCGGGTCTCGCCAGACCACCGGCCCGTTGGCGCCGGCCGGGTTACTAACGGCCGTGGCTATGAAGACGGCTCCGCTGCCGTCCAGGCCGCCAAGCGAGACCACCTGTGCCCGATCCTTGACGTCGGGGAACGTCTTCTTGGTCGAGTCGTGGGGAACGAGGTAGTCACCGGCGGCCCCGCTGGCAGACGACATCTCCCAGTGCGCACCGCTCGCATCGGAGTGAAACAGCGTCCGCTCAACCGGGCTCTTGCGCGCCCGCAGGGTCCGCGGACCGGTCCCGGTATCGACCCCCGTGGGCGAGAGGAAGCCCAGGCCCCAACCGGTGTAGGAGCCATCCGGGCCTCTGGCCACCGAGAGGGAGAGCAAATCGCCCTGCGAGCTCCTGTTGCTCGGGTCGTCGCTCCTGGGATTCAGTGCGGCATGCCAGCAACCGGGGTCACCGGGGCCGTCACAGGCTCCGCGATCCCGGTAGAGGATCAGTGGGAAGTGCGCGCCCCCGGTCTGATTCGTCCGCGTGTCCTCCTGTGACTGCAGGGCTACCGTGCCGTAGAAGTAGATCCGGTCGCCGGCCGAACTCAGATGGAAATCGGTGCTGGTCGCAATATTTCGCGACGGAAGCAGCGGCCGGGGGCCGTCCAGATCGTCACAACCCCGGCGATCATCGTTGTGAGCGAAGTCGCCGCAGGTCTCCCAGCGCGTTCCATCGAAGTGGAAGAGCCCCAGCACTCCGTTCTGCAGGCCGTGAATCCAGCCATCGTCGGGTGAGGAGAACGAAATGTCGGTGACAGTGGGCGAGTCGTTGAGGCCGACCGCCCCCAATTGCCTGGTGCCCTCCGTATCGACTTTCCATCGGCCATCCCGGTAGCGGATCAGAGGCTTTGGTCCGCTGACCCCCGGAGGGTTGCGTCCGATTGCGATCGCCTCGAAGTCATTGTCGTTGTTCGGGTCGGAATCAAACTCGGTCGGGATGCGGGCGATCGCGGTCAATTTGACGCCGCTGTTGATGCCACTACCGCTGTGAGCAAGCGGCGCCAGTGCGGCGCAGGCCGGATCTGCCCTGATGGCACCGGGTAGCGAGTCGAAGCCGCAGCGGTGCCAGCCGCTGCCGTCGAAGTGGTAGAGCGTGGTCTTCTTGTCGTCGCCGTAGTTGAGCGGGCCCGACGTGGCCCAGCCCTCGGTTCCGTCGCGGCTCATCGCGATCCGCCCGATCAGCTCGTTATAGAGCCCGTGCGTGTCGGGGTTCGGGCTACCGTAGGGCGTTGCACGCGGCCGCGGCGAGGTCCTTGACTGTTGCGCCGCAAGAGCCGGGACCGCGCCGGCATCGTGGCTGACCGATGGGGCGCTTGCGCGATATGGAGCGCTGTCGGGCGCCGCGGCTCCGCGCTTGGCGCCGAGTGCCGGCGGAACTTCCGGCGGAAGGCTGCCGCCGGCTCCGCCATCGTTGCCGGCCAGACGCTCGATCGCGCCCCGATCCCCCACTCCCCAGCCGACTCCGCTGTTGCCGGCGAAGGTGAAGCCGCGCAGGAAGTATGAGCTCAGGTCGAGCAGCGCCCCTGACTTCGTCCCGTCCGCGAGCTTGAGTGGATCCGCAGGCCTGCATTTTGTGGAAAAGCTGGTTCCGCCGGGAAGGTCGCTGCCACTGGGGCAGTCAAGGGGATATGGCGCGTCGGCGCTGCCCTCCAGGCCGGCGATCCGGGTGGTCGTGTAGGCAAGGGCACGACCATCGTCCTTACGGCCGCCGACGGCCCAGTCCATGAGGTCGTCGCCGCCCGGGTACTGGAATCGGTGCGGCTTGCCGGAGAAGTGATCGCTGAAGTTGGGCTGCTCGGTCTGGAAGTCACCGTCGCCGGCAACCAGGCGCGACGAACTCGAGAAGCCTCGCAGGGTGGCCTGCGCGTCAGCGGTGGGATCGATTCCGGTGCAGCTGCCGATCGGTGCCGGAATGATCTGTGGCCCCGGCTCTGCGGTGCTGCCTGGTCCGCCCGGCGAGATCAGGAGGGACCCGCTGAGGCAGTCGGCTACCCCATAGTTGCTGTACTTGCCATAGGTGATGGCGTAGAGGCTGTCGGGGATTGTCACATCCTGGCCTGGGGGGATAACGGTGGTCACCACCCATGCCCCCAACCCTGGATCAAAGCTCATCGATCTGCCGCCGTCTCGAACGGGATCGTGGTTGATCACCGCCGAGCAACAGCCGGCGGTCACAGCGCCGGCGCCCCGAACCGACGAATCGATCGTCGGCTTGAAGCGAATGCCGCGGACGCGGAAGTGCCAGTCGCAGGCAGCCGCAGTGGTGCAGGGGGAGGGGCTCGTTCCGGTGCCGCCGATCAGCCGCCGCGACGGTCTGTCCGGGCCGAGATCGCCGCGCCAGGGCAGCGGATCGAAGCCGCCGTTCTTCCAGATCCAGATCTGCTGCAGGGCGCCGGCGAAGGCGCACTCGTTGCTGCCGCCGGGGCAGTCGTCGGGCCGCGGCGAGGCGTCGAGCGCCTGCATGCCGCGCATCTGCTCGGGCACGTCCTGCTCGTCCCAGGAGCCGTCGCTAAGCAGCCAAGCGCGGCCCTTTCCGGCCGGGTCGTTGGCCTGGCGCCAGCGGTCCTCGCAGTCGGCGAGCTCGGCACGAGGGTCGTGCGCCTTGACGATCGTGCCCTGGTCGACCGGATCGCCGAGGTTAAGCGGCTGGCGGGCCGACGGCGGCCGGCCGCCCAGGTCGCGCTCCGGCGCCTTGACCGACCCCTGCTCGCAGGCCTTGGCGACGTCGTCGGGGAAAGCCTGCTCGCGATCGACGTAGCGACCGTCGCCGCCGACCGCCAGCGCTCGCTGACCGTGATCGTTGGTGTCGACGTTGCGAAGCCAGGTGATCGCGCCGACGTAGCCGGGCTTGTCTGAGCGGTAGGCCTCTTGCCAGACCGGGCCGAGCTCGGTGTTGTCGGTGTAGCGGTAGATCACCGGGACGCGGACGCAGCCGGCGAGAAAGCTCTCCAGATCTGCGCCGGCGGGGGGATCGTCCTTGCACTGGGCGCCGGCGGCGAGGCCGTTGTGCTGGTTTACGAAGCTGACCGAGTAGAAGTTGACCGTTACCGGAACCCTGGAGGTCGCGTTCTCGGGGTCATAGCCGGGGTGCGGGGCGCCAGGGAAGACGGCTCCCGCCACCTGGGTCCAGCCGATGCCGGAGCCCTCCTTGGCGATCGGTGTGTAGGGGTTGTCGCAGCCGGCGGCGCCCGGGTTGGCTGCCGCGGTCTGATCGGCGCAGGTCTTGCCGGGGTCGGAGGGGATCTGGGTGGTTGGATCGCTTGGGGTCGGGACCGGGTCGTCGGCGCGGGCGACGGTGGTGCCGAGGATCGCCGTCCCAACCACGAGCAGCGCGATTGCGCCGATCCGTGCTCGCTCGCCAGTACGCCCCATACCTGGATAAAGAGGAAGCCGCTCTATCTGTGCCGCTCAATTGGCGGCAGTGAGCCGCGCCGCCGAGAGGCGTCAGCGACGCCGCGCCAGCGCAGCGCCGCTGCGCCCGGCGCCCGGCACACCCAGCGCGAAGCGCCGCGCCCGCAGCACCGGCACCCGCCGCATCCGCACCAGCGTCGGCACCCGCTGCGAGCGGTGGCCGCTGCGGCCGATCGCCGCCAGGCGGGCCTCGAGGAAGCGCAGCGCCCGGTGCTCGAGCTTGCGAACCGCCACCGGCGTCCGCTCGAGCAGCGCCGCTATCTCCTCCGTCGTCAGCCCGAGGACGAAGCGCAGCACCAGCGCCTGCCTCTGCGCGTCCGGCAAGCGGTCGATGAACAGCATCAGGTCGGAGTCGGAGATCCAGTCGAGGGCGATCGAGTCGGCCTGCTCGACGCCGTTCTCGCGTCGCTGGTCGAGCTCCGCGGGATCCTCGACGTCGATGCGGCTGTGCTTGCGGGCGTGGGCGATGACGGCGTTGCGGGCGATCCGGAAGAGCCAGGCGCGAAACGGCGTGCCCCGCCGCAGCTGGTAGCGCGGCAGCGCCTCCATCGCCTGCATGAAGACCTGCTGGGCAGCATCCTCGGCCTCGTGGTGATCGCGCAGCGCCACCCGCAGATAGGCGTAGACGCGATCGAAGTAGGTCTCGTAGAGCTCCGAGAAAGCCGCGGTCGCGCCCGCCTGGATGCGGGTCACGAGCCGGGCGGCCAGCAGATCCTCATGCGCCTCGGCGGCGACCGCGATCCGCTCGCAGAAGACCAAGCCGGTGCGCCGTTGCCCGTTT
Source organism: Solirubrobacterales bacterium (assembly GCA_033856175.1). Classification (GTDB taxonomy): domain Bacteria; phylum Actinomycetota; class Thermoleophilia; order Solirubrobacterales; family 70-9; genus JAWVFK01. Next base: position 177,507 of record JAWVFK010000020.1, on the reverse strand, counting down.
GTCGACAGCTCGTCGCTCACTCGTACCCCGGCGGCAGCCTAGACGGCGGCGGTGGACAGGTCAATCGACAAGCTGTCCTCAGGAGCTCCGCCGCGAAAAACCCTTCGCCGGTCATGGCCGGGGGATCTGAACTAAGCGGTGAGGCGGGCGAAGTAGCCGAGCTTCGACCCCGAGTGGCGATCGAAGCTGAGGCCGGCAGCTGCCCCGCGCGCCTCGAGCTGACCGAGGGTAACCATGTGAGGATCGAAGATCACCTCTCCAACCACGACCCGGCCGCCTGGCTTGACGACCCGCTGCAGCTCCCTCAGAGCGGCATCCTGGTCGGGTATCTCGCCGAGGACGGTGACGAGGAAGGCGGCGTCGAAGAGGTCGTCCTCGTACGGCAGCGCGGTCGCGTCGCCCTTGGCCGGCTCGATGTTCTCGAGACCCCGCTCGGTGGCCCGCCGCACCGTGTGATCGAGCATCTCCTGCTGGAGGTCGAAGATGTCCAGCCTGCCGTCGGGCCCAATGGCGGCGGCAACGTCCAAGGTGTAGTGACCGGTCCCGGGGCCGATCTCGAGGATCCGCTCACCGGGAGCCGGCTGGAGAATCGCCAGTAGTCGCCGCCTCGTGATCGGCGGGTGCGGGATCTGGATCAGAAATCGCTGGCCGTAGGGACAGGCGGATGGGTGGGTCCGCCACCAGTAAACGCCGCCGGCGAGAGCCGCCGCGCCGGCGCCGAGCGCCCCGCGAAGACGGCCGCTAGGCACTGGTGAAGCCGACGCGGTGCTCGCCTGACTCGCCGCGGACGAAGACGACCTCCGAGAGGTCGATCGCGACCTCGCCGTCCTCGGTGGCGATGTCGTGCCAGCCGTCGCCGCTGTCGAGCGCTCCGCGCAGGGCGAGGGCGGCCTCCGGCTTCAGCCGGACGGCGATCACCTGGCCGCCGCTGAAGCCGATCTCGATTCGCTGCGGCTTGTCGGTCGCCTCGGCCATCAGTCGCTCATCTCAGTGGGCCACCGGCTCGACGATCTCGGTGAGGACGTTGCCGGTCGAGCGCGGGTGGCAGAAGGCGACGCGGCTTCCGCGGATGCCGACGCGGGCCTGCTCGTCGATCAGGCCGATTCCGGCCTGCTTCAGCGCCTCGAGCGTGGCGTCGATGTCATCGACGGCGTAGGCGACGTGGTGCATGCCCTCGCCGCGCTTGGCGAGGAACTTGCCGACCGGCGTGTCCTCGCCGAGCGGCCGCAGCAGCTCGATGTGGCCCTCGCCGACGTCGAGCAGCGCCGCCTCGACGCCCTGCTCCTCCACCGTCTCACGGTGGGCGAGCGGCATGCCGAGGCTGTCGCGGTAGAGCGCGATCGCCGCCTCGAGGTCCTCGACGGCGATGCCCACGTGGTCGATCCGGCCGAACATCGAGCGAGAGTCTAAGCGGCGGCCTCGCCGCCGGGCGCCTCGCCCTCGTGGCGGAGGATCGCCTCGAGCGCGGCGGCGGCGACCTCGAGCTGGTCGGGAGTCGGCTCGCGGGTGGCGACGAGCCGCTGGATCTCATAGCCCGAGCGGTGGAAGGCGCGGGCGAAGTCCGTGTCCGCGTTGCGCTCGCTCCAGGCAAACGCCTCGACGGCGGCCGAGGCGCTGCCGACGCCGACGGCGGCGCGGGCGAGCCGGCCGGGCCGCTCCAGCGCCGCCTCGACCAGAAGCTGGCCGGCGACCGAGAGGACGAGCATCGGCGCGATCAGGTTGGAGCCGCAGCGCTCGTGCTCCTTCGGCAGCTCGCTGGCGTCCGGGGCACCCTGCTCGTAGGCGGCGATCGTCTTGTGCTCGGCGCCGTGGTAGGCAGCGAGGTCACGGTCGCGCAGGGCGACCAGCGCCGGCATCAGCCCGAGCACCGCCGCCACCCCCTCACCGGCGAGCGAGCTGCGGCTGCGCCGCGCGAACGTCGCCGCGACCATCGCCGTCGCCATTGCCGCGACGACGCGCCAGTCCTCGAACGGAAGCCGCGCCGCGGGCAGCCGGCGGCGGACCAGCGGGATCACCGCCATCGCCTCGGCCAGGCGCAGCGGGCCGCGCACGCCCGGCCAGCGCAGGCCGGGAGCGAAGGTCGGCTTCGGCCCGGCGGCGACCTGGATCTCGCCGTCGCTGTCCCGCGCCGCCGCCGCCCAGCCGGTCGGCCCATGGATCAGCAGCCCGTTCTTCAGCGCCATGCCGCCGAGGCGGATCGGTTCGGGCCTGCTGGCTCCATTGGCGCCGGCGTTCACCCCTTCATCATGGCGGAGGCGGAGTTCATACTCGTCAACGAGATGGAAAGGCTCTTCGACAACCCCCGCGAGCGGCCGCGGACGTCGGTGCCGGCGGCCGAGGCGCCGCTGGCCGTGCGGATGCGCCCGCGCACGCTCGAGGAGTACGTCGGCCAGGAGAAGCTGCTCGGCGAGGGGACGACGCTGCGGACGGCGATCGAGACCGGCCAGCCGCACAGCATGATCCTCTACGGCCCGCCCGGCGCCGGCAAGACGACGCTGGCGCGGATCATCGCCGCGGCGGCCGGGGCCGCCTTCGAGGAGCTCTCCGCGGTCACCGTCGGCAAGGCCGAGGCGCGGGCCGTCATCGACCGCGCCGACGAGCGGCGTCGGGCCGGAGGCGGCGCGACGATCCTCTTCCTCGACGAGATCCACCGCTTCAACAAGGCCCAGCAGGACGCGCTGCTGCCCGCCGTCGAGGAGGGCCTGGTGACGCTGATCGGGGCGACGACCGAGAACCCCTACTTCGAGGTGATCTCGGCGCTGCTCTCGCGCAGCCAGGTCTACGAGCTCGAGCCGCTGGAGCCAGACCAGGTCGCCGCGCTGCTGCGGCGGGCGCTCAGCGACGAGCGCGGCATCGCCGACCCGCCGAAGATCGCCGACGAGGCCATCGCCTTCCTCGCCGAGCGCTCCGGCGGTGACGCCCGCGTCGCCCTCTCGGCGCTCGAGCGCGCCGTCGAGCGGGCGCAGGCCGCCGGCAGCCCGATCGGCATCGCCGAGGCCGAGGACGCGCTGCAGCGCAAGGCGGTCGACTACGACCGCGAGGGCGATCGCCATTACGACTACATCTCGGCCTGGATCAAGGCGACGCGCGGCTCGGATCCCGACGCCTCGCTCTATTACCTCGCGGTGATGCTGGAAGGCGGCGAGGACCCACGCTTCGTCGCCCGGCGGATGGTCATCCTCGCCTCCGAGGACGTCGGCAACGCCGACCCGATGGCGCTCGTCGTCGCCGTCGCCGCCGCCGAAGCGCTCGACCGCATCGGCATGCCCGAGGCCGCTCTGAATCTCGCCCAGGCCGCCACCTACCTGGCGAGCGCGCCGAAGTCGAACGCCTCCTACAAGGGCCTCGCGGCCGCCCGCAGCGAGGTCCGCGAGCACGGCGCCAAGCCGCCGCCGGATTACCTGCGCGACTCGCACTACCCGGGCGCCAAGAAGCTCGGCCGCGGCATCGGCTACCGCTATCCCCACGACGACCCCGAGGGCGCAGCCGAGCAGCAGCTGATGCCCGAGGGCCTCGAGGGCCGCCGCTTCTACGAGCCCTGAGCCCAGCTGACGGCGAGCGTTTGGAAACGCAACTCACCGGGGTAAGGGGTGTTCTCGAAGGTGGGAGCGCCTTCATGGCGCACCGGTAGCCAGGAACGGACAGCCGGGGACCTTCGGGTCCCCGGCTTTTTTTATGTCTGTGGCTCTTCGGCCCCCGGCTTTTTTTATGCGCTCGGCCGGGCGGTCCTAGAATCCGGTTGTCCGCGAGAGAGGAGCTTCATGGAGTCCGTCACCGCCAGCAAGCCCGCGTCGAGCAACGGAAACAGCGCCGGGACCGCCACAGCGGCGACCGGCAAGCTCGACTCCTTCAACCCGGCGACCGGTGAGCTCGTCGGATCGGTGGCGACGATCACCCCGGACCAGGTCCAGTCGGTCGTCGATGACGTCGCCGAGGTCCAGCCATTCTGGGCGCAGCTCTCAGCGGCCGAGCGCGGGCGCTACATGCGCCGCGCCGCCGACGTGCTTCTCAGCCAGCTCGACGACGTCGCCGAGCTGCTGACCCGCGAGCAGGGCAAGCCACGCGCCGAGAGCTACACGATGGAGCTGCTGCCGACGATCGATGCCCTCCACTGGTGCGCCGATGCCGGGCCGAAGATCCTCGCCGACGAGCCGATCCGCTACCCGCAGATCTTCCTCAAGACCAAGCGCAGCTCGTTCGCCTACGAGCCGATCGGCGTCGTCGGCGTGATCGCTCCCTGGAACTACCCCTGGTCGATCCCCTTCGGCGAAGTCGCGATCGCGCTGATGGCCGGCAACGGCGTCGTCCTCAAGCCGGCGAGCCTGACGCCGCTGCTCGGCGAGCGCATCCAGCAGGTCTTCGAGAAGGCGGGCCTGCCCGAGGGCCTGGTCCGCACCGTCCACGGCGGCGGCGCCGTCGGCCAGGCGCTCGCCGAGTCCTCGGCCGGCAAGATCTTCTTCACCGGCTCGGTCGAGGTCGGCCGCCACGTCGGCGAGACCTGCGCCAAGCAGCTGAAGGGCTCCGTCCTCGAGCTGGGCGGTAAGGACCCGCAGATCGTCTGCGCCGACGCCGACCTGGCAAACGCGACCGCCGGCGCCGTCTGGGGCGGCTTCGCCAACGCCGGCCAGACCTGCTCGGGGATCGAGCGCACCTACGTCATGCGCGAGGTCGCCGACGAGTTCATCGCCGAGGTCGTCCGCAAGGCCGAGGCGCTGAAGGTCGGCGATCCGTTGCAATGGTCGACCGAGATCGGCCCGATGGTCTCCCCCGAGCAGTACGAGCTTGTCTGCGAGCTGGTCGACGACGCGATCGCCGCCGGCGCCGAGCGGCTCTGCGGCGGCCCCGTCGAGGTCGAGGGCGCCGCCGGCAAGTTCATCGCCCCCACCGTCCTCACCGGCGTCACCCACGAGATGCGGATCATGCGCGAGGAGATCTTCGGCCCGGTATTGCCGATCGTCACGGTCTCGAGCGAGGAGGAGGCGGTCCGGCTGGCCAACGACTCGCGCTTCGGCCTCGGCGCCTCGGTCTGGACCAAGGACCGCGCCAAGGGCGAGCGGATGGCGCGCCAGATCGAGTCGGGGATGGTCTGGATCAACGACCACTCCTTCACCCACGGCGCCTGCCAGTGCTCGTGGGGCGGTGTCAAGGAATCGGGGCTCGGCCGCTCGCACTCGAAGTTCGGCTTCTACGAGTGCACCAACGTCAAGCTGCTGACCTGGGAGCCGGGGCTCGCCAAGGACTTCTGGTGGCACCCCTACGACGAGACGCTCGGTGAGGCGGTTCGCGCCTCGGCGCGGCTGATCTACGGCCGCGGCGGCCAGCGGGTCGAAGCGCTGCGCGAGGGCCTGGTGCCGCTGCTGCGCGTCGGCGCCCGCACGCTGCGCAAGAAGAGCTGAAGCGGCCGCGCCGGCCGACCGGCGCCGGGCGAATCCGCCTAACCTCGCAGCGCGATGACCGAGCCACCCGCAGCGCCGCCGGCGCTCGAGCTGCGTGACCTCGGTCGCGACTACGGCGAGCGCACCGCCCTGCACGGGGTCACCCTCGACCTCGCGGCGGGCCAGACGCTGGCGGTGCTCGGCCCCAACGGCGCCGGCAAGACGACGCTGCTGCGGCTGCTGGCGACGCTGCTTTCGCCGACCGCCGGCGAGGTCGTGGTGCTGGGCTGCGAGCTGCCGCGCCGGGCCTGGCAGCTGCGCGGCCGCGTCGGCTACCTCGGCCATGACCCGCTGCTCTACCGCGATCTGACCGGCCGCGAGAACCTCGTCTTCAGCGCCCGCCTCCACGGCATCGAGCGCGCCGACGCCGGGCCGCTGATCGACTCGCTGCTCGAGCGCACCGGGATGGCGCGCCGGGCCGACGACCGCGTCGGCGAGCTCTCAGCCGGGATGCGCCAGCGGCTGGCGATCTGCCGCTGCCTGCTCCACGACCCCGACCTGCTGCTGCTCGACGAGCCGACGGCCCACCTCGACCCCGAGGGCCGCGAGCTCGCCGAGCCGCTGCTCGCCGTGACACCGACCCGCAGCCGCGTCATCGTCAGCCACGACCCCGAGCGCGCGCTCGCCGCCGCCGACCGGGCGCTGGTCCTCACCCACGGCGGTGGCGTCGCCTACGAGGGGCCGGCGGCGGGAGCGCCCGCGTGACCCCCTCGCGCCGCGCCTTCGCCGCGATCCTCGCCAAGGACCTGCGGGTCGAGCTGCGGACGCTGCGCTCGCTGGCGGCGATGCTGCTGTTCGCGGCGACGAGCTTCGTCATCTTCCGCTTTGGCCTCGACCGCACCCAGCTCGAGGGCAGCCTCGCCGCCGGCGTCCTCTGGATGACGCTGCTGTTCGCGGCGATCCTCGGCATCAACCAGCTCTTCGTCGCCGAGCGCGAGGAGGGCGGCTTCGACGCGATCCGGCTGGCGCCGATCGAGCGCTCGACGCTGCTCGCAGCCAAGGGCACGGCGCTGCTGATCTACCTGCTCGCCGTCGAGGCGATTGCCGTGCCGCTGTTCGGCTTCTTCTTCCTGCGCAGCGGTGAGGGCCTGTTGCCGCTGATCCCCGTCCTGGTCCTCGCCGACCTCGGCCTCGCCGCCACCGGCGCGCTGATCTCCTCGATGGCCGTCAACAGCCGCGCCCGCGACCTGCTCGTGCCGCTGCTGCTGCTGCCGCTCGTCGTGCCGCTGATGATCGCCGCGACAGGCGCAACCGACCCGCTGCTCGACGCATCGGGGCCTGCGTACGACCGCTTCGGCACCTGGCTGGCGGTGCTCGGTCTTTACGATCTGGTGTTCGGCCTGGTCGGCTACGCCGTCTTCGACTTCCTGCTCGAGGACTGAGCGCCCGACACCACCGAACGCACGATCAAGAGACAGCGGAAGACACAGCGATGATCCAGCCAAGGCCAAGCACCCCCTCCGTCTACGGGCGCGGCCTGCTGCCGCTGGCCGTCGCCGCGGTCGTCGCCGTCGCCGTGGCACTCGCCCTGGTCTTCTTCTATGCCCCGCTCGAGGCTGACCAGGGCTTCATCCAGAAGATCTTCTACCTCCACGTGCCGCTCGCGATCACCGCGCTGGCCGGCTTCATGCTGGCCGGCTGGTACGGCTTCCGCCACCTGCGCAGCGGCGACTCGACCTACGACATGCGCGCCTACGTCGCGATCCACATGTCGGTGATCTTCGGCGTCGCGGTGCTGATCACCGGCTCGATCTGGGCGCGGGCCTCCTGGGGGCACTGGTGGGTCTGGGACGAGCCGACGCTGGTCAGCTTCCTGATCGTCTTTCTGCTCTACGCGACCTACTACCCATTCCGCTACGCGATCGAGGACCGCGACCGCCAGGCCCGCTACGCCTCGGTCTTTGCGCTGACCGCCGGCGCCTTCGTGCCGCTCAACTTCCTCGCCGTCAGGCTCGCCGAGCCGCTGATCCATCCCCGCGTCTTCGCCTCCAGCGACGGCGGCCTGACGCCGGCAATGTCCCTGACCGTCCTCGTCTCGCTGATCGCGATCGCCCTCGTCTGGATCACGCTCGTCAAACTCGAGATGACCGCCAAGAGCGCCTCCGGACAGCTCTCGCGGCTGCGCCGAGCGCTGGAGCCGAGCTGATGCTGGTGCTCGCGACCCCGGCGCTGCCGCTCGACGAGGCGGGCAAGTACGTCGCCGGCGCCTACCTCGTCTTCCTCGTCCTGATCCTCGTCTACGTCGCGATCATGGCGGCCAAGCTGGCGCGAATCGAGCGCGAGCTGGCGGCGCTGGCGGTCCAGGCCGAGAGCCGCGAGGAGCCGGGCCCGGCGGCCGCAGCGGTCGCAGCCGAAAGCGGGGCCGAGCGATGAGCGAGCTGCTCGCGATAGGCGTCTCTCACAAGACCGCGCCGATCGAGCTGCGCGAGCGGCTGGCGCTGACCGAGGGCCGCGCCGCCGGCGTCCTGCGCGACCTCGTCGAGGCCGAACCGGTCGCCGAGGGCGTCGCGCTGTCGACCTGCAACCGCACCGAGCTCTACCTGCTGGTGGGCGACCCGGTCGAGGCCGAGTCGCTGGCGCTCGGCGTCCTCGCCCGCGAGGCCGACATCCGGCTGACCGAGCTGCTCGGCCACATCTACTCGCTGCGCGCCGCCGAGGCCGCCCGCCACCTCTTCGCCGTCACCGCTGGCCTCGACTCGATGATCGTCGGCGAGGCCGAGATCCAGGGCCAGGTCAAGCGCGCCTACGAGCTGGCGCTGGTCGAGGGCGTCACCGGCCCCGTGCTCAACCGGCTCTTTCGCGGCGCCCTGGCCGCCGGCAAGCGGGCGCGGACCGAGACCGCCGTCTCCGAGCGCGGCCTCTCGCTCTCCTCGGCCGCGGTCGAGGTCGGCCAACGGGCGCTCGGCGACCTCGGCAAGCGCCGGGTCCTGCTGCTGGGCGCCGGCGAGACCGCCGAGCTGACCGCGCGGGCGCTGGCGGCGCGCGGCGTCGAGACGATCTTCATTGCCAACCGCCACCACGACCGGGCGATCGGGCTGGCCCAGCGCTTCGGCGGCGAGGCGGTCCGCTTCGAGGACCTGCCGGCGCAGCTCGAGCTCGCCGACATCGTCGTCTCCTCGACCGGCTCCCCCCACCACATCGTCGAGCGCGACGAGCTCGAGATCGTCATGCGCGAGCGCCAGGAGCGGACGATGCTGATGATCGACCTCGCCGTCCCGCGCGACATCGACCCGGCCTGCCGCGAGGTCGCCGGCGTCACCCTCCACGACGTCGACGACCTGCAGGCGATCGTCGCCCGCAACGTCTCCGGCCGCGAGGTCGAGGCGTCGAAGGCGCGGCTGATCCTCGAGGCAGAGCTCGACCGCTTCGAGCGCTGGCTGGCCTCGCTCGACGTCGTGCCGACGATCGCTGCGCTGCGCGAGCGCGCCGATGCCATCGTCACCGCGGTACTGGCCGAGAACGAGTCACGCTGGCAGAGCCTCAGCGAGGCCGACCGCGAGCGGCTCGAGACGATGGCGCGGGCGATCGCCAAGCGAATGCTGCACGAGCCGACGCTGCGAATGAAGCGCGCCGACCCCGACGACGCCTACCTCCAGATCAGCGCCCTGCGCGAGCTCTTCGGCCTCGATGCCGGCACCGAGCCGGTCGAGGGCGGCGGCGCCGAGGTCACGTCTCTGCGTGGCCGCCGCCAGCCGGGCTAGGGGCATCGTGCGACTGGGGACGCGCGGCAGCGCGCTGGCCCTCGCCCAGACGGAGTGGGTCGCGGCTCAGCTCGATGCGGCGGAGGTCGTCGCGATCGAGGGTTGGGACGGCAACGGCGCCAGGTCGGGCGAAGGCGGAGCGACACCGTCCGAGCAGGGCGACAAGGGCCGCTTCGTCCGCGCCGTCGAGGAGGCGCTGATCGCCGGCCGCGTCGACATCGGCGTCCACTCGGCCAAGGACGTGCCGGGCTCGATGAGCGACGAGCTGGCGCTGGCCGGCGTCCCCGCCCGCGAGCAGCCGCGCGACGCCTTCGTCGGCGAGGCCGGGTCGCTCGGCGACGTCGCCGCCGGGGCGCGGATCGGCACCGCCAGCCTGCGCCGCCGCTCGCAGCTGCTGGCGCTGCGCCCGGACCTCGAGATCGTGCCGCTGCGAGGCAACGTCGACACCCGGCTGCGCAGGCTGGCCGACGGCGACTACGACGGCATCGTCCTCGCGGCTGCCGGCCTCGCCCGCCTGGGGCGCGAGAGCGAGATCGCCTTTCTCTTCCCCCCCGACGCGATGACACCGGCGCCCGGCCAGGGCACGCTGGCGCTGCAGATCCGCGCCGGCGATGCTGAGGCCGCCGGCCAGGCCGCCGCCCTCACCGACGAGTCAGCGCTCGTCGAGCTGACCGCCGAGCGCGCCGCCGTCGCCGCCCTCGACGCCAGCTGCGACACGCCGCTTGGCGTCCTCGCCCGGCTCTCCGGCGAGCGGCTCGAGATCCGCGGCTACGCCGGCCTGCCCGACGGCAGCGAGTGGGTCCGCGACCTGATCGAAGGCCCCGCTGAGGACCCCGTCGCGATCGGCCGCGAGCTGGCGACGAGGATGGCGGCGGCGGGCGCGCTGGAGATCTTCGCCCGGGCGAGCGAGCAGGCCTCGTCGTGAGCGCGCGGGCGGGCGTCGCCTATCTCGTCGGCGCCGGCCCGGGCGACCCGGGGCTGGTGACGCGGCGGGCGCTCGAGCTGATCGCGACGGCGGACGTCATCCTCCACGACCGGCTGATCCCGGCGGGGATCCTCGACTCGGCCCGCTCCGGCGCCGAGCTCGTCTACGTCGGCAAGCGCCCCGGCAACCCCTCGATGCCACAGGCCGAGATCGAACGGCTGCTCGTCGAGCACGCGCGCGCCGGGCGCAGCGTCGTCCGCCTCAAGGGCGGCGACCCGTTCGTCTTCGGCCGCGGCGGCGAGGAAGCCGAGGCGTTGGTGGACGCGGGCATCCCCTTCGAGGTCGTGCCGGGGGTCACCGCAGGCGTCGCCGCGCCGGCCTACGCCGGCATCCCCGTCACCCACCGCGACGACGCCTCGGCGGTCGCCTTCGTCACCGGCCACGAGGACCCGGCCAAGGGCGCCTCGGCGCTCGATTGGGAGGCGCTGGCGCGCTTCCCGGGAACGCTCGTCTTCTACATGGGCCTCAAGCAGCTGCCCGAGATCGCCGCGCGGCTGATCGACGCCGGCCGGCCGGCCGGCGAGCCCGCGGCGGTGATCGAGCGCGGCACGACGGACTCCCAGCGAGCCGTCAGCGCCCGGCTGGCGACGATCGCAGCCGAGGTCGCCGCCGCCGGCATCGAGCCGCCGGCGCTGACCGTCGTCGGCCCGGTCGCCGCACGCCGCGAGCAGCTCGGCTGGCTCGAACGCCGTCCCCTCCACGGCCGCCGCGTGATCGTCACCCGCGCCCGCGCCCAGGCAAGCGGGCTCGCCGCGCGGCTGCGCGAGCTGGGCGCCCTCGTCGTCGAGCTACCGGCGATCCGCATCGAGCCGCTGATCGGCAGCGCCGAGGTCGGCAGCGCCGTCGCCGGGATCGAGGCCTACGACCTGATCTGCCTGACCAGCGCCAACGCCGTCGAGCTGCTCTTCGAGGCGCTCGCGGCCGCGGGACGCGACGCTCGCGCCCTCGCCGGCGCCAAGCTGGCGGCGATCGGCCCGGCGACCGCCGCCGCCCTCGAGCGCCACGGCGTGATCGCCGACGTCGTCCCCGACAGCGCCGTCGCCGAGGCGCTCGCCATCGCGCTGGGCGAGCTGGAGCTGGAGGGCCGGCGGGCACTCGTCGCCCGCGCCGCGCAAGCGCGCGAGGTCATCCCCGATGCGCTGCGCGACCGCGGCGCCGCGGTCGACGTCATCGCTCTCTACGAGACGCGAACCGAGGCCCCCGACGCCGCCGCCCTCGCCGCCGCCGAGGATGCCGACTACGTCACCTTCACCGCCTCCTCGACCGTCCGCAACCTGCTGGACGCCTTCGGTGGCCGGCTGCCGGCGAAGGCGAAGGTCGTCTCGATCGGGCCGATCACCAGCGCCTCGGCGCGCGACGCCGGCCTCGAGGTCGCCGTCGAGGCCGCTCGCCACGACGTCGACGGGCTGATCGAGGCGCTGCTCGCCGACGCCCTCTCGCCACCCCCGTGATGGCGGTACGGTTCGGCGCGTGAACGGCCCCGGCGCTCGATCCCTCGCGCTCGCCGCCCTCGCGACGATCGCGCTCGGCGGCTGCGGCATCGACGCCAAGAACGCCGTCGACGACATCTTCCACGTCAGGACCGACACGACGCCGGTCGCGAGCAGGCCGAGGACGACCACCACCGCGACCACGGCAACCGTGCCGGCTGAGCCGCAGCCGGTGCCGGCCGGGGTCGCGCCACCGCCGACGGCGGAGGAGGTCGCCGGCGAGACCCCGGCAACCGTCATCCCAGCGGGGACCGCAGCGACCGTGGCGGCGAAGACGGCCAGCGACTTCGTCAGCCCCGGTGGCGCCCGGATCCCGAGCGCAGCCTGGACCGTCTCCTGTCGCGGCTTCGGCAGCCAGTGGACGTGCCCGGTCTCGAGTGGCGGCTGCGCCGGTGAGATCGTCGTCTCGGCGACGACTAGCGGCGAGGTCGTCGGCAAGCCCGAGGGGCTTAGCTGCGGTAGATGAGCGATCCCGCGCCTCGCCGTAGCCGGTCGAGGCTGAGCGGCCAGCCCGCTACAGTTGTCTCGCCTGCTGGGGGCAGGGGAGGACTCGAGATCAAGCGGATATCCCTACTTAGCGTCGTCACGCTGGCGGTCCTCGCGGCAACCGCCGCTCCGGCGAGCGCGCGCGTCTCCTGCAGCTACGCCGACGAGGGCCTGCCGGTGCTGCCGCAGGGCAACGCCCTGATCGTCCAGTTCTCGGACCAGGAGGACGTCGGCCGCGTCGTTCGTTCCGGCACCGCGATCAAGGTCTTCGACGCCGAGGACGTCCTCATCCCCTGCAGCGGCGGCGCCCCCACGGTCGACAACACCGACACGATCCGCTTCGCCGGCGACGGCGCCACCGAGGGCTCACTGGGCGTCCTCGACCTTGCCGGCGGCCCGCTCGCTCCGGGGCCGACCGCCGAGAGCGACGGCAGCTCCGAGATCGAGACCCAGGTCCATCTCGACGGCGTCTTCAGCTTCCTGCTGATCAAGGGCTCGGCCGGGCCCGACTACCTCACCCTCGGCCGCACGGCCACCGTCCCCGGCGCCAATCTCAACCCGGCCCAGGACGGCGCCTCCGGCGACTCCGATGTCGAGCTGACCGGCGTCGGCGTCGCCGTCGAGTCGGGCAAGGGCAACGACCGCGTCACCCTCAACGGCGGATCCGGCTTCGACGCGCCGTTGGCCAAGAACCTCGCCTTTCTGGTCGGCGGCCGCGGCGCCGATCGACTGACCGGCGGCTCGGGGGACGAGTTCCTCGACGGCGGCTCCGGTCGCGACAGGCTCGCCGGGCTCGGCGGCCAGGACTACCTGCTGGGCGGCAGCGGCAACGACAGCCTCAAGGGCGGCCACGGCCGCGACATCCTCAACATCTACGGAGAGGGTCGCGATCACGGCGCCTGTGGCGGCGGCCGCGACATGGCCTTCGCCGACAGGCATGACCACGTCTCCGGCTGCGAGCGCACCCAGCTGGCGCCGGACTTCAACTTCTTCTAGGCCACAGCGACGATGGCGGCATCGGGCCCCGACGGCATCCCTGGCCGCCGCGCGTTCGGCTCGCCACGGCGCCACTACCGGCTGACCGGCTCGACGAACGAGCGCGCCCGCCTGCTCGCTGAGGACGGCGCGCCCCACGGCACGACGGTCACCGCGGCCGAGCAGACGGCGGGCCGCGGCCGGCTGGGCCGGGTCTGGACCGCGCCGGCGGGCAAGGCGCTGCTCTGCTCACTGGTCCTGCGCTTGCCAGAGCTCGAGCGACGGCTGCTGCCGCTGGCGGTACCGCTGGCCGTCTCCGAGGCGGCCGAGTCGCTGGCGCCGGTCGACTGCCGGCTGAAGTGGCCCAACGACGTCTGGGTCGACGACAAGAAGCTGGCCGGCATCCTGATCGAGGCGCGCCCGGCCCAGGGCTGGGCGGTGATCGGCGTCGGCCTCAACGTCACCGTCGAGCCGCAGGAGCTGCCGTCCGAGCTGCGCGAGACGGCGACGTCGCTTGGCCGCGGCAGCGCCGAGGAGGCGCTGGCGGCGCTCTGCCCGGCGCTCGACCGCTGGGTCGAAGCCGATGCGGCGACGGTGCTCACCGCCTACCGCGAGCGCGACGGCCTGCGCGGCCGCAGGATCGCCTGGTCGGGCGCCGGCCGGGACGACGGGACCGGGACCGCCGATGGAATCGCCGCCGACGGCAGCCTGCTGGTGCTCGCCGACTCCGGCGAGCGCCTAAGCCTCGGCGCCGGAGACGTCAGCCTCAGCGTCGGCTGAGGCCTCGGCCCGGTCGAGGTCGGCGGCGGCTCCGCCTTCGTCGGCGTAGCGGTCGCCGTTGTCGCTGACGTCCTCGGCGCCGTTGTCGTCGGCGATGAAGTCGTCCTCGGCGGGGCCGGCGCCATAGTCGTCCTCGGCCGCGCTGACGGCGTCAACTTTGGTGTCGGTCCTGCCGCCGTTGCCAGTCCCGTTGCCATTGCCACTGCCCTGGGCCCCCTGGCCGCCGCCCTTGCGCCGCCGTCGCTTGCCGGAGCCGCCGCGGCCCTTGGGGAAGTTGCGAAGCAGCTCGCGCGCCGTCGCCGAGGGCTTGCGGGCCAGGCGCATCCGCGCCCCCCGCAGCACCTCCTCGCCCTCGGGTGTGTGGGCGACCGCCGCCGCCAGCAGGGCGACGGCGAGGCGGCGGTCCTGCTGGCGCGCCGCCTGGACCAGCCGCCGCGCGTTGCGGCCGTGGGCGCGGCCGGAGGAGTTGACGAGCAGGCCGAGCAGGCGCTTGGTCTCGGGCCAGCGCTGGACCGCGTACTCCTCGTGGATGTCGCGGGTGTAGGAGGCGAGGCGCCAGACCCAGGCCTGGGCCTGGTCGCGGCGGCCGATCCGCCGCTCGGCGAGCGCCTGCAGCAGCGCCTTGACCCCGGCCCGCTTCTCCTCGCGAGACCAGGTGCCGACGGTGTCGGTCGCGTCGTCGAAGGCCTCGGGATCGCGCAGGACGGCGATCTCAGCCAGCGCCTTCAGCCGCAGCTGGTGGTTGCGGTTGCGCTGCAGGCAGGTCAACAGGAAGCGGCGCTTGAGCTCACCGCCGGCGTCGTGCTGGAGCATCGCCCGGGCGCGGCGCCAGTTGGGCGGCGTCACGCGGGCGCCGGCGAGCGCCGCCCAGACGTGCTGCTCGGAGTGGTTGAGGCTCTCGACGGCGATCCGCCAGATCTCGCGCTCGAGGATCGCGACGCGGCGCTCGGGATCGTCGGAGACGGGGACTATCCGGCGCTCGACCCGCACCCGCCGGCCGCGGCCACGGCGCACGGGCCCGACGACGATCGCGCCGCCGCGGTAGACGTCGCGGTCGAGCAGGCTGTGCAGGGTGACGATCGTCTCGTCGTGGGTCGTCGCCGGGTGGACGAAGTCGAGCACCAGGCCCGACTCCTTGCCGGGATGGCGACGGGTGACGCGGCCGACGCGCTGCTGGTAGACGCGCCGCGAGGCGGTCGGCGCGAGGTGCATGCAGATCGTCGCTCGCGGTGAGTTCCAGCCCTCGGCCAGCAGCATCGCGTTGCAGAGCACGTCGACGTCGCCGCGCTCGAAGCCGGCGAGGATCTCGGCCAGCTCGCGCTTGGGGGTCTCGCCGGAGACGGCCTTGGCCTTGATGCCTGCGTCCTGGAAGGCCTTGGCGACGTTGTTGGCGTGCTTGACGCCGGCGGTGTAGACGACGCCCGGGACATTGCGGAAGCGCGACTGGTAGAGGTCGGCGATCGCCGCGTTGAACGGCCCCTGGTCGAGCAGGGCCGCCAGCTCCTCCTGGTCGAAGTCCTGGTCGACCTCGCCCTTGCGCAGGGGCACCTTGGCGATCGTTCGCACGCCGGGCCCCGGCGGGATGCGGATGCAGCGCAGCGGCGAGATCACGCCGCGCCGCGCCGCCTGGGCGAGGTCGAAGCGCGAGGTCTGGGTCGGGAAGAGGTCGGCGACGTGGCGGGCGATCAGCGCTCCGGTGGCGGTCATGCCGACGAAGACCGGCCCCAGCCAGGCGCGGATGCAGGCGCTCGTCTTCTCGCCGAGGGCGGTGTGGGCCTCGTCGCAGATGACGATCGTGTAGGCGTCGGAGATCCGGGTCGAGTTGCGGACGAACCACTGGTAGGTCTCGACCGTCACCGGGCCGTGGGGGTTGTCGGCGCCGTCCAGCAGCGGCGGCGAGAGCCGGTCGCGGTAGCCGCGGTCAGAGATCTCGCCGATGAACTGGTCGACGAGGTTGCGGCGGTGGGTCAGGATCAGGACGCCGCCGGTCCGTGAGGCGGCGATGAAGCCGACGGCGGCGACGGT
Source organism: Solirubrobacterales bacterium (assembly GCA_033856175.1). Taxonomy (GTDB): domain Bacteria; phylum Actinomycetota; class Thermoleophilia; order Solirubrobacterales; family 70-9; genus JAWVFK01. The sequence continues at coordinate 161,630 of JAWVFK010000020.1, read as the reverse complement.
CTTGCCGGCGCCGGTTGCGTGCTCGAACCAGAAGCGGCGACTGGCACCGGGGTCCTCGGGCGCCTCCTCGACGAGCGCCTCGTCCTCCTCGGCCAGCGGCTCGTCCTCCCAGTCCTGCGGCTCCTCCTCCTCGGCGAGGGCGTCGTCCTCGACCTCGTCCTCCTCGGCGTCGTCGTCCTCGGCGGTGGCGCCGTTGGTGGCCGCCTTCCCGGCAGCGGGCTTCTCGGCCGCTGCCTCGGCCTCGGTCTCCACGGCCGCCGGCGCAGCGGCCGCGGCGCCGTTGCTGCGCTTGCCGTTGGCCTTGGCGACCTCCTGCTCGGCGATCAGCGCCGCCAGCGTGCCCGAGAGCGCGTCGACCTGGTGCTCGGAGAGCTCGGCGCCGTCGTTCAGCGTCGGCGGCTCCATCGACAGCAGCCGCTCGAGGCCGATCATCAGCGAGAACTCGCGGCGCCAGGAGATCGAGGGAGCCTCGGCGCCGGCGTCGAGCTCGGCCAGGGCGGCGTCGAGCGCGCGGCGGCGGGCGGTGCCCGGGGCGAGCGCCTCGGGCTTCTCGCCCTCGAGCAGGAACGAGTCGTTGACGAACTGCTCGGCGCGTTCGATATCGGCGCCGGATGGCGCTAGAGCCGCGTTCGCGGCAACTTCGGTCTTTTCAGCCATCGAAAGGCTTTCTGGTCACGCGCCCCGCCGGCCATACGTGAGTCAGCCGTGGGACAGTTAATCTCACTGAGAGGACGCCGGCCTCGGCGGTTTGCGAAGAGCCTGAGCCGACGATCCCCTAGGTCCAGCTCGGACGGACCGCAACCATTAAACCACCGTCGGCCCCCGAGCGCCAAGCCCAGCCAAGCAAATGGTCCGCACGGCCCTCCAGATCTCGACCGCCCTCGCCTGCCTGATGCTGGCGCTCGGCGTCGCCGCCTGCGGCGGTGCAGGCGGCGGTGATTACGGCGGCAAGCCGCCCGACTACGCCCGCGCCCTGGCCGGCTCGCCGCCCAAGCTGGCGGCGCTGCATCGCCAGGGCAACCGCCTGCTGGGCGGCGGCGTGCCCGCCTTCGAGCGCCAGATCGCCGACCTCCGCGGCCATCCCGTCGTCGTCAACAAGTGGGCCTCGTGGTGCGGGCCCTGCCGGGCCGAGTTCCCATTCTTCCAGCGGCTCTCGGCGCGGCTCGGCAAGCGGGTCGCCTTCCTCGGCGTCGACGCGAACGACAGCGCGGCAGAGGCAACGACCTTCCTCAGGGAGTACCCGGTTCCCTACCCGAGCTTCTCCGACCCCGACCAGAAGATCGCCGCCTCGTTCAGGGCGACGCTCGGCTTCCCTTCGACGGCCTACTACGACCGCGCCGGCAAGCTCGCCTTCACCCACGTCGGCGCCTACGCGGACGAGGCAGCGCTCGCGGCCGACGTCGCCCGCTACGCCCGCTAGCCGGCCGCGGCTCCGCGGCCCTCGCCGGGCGCGTTCGGACTGGTCGATCGGGCTGGTCGATAATGGACCGATGAGCCGGCGGCTGCGGATCGCGATCAGCCTCTCCCTCGCCCTCACCGGCGCGGCGGTCCACGTCGCCGCTGCCGCCCCGGCGCCGCCCGCCGGCATCGCCTACTCGATCGAGCTGAACGCGACGATCGATCCGGCGACCGAGCGCTGGATCGGCAAGGCGCTGGACGAGGCCGCCGCCAAGCACGCACGCCTGGCGATCATCCGCCTCGACACCCCGGGCGGCCTCGACAGCTCGATGCGCTCGATCATCAAGGACGTCCTCGCGGCGCCGATGCCGGTCGCCGTCTACGTCTCGCCGAACGGGGCCCGCGGCGCCTCGGCCGGCGTCTACATCACCGAGGCGGCGGACGTGGCGGCGATGGCCCCGGAAACGAACATCGGCTCGGCCAGCCCGATCTCGTCCTCCGGCGGCGACATCGGCTCGACGCTCGGCCGCAAGATCCGCAACGACGCGTCCGCGTTCGTCCGCGCGCTCGCCTCGACGCACGGGCGCAACCCGGCGCTGGCCGAGCGGATGGTCCGCAGGGCGACCAACGTCACCGCCGACGAGGCGCTGCGGGCACGGCTGATCGACGTCGTCGCCCCGACGGAGGCTGATCTACTGCGCCGGCTCGACGGCTTCCGCGTCAAGGGGCCGAAGGCGCAGACGCTGCACACGGCCGGGCTGCGGCTGGAGCGCCGCGACATGCCGCTGCAGTACGACCTGCTCGAGCTGCTGGTCAACCCGACGGTCGCCTTCCTGCTGCTCTCGCTCGGCGCCCTCGGGCTCGTCTTCGAGCTCTTCAACCCGGGAGCGATCGCTCCCGGCGCGCTGGGCGGCGTGTCGCTGCTGCTGGGCCTCTACGGGACGGCGCAGCTGCCGGTGACCGTCGCCGGCGTCGCCCTGCTCGCGCTGGCGATCGCGCTGATGCTCGCCGAGGCTCACCTGGCGACCCACGGCATCCTCGGCGCCGCCGGTGTCGGTGCCCTGATCGCGTCGGGCCTGCTGCTCTTCGACACCCACTCGTCGGCATTCGAGGTCTCGGTGCCAGCGGTCGTCGCGGTGGCGGGCCTGCTCGGCGCCTTCTTCGCCCTCGTCGTCCAGCGCGCGCTGGCGGCGCGGCGAATGCCGATCCACACCGGCTGGGAGGAGATGGCCGGCGCCGAGGGAATCGTCCGCGTCGCCCTGGCTCCGCTCGGCCAGGTGTTCGTCAAGGGGGCGCTCTGGCGGGCTCGCCCCGCCGAGGGCGATGGCCCGCTGGAGATCGGCGCTAGAGTCCGCGTCGTCTCGGTCGATGGGCTGACGCTCGATGTCGTCCCGGTCGCCGAGTCGCACCCGACCAAGGAGGAATTGAGCTGATGGGCGCCGCGATCGTGATCGCCGGAATCATCGTCGTCGGCGGGCTCTTCTTCCTCGGCTCATCCGTGCGGGTCCTGCGCGAGTACGAGCGCGGCGTGATCTTCCGCCTCGGCCGGCTGATCGCCCAGAAGGGGCCGGGGCTGATCCTGCTGATCCCGATCCTCGACCGCATGGTCAAGGTCGACCTGCGCACCGTCACCCTCAACATCCCGCCGCAGGAGGTCATCACCAGGGACAACGTCACGGTGCGGGTGACCGCCGTCGCCTACTTCCGCGTCGTCGACCCCAACAAGTCGATCGTCGAGGTCGAGAACTTCCTCCAGGCGACCTCGCAGATCGCCCAGACGACGCTGCGCTCGGTGCTCGGCAAGGCCGAGCTCGACGAGCTGCTCTCCGAGCGCGAGCGGCTCAACGAGAACCTGCAGCAGATCATCGACGACCAGACCGAGCCCTGGGGCGTAAAGGTGACGACGGTCGAGGTCAAGGACGTCGAGCTGCCGGAGAACATGCAGCGGGCGATTGCCCGCCAGGCGGAGGCCGAGCGCGAGCGGCGCGCCAAGGTCATCAACGCCGACGGCGAGTTCCAGGCCTCCGAGAAGCTGGCCCAGGCCGCCGACATCATCAGCCGCAACCCGGCGACGATCCAGCTGCGCTATCTGCAGACGCTGCTCGAGATGGGGGTCGACCAGAACTCGACGATCGTCTTCCCGCTGCCGATCGACCTGATCAGCAGCTTCCTGCCGGATAGGCCGCAGCCGAAGACCGTGCCGCCTCCGGCCGAGTGACGGCCCGCCCCCGCCGCAGTCCCGGGCCCGGCGCCGACGGAGCTCGACCTTGAGCGAGCCCGAGGTCCGCATCGACCAGCTGACCGGCCTGCGGACGCTGCTGGCGGCGGCCAGAGCCGACCGCCCGGGCAGCCTCAAGCCGCCGCGCTCCGACCAGCACACCGACCCCAGCGACTGCGCCTTCTGCGAGGGCCATGAGGATCGGACGCCGGCCGAGCTCTTCGCAAACCGACCGGGCGGTGGCGAAACCAACGGTCCCGGCTGGCTGACGCGGGTGGTGCCGAACCTCTACCCGGCGCTCAACCAGACCCCGTCAGGGGCGCAGGCGGCGGCAGCGGCACCAGCGGCGGCGGCCCCGGACACCGGCCTCGCCAGCCCCGCCGATCCACTTGCCAGCTCGCGACGCGGCGCCGAGCCAGATCTGTTCTCGCGCCGGCCGGCCAGCGGCTCGCACGAGGTGATCATCCACTCGCCCGAGCACCACAGCTCGCTGCTGGGGCTCGACGAGGAGGGCTTCGCCGCGGCGATCGAGGCCTGGCGGCAACGGATGCGCGATCACGCCGAGGCGGCCTACTGCCACCTGATCGTCAACGAGGGAGCCGCCGCCGGGGCCTCGCTCGAGCACAGCCACGCCCAGCTCTACGCGATGACGTTCGTGCCGGCCGACGTCGCCCGCGAGCGCGAGCGCTTCGGCTCCTACGCCGAGAGGACGATGGGCGGCGCGCTGCTGCAGGACATCGGCGCCGAGGAGGTCCGTCGCGGCGAGCGCCTCGTCGCGATCGACGACGAGTGCATCCTGATCTGCCCCTGGGCCTCGCGCGGCCCTTTCGAGCTGCGGGTGCTGCCGCGCCAGGCGGCGGCGGGCTTCGGTGAGGACGGCTCGGGCACGGCGATGCTGCGGACGGCGATGCAGGCGCTGGCCAAGCGCTTCGACGGCCTGCCCCCCTACAACCTCTGGGTGCGGACGGCGCCGCGCGGCGCCGAGCACTTCCACTGGCACATCGACCTGCTGCCACGGCTCGCGGTGAGGGCCGGCTTCGAGATCGGCACCGGCGTCGAGATCTGCACTTATGAGCCCGAGCGCGCAGCGTCGGATCTGCGCGAATGCCTGGCGTAGATCCGGCTAGACCTTGAACTTCTTGACCGCGGGCGCCGGGTCGGGGTTGCCGGCGGCGTCGGTGGCGAAGACGCGGAACTTGTGGCGGCCGGCCTTGAGGTGCCTGTAGACGACCGGCGAGTGGCAGGCCTTGAAGGCCTTGCTGTCGATCTTGCAGCTGAAGGTTGAGCCGGGCTCGGTCGAGGAGAAGCGGATCCTTGCCTTGCCGGTGCTGTGGTTGATGCTGAGCGAGCCGATCATCGTGTTCGGCGCCGTCAGGTCGTGCTGGAACTCGAAGGCGCCGATGTCGGAGCCGTCGCCGCCGGCGGCGTTGGCGAGCGAGGGCTTGTCGCTGATCCGCGGCAGATCGACGTCGTCGTCGCGCTGGTCGGCGTCGGGATCAGGGTCGTCGGGATCGACGGCGAAGTTCTTGCCCTGGTCGATCGCCGGGCTGGTCGAGAGCAGGGCGATCGTCTGCGTCGGGCCGCCGTTGTTCGCCAGGCCGGCAGGGTCGAGCAGGGGGTCGACGTTCTCGAGATCGGTTGACTGAGCGTTGCTGCCGAGGCAGCCGGCGGAAGCGTTCGAAACCGGGAACTCGAGGTTGAACCCACCGGAGGTCATCGCTGGAAAGTCGGCGCCGCTGCAGTTGGACGCACCGATCGGGTTGGCGACGATCGTGTCCTCGAGCTTGGCCGAGCCCCCTGAGGCAGTGAATGCGCTGACCGAGAGATTGGCGCCCCCTGCACCGCTTGCGCTGCCCGACGAAACGATGTTGCCGGCGATCGTGCTTCCCTTGGCGAGGAAGGCCTTGTTCTGAGAGTTCTCGTGGTAGGCACCGCCCCGTGCGATGTTGATGTCGAAGCCGCAGGGGACGCAGGTGCTGCCCGATGCGGAGGCAAGGTTGCCGCTGAGCGTGCTGCGGTCGAACGTCACGTTGGTGTTGTCCATGTAGATGGCGCCGCCCTCGCCATGCGTGCTGCTGAGTCCGGAAGGGCTCGTGACCGTGGCCGTGGCGTCGTTGCCGCTGAGCGTGCTCTGCACGATCGTCAACGTCCCGGACTGATGGCTGATGGCCCCGCCCCGTGCGAGAACGGTGACCGCGCCGCTGCCGCTGATCCGGGCGTGGTTGTCCTTGATCGTGCTCCTGATGATCGTCAGCGTCCCGGAGGCGATGATCGCGCCGCCGTCGACCGCGGCGCCGTCGGGCGCGCCGGTGAGGACGGCGTTGTTGTCCTTGACGATCACACCGTCGAGGGTCGTGTCGCCCGCCGTGACGATGCCGCCACCGTTGGTGGCGCCGGGCGTCGTCGGGGCCTTGCCGTGCTCAATCGTGAGATCCGAGAGGTCGAACGGGACGAAGCTCTGCACCGAGAGGACACGACGAGCGTCGTTGCCGCTGATCGCCAGCTGATCCGCACCGGGCCCAAAGATCGAGAGGTCGTCGCTGATCTCCGGCAGATCGCTGCCGAGCGTGATCGTGCCGGTCACCGCCGGGTCAAACTCGATCGAGTCGGCGCCGTAGGGAAGATCGGCCGCGACGCATTGACCTGAGTCGGCGTCGCCGTTCGCCGAGCTGATCGCGTCGCGCAATGTGCAGGCGGAGGCTGAGGTGTCGCTCGCGGTCGCGACCGTCAGGGTCGCGGCCTGCGCAGCCGGCGCGACGAGCATCGTTGCCGCCACCGCAACGACCCCCAAGGCGACCGCGTGGCGTGCGTCGCGACGCTGGCGCAAACGAGCTGACCCTCCCTCCCTCATCAAGCGCAGCCTATTCCTACTGAGCGGCGATCGCAAGACGCTCTCGACTAGGCTCGCCTCCCTGATGCCCCCGGTCATCCAACCGATCCCCCGCTTCATCGCCGACGCCTCGCAGGAGGCGCTGCCATACGGCCGCTGGGCGGAGGTGCTGAGCGAGCACTTCCGCGCCGCCTGCAAGAAGATCGACGAGCTGCCGGCAGATGCGGCGGAGCCGGTCGAGATCGACTGGTTCCCCGAGCGCGGCTGGGGCGGCCGCTTCTACGTCCCGGCGCTGGCCCGAGCCAAGCGGGGCGAAGCCGAGATCGAGTACTTCGGCCAGGTTTCCTTCCGCCGCAGCGACGGCGAGGAGCCGACCGACTTCGCCGCCTCGGCTGACTTCACCGACGTGCTCGCCGAGGACAACCCCGGCTGGAAGATCGACGTCAACGACGACGTCATCGGCTCCTGGCGGGGAGAGGTCGACCGCAGCGGCGAGGTAGTCCTCGTCTGGGGCCGGCCGCTCGTTCAGGGAGCTGACGCCGCGACCGCGGAGCTCGACGGATCGGCAGCCGATCAAACCCCGGTGATGGACGGCCGCTTCACGCTGATCGCCGTCGATGCCGTCGACGGCTTCGGCGACAAGCTCTATCTCGAGATCCACCTCTGGAACAAGCGCAACCAGCTGCTGGCGGCCGAGAGCCTCTACGACGCGGAATGATCGCCCGACGACTGGCCAACGTGAACCTCTCGCCAGTCAAGCCTTCGCAGCAGAGCGCCGCCAATACCGGAGGGGCGACCCGATGACTCATCACGACGGTGCCGATCAGACGATCGGCGAGCGCTATTTGACGGAGCCGGCCATCGCCCGGAGGCTGCCGGAGGAGATCTCCGACCCGCGCACGGCTCTCGCCATTCTGCGCTCGGAGGTGCTGCTGGACGGCGACCCCGGCAAGAACGTGGCGACCTTCGTCACCACGTCGATGGAGCCGGAGGCGCAAACGGTGATCGCCGAGAACCTGCATCGCAACTTCATCGACCACGCCGAGTACCCACGCACGGCCGAGGTGGCCAACCGTTGCGTTTGCATCCTCCACGACCTGTTCCATGGCGAGGGCGAGCCCGAGTCGCCGGGCACGGCGTGCGCAGGGTCATCCGAGGCGGTGATGCTGGCTGCGCTGGCGATGAAGTGGCGTTGGAAGACCGCGCGCAAGCGGGATGGCAAGCCAGACGATCGACCCAACCTCGTCTATGGCGCCGATGCTCACGTCGTCTGCGACAAGCTCTGCCGCTACTTCGACATCGAGCCGAGGAAGGTGCCGATCGCGCGCGGCAGCACCGTCCTGACGGCGGAGGAGGTCAAGCCCCACATCGACGAGAACACGATCGGCGTGGTGGCGGTGGTCGGCACGACCTACACCGGCGAGTGCGACGAGGTGGTCGAGATCGACGCTCTGCTCGGCGAGCTGCGCGGCAAGGGCCTGGATGTCCCGCTGCACGTGGACGCGGCGAGCGGCGGCTTCGTCTTCCCGTTCTCGGACCCTGAGTTCGCCTGGGACTTCCGCTTGGACTCGGTCAAGTCCATCAACGTGTCGGGCCACAAGTTCGGTCTCGTCTACCCGGGGATCGGCTGGCTCGTGTTCCGCGACGACGATCAGGTTCCCGAGGACCTGATCTTCTACGAGGACTACCTCGGCGAGCGCGACGCCACCTACACGCTGAACTTCTCCGGCAGCTCGTCATTCGTGCTCGGCCAGTACTACAACTTCATTCGCTTCGGGCGCGCCGGCTACGCGTCGTTCGTGCGGATGATGACCGCCAACGCCAAGGCCCTGGAGGCGAGGCTCGGCGACCAGGACGCTCTCGCTCTTTTCGGTGGCGAGCGACGACTGCCTCTGGTCGTGTTCCGGGTCCGCGACGAAGAGGCCTTCACCGCCAGGGACCTCGTCGGAGAGCTGGCAAAACGCCGCGGTTGGATGGTCCCGGCGTACAAGCTGCCGCCCGCCAATGAGGACCAGGAGATCATGCGGGTTCTGGTCAAGGTCAACCAGACACGCGAGCTCGCGGATGCCCTCGCCGACGACATCGAGGCCTCGATCGCTGACCTGCGCAAGCGTGGAGCCGGCCACCCGGTGACCGACCCGGTGCACACCGGGCACGGTTACTAGACCCCCGCGCTGGCCAGCCCCTCTACTGAGGCGAGGGCTAAATTAGTCTCGTTAGATCGGCGACCACGGCGGCTGCCGGCTCGGCGGCGGTGATCCTGCCGACGGCGGTACCGGCGTACATCGCCATGTCGCCGGCGCCGCGGTCCACGTCCCGATGGGGCGGAAGCGGTGTGCGCCACTCGGAGCGCCGAGCGGCATCGAGCGCTGAGCAGAGGACGCGATGGGGTGCCTGCTCCCAACCCTCGCCGAACCACTCGGTCAGCTCGGTGTCATCGTCGCCCGCAGCGAGAAGAGCTTGCACGTAGTCGGGATGAGCCCCCGCCTCGGGGCAGACGACGAAGCGAGTGCCGACCCGGACGCCGTCCGCGCCGATGTCGATCAGCGCGGCGAACCGCTCTGCCGTCGCGACACCGCCGGCCGCCACGACCGGAATCTCCACGGCCCTCAGCACGGCCGGCAGCAGATCGTTGAGGGCCTGCGTCCCGCGCACGTGTCCGCCCGCCTCGACTCCCTGAGCGACCACGAAGTCGCAACCAAGTTCCGCCGCCGCCGCGGCCTCAGCGACCGACCCCACCTGCCACGCAGCCAGCGCGCCACCGTCATGAGCCGCTTGGATCATCTCCGCTTGCGGGTCGTCGTAGAAGAACTCGACCACACGGCTCTTGCCGGCCGCGGCTCTGACGTCGTCCAGCGAGGGCCGGAACGGCAGCAGGAAGTTCACGCCGCAGGCCCCAGACGCCGGCTCGACGGCGCTCGGCACCATGCCCAAGCCGCCTGCTTCGACGACCGCGGCGGCCAGCTCGGTCGTCCCAACGCCACCCAGCGCCGCCAGCTGCAGCGGCAGCTCGCAACCGACGAGATCGGTGAAGCGGGTGCTCATGCCGCAAGCCTACGACTAGTTCGACCGTGCCATCGGCACGTCGGAGCCTGCTCGCTGCGCTAGAAGCCGAGGACCTCGTCGACGAGGACGACGGTGACGCGCTCGGGGACTATCTCGCGATTGATGATGAGGACCTTGTTGACAGCGCTGCGGATGCCGTAGGCCTCCTGCGCGCGAGCGTCCTCCAGCGGCAACGCGTACTCGTTTATGCGGCGCAGCCCTTCCTCGACGTCCGCGACGATCTTCTGCGTGCCGACGACGAGGACGACCTGCCCGGCGCCGCTGGCGTACGGCCCAAGCTGGCTGCCGCTCATCGACGCCGTCAGCAATGCCCCGGTCTCGGTGACCGCGTGGACGCTGCCCAGCATCACGTCCGGCGCCGCGGAGAGCCGGCGGATCTCGTCGGCCTGGGTGTCGCGGTCCATGCTCCAGATCTGCGGTCGAAGGGCCTCGTAGCTCGAGGACCCCTCTAGCTCGTCGACGATCCCCGCGGCCTCGAGCGACTGCGACGCGCCGTTGTGGACCTGTGACCCATCCGGGATGAGATCGAGGACGATCGGCTTTGCTTCGGCAGCGTTGGCCGCCCGCAGCACTCGGATGCCGTTGGCCTCGAGGGCGGCGGCCGTCCGGGTCACGCTGGCCTCGTCGGCCACCGTGCCGAACCTAGCCTTGATGGATTCGTCGAGCTGAACTTCGGTCACGGAGTCGGCGGTCATGGAGCGCTCCTTTCGCGGGGCTGCGTCGCCCTCTATGCTTGCAATTGCAAATACCCTAGCAAATGTAGGTGCACATGCAAATACCTCCTGGAACCAACGTCGCCGAGGCCTTCGACCGGCTGGTAGAGGGCCAGATGCCCGGCCGCCGCGGGGTGGAGGCCTGGACGGCGCTTCTGCGGGCCCACGCCACCCTCATCCGGCGCCTGGACACGGACCTGGAGCGGGAGACGGGTCTGGCCCTGGCCGACTTCGACGTCCTCGCTCAGCTGGCGAACGCCGGCGGTGAGCTGCGCATCACCGAGCTGGCGGACCGGGCGCTCATCTCTCGCTCGGGCATGACCCGTCGCGTTACCCGCCTGGTCGACGAGGGCCTCGTCCGCCGGGACAAAGCGGGCACCGACGCCCGTGGCGTGGTCGTGTCGCTCACCAAGAAGGGCATCGCCCGTCTCGGTGAGACGACGCCCGTCCATGCCCGCGGCATCTCGGAGCTGTTCGTGGCGCAGCTCGACGATCGAGAGCTCGCCGTCCTCGAGCGCGCGCTGAGCAAGGTCGTCGTCGACTGCTCCTTTGGCTGAGAGGCAGCGTTAACTCCCCAAGTAGGAGTACGGACTTGGGCTGTCGAGCGGTCCGGTCCCGTGGCCTAACGGCGGGCTGAGGACTCGTTGAGAGCCACGGCGGCCCGGATCAGGGCCTTCAGGGCCTCCTCGTCGGGCTGGTCGCCCTCGTGGAGGTCGATCGCGCGCCTGACCTTGCCTTCGAGGCTGGAATTGAAGAGTCCTGAGGGGTCCTCCAGCGAGGCTCCCTTGGCGAAGGTCATCTTGACGACCTTCTTGTAGGTCTCGCCGGTGCAGATCAGCCCGTCGTGCGCCCAGACCGGAGTCCCCCGCCACTTCCACTCCTCGACCACCTCGGGGTCCGCCTCCTTGATCAGGGCGCGGATCCGCGCGAGCATCTCGCCCCTCCAGTCGCCCAGATCCTCGATCCTCGCGTCTATCAGCTCAGATGGAGACTCCATGCGAGCGAGTCTACCGGCGCCTTCCGGCACGGCGACCGTCCGAATCGGGCTACGGAGAGCCGTAATCTTGCCCCGGCCCCGATAGCTCAGCTGGATAGAGCGACTCCATGCTAAGGAGACTGACGGGTCGGCGGCTAGAGCCGTCTTCTCTCTTGGTAGAGCCAGATTCGCACTCTCGGTCGATCCCAGGCGTTCCGCGCAACCCCGAGGATCACGGGTAGTCCGAGGCGATTTGGGCACAAGACCGGCGCTTGTGCCCAAACCCCTCCCCCCTTCCGAGGGGCAAATCGACCATGCAGACCGCAGCGCACAACACACCCACGCGCTCGCTACACCTGGAGATATCCTTTCCGGTGTGACAAGACCACCGCTAGACCCGGCGCGAGGCGCAGAAGTGGCCAAGAGACTCAGAGAACTGGGCGTCACGGGCATCCTCATCACGGCTGCGGAGCGCGGCTACATCACCGAGGTGAAGTGCGGGATGCCCAAGTGCCGCTGTCCCGAAGAGTTGGGTGGTGCCTCGCACTTCGAATCGCTCACCAAATACAGCAACTGGAATCCGACCCACGAGCATTTCCCAACCCCGAAGCGAGATGGCGGCCAAAGAACCGTCGAGAACTCAGTCCTCGCGCACCGGCTTTGCAACAGGATCGACTTTTCGGAAACCTCTGGGCGGTCACACGCGAGAGACCTCGAAAGCATCGAAAAAGCTCGCGAGGCCGCAGTCAGAAAGGGGCGCTAGGCGGCCCGTCGCTAGTTAGATGCTGGTTACGGCTCCTGCTCTCCCGTCGCCAAGAAGGGCACGAACTTCACCGGGAGGCGGCGGCGGTCCTGCTGGGGTATCCGGTCGTACACCGGGGACTACCTCACCGAGTACGACGAAGCCCTCGAATGGGCACAAATGGTGCGGATGAGCCTACGCTCGCCGAGCAGGGTCCGGAGCTTTCGATGCCCGAAATGGCTTTAGAGAGCCGTAATCTCCGCACAAGCCCCGATAGCTCAGCTGGATAGAGCGACTCCCTCCTAAGGAGTAGGCCGCAGGTTCGAATCCTGCTCGGGGCATCGGGCCTCCGGTCGCTGCTGAGGCGGCGTCGACCGTCAGTCGTGCAGCAGCAGGGTCGCCCTCAGCTCGGCGGCCAGTCCCTCGCCGCCCTGGCGCATGACGATGTCGTGGTTCCAGGCGAACGCTGGCCGTGCCAGCGGGCCGAAGAGATTCATCCACAGCTTGGTCGTCCGGACGCGCCACTCGTAGACGATCGCGGTTTCCTGGCCCTCGTATAGCCGCCAGGTGCCGACGCCCTCGAGCTCGCCAGTCGCATGTCCCTCGATCAGGTGGGGCCGCTCGACTCGGGTTCCGCGCAGGTCGAAGCTCAACGAGTAGGGCAGGACGCTGCGCCAGGTGAAGCGGTCGAGCTCGCCGACGCCCGACTCGTCGCCCGGCTCGAGCACCTCGACGCTATTGACGCCCTTCCACCAGCGCGGGTAGCCGGCGGCATCGTTGAGGACGTCGAAGACGGCCTCGATCGGCGCGTCGACGCACCAGGTCGTCAGGAACTCATAGCTCACCACTCGAGCCTCCGGGCTTGTTCTCCATCCTTCGATAGAGGAGCAGCAGGGCGATGTCGGCGGCGACGAGGCTGCCGAGGTAGAGCCAGGTGCAGAGGGCTCCCTGGTCGAACTCGCTCCATTCGCGGATCGCTCCGACCAGCAGCAGCGCCGTGGCGACGAAGAAGGTCTGCACGAGCAGCCGCCAGCCGCTCCAGCGCGGCTCGAACGAGAGCATCAGCGCGCCGACGCCGACCTGGGCGGTGAAGCTGGCGATGACCCTCGCGGTCAGCGGCGTCAGCGTCCAGGGCCAGGCGTCGATCGCCGTGCTCGGCGAGATGAAGATGACGGCCGCGCCGATGAAGGCTGCGGCAGCGGCCAGGCGTGCCGCCGTCCGCACGCGGGCCGGCACGGCGGCGTCCCCCGGCTCGGGTTGGCGGGGGTCGGTGCGCTGGTTTCGCAGCCAGAGCCAGGCGACGACGAAGGGCGCGGCAATGTAGACGCCGACCCAGCCGTAGAAGGCGACGTCGGCGAGGAAGGGGCCGTCGCCGTGGTTGAACTTGTCCCAGCCGAGCAGCGTCGCGACCAGCATCAGCCCGGCGAAGGCGGCGGCGCCGAGGACTCCGGCCGAGGACGGATGCCAGCGCCGGGCCCTGAAGGTTCGCCAGAAGAAGTAGGCGCCGGCGCCATAGCCGGCGCCGAGGAAGATCTGCGTCAGATCCGACTTGATCGTCCAGGACCAGCGGTCCGTGGTGTGACCCGGCGTGCCCCAGAGGACGACGACCGCCGGGACGAGGATCAGGAACACCACCAGAGATGCCCAGCGCGTCGCCGGCAGTATGCGGTCCTGGTTGACCTGCTTGGTCGCCACGATTGCGTCGCTCTCCCCGGCGCCGGTTTGAGGTCAGCGGCGCCGCGGCGCACTCTACGTCAGGGGCCCTTCAGTCGAGGTTCGCGGCCTGCTAAACAGTCGGGTCGTGAAACGGACGCTCTTGGCAAGTGCAGTCGCATCTGCACTGGTGCTCGCCGGCGGCTGCGGTGGTGGCGGCGGGCCCGACACCACGACCGCGCCTGTGGCGAACTCGACGCCGACAACGGCGACGCAGCCGACCCAGCCCGTCAAGACGACGCCGGCGCGGACGCAGACCGGCAAGGCCAAGCCGGTGACGACACCGAAGAAGCCAGCGATCCCCGTCGTCCGCGAGGTCACCTGCGGCAAGATCTACTTCTCCGGCCTCGGCCGCGACGTGCCCGTCTCGGCGGCCGGCGTGCCCTGCGGCAGCGCGCTCTCCTACGCCAAGCGCTTCGTCTCCACCGACCAGCCGAGCCAGAAGAACCTGCCTGCGGGCTGGAAGCTCGGCGACTGCACCGGCATCAACGACGCCCCGTCGACGCCCGGCGAGCCGAACTCGCCCCGCTGCAGCAGCGGCCAGCGGGCGTTCACGATCCACTTCCCCCAGGACTGAGGAACCGGCCCTGCGGCGATCGTCGTTGAGGGCCGCAGCGCTCGCCCTCGGCCTGCTCGTGGTCGGCTGCGGGGGCGGCGGACCGACAGGCTCGACGACGACAACTGCCACCGGCCCCGCCGGCGACCAGCCGGCGAAGCTTCCGCATGGCTGGAAGGCGGTCGTCAACGACCCGTCGGGCTTCAGCGTCGGCGTGCCGCCGGGCTGGACGTGGCGGCTGCAGGGCTCGACCTCGCTGCTGGCGGCTCCGCGCAATTTGGTCGCGATCTCGATCGCCGGCGATCGCACCGAGGAGGCCCGGACGACCGACCTGACCGCCCTCGCCGCCGGCACGGTCAGCAACCTCCACGCATTCGACGGGCTGGCGGTCGGTGAGCCGCAACGCTTCCGCGGCCGCTACCCGGCCGTGATCGTCACGACCAGTGGCAGCGGCCACGGCAGCGAGCGGCTGCGCCTGATCGTGATGCGGCCGCCGGCGGTCGGCGTCTTCACCCTCCTCGGCGCGACCAAGCTGAAGAGCCCGCGGACGGCGAAGCTGATCGACCGGATCGCCCGAACGGTTCGCTTTCGCCCCGTCGCCGTCGGCTGACCCGGGCTAGCGGTCGGGGCGCTCCGGGTAGAGCTCGTCGATCGTCGCCAGCGCCCGGAACGGCGCGCCGCCGGCCGCCTCGATCGCGGCGCCGCCGCCGGCCAGGCGATCGAGCACGCAGACCGTGCCGACCACCTCAAGGCCCTCGGCGAGTATCCGCTCGAGCGCCTGGACGGTTGAGCCGCCCGTCGTGACGACGTCCTCGACGACCAGGCATCGAGTTCCCGGCTCGAGCAGCGGCCCTTCCACCCAGCGCTCCAGGCCGTGCTCCTTGCGCTGTTTGCGGACGAAGAAGGCGACGAGGCCCTCGCCGCCGGGGGCACCGATCGCGGCGCAGGCGAGCGGGTCGGCGCCCATCGTCATGCCGCCAACCGCGGTGGCGCCGAGCTCGGCGGCGGCGGCGGCGATCAGCTCGCCGGCGGCGCGGAAGGCCGGTGGGCGCAGCAGCGCTCGCTTGGCGTCGACGTAGTACTGCGCCGCGCGGCCGCTGGAGAGCGTCACCTCGCCGATCACCAGCGCGTGCTGGCGCAGCTCGTCGAGCAGGGTCTGGCGCGTATCGCTCACCGGCGGGATCGTATTCAGGCGGCGTCCGCGCCCGGTAGCCGCGCCGCCACCCTCGCCAGATAGGCCGAGCCGGCGGCGCCGAGGACCAGCAGCAGGGTGTCGGCGATCCCGCGGGCGTCGCTCTCGGCTTGGCCGACGTCGAAGGCGTGGTTGAGGGCATGGAGCCCGTACCAGATGGCACCCGTGGCGAGCAGCGGCAGGCGCCAGGACGGACGCCGGACGGAGATCAGAAGGGCGATACCGGACGCGGCGTAGAACGCGCCGACGTCGCCGACGTAGTGGTCGTTGCGCGTCGCGTACTCACCGATCCGCTGGAAGAACGTCTCCGGCGAGATCAGCGCCAGCGCGCCGAGGACGAGGTGAAAGCCGCCGATGAGGACGAGGACCGCCCGTAGGTCGCGCTCGCGCATCGGCGCAGGCTTTCAGATCGGGCGGGCGCGGTCAGTAGACGAAGATCGAGTCCCCCATCTGCAGCCAGTTGTAGATCCCCTTCTGGTCGGGGATCGGCGTGCGGACGCAGCCGTGGCTGGCGTTGTAGGCCGGGACGTCGTGATAGCCGTGGATCGCGTAGCCGCCATGGAAGTAGAACGAGTCGAACATCTGCTTCGAGTTGTAGCCGGGCTCGCGACGGTAGAAGTTGAAGTGGCCGCGGATCGTCGGCGTCGCCGGCGCGCCGGTCGAGACATGGTAGATCCGGAAGACGTTGCCACCGTTGGCGAGGACGAGCACCTGGCGGCGGATCGAGACCTCCGCGTGGCGGCCGCCCTCGGGGTGGAGCAGGTGGTAGCCACCGCTGCCGTGGGCGAGCTTGCGAAAGATGTCGGAGCCGGCCGAGCTGAAGGTCCGGCGCATGCCGTTGACCTTGCGGAAGGCCATCACGCCCCGACCGGTCACGGCGGTGTAGGTGCCGCCGTCGGATGCGATGTAGCCCCGCTTCTGCAGCAGCCGGTTGAAGAGCCTGACGCGCGGCCCCCGATTGCCCGAGCGCAGGTCGGGATAGCGAACGCCGAACTTGTTCGAGACGGCGGAGGCAGCGCCGAGCGCGGGGTCGTCGGCGTGCTCGGCGCGCACCCTGTACTTGCCGTCGGCGCCGATCTTGAAGGCCGCCTTGAAGCTGCCGTCAGCAGCGCCGGCGAGCTGGTGGGCGACGACGCTGCCGCCGCGGATCAGCTGAACGTCAACCTGCTGGCCGGGCGTCGCCGGCTTCAGCGTGCCCTTGGCCGTGACCTTGTCGAGGATCAGCACCTCGTGGTGCTTGATGCCCGCCAGCTGCATGGTCATCGTCGCCGGCGGCCCGGCCGCCGAGGCCACGGCGGCATTGAAGAAGGCGAGGAGCGCCAGCGAGAGGACGGATGCGAGTGAAGCCCTGCGCAACACGGGCTTGATTCTAGGGCGCTATCGGCAACCGCCCGCGTCGATCGCCGCGGCTGGAAATGCCGCCGTCACGACGCTCGGCGGCGCAGGTCGGCTACTTCGACACCAAGACAGCGAAGGCGAGGGCGTTGTTGAGGACGTGGATCACCACCGTCGGCCAGATCGAGCCGGTCTTCTCGTAGAGCCAGCAGAGGATCACGCCGAGGGCGGCGAGCTGGGGGACGACGGTGACGCTGTCGCCGCCGGTGAAGTGGACGGCGCCGAAGATCGCCCCGGCGATCGCCGCCGCCGGCCAGAGGCTGAGCCGGTGGCGCAGGCCGCCGAAGAGGAAGCCGCGGAAGAAGATCTCCTCGCTGAGCGGCGAGGCGACGACGATCAGCAGGCCGGCGACGACCGCCGCGAGGGGCGTCGAACCGACGCCGAGGTCGCGGGCGATGTCCTCCTGGTGGGTGTGGACGATCAAGTTGTAAACGCCCGCGAAGAGGAGGTATGCGGCGATGGCGGCGACCGTCACCATCGCCGCCAGCATCGTCGGGCCGGCGAGCTTGGAGACGAAGCGGCGGGGGGAGCGCAGGCCGAGCGTCTGCGGGCTTGCCAGGCCCGACTTCGGCAGGGTCGCGAAGCCGAAGGCTACGCCTGTGAGGGTGGCTACGAAGAGGGCTTGGGAGGCTAGCTTTGCGGCTGGGGACTTCACGTCTGGGTCGAAGGGGGCTACGAAGATGATCTCCACCAGGGAGAGGAAGATCAGGGCCAGGATGCCCCAGACGACGTGCTTGGGGGTCCAGGTTCCAGGGGGGATGCCGGCTCTGGTTGGTGGGGGGGGCTTTGGTTGCTCTGGTTGCTCTGGTGGATTTGCTGGCTTTGATTGGACTGGAACACCATGCTCTGGGGCAGCGGGTCCTGTCCCGGTAACGATCCCCCACGGCTGCGGTGTCGGGTGTCTCCTCGTTACCACCGTGTGAGCTGCTCGGTCTCCTAGGCGTTGCTTTTTGCTGGATTGGAGCCAGAGGGCGGCTCCTATGCCTAGGAGGGTTAGGGGGAGGTCTATTAGGCGGAGGAGGTTTCGCATTGCTGCGGCGCTCCAGGTGGGGGGGTTTCCGGTGTCGGTCCTTACCTCTATGCCTACGGCGTTCTTGCCGATCGTCTGGCCCCAGCGCCATTCGCAGAAGGCTGAGTAGTTGAACCAGAGCGAGAAGACGATCAGGCCGACGATCGCGATCGCCGTGGGGTCCTTGATCGGGGCGACCAGGCTGAAGAGCCAGGCGGCCATGATCAGGGTCGTCGTCGCGTCCAGGAACGCCGCCAGGAAGCGGCGGCGCAGGCTGGCGTAGATCACAGCCGGCCCTCGACCTCGGCCAGCGAAGCGATGTCGCCGCCGCCCTTGCGGTCGACGATCAGGCAGCGGATGCCGGCGGCGGCCGCGCCGGCGGCATCCTCCTCGGGGGTGTCGCCGACGTGCAGGGCCCGCTCGGGCTCGCATCCCGCCAGCTCGAGGGCGCGGAGGAAGACCGCCGGGTCGGGCTTCGAGGCGCCGGCCTCGGCCGAGCTGACGGCGCCGTCGAGGGCCTCGGCGAGGCCGCAGCGATCGAGCACCGCGGTCAGCGAGCTGTCCCAGTTCGAGACGGCGACGAGGCGCAGGCCGCGGCCGCGCAGCGCCGCCAGCGCCGGCGCCGCGTCGGGGTAGGGGTGGAAGCGAATCGCGGCGATCAACTCATCGAGAGTCACCTCGACTCCCAGCTCGCGCGTCAACAGCTCGGCGCAGCGGCCGCGCAGCTCGGCTAGCGACGCCGGATCGCGGCCCTCGTGGCTGTGCTCCTTGTAGTAGGCCATCTCGAGCTTGACGGCGCGGATGAGCTTCTCCTCGGGCACGTCGTCGCCAACCGCCTCACGGAGCGTCAGCCACGGCGGCTCGAGCTCGACCAGCGTGCCGAGGACGTCGAAGAAGACCGCCTCCGTGGGTGACTTTGTCGATGGCTCGGTCACGAGACCCACTGCCATGTTCCCCATTGGGCCGCATAGAGACCCAGCAGCAATGCCAAGACGAGCAGCGCCGGACGCTCCCAGCCGCGCTCGCTGACGACGAGCGCGAGCCAGATGAACAGCGGGAAGACGACGGCGAGAAAGCGCGGCAGCGAGAACAGCGGCACGTCGTAGCCGGGAACCGCAGACCGTGGATAGCTCAGTGCCAGCGCCAGCGCGGCGGCCGCATAGGCGCCATAGGCAAGCGGCAGCCGCCGCAGCGCGCCGATCGTCGCGATGACGGCGAAGGCCAGAAACAGGCCGGCTTCGAGATTTATCCCGGCCCGCGACAGCGAGAGGCCGCCGTCGGGCGCCCAGAGCAGCTCGCCAGCAGATGCCCGGCCCCGGACCAGATCGGCGAGGCCGGAGCCGGCGGCCACGGCTCCCTGCCAAAGCCCGCCGGCGAACGCTGCCGGGACGCTGCCGATGTGGCCGAGCTCACGGCCCCAGTCGGCCTGCGCGTGAGCGAAGGCGAGCGAGTCTCCGAGCTCGAAGCCGAGATAGATCGCGAAGCCCGCGAGCGCTGCCGGTGCGAGGCCGATCCAGAGCGCGTCGCGGCGCAGCGGGTAAGCCCGCGGGCCCCCTCGCCGACGCCAGGGAGCTCCCAGATAGGGCCGCTCGGCCTGCCCCTGCCCACGCGGTCCCAGCAGATAGAGCAGCGCCAGCGGAACGATCAGCGCAATGCCGGCGCTGCGGGTCAGCACAGCCGCCGCGGCGAGCGTCCCGGCGGCCGCCCAGCGGTCGCTGCGGGCAAACCAGACGGCGGCGGCGCTGAGCGCGAGGAAGAGGCTCTCGCTGTAGATCGCGCCCTGGAAGACCGCCATCGGAAAGAAGGCGACGAGGGCGACACAGAGCATCGCCACCCGGTCGCCGAGCTCGACGGCGACAAGGCGGTGAAGGAAATAGAGGGCCACGCCGAAAGCGGCGAGGGAGACCGCGAGGGCACCGAGAAAGATCGCCGCCGGCCGGCCGGCAACCAGGTCGATCGGCGCCGCCACGGCACGCGAGAGCAGGGGAAGGAGGGGAAAGAAGGCGGCGCTCGGCTCCCCGACCCCGTAGCCGTGGTGGGCGACGCCCAGGTACCAGACCGAATCCCAGCGCGACCAGATGCCGAGCAGCGCCTGCCCGGCGCCGCCGAAGGGGTCGGCGATCGCCGGCGCGCCGAAGCGCGCCTGGCTCGAGCGATCGGCGCCAAAGGCGAGAAAAGCGGCTGCCGCGCAAAGGAATACCCAGGCACGGGATAGAACGAGTACACGCACGCTGATGCGCGCGGCGGCTGACGAGTTCGCGCCCAACGTGGCCGATTATGGACCAGACCTTCTGGCAAGCACACGGCAACGAGATCTCCGCGGCGATCACGATCGCCCTCACGGTGCTGCTCGCGCTGGCGCTCGACAGGCTGGTCATCGGCCGCGCCTCGCGCCTGGCCGACAGGGTCGGGGCGACGCAGTCGCGCGAGCTGAGGACGCGCCTGCGGGTCGTCCGCCGGCTGCTCTTCATCACGATCATCGCGATCGGCGCCGCCCTGGCGCTGAGCCAGTTCACCGAGATCAAGCGCCTCGCCGCCGGCGTGCTCGCCTCGACGGCGGTGCTCAGCCTGGTCGTCGGCTTCGCCGCCCAGCAGGCGCTCTCGAACATGGTCGCCGGAGTCCTCCTGGCGATCACCCAGCCGCTGCGGATCGGCGATCTGGTCGAGCTCGAGCAGGGATCGGGCCGGGTCAGCGACATCACCCTGACCTTTACCTCGATTGCCTTCGACGACGGCCGCGTCCTCGTCGTCCCCAACCAGAAGCTGATGACCGACCCGCTGATCAACCACTCGGTCAACGGCACGACCGAGCGCGCCCTGCCGGCGCAGGGAATCCCGCCGGCGCAGCCGAGCGGCGAAGCCCGCTAGACCAGGTGAGTACCCTTATCCGTCTATGACGCAGCGGGCGCGCCGGCGGAGCCGTCGCCGTAAGTCGCATAGGGCCCGGCCGCTTCTGCTCGGGCTCGCAATCATCTCGTCGCTTGTGGCGCTGGCCGGCCTGAGCCTGGGCATCTACGTGCTCAGCGTGGCTGCCTCGGCGCCGCCGATCTCGAAGCTGAAGCCGATCAACGAGGGCACCAACTCGGTGATCTTCGCCGCCGACGGCAACCGCCTCGGCTACATCCAGTCCGACACCGCGCGCCAGCCGATCAAGCTCAAGAGCATTCCCCGCTACCTGCAGGAAGCGACGATCGCGATCGAGGACCGCAACTTCTACAAGCACGGCGGCATCGACATCGGCGGCATCGCCCGCGCCGCGATCGCCGACGCCAAGGCCGGCCACGCCGTCCAGGGCGGCTCGACGATCACCCAGCAGCTCGTCCGCAACCGCTACATCGTCGACCCCAAACGCGACCTGACGAGGAAGATCAAGGAGGCCAAGCTCTCCGAGGACCTCGAGAACCTGCACTCGAAGCACTGGATCCTCGAGCAGTACCTGAACACCGCCTCCTACGGCACGGTCGAAGGCCGCACGGCCGTCGGCGTCGAGGCGGCGTCGCGGACCTTCTTCTCCAAGTCCACGCGCAAGCTCGACCTGCCGCAGATCGCGCTGCTCGCGGGCCTGCCGCAATCGCCGACCGACTACAACCCGTTCCTCAACCCGACCGGGGCGCTCGAGCGCCGCAACGAGGTGCTGGCGGCGATGCTGAAGGAGGGCTACATCACGCCCGCCCAGGCGGCGAGCGCGCGGGCGGCCAAGCTCACGCTGCGGCAGGGCACCCGCTACACGCGGATCAAGGAGCCCTACTTCTTCGACTTCGTCCAGCAGCAGCTGATCGACCACTACGGCGTCGCCACGGTGCGCAAGGGCGGGCTGCAGGTCTACACGACGCTCGAACCGCGCCTGCAGCAGGTCGGCAGGGAGGCGATCGACTCGATGTTCAACCAGCCGGGCGACCCCTCGGCCGCCGTCGTCACGATCGACCCGAAGACGGGCTACGTGCTGGCGATGTCGTCGAGCGGCACCTACAAGCACGAGCAGTACAACCTCGCCGCCCAGGGGCACCGCCAGCCGGGCTCCGCCTTCAAGCCGTTCGTCCTCGCGACCGCGCTGCGCCGTGGCGTCGACCCCTACTCGACCAGCTACGTCTCCAAGCACCTCGACCTGCACCTGCCCGAGTTCGGCCATTGGGTGGTCGACACCGCCGAGGGCAACGAGAGCAACAGGCCGATCTCGGTCGCCAGCGCGATGACCGCCTCGGACAACACCGTCTACGCCCAGTTCGACATCGACCTGGGCCCGGAGAACGTTCGCCAGACCGCCTACGACATGGGCATCACCACCGAGCTCGACGCGCTGCCGGCCGAGGGACTCGGCGGACTGCGACTTGGGGTCTCGCCGCTCGAGATGGCGAGCGCCTACGCGACGTTTGCCTCCGGCGGCATGCACAGCAAGCCGATCGCGATCAAGTACGTCAAGTTCCCCGATGGCCACGTCGACGACATCGGCAAGCCGGACCGCAAGCGGGTCCTCTCCGACGGGGTCGCCTACGAGCTCGACAAGATCCTGCGCTCGGTCGTCACCTCCGGAACCGGCACCGGCGCCAGCACGGGCTGTGCCAGCGACGCCGGCAAGACGGGCACGACGACCAACTTCAGCGACGCCTGGTTCGTCGGCTTTCGCCCCGACGCCTCGACCGCGGTCTGGGTCGGCTACCCGGACGCCCTGCACCCGATGACCTCGGTCCACGGCCAGGAGGGCTTCGGCGGCACGCTGGCGGCGCCGATCTGGCGGGCGTTCATGTCGGCAGGGAACTTCCCCTGCCGCCCGTATCCGCTGCCCAAGCACCCGATCCAGTACCAGACCTTCCAGCGCACGCTGACGACGCCGACCGGCGGCGTCACCACCACTGGGACGAGCCCCTATACCAACCCCGGAACCGGCTCCGGCGTCCAGCAGGGCGGCGGCTACCGTGGCTACGACCCGCGCGCCTACACACCCACCCCGCAGGGTGGCGGCCAGACCGGTAACGGCAATGGCAACGGCAATGGCAACTGAGCTCGCTCGCGCCCACCGATAGACGAGCGACCGCCCTGGGCGCGGCGGCGCTGCTGGCGCTGGCCGCCGCGGCGGCACTGCTCGCCGCTCCCGACGGCACGATGGTGCCCGGCCA
The DNA here is from genome assembly GCA_033856175.1 of Solirubrobacterales bacterium. GTDB lineage: Bacteria > Actinomycetota > Thermoleophilia > Solirubrobacterales > 70-9 > JAWVFK01. Next base: position 138,708 of record JAWVFK010000020.1, on the reverse strand, counting down.
GATCGGCGACGGGCCCGGCTGGCTGCGCGGCGTCTATGGCGAGGGCATCGAGCTCGGCGGCGGCGAATACTACGCGCTGCTCTGGGTCGCCTTCCTCGCCTATCTGGGCGTGCTCACCACCTCACGGGCGCTGGCGCCGCGCTGGATCTGGATCGCGATCGGCGTGCTCGTCACCGCCTTTGCGCTGGCGCCACCACTGCTCTCGGCCGACGTCTTCAGCTACATCTCCTACTCCCGCCTCGGCGCGGCCCACGGCCTCAACCCCTACGTCGACGTGCCGGCCAGCGTCCCCGCGGATCCCGCCTTCGCCCACGTCGGCTGGCGCGACTCGGTCAGCGCCTACGGCCCGCTGTTCACGCTCGGCACCTACCCTCTCGGCCTGCTGAGCCTGCCGCTCGCCTTCTGGGCGCTGAAGGGGATCGCCGCCGCCTCGGTACTCGCAATAGCCGTCCTGGTCGCCCGGATCGCGGCGCTGCGAGGACTCGATCCGGCGAAGGCGGCGGCTTTCGTCGCCCTCAACCCCCTGGTTCTCGTCCACGTCGTCGGCGGCGCCCACAACGACGCCGTGATGATGGCGCTCGTCCTCGCCGGCGCCGCCGCGCTTGCTGCCCAGCGGCAGCTCGCCGGTGGCGCGGCGCTGCTCGCCGGCGCCGCGGTCAAGGTCTCGGCCGCGTTCGCGGCGCCGTTTGCGCTGCTCGCGACCCCACGGCGGGGCCGCTTCGTCCTCGGCGCAGCCATTGCTGCGGCGCTGCTCGCCGCGGCAAGCCTGGCGGTCTTCGGCGCCCATGCGCTCGACTCCCTCGTCCTCGTCGGCGAGAACCAGGCGCACACCAGCCGCTACAGCGTCCCGGCGACGCTCTCGCGGCTCGCCGGGGTGGACGTCGACACGCTGCGCGCGGGCCTGCTCGTCGGCTACGCGGCGCTGCTGGCCTGGCTGGCGCTGTGGACGGCGCCGGTCGCGGCGCCGCGACTGCGGCGACTGGCCCGCTGCCAGCAGGAGGGCGACTGGGTGCGAGCCGCCGGCTGGGCCGCCTTTGGGCTGCTGCTGGCGACGGGCTGGCTGCTGCCCTGGTACCTGCTCTGGGCGATCCCCTTTGCGGCGGTCTCCGGCGACCGTGCTCTCGCGGGCTCGGTCCTGGCCCTGACTGCCTTCCAGCTCATCAACCGCCTGCCGATGTGACGCCGTGAGCGGCAGCGAGCTCGACCTGATCGCGCGGCTGGCCGAGCGGATCGGCGGTCCTCCGGCGGACGGCCGGCTGCGGGTCGGCGTCGGCGACGACGCCGCGGTCAGCGTTCCCGGCGGCGCCACCGCGGTGTCGGTCGACGCACTGGTCGAGGGGGTCCACTTCGAGCGCGACTGGGCACCGCTGAGAGCGATCGGCCACAAGGCGCTGGCCGCCGCCCTCTCCGATCTCGCGGCGATGGCAGCGAGCCCCGGCGAGGCCTACGTCGTCCTCGGCGTGCCGCCGGGGCTTGGCGAGGACGACTGCCTCGAGCTCTACGAGGGGATCGCCGCTCTCGCCGATGCCACCGGGACCGCTCTCGCCGGCGGCGACGTGACCCGCTCGCCGGTGATCGTCCTCGCTGTCACCGTCGTCGGCCATGCCGGCGACGCCGCTGAGCTCGTGACCCGCGGCGGAGCGCAGGCCGGCGATCTGCTCTGCGTCACCGGTGAGTTCGGTGCCGCGGCGGCCGGGCTGCGCCTGCTGCGCGAGCCTGCCCTCGCCGATGCCCTGGACGGCGCGACCGCCGCCGCGCTCGTCGAACGTCAGCTGAAGCCGCTGCCGCGCATTGCCGCCGGCCGGGCGCTGCGAGGCGCCGGCGCCGCGGCGCTGATCGACGTCAGCGACGGCCTCGCCGGCGACGCCGCTCAAATGGCCCGCGCCAGCGGGGTTGCGCTCGAGCTCGACGCCGAGGCGGTGCCGATCGCCGCCGGCGCCGGCGAGCTGGCCGCGGCAGCCGGCGAGGATCCGCAGGCGCTGGCGCTCGGCGGCGGCGAGGACTACGAGCTGCTGGCCAGTCTCCCGGCCGAGAGCTTCGAGAAAGCCGCCGCCGCTGTGGCCGCAACCGGCACGACCCTCACCGCGATCGGCCGGGTCAGCCGGGGCGAGGGCGTCAGATTCGTCGCTGCGAGTGGCGAGGTCCAGCCGCCGCCGGGCTTCGATCATCTGGCCTAGTACGCGCAAGCGACACGGCGAGCCCGTCGATGTCGCACGAGAGGCCGACCTCAGGTAGCCCCAGCCGCCCGACGGCGCGCATGACCGACCGGGCCACCGCTCGCGCGTCGACGTCGTAGGAGCCGTCGTCGACCGCTCTTCGCAGTCGCTCGACCCGCACCTCGGGCGTCATCTGGGCATCCGATCTAACCATCTCGCCATTTATCGACCATTCGACGGATCGGCGCGATTCGCATATACGTCCAGATCGCCCTCACGCCGGCGAATCGCCCGGGCGAGTGCGAGCGTCGCAACGCCGCAGCCGGCCAGCAGGCAGCCCAGGAATGCAGTGCCCGGCCCGATCTGACCGCCGGTCAGCTGCAGGGCCAGGTCCCAGAGCACCGAGCCACCGAGACCGAAGCGGTCCGCGAGCTGGGCGACGGCGAGGATCGGCAGGACGAGCCCGGCGAGGAGGAAGCCGAGAACGACCGGCAGCCTCACCGGGACCCTCGGCAGGCTCGGTGCCTGCCAGAGATGCAGCGCCGGTACGAACAGCAGCGCGAGAAACGGGTTGGCGAGCCAGAGCGCGAGCAGCGCCGCCGACATCACGAGCGTGACGCTGACGAACAGCGCCTCGGCGCTGACGATCGGCGGCGGCCGCCGCGGTCGCGAGAGCAAGGTCGTCGCCCCGAGAGCCAGCGAGGCGAGGGCAATGGCAACGGTTGCTCCGGTACCGACGTCGTAATCACGAACGTCGAATGGGAACTCCGGCGCCGGCAACAGCCTGACGAGCGCACACAGATAGAGGGCGATCACGGCGGCGGCAAAGGGCAGCGCCCGCGCCGCGACCCAGGCCAGCGGGCGCAGCACCGACTCGCCGCGCCTTCGCAGCCGCGCCGCGCCGTCCACGGCCACCGCGCCGATCGGCAGGATCAGGGTGAGCGCCAGCAGGCGCAGCGTCCAACCCGGCAGCAGGCTTCCGGCAACGGTGAGCTGCGTGTCCGGGCCGTGCTCGAGCGGGTCCGGATCGCCGTCGAGGGCGAGCATCAGCGCGAGGGTCGCCCGGCCGAACTGGCCAAGCGTGTCAGCCGAAAGGGCTTCAGGGCCGGCGCCAGCCGGAGCCAGCGGGCGCTCCCCCGCCGAGGAGAGCGAGATCGCGTCGAAGCCGCGCTCGATCAACACACCCTGCTCGCCGAGCCCGCTCGGCAGCGCCAGCTGAACGAGCTGGCCGAACGTGCCCATGTCGCCGGCGCGGCCGCCGACCTCGTCGCGCACGGCCGCGTGGGCGCTGCGCGCCAGCTGCACCGAGGTGCTCTGGCTGCCGGCCGACCAGGGGACGACGAAGGGAGCCCGCGGCTTCGCGAGACCCGGCTGCTCGAGTGACACGACCGCGTCGACCTGGCCGGCGTTCGGGTACTGGGCGAAGCTCTTGGCTCCGGCGGCGGCGGCGCTGCCGCCATCGCTGGAGACGAGGACCAGCGTCTTGCTGTGGGTCGAGCCGCTGAAGCTGGTGCCGATCTCGAGCAGCGCCGCCGTCGCCGCCGCGCTGCTCGCGAGGCCCGGCCCCGTCGACTCGTCACGATGGGCGATCAGCACCACCCGCCGGTCGGACTGCCCCGGCAGGGTCAGGATCACGTTGCTCATCTCCACGTCCCTGCCGCGGAACTCACCGTGAAAGCGCTGCTCGGTCAGCTGGCCTCCCTGGATCACGCCGAAGCGCTGGCGGACGAAGGCGGCGACGCGGGCGTCGCCGGCGCTGCCGGGTCGGCGATCGGGGGCGAGCGCTGCGAGATCGCCGGCGAGGGCGGCCACGCGGGCGCCATCGAACCCGCTCGGCGCCAGCCGGCTGCGCTTGGCCTCGGGCACCGGGCCGAGCGAAAACATCATCACGGTGATCGCCAGCAGCGCCGGCAGCAGCATCGCTCGATAGATGCGGAAGTCGATCATCGCCGCCGCGCCCGTCGCGGTCCGGACGCTCGTCCTGGCTCATTCATCGCAGGGGCGGGCACGAACGGCATCTAATCTCTATTCCATGGCTGGCGGGTCGGCAAGGATTCTGCTGGTTGACGACGAGCAGTCGGTTCAGACCCTGCTCGCCTATCCCCTGCGTGAGGAGGGCTACGAGGTCGTGTCGGCGCTCGACGGCCAGGAGGCGCTCGACCGCTTCGCCGAGCAGCGCTTCGATCTCGTCATCCTCGACGTGATGCTGCCCAAGCTCGACGGCGTCGAGGTCTGCCGCCGCCTGCGGACGCGCAGCCAGGTGCCGATCATCATGCTCACCGCCAAGGGCGGCGAGGGCGACAAGGTCGTCGGCCTCGAGGTCGGCGCCGACGACTACATCACCAAGCCCTTCTCGATGCGCGAGTTCCGCAGCCGGGTCAAGGCGGCGCTGCGGCGCTCGGACATGCGCAACCGTCCCGGCGGCGAGGAGCCGCTCGAGTCGGGGGAGCTGCGAATCGACTTCGACCGCCGCAGCGCGGCGATCCGCGGCGAGCCGGTCGAGCTGACCTACGTCGAGTTCGAGATCCTCGCCGCGCTGGTGCGCGCGCCGGGGCGCGTCCACACGCGCGAGATGCTGCTCGAGCACGTCTGGGGAGAGTCGATCTATCGCGACCCCCGCACCGTCGACGTTCACATCCGCCACCTGCGCGAGAAGCTGGAAGCCGACTCGAGCGCGCCCGAATACCTGCTGACGGTTCGCGGCGTCGGCTATCGCTTCTGCGACCCCACGGCCGAATGAGGCGGCTGGGACCGCGGAGCATCCGCGACCGCCTGATCGGCCTCTTCTTCGCGATCACCGCGGCGGCGGTCGTCTTCATCTACCTCTACGTCGTGCCTCAGCTGCAGTCGAGCCTGACCTCGCAGAAGCTCCGCCGCCTGGAGCAGGTGGCCGTGCGGCATGCCCCGGAGCTGGCCCAGGCGATGCGGCGCAACGCCTCGCCGGCGGAGCTGCGCGGTCTCGTCTCGACGATCGCGCAGCCGGCCGACGCTCGCGTCACGGTGCTCGGCGTTCGCCCGGCCTCGGGCGATGGCCAGGCGGCGCCGTCCTTCGTCGTCGCCGACTCCGAGCTCGACTCGACGGCGATCCGGCCTGCCTACACGGCCGCCGCCAGCGCCGTCCTCAGCGGCGGGACACGCGCCGGCGTCGAGCGCGTCGCCGGGGTGCGTACCGGCGAGGTTGCGATCCCCCTGTCCTCCGACGGAGCCGCGCCGCGCTGGGTCGCCGTCTTCTCGAGCTCGCTCGCCGAGGTCGAGGACAACGTCGCCCTGATCCAGCGCCAGATTCTGATCGCCGGGACGATCGCGCTCTCGGCGGCGCTGCTGGCGGGCTTCTTCGCCGCCAGGGCAACATCGCAGCGCCTGCGGCGGCTCGAGCGGGCGGCGCAGCAGGTCGCCGAGGGCGACTTCGCCGTTCAGATCCCCGTCGACTCCGCCGACGAGGTCGGCCAGCTGGCGCGCACGTTCAACGAGATGCAACGACGCCTGGCGCGGCTCGACAGCGCCCGCAAGGAGTTCATCGCCAACGCCTCGCACGAGCTGCGAACGCCGATCTTCTCGCTCGGGGGCTTCGTCGAGCTGCTCGCCGAGTCCGACCCGGACGACGCCACCCGTGAGGAGTTCGTGCGGACGATGCGCGAGCAGGTCGAGCGCCTGACCAAGCTGACGACCGACCTGCTCGACCTCTCGAAGCTCGACGCCGACGCGATCGAGCTGCGTCGTGAGGACTTCGACCTCGCCGGCCTGGCCGAGTCGCTCGCCAAGGAGTTCCAGCCCGCCGCCCAGCACCACCGCTCCCGGCTCGAGCTGCGCAGCGCCGCCGAGGCGGCGTTCGCTTACGGCGACCCCGGCCGGGTAGCTCAGATCATCCGTATCCTGCTCGACAACGCCTTCACCCATACGCCAGAGGGGACCGCTGTGACGATGACGACGCTGCGCCAGAACGGGGCCACCGAGCTGATCGTCAGCGACGAGGGCCCGGGAATAGTGCCGCAGGACCGCGAGCGGGTCTTCGAGCGCTTCTTCTCCGGCGACGTCGCCGGCGGGTCCGGCCTCGGCCTCGCCATAGCGCGCGAGCTGGCGGCGCGGATGGACGGCAGCCTCGCGGTCACTTCGAACAAGGGCTTTACCGCCTTCACGCTGGCGCTGCCGGCGCAGGCGCCCCCCAAGAGCGGCCGCTCGTGAGCGCAGTAGCCAAGCGCCTCGGCGCCCTGACGGCGATCGCCGCCGCCGGACTCCTCGCAGGCTGCGGCGGTGGCGGTGGGGGCGGCGAGCAGAGCGTGGCGCAGAGCCAGGATGCCACCTCGTCGCAGCCGCGGGCCACGGCGATCAAGATCGCCTCGGGAGGCAAGTTCAACCCGGCGGCGATCTACGCCAAGACCTCGCCGGGCGTGGTCACGATCCGCTCGGTCTTCGGCGGCAGCGGTGGCATCTTTGGCGGCGGCGGCGGCATCGGCCAGGGCTCGGGCTTCGTCATCAGCGACAGCGGCGAGATCGTTACCAACGCCCACGTCGTCACCGACGGTGGCCAGGGCGGCGGCAGCGGCGGCAAGCTGACCCAGGCCAAGGAGGTCTCTGTCGAGTTCCCCGATCGCAACCGGGTCTCGGCGAAGGTCGTCGGCTACGACCCCTTCGCCGATGTCGCCCTGATCAAGGTTGCCCCCGACGGGCTCGACCTGCAACCGCTGACACTCGCCAGCGGCCAGGGCCTCATCGTCGGCGCACCCGTCGCCGCCATCGGCAGCCCCTTCGGCGAGGAGGGCTCGCTCTCGGTCGGCGTCATCTCGGCGACCGACCGCTCGATCCAATCGCTGACCAAGTTCCAGATCGACAGCGGCATCCAGACCGACGCCTCGATCAATCCCGGCAACTCCGGCGGGCCGCTGCTCGACGCCGACGGCCAGGTAATTGGCATCAACCAGCAGATCGAGTCGAGCTCGGGCTCGAACTCCGGCGTCGGCTTCGCGGTGCCGGTCACCGCCGTGCGCCGGTCGCTCGACCAGCTGCGCGCCAGCGGCAAGGTCTCCTACGCCTACATCGGCGTCACCTCACGGGCCCTCTATCCGCAGCTGGCCGACCATCTCAAGCTCGAGTCGAAGACCGGCGCGCTCGTCGCCGACATCGTCAAGGGTGGCCCGGCCGACAAGGCCGGGGTCCAGGCGGGCAGCCGCGAGGAGCGCTTCCAGGGCGAGCGGGTCAAGGTCGGCGGCGACGTCATCATCGCCGTGGACGGTCACAAGCTGATCGGCGACAACGACCTCTCCCGGGCGATCGCGATCCACAAGCCCGGTGACACGGTGACGCTCGAGCTGCTCCACGCCGGCGCCGTCAAGCAGGTCCGCGTACGGCTCGGCAACCGCCCGCTCAGCGCCAATCCCTAGATGAGCGCCCACAGCCAGAGAACCGCGCCGGCCGCGCTCGGCGGCCTCGTCAGCGAGCTCGCCACCGCGCTGCGCGAGCAGCTCGTCGGTGAGCTCGGCGTCCACGCCGGCCGCGTCCACGCCGACGGCGACCGCGACGGCGACATCACCTTCGCCATCGACGAGCGCGCCGAGTCGTTCATGGAGCAGTTCCTGGCCGAGCGGGCGCCCGAGCTGGCCTTCTACTCCGAGGACCGCGGCATGGTCTCGCCCAGCGACGGCGCCGCCGAGTGGGTGCTGATAGTCGACCCGATCGACGGCACACGGCCGGCGCTGGCAGGGCTCGAGTCGGCCTGCGTGTCGGTCGCAGCCGCGCCGCTCGACGAGGAGCCAACGATGGCCGACGTCGCCTTCGGCTGCATCGTCGAGATCAAGAGCGGCGCCGTCTTTCGCGCCGAGCGCGGCGCCGGCGTCGAGCCGCTGCCGCGACTCTCGAGGACGAGCGAGCTCGCCTCGATGTTCTGGACCTACGGCTTTCGCGGCCGGCCGGCCCGGGCGCTGGTCGAGGTCCTCGCCGAGCTGATCGACACCTCGTCGGTCAGCGGCGGCACCTTCGACCTCGGCTCGGCGACCTTCGACATGACGCGGGTGCTGACCGGGCAGCTCGACGCCTACGTCGAGCCGGGCCCGCGGCTGGTCGAGGAGGTGCCCGGGATGAGGGCGGAGTTCGAGCGCGTCGGCGGCGGATCGGTGCTCAACAACTCGCCCTACGACCTCGCCGCGGCGGCTCTCTGCCTCGAGGAAGCGGGCGCCGTCGTAACCGACGCCTGCGGCGCTCCGCTCGACGATCGGCCGCTGCTGGGATCGGGCCCGGAGCACCAGATGTCGTGCGTCGCCGCCGCCAACCAGGAGCTCCACCAAGCGATCTGCGAGTCGCTCGAGCGGGGCATCGCGCGGCTGCGTGACGCCGCCGACTGATAGATAGCAGCGCGTGAACGCCACTGCTTGGATGGGCGCGGGCGAATGCTGACCGAGGTTTCCCTCGGCACCAAGTCCCTGGCCGACTACACCCACCTCGTCGGCCGCGACCTGACCGAGAGCATCCGCGAGCTCGCCGCGCCGCTCGAGGGCAAGCGCGTGCTGCACGTCTCGGCGACGGCCTTCGGCGGCGGCGTCTCGGAGATCCTCTACACGCTGGTGCCGCTGATGCGCGACATCGGCCTCGACACCCACTGGCGCGTGATCCTCGGCCGCGAGGAGTTCTTCAACGTCACCAAGCTGATGCACAACTCCCTTCAGGGCGACCCTCAGGTGATCAGCCGCGAGCAGTGGGAGCTGTTCTGGAAATACAACGAGATCAACGGCGAGAGCCTCGCCGACGACTGGGACTACGTGATCGTCCACGACCCGCAGCCGATCGGGATGATGCGCCACGCCCGCAAGCACGGCGGCCGCTGGATCTGGCGCTGCCACATCGATCTCTCCGAGCCCAACCCGGCGACGATCGCCGAGCTGCTGCCCTACATCTCCGAGTACGACGCGACCGTCTGGCACATGCGCCAGTACGTGCCGGGCGCTCTCAACGGCGACCACGACATCCGCATCGTGCCGCCGGCCATCGACCCGCTCTCGCCGAAGAACATGGCGCTCTCGGCCGACGACGCCGCCTTCGTCTGCAACCAGTTCGGCATCGATGTCGACCGGCCGCTGGTCTGCCAGGTCTCGCGCTTCGACCCCTGGAAGGACCCCGTCGGCGTCATCGACGCCTACCGCCAGATCACCGCGCAGATGCCGGAGGTCCAGCTGGCGCTGGTCGGCTCGATGGCGACCGACGATCCCGAGGGCTGGGAGTTCTTCCAGCGCACCTGCGAGTACGCCGACTCCGACCCCGACATCAAGATCCTCAACAACCTCAACAACGTCGGCGCGATCGAGGTCAACGCCTTCCAGTCGCAGGCCGACGTCCTCGTCCAGAAGTCGATCCGCGAGGGCTTCGGGCTGACCGTCACCGAGGCGCTCTGGAAGGGGCGCCCGACCGTCGCCGGCAACGTCGGCGGCATCCCGCTGCAGATCGAGGACGGCGTCACCGGCTACCTCGTCTCCTCACCGCAGGAGACGGCCGAGCGCTGCCTGGGCATCCTCGCCGATCCAGAGCTCGGCCAGCGCCTCGGCAGGGCGGGCAAGGAGCACGCCCGCACCCACTTCTTGACGCCTCGCCTGCTGCGCGACTGGCTGCAGATGTTCACCGAGCTGGGCTAGATGACTGATTCCGCGCCCCCGCTACCCTGAGTCGAGAATGTCGACGACGGACTCAGGGCAGCTGACGATCGTCTCCAATCGCGGCCCGGCGTCCTTCAGCCGCGACGAGCAGGGCCAGCGGGTCGTCCAGCGCGGCGGCGGCGGCCTCGTCACCGCGCTGACCGGGCTCGTCGCCGCTCACCGCGACGCGCTCTGGATCGCCTCGGCGATGACCGCCGAGGACGTCGCCGTCGCCGCCGAGCACGACGGCGCACCGATCAACGTCGAGCTCGACGAGGTCGACTACCGCGTCCTGCTCGTCGAGAGCGACGACCGCGCCTACGACGACTTCTACAACGTCATCGCCAACCCGATCCTCTGGTTCATCCAGCACTACCTCTGGGATCTCTCCAACGCCCCCGACATCCGCCGCCAGGAGACCGACGCCTGGGAGTTCGGCTACAAGGCCGTCAACGCCGACATCGCCGCCGCGGTCGTCGGCGCGATCGCCGGCGAGAGCTCACCGCTGGTGATGCTCCACGACTACCACCTCTACACCTGCCCGGCGCTGATCCGCTCGGCCCGCCCCGACGTCTTCCTCCACCACTTCGTCCACGTCCCCTGGTCCCAGCCAGACAGCTGGCGAATCCTGCCGGGACGAATCCGCGAGGAGATCTACCGCGGGCTGCTCGCCAACGACATCATCGGCTTCCACACGACCGCCTACTGCCGCAACTTCCTCCACTGCTGCCAGGAGCTGCTCGAGCTCGAGGTCGACTACGAGCGCGCGGCGGTCATCCACGGCGAGCGCGAGACCTGGGTCCGCGCCTACCCGCTGGCGATCGACCCCGAGCGCCTTCGCCGTGCCGCCGACTCTCCCGGCGTCGCCGAGCACGAGAAGGAGCTGCTGCGCCGCCGTCGCGACCACCTGATCATCCGCGTCGACCGGGCCGACCTCTCGAAGAACATCCTCCGCGGCTTCGCCGCCTTCGACGTCTTCCTCACCGAGCACCCCGAGTTCCGCGAGCGCGTCACCTTCATCGCCCACCTCCAGCCCTCGCGCCAGGACGTTCCCGAGTACGCCGAGTACCTCGAGCGAATCGAGGCGCTCGTCGCCGTCGTCAACCACCGCCACGGCACCACCGACTGGATGCCGATCGACCTGCGGATCTACGAGAACTTCGAGGAGGCCGTCGCCCGCTACAAGCACTTCGACCTGCTGATCGTCAACTCGCTCTTCGACGGCATGAACCTCGTCGCCAAGGAGGGGCCGGCGGTCAACACGCGTGACGGCGTGGTCATGCTCTCCGAGAACACCGGCGCCCACGAGGAGCTCGCCGACTGCACCCTGTCGGTCAACCCGTTCGACATCCAGGAGCAGGCGGACACGATCTTCCGGGCGCTGACGATGGAGCCGGAGGAGCGGCGGGTCCGAGCCGAACGGCTCAAGCAGATCGTGCTCTCGCGGAATCCCGGCGACTGGATCGACGCTCAGCTTGCCGATATTCGGGGCAAGGAGGCTGGGCGGGAGCCGGTCGGGCAGGACTAAAAGCGGCCCTGCAGGGACGGGCTAGCCCTCGGCGGGGGTGAATTCCTCGCTGCCGTCGCCGGGGGGGCGAGCGGGCTGGGGGGAAGGACGCTGTCGGGGCGGTATCCGCGGTGCTGGCTGAGGGTGCGTTTGGTGGGTGGGGCCTGATGGCGAGGGACCAGGCGGCCGACCCACGGGTCCTGTCCCGGTAACGATCCCCCACGGCTGCGGTGTCGGCGCTCCTCGCCGCGGGGGCCCCTTTACCGGGCCACCCGTGGGTGAAGCGGATCGGCGGACGTGACCAGCGCCAATTCCTCGGGCGTGCGTGGCTAGCTCCGGGAACTTGATGTGAGAGCCGCCGGGTGCTTCTGGCTTCGCCGATGGCGCCGCCTTCGGGACCGAGGGGATTGGAGCTGGCTGCGTGGGGGTTGCGGATGCCTTTAGGCCTACGTCTGGGGGGAGCGGGGGTGGGTCGTTGCCTCCTAGGATCGACAGGGCCAGGGGGATTAGGAGTAGGGCTGCCGCGGCTATTGCCAGTCCTCGGGCTGCGGCCGGCCAGCGGATGCGCATGGTTCTCATCTGGGCCTCGGCCTCAGCGTCGTCGTGTTCTCATGGCTTGGTAAGGCTTCGCGGAGCGGTTCTCTCCCCCGGCGGCGCGCGTTTTGGGGCGGCCGGGCTGGAGGCTTGCTCTATAGTCGGCCGCCGTTTGGGCGAGTACGAACTAGTTCTTATGCTCGATCCCGTGCTCGACGAGGGCGCGCGGGCTGCGCTTGCCGGTGAAACCCAGAAGCTGATCGAGGCAAGCGGGGAGCTCAAGCAGGCCGACGAGTGGGGCCTGCGCAAGCTCGCCTACGAGATCGAGAAGCGCAACGAGGCCGACTACCGGTTCTTCCGCTTCGTCGGCGAGAACGCGCTGCTCGAGCAGCTCGACCACAACCTGAAGATCGCCGACGGTGCGCTGCGCTTCCGGATCTTCCGCGTCGATCCCGATGCCCCCGTGGGGGCGCCGCCCGCGACCTCGCAGGGATACGGCCCCCCCTCACGCTCGCGCGATCGCGGCGACTCCGGCGAGCAGGCGCCCGCCGCGCCGGCTGAGGCTGCCGTGGCAGAGACCGCGCCGGTGGCCGCCGAGGCGGCACCCCCCGCTGTGGAGGAGACGCCGGCTGAGGCCGCCGAACCCGCCGCCGAAGCTGCTGCCGAGCCGGCCGAAGCTGCTGCCGAGGCCGCTCCAGAGCCGGACGAAACGGCGGCCGACGCTGCCGGCGAGCCGGACGAGGCTGTGGCCGAAACGCCGGCCGAGCCCGACGAGACCTCCTGATCAGCGAGCAGCGATGGCCGCAGTTTGCGGCTTTGCGCCGCGTCGGGGGGGAGAGAACGCGCCGCGAGCGGACTTAGACTGTCGCAGCGAGACAGAAGCGCTGAGACGTAAGCACTCAATCGGCAGCACTCGACAAAGAGGGAGCATCGACCCGTGGCAGCCAGCAACATCAACCGCGTCATCCTCACCGGCAACCTGACCAAGGACCCCGAGCTGCGCAGCCTGCCCAGCGGGACCTCGGTCTGCAAGCTGCGGATCGCCGTCAACAGCCGCCGCAAGGACGGCGCCAGCGGCGAGTGGGTCGACAAGCCCAACTACTTCGATGTCACGGTCTGGGGCGCGCAGGGCGAGAACTGCGCCAACTACCTCGCCAAGGGCCGGCCGGTCGCCGTCGACGGACGCCTCGATTGGCGTGAGTGGGACGCCCAGGACGGCTCCAAGCGCCAGGCGGTCGAGATCGTCGCCGACACCGTGCAGTTTCTCGGCTCGCGCGACTCGGGCGCTCCAGCCGAAGGCAACGGCTTCACGCCCGCCTCCGACATCCCCGCCGACAGCTCGGACTTCGAGCAGGCCGGAGTAGGCGCCGGCGGCGACGACGATATACCCTTCTAGCCGGTGCGCCGCGCCCCTCCGGGCGCGGCGGCTTTTTGAAGGGGGGCCGCGCTCGCGGCCCTGATCCGACTCGAAGGCAAGGCAAGTGGCAAGACAGAGAGAGGCAGCACCGCGCCGTCGTCGCGGACCGATGGACCGGCACCGTCCGCGCAAGTACACGCGGATCAGCGTCGAGTCGATCGACTACAAGGACCTGACGACGATCCGCCGGTTCCTCTCCGACAAGGGCAAGACCCGGTCGCGACGCGTTACCGGCCTCTCGCGTCGCCACCAGAAGCAGCTCGCCGTGGCGGTCAAGCGGGCGCGCGAGCTCGCGCTGCTGCCCTTCGTCGGCGAGCGCTAGGCCTCGGGCGCTCATGGCTCAGGCCATCCTGCTCAAGGACGTCGCGGATCTCGGCAGCGCCGGCCAGGCGGTCGACGTCTCCCCCGGCTACCTGCGCAACTACCTCGTCCCCCGCAAGCTCGCTCAGGCAGCGACCCAGGGCGCGCTGGAGGAAGCCCAGCGCCGTCACGAAGCCGCCGAGAAGGCCCGCGCCGAGCAGGAGGAGCGCGCCGCCGAGACGGCAGCGCTGCTCTCGAAGACCGTGCTGACGATCAGCCAGCGGGCGGGCGAGGACGGCAAGCTCTTCGGCTCCGTCGGGACCAAGGAGATCGCCGAGGCGATCAACGACGCCCGCGGCATGAAGATCGACCGCAAGCGCATCCGCCTCGACCAGCCGATCCACGAGATCGGTACATACATGGTCGAGATCGAGGTTGCCGGCGGCAGCACCGCACGCGTAAAGACGATCGTCGCCGAAGCCAAGTAGCGCCCTCGCCGCGAGCGTCGCGTCGAGCGCAAATAGCCGGATAACCGCGGCCGCGGCCAGGCAGCCGCTCCGCAAATACCTCAAATCCGCCTGCGGGCGGGCGGGCTCTGTGGTTTTTTTGGTCGAGCGGCGCTGCTGGGGGGTCGATCCGCCGCGCCGGCGCCTTTACTGAGGAGAGGAGAAGACCGATGGCAACCGCGACCGCACAGACAAACATCCCGCCGCAGAACATCGAGGCCGAGGAGTCCGTGCTCGGGGCGATGATGGTCTCCGAGACCTCGATCGACCCGGTCATGCTCGAGGTGCGGCTCAAGGACGAGGACTTCTACCTCGACAAGCACCGTCGCATCTTCAACGCGATCAAGCGCCTGCACGAGCAGACGAACCCGGTCGACGCGCTGACCGTCGCCGACGCGCTCTCCCAGCAGGCCGAGCTCGACGAGGCCGGCGGCAAGGACTACATCCAGTCGCTCGTCTCGACCGTCCGCGCGGCCGGCAACGCTCGCCATTACGGCCGCATCGTCAAGCAGCACGCGCTGCTGCGCCGGATCCGCACCGCCGCCCACCAGATCCTGCAATCGGTCGAGGAGCGCACCGATGAGCCGGAGCGCCTCGCCGAGCAGGCCGAGGCGATGCTCTTCCGGGTCGCCCACACCGACAGCTCGAGCGACTTCAAGCAGCTGCACGACATCCTCGACCGCGAGGTGACCAAGCTCGAGGCGCTCTCCCGCGGCGACCTCGAGATGACCGGCACCCCCTCGGGCTTCCGCGACCTCGACCACCTCACCGGCGGCTTCCAACCAGCCAACCTGATCGTCATCGCCGCAAGACCGTCGATGGGAAAGTCGGCTCTTGTCGCCAACATCGCCGAGAACGTCGCCGCCAAGCACGACAAGGCCGTCGCCTTCTTCTCGCTCGAGATGTCGGAGACCGAGCTGGCTCAGCGCTTCATCGCCACGCGGGCGCGGATCTCCAGCGACAAGCTGCGCAAGGGCAAGGTCTCGACCAAGGACTGGCCGCGGGTGCTGCGGGCCTGCAACGAGCTCGCCCAGGCGCCGCTCTACATCGACGACTCCTCGGACATCGGCATGCTCGAGCTGCGGGCGAAAGCGCGGCGGCTGCACTCGCAGGAGCAGGCGCGCGGCGGCCTCGGGCTGGTCATCGTCGATTACCTGCAGCTGATGCGGCCCGAGGACAGCCGCGCCAACCGCGTCGAGCAGGTGGCGCAGATCAGCCGTGGCCTGAAGATCCTCGCCCGCGAGCTCGACGTGCCGGTGATCGGCATCTCCCAGCTCTCGCGCGCGCCCGAGCAGCGGCCCGACAAGCGGCCGATCCTCTCCGACCTGCGCGAGTCCGGCCAGATCGAGCAGGACTCCGACGTCGTCGCCTTCATCTACCGCGACGAGTACTACAACCGCGAGGAGTCCGAGGACCAGGGCATCGCCGAGGTCATCGTCGCCAAGCACCGCAACGGGCCCACCGGCATCGTCAAGCTCGTCTTCCTCGAGAGCTACCCGCGCTTCGCCGACCGCGCCCGCGAGGAACGCCCGCTCGAGAAGCGGCCGAGCCAGCGGCCCGCGGTCGAGCCCGACGACGCGGAACCTGTGATCGCCGACGAGGCCGAGCAGGCAGGCCAGTGACCGCCGGCGGTCCTTTCCGGAGCGTCCGATGACGCTCGCCGCCGAGGCGCGAGCCGAAGGCGAGCGCGCCTGCCCGCTCGGCAGCTGCGACGGCTCGGGCTGGATCCTCGGCCCCGAAAACGTCGCTCGCCCCTGCGAGTGCCGCGAGCGCCAGCTGGCAAGAGCGCGATCCCGCGGCGTCGCCTCGGTGATTCCCGCCAAGTACCGCGGCGTCGGCTTCGAGCGGCCGCCGGTGACAGCGATGGAGCCGATGGTCGTCCGCGTCGTTCGCAGCTTCTGCGAGGACATCGACGCCAACCTGGCCAGCGGCCGCGGGCTCTGGCTGATGGGCGATGTCGGCACTGGCAAGACGACGCTGGCGATGCTCGTCTCGAAGACGGCGCTCGAGGCCGGCCGCTCGGTCGCGATCTACTCGCTGCCGAAGATGCTGGCGCGGATTCGCCGCACCTACGACGCCGAGCAGGGCGAGCAGGGCTATCTCGAGTTCTTCCAGCGGCTGACCGCGGTCGACCTCCTTCACATCGATGACCTCGGCGCCGAGAAGCGCTCCGACTGGGTGCTGGAGCAGCTCTACGCCCTTGTCAACGAACGCTACGAGGCCGAGCGCTCAGTCGTCGTCACGACGAATCTCGACCAGGCGGAGCTCGAGGAGCAGATCGGCCCGCGCACGGTCTCGCGGCTGGTCGAGATCTGCGGCGACCCGCTGCCGCTGTTCGGCGAGGACCGGCGGATCCGCGTCGCCCCCCCACCGTCGTAGCTTCATAATCCCGCGCTGATGCCGGGACTCGCGCTCGTCGGCGCCCAATGGGGCGATGAGGGAAAGGGGAAGGTCACCGACCTGCTCGCCGAGCAGGCGGACATGGTGATCCGCTTTCAGGGCGGCAACAACGCCGGCCACACGATCGTCCGCGGCGACGACGTCTTCAAGTTCCACCTGATCCCGTCGGGGATCCTCTACCCAGGCAAGATCTGCGCGATCGGCAACGGAGTCGTCCTCGACCCAAGGGTCCTGCTCGGGGAGCTCGACGGACTGCGCCAGCGCGGCGTCGACGTCAGCGGCCTGCGGATCTCGGCCAACGCCCACCTGATCATGCCCTACCACGTGCTGCTCGACACGGCGGGCGAGGCCAAGCTGGGCAAGCTCGAGATCGGCACGACGCGGCGCGGGATCGGCCCCTGCTACGCCGACAAGGCCGCCCGCCTCGGCATTCGCGTCCAGGACCTGCTCGACGAGAAGATCCTGCGCCAGAAGATCATGGCGGCGCTGGAGCCCAAGCAGCATTCGCTGCGCCCCTACGCCAAGGACCCGCGCCTGGACCTTCACGCGATGACCGAGGAGTACGTCACCTACGGCCACCGCCTCGAGTCCCATATCGCCGACACCGCCCGCCTCTGCTGGCAGACGATCGACGACGGCCGCCGGGTGATCTTCGAGGGCGCCCAGGGAACGCTGCTCGACCTCGATCACGGCACCTATCCCTTCGTCACCTCCTCGAACCCCATCGCCGGCGCGGCATGCGTCGGCGCCGGGGTTGGCCCCGGCGACATCGATGAGGTCTGGGGCGTCGCCAAGGCCTACACGACCCGCGTCGGCGCCGGCCCCTTTCCGACCGAGCTCGACGACGAGGTCGGCGAGCGCCTGCGCGAGCGCGGCGGCGAGGTCGGCACGACGACCGGCCGCCCCCGCCGCTGCGGCTGGATGGACCTGGTGGCGCTGCGCTACGCCGTGCGGCTCAACCGGATGACGGCGCTGGCGCTGACCAAGCTCGACGTCCTCGCCGGAATCGACCCGCTCCGCGTGGCGGTGCGCTACCGCCATCCCGAGGGCGCAGTTTTCGACGAGTTCCCCTACCACCAGTCGATCCTCCACACGGCTGCCGCCGAGTACGAGGAGGTTCCCGGCTTCGAGGCCGGCATCGACAAGTGCCGGCGTGAGCAGGATCTGCCGGCGGAGGCGCGTAGCTACCTCGAGCTGATCGGCGACACCGTCGGCGCTCCGATCCGTCTCGTCGGCGTCGGCCCCGGTCGCGACCAGGTCATCTGGATGGGCGGCGAGCCGAAGCTCAAAGCCGCCTGAGCGCCCGCGGCAGCACCGGCACTCCCTCAGGCACCAGCACCTGCCCTCAGCGCCAGCGCTCGAGCAGATCCTCGTCGCCGACATCGCGGACCTTGCGCGCCGGCACGCCCATGACGACGGCACGCGGCGCGACGTCGGCGATTACGACCGCCCCGGCGGCAACGAACGCCTCCTCGCCGATCTCGACGCCGGGACAGAGGACGACGCCGCCGCCGACCCGGCAGGCCCGCCGCAGCGTCGCCCCCGTCAGCGGCATCCCGGCGGCATGGCGACCCATCGTGTTGTCGTTGGTGAAGGTGACGCCGGGGCCGACGAAGACATCGTCCTCGAGGACCGAGCCGGCCGCCACGTAGCAGTTGGTCTGGATCGAGACACGCTCACCGATCGTCACGTCAGGGTCCACCGCGGTGCCGCGTCCGACCAGCGAGCCGGCGCCGACGCTGACCCCCTTGCGGATCTGCGACTGATCGCCGATCCGGCAGCCGTCGCCGATCCGGACGCCGTCGTGGAGGATCGCCTGGCCGCCGATCATCACGCCCTCGCCGATCTCGACGCCCTCGCCGATCAGAGCGCCGGGCGCAAGATCGGATGGTCGCAGCGTGCTCAAGCGGTTCGGGCCCGGCTCAAAGCAGGACGAGGTTCTCGGCCTCGATGCCGCGGGTCGCGCCGCGAAAGTCGATGACCAGCGGCGCCTTGGCCACTACCTCGCGGTAATCGATGCTGGGATGGGCGGTGACGACGGCGACGAGGTCGGCCCGGCCGAGCTCGTCCGCGTCGAGGGCCACGGAGCGCAGCTCGAACTTCGGCAGCTCAGGGACATGAGGGTCGTGGTATGCGACCTCGCCGCCGAGATCGCGGATCAGCGGGATCATCTTCAGGGTCGGCGACTCGCGGATGTCGCCGACGCCGGCCTTGTAGGAAACGCCCAGCAGCAGGATCCGCGAGCCGTTGACCGGCTTGGCGACGGCGTTCAGGGCGCGCTCGATCCGCTGGACGCAATAGGCAGGCTGATTCTGGTTGATCTTCCCGGCCAGCTCGATGAACTCGGTGTAGAAGTCGTGCTCGCGCGCCTTGAAGGAGAGATAGAACGGGTCGACCGGCAGGCAGTGGCCGCCCATGCCCGGGCCGGGCTCGAAGCGCATGAAGCCGAAGGGCTTGGTCGAGGCGGCGTCGATCACCTCCCAGATGTCGATGCCGAGGCGGTCGCAGAGCATCGAGAGCTCGTTGACGAGGGCGATGTTGACCGAGCGGAAGATGTTCTCGAGCAGCTTGGTCAGCTCGGCTGCCTCCGGCGTCGAGACGCGGACGACCTCGTCGCAGACCGCCGAGTAGAGCCGCTCGGCGTGCTCGGCGCAGGCGGGCGTCAGGCCGCCAACGACCTTCGGCGTGTTGCGGATCGTGTAATCGGTGCGACCCGGATCGATGCGCTCGGGCGAGAAGGCGAGCCAGAAGTCGCGGCCCGCCGCGAGGCCCGATTCCTCGAGGATCGGCCGGATCCGCTCGCGCGTCGTGCCCGGATAGGTCGTCGACTCGAGGACGACGAGCTGCTCAGGCTGGAGCACGCGCGAGAGCGCCGAGGCCGAATCGACGAGATGTGAGAGATCGGGCTCGCGCGAGCTCGTCAGCGGCGTCGGCACGCAGAAGACAACCGCGTGGCAGGAGGCGAGGTCGGCGTAGTCCTGGGTAGCCCGCAGCCGCTCGGTGACCGCCGACAGCCGCTCCGCCGGCACGTCCTCGATGTAGCTCTCGGCGCGGTTAAGCGCCTCGACCTTGCGCGAGTCCGTGTCGAGGCCGACCACCTCGTGGCCTGCCTCGGCGAAGGCCAGCGCGAGCGGCAGGCCGACGTAGCCAAGGCCGATTATGCCGACCTTCATCTCCGTCATCGGCGCCAAGGATAGAGGCGCGGAACGGCCTGCCGCGGGCGGCGGCTACCGCCCGTAACCGGCCTACTTACCGGTGCCGCCGCTCTTGCCGCCGCTTGAGCTCTGGCTCTGCTTCTGCTCGACCTTGCCGATCCTGTTGCTCAGCGAGGTGAAGTCCTTTTGCAGCTTGACGATGTCGTCGCCATTGCGCTTGACCTTCTTTCGCAGGGCCTTCAACTGGTCGTTGGTGTCGGCGATCGGCTTCGAGAGGTCCGAGGCGGTCCTCGTCGCCGCGGTCGCGGTGTTGGCGGCGCTGCGCGCCTCGGTGCGAAGCGATGCCAGATCGCGGTTGAGGCGATCGATCTGGGACGCCGGGTTCTCCTTGTTGTCGGCGCCGAGTGCGACGACGAGCGCGACGAGCGCCGCCGCGAGCGCGACGAGCGCGACGAAGCCGCTGACCATCGATCCTCGTCCGCTGCTGCTCATCGACGGCCGCTAGAAGTGGCGCGGGTTGTGGAGGCGCTGGGTGGACGGGGTGTTCTTTGGCGAGCCGTAGCTGGGCGTGCCGGCGGTCGTTCCGCCCGCCTCGGGCATGTGCGTCGTCGGCGTCGGCTCCGGGCGCTTGATCGGCCGCCCCGTCGGCGTCGGCGTCGGCGTCCTCGGTCGCTCGACCTCGACCTCTTCCTCATTCGGCCGTTCCGCGAGCACCCCGCGGTCGCGAAAGATGCCGCTGAGTCGATCGATGAAGCCCATGCAAATGATGTTACTCGGCCAAGGGGCGCCGATGCGCGTACCATTTCTCGTCACAAAATGCACTTCTCGAGCGTTATTCGAGTGGAGGCGATTTCCTAGTGGGAGAGGAAACATGGCTGTAGCAACGCGTAGTCGCGAGGAAACGGGGACCAAGGCGCAGGACGAGGCGCAGGACGCCTCGTCGTATCTGCAGCAGGAATCGCGGCGCTTTGCGGCGCTCTACGAGAGCAACGCCTACGTCGTCTACAACCTGGCGCTGCGCATCACCTGCGTCCGCGACCGCGCCCTCGCCGCAACCAAGCGCGCCTTCCTGCTTCAGCTGGGCCAGGAGACCTCCGACGCCCGGCTGACCGCGAACATCATCTCCACGGCACGCGCCGAGGCCGTCGAGCGGCCCAAGGCCAAGGGCGGCGGCGACAGCGAGGCCGAGCGACTGCTGGCCGCCGCCGCGAAGCTCTCGATCCCCGAGCGCGTCGCGCTGGGCCTGGTCAGCATCGGCCAAGGGACGCCGGCGATGATCTCCGACGCTCTCGGACTGCCCGCCGACAAGGCGCAGGCGCTTCGCAGCAAGGCCGAGGCGAGCCTCGCCGGTGCCCTCGGCGTCTCGAAGGCGGAGGCCGACGAGGTTCTAGCCAACTGGCCGTGGGCGCAGCCGCCGAGCGAGCTCTGGGAGTCGCTCTACACCGACGCCTACCGCGCCCTCGAGCACGGCTTCGCCAACCGCAGCAACGGCGTCGTTACGCCGATCCTCGTTCCCCAGACCCATGACGAGGACCATCGCCACCATCGCGCCACCGCAGCGCTCGCCGCGATCGCCGATCACCGCCCGCGGGGCTGGCGCGGTCGCGCCGCGCTAGCCGGGGCCGTTCTGCTGCCCGCCGCGATCGCCGCCCTCCTGGTCTTCAACGGCGGCGACAAGAGCCAGGCGCCGGCGGGCTTCGGCATCGGCGCCCCGGCAGGAACGCCGGCCACCGGCGGCGCCAAGAATCCCGATGGAACCCCCTACCAGGGCCTGACGCCGAAGGAGCTCGACAAGCTGCGCCTCAACGAGCTCCATCGCCTCCAGACCTACTCGCAGCGCCAGCAGAACAAGAGCCTCAGCCTCGACAAGCGCCGAGCGGCCGCCCACGACGCCGCGCTGCTGGCTCAGCAGGCACGCGCCAGGCTGCGCGCCGAGCGCTCGCAGCCGAAGCCGCATCATCGCAAGCCGCGGCACCATCCCAGCTCGGGTGGAACCCATCACACGACCCCCCCGCCTCCACCCCCCTCGAAGCCGAAGCCTCCGTCGAAGCCGCACCATTCCAGCGGGGGCGGCACCGGTGGCGGCAACAACAACTCGGGGAAGTGCCTGTTCAACGAGAAGAACGGCACCTACGTCTGCCCCACCTGATCGCTCGCCCCGCGGGCACCATCGGGCCGCTGGCCCGCTAGAACAAGCGGCCAGCGGACGGGATTGGCTCGTGGTTGCCGCTTGCGTCTTACCGCACTAGTCCCTACACTTCCCCGCTCAAGGGTGCGGCGCTCGGGAGGCGCGGGACGGGATTCGCCTGACGGCGTGCTGCCCCCACATCGGGAGAGGAGAGGCATGAACCAGGCAACGATTGATTTCGGGGCGGCAAGAGCTAAGGCGGCCGGGGACTCGACGGGGGACGTTGACACCCAGCTCGCCGCTCAGGCCAAGGACGGGGACTCTTCGGCGTTCGGTCAGCTCTATACGCGCAACTTCGACAGCGTCTACGCCTACCTGCGGGTAGCGGTAAGCGACGCTCAGGAGGCCGAGGACGCGACGCAGCAGGTGTTCACCAAGGTTCTGGAGTCGCTTCCGGCCTACGAGGATCAGGGGCGGCCGTTCCAGGCCTGGTTGTTTCGAATCGCCCGCAACCAGGCGATCGACTACGGCCGCCGCAGCGGGCGGGTCGAGCCCGAGGAGCCGCAGCTGATCGAGCAGCGGAGCAAGCAGTCCACAGACGACCTTCGGGCACTCCAGTGGACCAGCGACGACGAGCTGATGATGCTGGTCAAGCGGCTTCCCGACGGCCAGCGCCAGGTGATCTTCCTGCGCTACGTGCTCGACCTCACGACAGCCGACATTGCCGAGGTGCTCGACCGCAAGCCGGAGGCGATCCGCCAGCTGCAGTCACGGGCTCTGCGCTTTCTCGAGCAGCGGCTGGTCGCGTTGGGACGGGAGCCGTATGGCAGCCCGGCCCGCCGGCGGCTATCGATGCGCGCTCAGGGTCGTCGCGGCGCGCTGCGCCCCGCACACGGCTTCAGCCTCGCCCGCTAGCACTGGCGCTCTGTGCTGCTGCGGGGTTTGGTGTTCCCACAGTAGGGGCGCGGAGCTCTCAGGGAGGGCTGTGAGGCGGCCTCAGGGCGCGCGCAGCGTTAGCGTCACCGCGTTCGAGGCGTTGCTCGGGCTGGTGTTGCCGAAGCGGTCCTCCAGCCAGACCGTCGCGCGGTAGACGCCGATCGCCGGCACCCTGATCCGATCGAGACCCAGATTCCGGTGGCGGACGGTACGAGCGAAGACGCTGCAATGACCGCCCTGCTCGGGGCAGAGCGAGACGTGGGCCCGCACGGGGTCGAGGCCGCCGCCGACCGAGCCCCACCGAAGCGAGAAGCGGTTGACCGTCCTGACCGCGCTGCCCCGCAGCCGCACCGCTCGCGGCGGCGAGAAGAAGTCCTCCATGGTCCCCTTGCAGCGGCAGTTGGCCTGGCCGAGCCGGCCGAGGCCGAAAACGTCTTCGAACATGCCCAGCAGAGAGTAGGTGTCGTACTTGGTGTTCTCGCGGAACTCGGAGCGGACGGCGGGGCCGGCGAGCACGGTCGGGATGTGGCCGCCATGCGCGGAGCCGAAGCCGGCGCTCGTCGTTCCCTCGTCGTAGGTGACCATGACGAAGCCATGGGGACCCGTTCGCCGCAGCAGCCGAGGCACGATCTTGCGCAGGTAGCGATCGCCCTGGCGGACACCGCAGTCATGCGTGTTGTGGCACTGGCTGGGGGTGATCCAGTTGAAGTCGGCGAGGTTGCTGCGATGGCGTAGATCGAGGTTGAGCCGGCGGCCGGCAAGCAGGTGGTTGCAGTAGCGACGGCTGTGGGCGATCGACCGGTAGTAGATGAACGGGTTGTGCTTCTTGACGTAGCCGCGGTACTTGACGCCGCCGAAGCAGTTGCGCGGCATGTCCTCGAAGTAGCCGTGCCAGGAAACGCCCTTGCGCCGCATCTGCTGCACGATCGTGCCGCCGCCGACCGAGCAGCCGGTGCAGTCCGAGCGAATGCCATGCGTCGAGCCGCCGATCAGCGCAAGGTAGTTGGGCAGCGACGGGTGGCGCAGCGCGTGAACGCCCGTCGCCGATGCGTAGCGCTGCGCCAGCTGGTTGAGGTAGGGGGCGCTGCGTGAGCCAATGACCTGCCCGTACTCCTTGTTCTCCATGACGATGACGAAGACGTGCGAGCGCGGCGCCGTGCCCAGGTGAGGCGTCGGCGGGGGTGGCGGAGGTGGAGGCGGGGGTGGCGGAGGCTTCGTCGAGATCGTCCAGCTCGCCGTCGCCGGGGTCAGATCGTGGTTTCCGACCGCGTCGATGGCCCGAACCGCGAAGCTGTGGCTGCCGTTGGCGAGGTCGGCATAGCTGCGCGGCGACGTGCAGGCCTCGAAGCTGCCGCCGTCCAGCCGGCACTCGAAGTGGGCGCCCGCGTCAGGCGAGCTGAAGGAGAGCGTCGCAGCGTGCGAGGTGGTCTGCGCCGGCGGGACGGTCGTCAGAACCGTGTCGGGCGGGGTCGAGTCGATCGTCCAGTCGCGCACGGCCGGCGTCGGGTCGGGCTCGTTGAAGCCGCTCGTGGCCTGAACCTCGAAGCGATGGGAGCCGTCGGCGAGGTTCGAGTAGCTCCTGGGGCTGGTGCAGCTGGCCCACGCTCCGTTGTCGAGCCGGCATTTGAAGGTCGAGAAGAACTGCGAGGAGGAGAAGCCGAAGCTCGCCTCCTTCGAGGTCACCGCCCCCGACGGGCCAGACGTGATCGTGGTTTCGGGCGGAAGGAAGGCGGCGCGGGCATCGGCGCCACCGAGCACCAGCGCGGTGGCGACCACGCAACACGCGAGGGCACATCCCCCCGCCAAACGGCTTGCCCTTCCCCCGGCCACCTGGAAAAGGTTAGCGGCCGGCTAGCGTCCTCGCCAGAGGCGGGCGCTGGACCAAGCGGCGGACGACGCGACGGGCGAGGGGCTCGACGAGAGCCGGCGGGTCGAGGGCGTCAATCCGGGCGTTCGGTACTCAGCAGTTCCTGCGCTGCTGCGAGGCAGTTGGTAGGTCTCCAAGGAGGGCGTCAGCTTCGGTCGCGCGATCGGCCGCAGCGTCGGCGTCGGGTCGGGTGTCTTGCTCGGCTTGCCGCCACCGCCGACGTCGTCATCGAGGTCCGGCTCGACCTGCGTCATCCGCTCGATGAACTTGCGAACGATGCGAATGACCGCCCCCAGCAGACCGTTTGGAGTCTGCTCGACGTAGACCTTGTCGCCCTTGATTACCGCCGTCCCATTGGGAAGGCTGGGAAGCGGCCGCAGGTAGTGGGCGTTGCCGCGGGACATCTCGCGCTTGAGCGCGTTGTCGCGGCGGTTGTGCTCGACGAGGCGATCCCGCAGCCCGGCCATCGCCGTCGCCCGAAGCTGACCGACCTCGCCGGGCTGGCAGCGGATGACGGCAGCCATTGCCGCGTCCTCGAGCTCGAAGTTGAGGTCGAGGACGAGAACCTGGCGCGTCCGCGGATCGAGTGTGCGAACGAGGACCGCCAGCGCGCGATCGGTGACGCCGTCGAGGAGGCTTGCCGGGAGCCCGCTGGGCGCGGCGGCGGCGGCCACATAGGCCGCGTGCAGCGGCACGGGAGCGGCCGGCAGGGCCCGGGCGGCGATCTGCTCGAGTGCCAGCTCCTTGAGCCAACGGAGCGTGTCGCTGCGGCCAACGGCCTCGTCGGCGCGGTGGGCGGCGGCGAGGAAGGTCTCGTTGAGGGCTTCCTCGACGTCGTTGACGTTGGGCAGAGCCATCCGCAGCAGGCCGTAGATCGCGTCCATGTGGCCCTGCAGCATCCGCGCCAGCGCCTGCTGGTCGCCACGTGCGACCGCACGGATCGTCAAGTCGTCGTCCTGCCGCTCAGCGGCAGGCGCCTCTGCTTGAAGCATTAGAGAACTGTAGCTAGGCGAACCTGGCGCCGCGCCGATGGCAGCGAGCTGCGCTGACGCGTCGAGCTGAGACGGGTCAGCGAGTAACGGTGCTCCTGCTCGGAGCTGAAGCGGGTCGCCTCGTAACGAGGGGAGCTCTTCTCGTCAGCCATCCGATCGAGGATCTGCTGAAGGCAGCGCTCCCGCTGCTCGGGGGTGGGGCGCGGCCAGCTCATCGTCCGAAGCCGGTTGACGAGCGCACCTTCCAGATCCTGGCCGCTGCCAGCTGGGGCAGGGTTCGCCTCGATCCCTGGCTCCTGGCCGAAGATCTCGCCGTGGTCCTCTCCGCGCTTTCTCATCTTTCGCCTCCCGCGTCAGCCAGCCTTGGCCAGCTCCGGTTGCCTGCCTTTTGTCCTTCTATCAGGAATAACGCCCGTGAAGCGAACTTTGTGACACGGACTTCGTTAAAGCTGGAGGACGAGCGTAGCCGGCAGGCTCGCGTTGCCGGCGGCGTCGGTGGCGCTCAGCGTCGCCGTGTAGGCGCCCGGAGCGAGCTTGAGATGGAGGCTCGCGGGAGTTGCGACGTTGTCCCCCTTGATCCCCGCTGCGCTTGCCCTGCCGGCCGAGACCGAGGCGACACAGCGGCGCTTCTTCTCGATCTTCGTCAGGTAGACGCGCCGGCGGGCCGGCGACTTGCGCCGCAGCTTGGCCCGCAGCTCCTCGGCGAGCCTGCGCTCGTTCCGTGCCGTCAGGCGGACACAGACCATCGCGCTGCCGCCGCCGGATAGCGCCTTGCGAAGCTCGAAGCCGCGGACCTTCTGCACGAAGGCAAAGGCGACGGTGGCGTTCTCCGACAGCGTGTAGTGGATGGCGTGGTCGGTGCCGAACGCCACGTTGCTGATCGTCGGTGCCCTCATGTCGATGTTGGGGCAGTCCGGCACAGCCTCCGCCGTGGCATCGTCGGGCACGGTCGCCGGCGGGACGTTGCTGGTGAAAGCCGCGAAGCCGTTCTCGACGCCGGCGTCCATCTCGGTGAAGGAGCCGCCGACGTAGAGCTTGTCGTGGCCGGCGTTGTCAGCCGCCGCGACGAGAGCCTGGACGGAGTCGTTGGGGTCCGGGTTCCAGGCGGTCGCGTCGCCGGTGCCGTTGCCGACGCCGTTGGCCTGCAGGGCGGCGAGCTTGTTTCGCGTCTCGCCGCCGATGCTGAAGAAGCTGCCGCCCGCGTAGATCGTCTGGTCACCGCCGCCGACGGAGATCGAGCGGACGGTGCCGTCGGCGCTCGGGTTCCAGCCGGTGATGCCGCCGTCGGCCTTGCGCAGCGCGGCGATGTGCTTGCGCGAGCCGCGTCCCTGCGGCACGGCGAGGTCGCCGACGGTCGAGAAGCCGCCGCCGGCGTACTCGATCGAGCGGTCGCTGGAGTGGGTGAGCGCGAACACGGCGCTGTCGGCGTCCGGGTTCCAGGGCGTGGCCTGGCCGCCGATCAGCTCATCGTTGCCGTCCGTCGCTCCCACCGGGCTCAGCGCCGCGAGACGGTTGCGGGCGGGTTGGGGGTTGGCGTCGACCGGGGTGCCGATCTTGGTGAAGGTGCCGCCGGCAAAGACGGTGTCGCAGGAGGCGTCGATCGCTCGAACGACGTCGTTGGCCTGCGGGTCCCAGCCCGGCATCGCCTGGCCATCGGCGGGCTGGTTGTTCTCGTCGGTGGCACCGACCGGGTAGATCGCGGCGAGACGGTTGCGAGCGGCTCCGCCGATCTGGGCGAAGGCGCCGCCGACGTAGACCGTCTGCTTGGTCAGGTCGATCGCCATCACATTGGTCGGCAGCTCGCACTTCGTCGCCGTAGCCCCGGGCGTGCAGGAGATCGAGTAGCCCGGCAGGCTGCAGCTCGTCGCCGGAGCGATGGGCCTGCACTCCGAGTGCGCGTCGGGCTTCCAGTCTGGGTTGAGGACGCCATTCGTCGCGTCGACCGCCGCCAGATATGAGCGGGGCTCGCCATCGACGTTGTGGAAGCTGCCGCCGAAGTAGACGTCCTCGCCGTCGACGGCGATCGTGCGCACGGCATCGTCGGGCGCCGGCGCCCAGGTCTCATCGAGCGAACCATCGGCGTCAAGCGCCGCGAAGTTGCTGCGGGGGGTCGCCCCGGCCGCCGAGAAGGCACCGCCGACGTAGACATCGGTGGCGTTGGCGGCGATCGCGTCAACGGGGCCGCCGGCGAGCTTCGGATCCCAGCCGAGCGCCTGGCCCTCGGTCGACGTGCCGATCGTCGCGCCGACCCCGGCCAGCGCCGCTACGCCGTTACGAGTCGGCTGAGGGTCGGCAGGCGCTGCCGTCGCGCCAATCTTGGCGAAGTCTCCGCCGGCGTAGACAACCTGCGCGGCCGGGTCTGAGCCGCCCACGGCCAGCGCCCGAACCTGGGCGCCATCTGGCTCGGGCTTCCATGCGGCGGCGATATCAGCGCCACATTGCGCGGGAGTGCAGGAGTTGTTGGCAACCTGTCCGGTGGCGCCGCCGGGGATCGCCTTGAGCGCGGCCAGGTGATTTCGTGGTTGCGGAGTCTGTCCGATTGGGTTCGCGGCAGCGAAGTCGCCGCCTACATAGAGCGTTTGGGTTCCAGCGACGGTTGCGGACCCGAGCGCAAGCGTTCGGACGGTCGGGCCGGTGGCGGCGAATGCGGTCCAGTTTGAGTAGGTATTCCAAGTCGGCGTTAGAGCCGCGTTGCCCTTGTTCGTAACGACCACCTGCATTGCAATGAGCTGGTTTTTGCTGTTGAAGGCGCTGAAGTCTCCGCCGGCATAAACCGGGATATAGATGTTGCTGGCAGCGCCACCCGTCCCCTGGATGGGCGTGCCAGCTACGACGGCACGAACGGTCGCGTTTGGTCCACCGAAGCCACTAAACGCATTCGCCGAGAGGTCAGCGCCGTTCTTGTCCCGACTGCCAATCCCCCAGAGTCCAACCAATCGGCTTTGCGACGGAGCGGATTGCGAGCCAATGCCCGTACCGAAATCGCCGCCGACGAACAGGAGCGGCGTCATCGTCGGCGTGGCTGTCGTGGCCGGAGCCACCGTGACATCAATCGGAACAGCAGTCGCCGAAATCGAATAGACCCAGTCCTTCGGCTCCGGCTTCCAATCGACCGGGGTCGTGCTGGCGATCGTGCAGCTCGTCGCCGGCGACACCGGCGTGCACTTGGGCGTGTAGTTGGCCGGCTGGCAGTCTGTCTTCGGTGGCACTGCCGCTGCGTCCGGGATGCAGCTGGGCTTCAGCGGGTTACCGGTGGCCGGCTCGAGCTTGAAGGCGGCGAGGTAGTTGCGGCTGGAGCCACCGATCGACGTGAACTTACCGCCGACGTAGAGCGAGCTGGTCGGGCCGATGGCCGCTGTCGGCGTCAGCGTGTTGACCGCCAGCGTCAAGACGGAGTCGGTCGGGTTGGGCTTCCAGGTCGTGTCGAGGTGGCCGTCAGGAAGGATGTGGACGAGGTGGGCGAAATGCTGTCCAGCGGGCTCGCCGCCGACATCGGTGAAGTCGCCGCCGACGTACCAGCCACCATGCTCGTCGGATGCGACGGCGAGCACCTCGCCACCGATCATCTGGGGGAACGCGGCCTCGGCTGGCTGCGGCCAGCTGGTGGAGATAGCGCCGTCAGCGCCTGGCTGAGCGAAAGCAAGCCCGTGGCCGACCCGTGGCCCGACGTGGGCGAAGTCGCCGCCGATGTAGGTCCGGTTGTCGGCGTGGGCGACAGCGAACACCGGGCCGTCGGTGACGTTGGCGGTCGCCAGCGGCGTGGCCGGTGGCTCGGTCTGAGCTAGGGCAAGCGAAATCGCGAACGTCGCCGATGCGAGGGCGACCAGGGCAGCGCCAAGCAGGCCCCGCCGCCTCCGGTGCCTGCGACCAGCAGATATGTCCGTTCTCGAGCCGCCGTCCAGCGACTGAGAGTGCCCGCCCATGCCCAACAAGCTCTCGTACCCCTTTCGTACATACCGAATAACGCACGAGCCGCTCAGTTTGTGACGCCTGATCTGGGCGTGGTGCCTGCGCAGGCACCCCTGCGTCGCCGATTCGGCCGCGGGCGTACCATGGCGCGAGGGGCATGTCGGGACGAAGGCTCTTCCATTACGCGACCTGGGCCGCATTCATGGTCACCGGCACGCTGTTCGTGACCTCCTGGGCGCGCAACGTCAGCGACAGCGGCAACGGCGATCGGCACTCGCGGCCCGCCGCGCACTCCGATCACGGCTTCAAGCTCGGCCCCCTCAACCGCGAGAGCAACTCGGCGCGGCGGACGCCGATCCACGTCGACGTCTACGAGTTCGGCTTCTCGCCTTCGAACACGATCATCAAGGCCGGCCAGGCTATTGCCTATCGCAACGTCGGCAAGCAGATCCACAACATCGTGCCGATGTCGGAGCCGGCGAAGCGGTACTTCGAGGAGGCGGCGCGGGCGGGCTCGTCGCGGCCGATCTTCCCGGTCGCCGGCGTCTATCCCTTCGCCTGCTCGGTCCATCCGCAGATGCGCGGCACCGTCACCGTCGTCAACCACTTCTAGGGGGGTCGGGCCCACGAGAGAGCCTCCGGGCCGTCCACGGCGATGAGAGGGGTCCTGAGGAAGACTCAGGCGGGAACGTTGCCGTCGAGGTAGCGCCGCACCTTGCGCGGCAGGTCCTCGGGGGGGTCCACCGGCACGAGCGTCGCCCGGCGCTCGCCGACGCGGCGGCCATCGGCGTTGTGGATCTTGCGGCGCTCCTCGCCGCCCTTGGGAGCGCCCGTGTCCTTCTGGCGGCGCTCCTTGCCCGATCGGCGCTCGGCCGATCGGCGCTCGACGATCACCTCGACGTTGGGATCGTCAGCGAAGTGCTTGGTCAGCTGGTCGGCGACCTTGCCGGCGAGCTCGGGCGGGACCAGGCAGATCCGCCGGGCGTTGCCGCCGCTCTCCGAGCTCTCGCTCGCTTCTTTGCTCTTGCCTTCCATCTACGTGCCCCTCGGGAATGCTACGGGGCGACTGCGGAGCGGTCAACCACGAACCGACGGAATCGGCGGCCCTACGAGTCCGCTGGTCTAGACAGGGGCGACTCTCCGGTCATCGCCGCGGCGCGAGAAGCCGAGGTCGCGCGGCGCTCGCGGCTTCCACAGCGGCTCCGTGCCAGGCGTCGAGTGCGGCTGCCCGTAGTGCGGTGTGCCGGTGCTCGGCGCCGGCGAGTCGTAGACGGGGGTGCCGACGGTGGGCTCGGGAGAGTCGAAGCGCGCCGTGCCGGCGGTCGGCTTTGGCCGCGCGAAGCGCCGGTCGCTGGGGTCTCCGCCCGGCTCGCGCCGCTTCTCCTTGGTCTCGACCTGCTCGAAGTGGGTCATCTCCTTGAAGTCGGCAACGCGGGCGTCTATCTCGCGCTGGCCGATCTCGAGGATGCGCCGGGCGCCGAAGTCCTCGACGCAGAACGACGCGACCACCGAGCCATAGGTGATCGCCCGCCGCAGCACCGACTCGTTGAGCTCGGCGCCGGCGGGCACGAGGTCGAGGTAGCCGAGAAAGCCACCGGCGAACGCGTCGCCGGAGCCGGTCGGGTCGGCGACCGTCTCGAGCGGATAGCCCGGCAGGGCGAAGTAGCCGTTCTCGGTCAAGAGCGAGCTGCCGTATTCCCCGTGCTTGACGACGACCGCCTTGGGGCCCCAGGACATGATGTCGCGGGCGGCGTGCATCAGCATCCGGTGGCCGGTGAGGGCGCGGACCTCCTGGTCGTCCATGAAGACGATGTCGACGCCGCGAATCGCCTCGATCAGCGCTTCCCGCTTGAGCTCGATCCAGAAGTAGATCGAGTCGAGCGCCGACCACTTCGTCCCCTGCCACTGCTTGCGGACCTCGATCTGCGTCTCCGGGTCCATGCTGGCGGTGAAGAGGATGTCGGACTCGCGCGCGGTCGCCGAGAGCTCCGGCCGCCAGCCCTCGAAGACGTTGAGCTCAGTCGCCTTGTGCTTGGCGACGCTCATGTCGTAGTCGTAGCCGCCGTGCCAGGCGAACGTCTTGGCATCGGCATGGCGATCGAGATCGCTGGTGTCGACTCCCCGCCCGGTCAGCGCAGCATCGTGCTCGGCGGCGAAGTCGCCACCGACCGGCCCGACGATGCGCGACTCCGTGAACAGCGCGCCGGCGAGTGAAGCGTGGACGGCCGAGCCGCCCAGTTCCCGATCGCATTCCGCGAACGGTGTCGTGATGGAATCGAAGGCAACCGATCCGACAACCGCGAGGCTCATTGCGTCTCCTTTCGCAAGGGTCGCGCGCAGCCTATCGCGCCTCTCGGGCCGCTTGTCAATCCCTGGGCCAAAACGCCGAACTCCGACCAGCGATCTTTTAGAAGATCCCACTGCCCACGCGATCGACATTCTCAGGGCACGGCAGCCGCCGGTCGTTCCACGAGGCCCCCTGGCTATGACTATTATAAGCATCGTTCCCAAGAACCAATCGGGAAGGGATTGGTGTGAGCGTCGGAAAGGATCTAACGGACGACGAGCTGCTGGCCCAAGTGGCCGCGGGCGAGGATCGCGCGCTGGCGACCTTGTATGCCAGTTGGCAAACCCGCGTCTATTCGCTTGCCTATGCGGTACTGCAAGACCACCATGCCGCCGAGGACATCGCTCAAGAAACGTTTGAAAAGCTGCTGAGATCCCGTAAGCACCTCAACGACCGCGGCATGCGGGTAGCCGGTTGGCTGGCCACAACGTCCCGCAACGCCGCCATCGACCATATCCGTAAGCAGCACGATGTACTACTCGGTCACGACAAATTGGACCGCGAAGATCCAGCTACAACATCCGCTCTTCCAACCTCCGGCGGCATTACGAGCGACACTAGCCTGCTTGTCCATTTGCGACGATTGCCTGAGATGCAGAAGAAGGTTTTGCTACTGCATTTCTACGGTGATCTCGACGCGGTCGAGATCGGATTTGCGCTAGGCATTAGTGATCACACCGCCCGCGAAATGAAATATCGCGCGTTGAAGACGCTTCGCCTCCGTCTACGCCGACATAATGACGGCCGGCAAGTTGACTGGCGAGCGGACCGGCTGCCATTCACCATGGTGATACAGGACACTCGACCCTGCACAACAACGTTACGGCTTAACGCACGTTAGGCAAGACCTGGGTGCAGACCGGCTCCTACAATCACCGAGCCACGTTAACCTCGACGCGTGAGACTATGCGGTGACGGTTAAGGATGTGCGGCACTGCACCTTACCTTGGTCATAGATAGGCGTAAAGTGACAGGAAGACCAGTCGCCAAACGCCTGATCCCATTGCTCTTGAGGCGTAGTTGGCTTCGTCACCATCACAATGCCGAGATCCCAATGATAGACCTGCCCGGGAATCGCGCGAGTGCGGGTCGCCGAGTAGCTACAGCTTAGGTCGTCGAAACAGTATCTTGCTCCATCGTTTGGCGAAAAAGTACCGCAAGATCCGTCCATAGGGCCGGTAGGAGGGCTAATCAACAAACCTGCCGCCAAATTGTCAGAGGTCACATTTATGTCTCCTAGGCAAATGTACTTAAGCGAGGTAGAGAGGTTTCCATAGCCGCAACTAATGGACATGCTCTCGTTCAGGTTGGTCGAAAAGGAGGAAAATGTCGCGGTCATGTTGCATTCGCGATCCTGTAGCGACGTAAAACGATACGTTTTCGTAACCGAGTTCGCCATCGCCTGTTGAGTTCCCGCTCCGAGCCCAATTGCGCTTGCGATCATGAGCAAGGTGACACACCGTAGAACTCGCATGTAGCTCTCCTTTGGTCGAGCGGTGGATCCAGCATGTGCCCTCATATGATTTAGACGTTTGGAAGGTGTCGTTTGTCAACGGCGTTTGTTTATCCAACCCAACCTTGATGCGGCTAGTTCTTCCGAGCCACGACGACTGAGCTTGGCTTACGAGGGACGGGGGGAATTGAATAGGGTCGATGCTCCTAGCTCGTCATGGGCCTCGTCCATCGTTCAACTGCCTCGAATGGAGCGCACGAATGCCTTAACAGTCCGACCCGGTCGACCCAACTAGACCGCGAACTAGTGCTTGCGCTGGTAGAGCGAGCTGGCGTTGTGGATCGAGACGATCGTGCCCGTCGAGTGGCCGACCGACTTGAACTTGCAGCGCTTGCTCGTGATGTGCTTCTGGCAGTAGCTGACGTGCTTGGGCGAAGCGTGGAGAAGCTCCTGCTCCTTGACCGTGATGCCGATGTGGGTCGGCTTGCGGCTGCCATTGAAGGACTTCTTGGGGATGCCGAAGAGCAGCTCGACGGGGCCGCGGGCGATCTTGAACGGCGCGAACTTGGCGAGCGTCTTGAGGACGCACTGACCCTTCTGATTGCAGCCGCCGCCGGGCAGCCTCGGCCGGTTGTAGAGCGAGATCTGGACCTGGCTGAAGGGCCGGCCGAAGTCGCCGCGGATGTCGACGTGATCCATCAGCGAGCCCCGCGGAGCAGGCTTGACGCGCTTCTCGTCGTGCTTGTCGCGCAGGTCCGGCGTCGACTTCATCGGGCGGCCGTGCCTGTCGGTGACGTAGGCGCGGAGACGGCGCAGCAGGCCCTGGTAGTCGAAGAACGGGACAACCTTGAAGTCGGCGGTGATCGGTTGACCGACGCAGCTCGGGAAGCCGCAGCCCTTGCTGGTACCGCGGACCTCGATCGTGTGGACGCCGCGCTTGAGGCCGTTAACCGTGTAGGCGCGCCAGCTCTCCATCCTGCCGGCAACGTCGTGGCAGGGCTCGAAGTCGTGGCCTCCCGGCTTGCCGGCATCGAAGGCGCATTCGAAGGTGGCGGTCGGCTCGTCGCTGACCCAGGAGAAGGTGGCCTTGCTCGAGGCGATCTCGGGCAGCTCGCCGGGCCTGGGCGGCGTGACCGGCCCGTCGGCCCAGTGGAGCACGGGGATTTGGGGGATGCACTCCTGGCAGGGGTTGGCCAGGTCGTTGACGAAAGCTTCGTTCAGCGGTCGACCGGCGATCTGCTCGGCGTTCATCGAGACGCGGAGGAGCGATGCGATCGAGGGCGCGAAGTCGACCAGCTCGGCCTGACAGTTGTGACCGACGGCCTCGGTGTCGTCGCTGGGATCGGCGTTTGCCGCGATCACGTCATTCGCGGGGAACTTCGGCGCATCGTGCTCCGCCTGGCTGTCCCGGCAGAAGGGGCCGATCTGGCCGCCGGGCGGGTCGCTGTTGAAGACCGGGTAGTAGCTGCCGGCGGCGACCTGCCGAACGCCCTTCGCCTGGGCCTCGCCCTTGAGCGTGGTCGGCCCGTTGATGATCGCGGCAATGGCGCGATTGCGGGGACCGCCCGGCGAGGCGAGGTAGGGGTTGGTGATGGCGTTGTCGGCCTGATCGGTGAGCTCTGCCTGGGTCGGCACCGCCTTGCCGCTTGCCCAGCCCGGCTTGAGGACGACGAGCAGGTCGCCGCTGATGCCGGTGGGGCCCGACGGGTCGCGGTCGGCGTCGAAGTCAATGCTGTCGAGGTGCCAGCTCGAGCACGGCAGCGTCGGCTTGCCCTCCGCCGGCGTCGGCGGCTCGCTGCAGGGATGCTTGTTGGAGAGGATGCTCGGGTCGTCGAGATGGGGCCCGTCGGAGCGGGCGGCGAGCTGGGGCCGCATGTAGAGGACGTCCTGGATGCACTCGCTGCCACCCTGCGTGACGCAGGCCTGGTTGACGTCGGTCTCGAGCTTCTGCTTGAGCGCCTGGATCGCGGCCCTGTGATCGGCGCTCGGGGCGCTGGCTGTGTCCTTGAAGTCGGCCGAGGCCGGATAGACGGTCGCCACCGTGCCCTGGGGCTTGAGCTCGAACTTGCCGGCCTTGGTCGGATCGCCGAAGCCGCCGGAGACGTAGCTGGCGAGGTCCTCGCCGTCGGTGTTGGCGGCGGCCGGGTTCGGCACGCGGTTGGTCAGCGGAGTCGACTCGTAGCCGTGATCGCCGACCAGCATGACGACGGTGTTCGGCCAGCGCGCGGCGGTATTGGAGTTGGGGGGATTGGTCGTGTAGCCGCCGAAGAACTGCGCCAGCGCGGTGTCCATCGTCGACAGGGCCTCGGGGATCGTCGGCAGGCCCGCCGGTGGGGCCACCGGCGCTCCGCCGCCGTCCGCGTGCGGCGTCCGCCGCTTGACCGCGCCCAGCTCGGCGAGCTCGATGTAGGTGAAGGCGGGGGCGACGCTCGATGCCTGCAGCTTCTGCTGGGCGTTGTTGAGCGTCTCGGCGTCGGGGGCCGGGCAGCCGACCAGGCCCGCATCCGAGCTCGGCAACGCCGTCGGATCGGGGCTGCGCGGGATCGGGCAGAGAAGGGGCGGCGCGTCGTCCGGGCTGGGGGTCGCCGGGTCGCCGTTGGGGGCGTAGGGAGCCGGGGTCCAATACAGGCTCTGATCGATGTCCTGGGCCTGCTCGCCGACGAGGTGGGCCAAGGCAGGATCGCCGATGAACGCCGCCGTGTGGTTGTCGGGATTAGCGTCCTTGATCATCTGCGGCAGCGGCTTCAGCCCGGTGACGACGTCGCCGGTGCTGATGTCGGCGTTCTCGCCATTGACCGCGCCGAAGCGGTGATTGCCGCCGTTTAAGTTGTGGGGCGAGATGAACTCGTCGGACGGGATCGCGTCCTGCTCGGGATAGCCGCCGGTCAGCAGGCTCGCCGTGGCCGCTGCGGTACCCGCCTGCATCGGCGCGCGGGCGGCCTGCCAGAGGAAGCCGGCGCGGCCGGGGCTCAACGCGGGGTGCGAGCCGTACGGGTTGTCCGGGCCGGAGGTCCCCGGGTGAGCCAGCCCCCAGAGGAACGGCGTCGTCTGCGGCGTGACGTCCTGTGCCTCGAGGCCGTCGACCTGGATCAGCATCACGCAGGGGTGGCTTTCGCAGGTGTTGCTATCAGCGGCGCGGGCGCCGTTGACGCCGGCGACGATCGCGATCAGCGACGACATCAGGGCGAGCGTCGCTAGCGTCCGCGTGCGGCGCCCCCGGGTAAACCCTCTGTGCGGTACTGCTGACATTCCCTTGCCTCTCCCTGCCTTGCCTACTGGAATAACGCACCGGGGCGGCGATTTGTGACGCCCATCTCCGCCCCGGCCAATCGGATCAATCCTTGCGCGTGCTCGGCAGCAGGGTGTCTTCCCATGGCTTGACCGTCGAAAGCAGCGCCTCGAGGGCGACGCCCGAGAGCGTCTCCTGCTCGATCAGCGTGCCGACGATCTCCTGCATCGAGTGGTCGTTGTGCTTGATGACCTTCTGCGCCGTCTCGTAGGCGTCGAGGACCATCGTCCGGACCTCCTTGTCGATCAGCTCCATCTGGACCGGTGAGACCTGGCCCATGTTCTGGATGTCGCGACCGAGGAAGACCTCGCCGGCCTTCTCGCCGATCGAGATCGGCCCGAAGATCTCGGACATGCCGTAGGAGACGACCATCGAGCGGGCGAGCTTCGAGGCCCGGTCGAGGTCGCCCTCGACCCCGGTCGAGAGCTGGCCGAAGTAGAGATGCTCTCCGGCGGCCCCGGCCATGATCGTTACGAGCTGCATCTGCAGGTCGTCACGACGCAGGACGAGCTTGTCCGACGAGGTGTAGACCGCAGCCGAGCCCAGGTTTCGACCTCGAGCGACGATCGAGATCTTCTGCTGGGCGACCTCCTGGCCGATCGACTCGGCAACGACGGCGTGGGCCGTCTCGTGCGTCGCGATCAGCTCCTTCTCCTCGTCGGAGAGGACGTGGCCGCGGCGCTGCGGGCCCGAGACGACACGCTCGATCGCTTCCTCCAGGTCCTCCTGGGGGATCGAGTCGTGGCCACCGCGGACGGCGAGCAGCGCCGCCTCGTTGATCACGTTCGCCAGCTCGGCGCCGGAGAACCCCGGCGTCATCTGGGCGATCTGCTCGATCGACGCTCCCGGCGCCAGGCGCTTGCCGGCGACGTAGAGCTTGAGGATGGCCGCGCGGCCGTGGACGTCCGGCGTGTCGACGACGACCTGACGGTCGAACCGCCCCGGCCGCAGCAGGGCCGGGTCGAGGACGTCCGGCCGGTTCGTCGCGCCCATGACGCAGACGCCCAGCTCGGCGCCGAAGCCGTCCATCTCGACGAGGATCTGGTTCAGCGTCTGCTCGCGCTCGTCGTTGCCCTGACCCATGCCGGCGCCTCGCTGGCGGCCGGCGGCGTCGAGCTCGTCGATGAAGAGGATTGACGGGGCCATCTCGCGAGCTTTCTTGAAGAGGTCGCGGACGCGGGCGGCACCGACGCCGACCAGCGACTCGACGAACTCCGACGCGGAGACCGAGAAGAACGCGGCGGCTGCCTCACCGGCGACGGCACGTGCCAGCAGGGTCTTGCCGGTGCCCGGAGGGCCGACCAGCAGGACTCCCTTAGGAGCGTGGGCGCCCATCAGCTGATAGCGACCCGGGTTCTCGAGGTAGTCGACGACCTCCTGGAGCTCCTCGATCGCCTCGGGGATGCCGGCGACGTCCTTGAAGCCGATCGCGTTCGGGTCCTTGTCGCCCTTCTTCTGGCCCTTGCCGCCCCACTTGGAGAAGTTGGCGAACGCCGCCGCTCCGCCCGTCCCCTTGGAGAGGATCGTGAACAGGGAGAACAGCGTGACCAGGATCAGAATCGGCAGCAGGAACTGGACGATGATCCGCAGCGTCGGCTTGCCCGACTGCTGGTTGACGTCGAGCTGCGCCTTGCCCTTGATCATCGCGTCGATCAGGCGGGCGGTCTGCCCTTCGGACTTCGGGTAGGCGGCCCAGATCTGCTGGTTCAGGCGGGTCGTCGCCTCGATGCGAGCGTCCTCGTCGAGGATCGTCGCCTGGGCGATCTGTCGCGTCTGAGCCAGGGTCAGGACCTTGTCGAGAGATACCTCGGTCCCCGGCGAAGACGGGTTGAGGCTGCCCAGCAGCATGAAGAAGGCCACCAAGAGCACGGCGGCCAGACCCATCAGGAAGCCGAGGATCGGCTGGGTCCTGATGTAGTCGACGCTGAATAGGACTATTCCCTTGAAAAAGTCCTTGATGTCATCGAGCTTCAACTTGCGAATCATCTGCTGTGCCTCTCCTCTACTTCGATCGTTTCTCGCTGGGAGCTTTTAGAAATCACAGTTGGTCGCCGGCTTCGCAATCAGCTGAAGCGTCGTCGGCGGGGCGTTGAACCGCACGTTCACGCGGCGGCTGCCCTTGTCCAGGGTCAGCCAGGAAGTCTTTCCGACGGTCCGGTGGTGGGCGCGAGCGATTGCTCGGACCTTGGCCTTGGCCGCCAGCTGGAAGTACACCCGCAGGTTATGCGTCTTCTTGACGACCCGCACGCTCGTCGCCAGCGGCGAGGGCGTCGGGCAGTTGGGGACATCGACGTAGAAGGTGCGGGTGACGACGTTGCTGAGGCCGGCGCTGGTGTGTGCATCGGCGCGAACCTGGAAGGTGTGCTCGCCCTCCTCGAAGACGTGGACCGACTTCGGCGAGGTGCAGGGAGTGAAGCCGACGCCGTCGACGCTGCATTCGAACGTCGCCTGGGCCTGATCGGCCTCGAACGAGAACGCCGTTGTCGGCGACGGGATCGTGGCGCCCTGGCTCGGTCCCGAGAGGATCGTTACCACCGGCCTGACGGGCGGTGGCGGTGGCGGCTCGTCCGGCAGCGCGGCGTAGTGGCGGACCACACCGCCGTCACCGACCGCCCAGATGTCCTTCTGGCTGATTACGGCGACGCCGTTCAGTGCGCTGGCGCTGAGCGGCTGGTTGGTGACCGCGTAGTCGACGGCGAGCTTGTCGTCGCGGCTCCAGCCCGAGCCCGAGCGGCGCCAGACGACGCCGGTGCCAGAGTCGTCGCCAGCGATCGCCTCGATCTTGGTGCCGCTGGCAAGCGCGAGCGAGGCGTCCTTGAGCGAGGTCCCGTTGGTGAACAGCGGATCTGTGAACCGGCCCCAGACCGGAGCGACCGGGTTGGTGTCCGGAGACCAGTAGCCGGGAGCGGTGGCGCCGCCGGCGGGGCCCTCGACCGCGAGGCCGTTGGATTGGTCGGCGGCGGCAACCGAGACGATGTTCGCGGTGTCGGTCGGCGTGGCCGGGTTGTCGGCGGAGACGAACGTCGCCGGCTGGGTGAGGTTGACGCGGAAGATGCGATGGCCGTTGGTGCTGCTGTCGGCGACGGCATAGCCGGCGGTATCGCTGTACATCGCGACGCCGTTGATCGCGCCCGGGGGCGCAGCCGGGTTCGGAGGAGTCAGGGCGGCAGCGGCATCGATGCCGCTCGTCGCGCCGCTGTCGTGGATCGGGTAGATGCCACCGGCGCTGTCGCCGATCAGGCCGGCGCCTCCGTAGAGGGCGACCGAGCGCGGCAGCGCCAT
Organism: Solirubrobacterales bacterium; assembly: GCA_033856175.1. Lineage (GTDB taxonomy): Bacteria > Actinomycetota > Thermoleophilia > Solirubrobacterales > 70-9 > JAWVFK01. Next base: position 98,914 of record JAWVFK010000020.1, on the reverse strand, counting down.
CGTCGCCTGCAGGCTGTCGGGCTGGGCCCAGCCGGCGGCCTGAGCGCTGCTCAGCGCCGTGCTCGGGTCCTGGCTCGCGAGCCGGAGGACGAGTGCTCGGGAAGTATTGGTGCCGTCGACATAGGTGCCCACCGCCCAGGCCGCGACCGGGCTCGAGGCGACATCGACGAGCCGACTGTCGTGGGCGCCTGGCGGAAGCTGAACGTTGTCGGCGATCCAGTTGCCGCCGGCACGGCGGTAAACCGTCGCCGTGCTGCCGTCAATGGCGCCGCTCTGCTGACCGACCGCGATCACGATCCCGCCCGGAGCCGTGCTGACGTCCTTGAGATCGACGCTCGCCGGGATGCCCGATCCCGCATCGGTCCAGCCGCTGAGATGGTTTGCCGCCGCCGCGCTGGGCAGCAGCGCGGCGATCAGCGCCACCCCCGCCATCGAGGACAGACCCCTTGCCAAGCTTCCCTGCTTCGTGCGCCTCATCCGTTCCCTCCCTTGCCCCTTGCCAGATCCAGATGTACCACAACCGGGCTGCCCATGCGCCAGCCTGCGATCCAGACGACCGCGGTGCCGGGCTGGCGGGCGAAGCTCGTTACCTCGAGGCCGTCGGGCAGCTCGACCGGGCGCCAGCCCGCGCTGTCGCCGGCGAGAAGGCTGAGGTGCTGGCCCTCTCCAGCGAGGGCGATCGCCTGGAGGTGGCCGTCGTGATCGCGGTAGCCGGAGAGCTTGGCGACGGTCAACCCGAGCGGTGTCAAGCCGGCGAGATGCCACGCCTTGTCGCTCTTGCCGCGCTCGATCATCGTGCCGCCGGCGCTGGCCAGCAGCGTGCCGTCGTCGAGCGTCTCGACCGCAGTGAAGCCCTCGCCGCGAACGAGCTTGGCGGCGTCGACGCTCAGCTTCCAGCTGCCGTCGCTGCGCTCGAGCAGGGTGCCGTGATCGCCGACGGCGACGGCGCCCCATGGGCCGACGGCGACATCGCGCAGCGTTGTGCTGACTGGCGATCCCTCATGGCTCCAGTCGCCGAGCTTGTAGTGCTCGATCACCCCACCCGCGCCAACGGCGAAGGCCTCGGCCGGCGAGTTCATCGTCAGCGCCTGCAGGCCGGAGCTCGACTTCGCAGAGGCCGCTGCGCCCAGCGGCTGCGAGCCGAGTGCGCGGGCAAAGACCGAGCGCGCGGTCTTCTGTATGCCGTCGGCACCGGGCACGCTCCAGCCGTCGGTGCCGTAGCTGATCAGGGTTCCCATCTCGTCGATTGCCATCGCGGCGGAGCCGGAGATCGCAGCGTCGCGGACGGGCAGCTGGGTCGTCGCCCCCGGCAGCCAGTGGCCGCCGGCGTAGACCGCTGTCCGGGCGCCGCTAAAGGCCAGTGCGCGGTCGCCGCTGGGAGTCACGGCGACCGCGCCTGGCTTCCCGCCTAACGGGAGTCCGAGGGAGGGCGATGCAAGGAGGGATGCGCCCTGGCCCCTCGGAGTTAGGCGGGACATCCGGCCGTCGGACCCCAACAACCAGCCTCGGCCGCGGGGGACGGCCTCTATACGTGAGGTGGTCGAGAGAGCCACAGGCACCGGCCGGAAGCTGGTTTGCCCTGGGGCAAGGAGATGAAGAGCGGAGGAGCTGGCCAGCAGCGTGCCCTGCTTGGTCAGCGCGACATCGGCGACGGGGCCGTGCTCGCCGGGGTCGGTGACGAGGCCGTGGTCGCAGGGCCCGGAGCTCTTGTTGCCGAGCTCGCGGATGTTGGCGAGGGCCGGGTCGATCGAGCAGAAGGTCTGCCAGGCGCCGGCCGAGCGGCGCGCGGCGAAGGGCAGCTGGCTGGCGGCGCCGGTTCCCGGGCCGTAGGAGCCGGCGACCCAGAGCTGATCGCCCCTTGCGGCCACCGCGGTCAAGGTGCCGCCGCTGCCGGGCTCGAACTTGAAGCCGAGGTTGAGCGGCTGCCAGCTTCCCGAGCGCTGGTAGGCCGCGGGCTGGTTGGCCGCCTTGGCGCCGACCGCGGTGACGTCGCCGCCGCCGCCGAGCGTCACCGACTCGAAGTCGACCGACTTGGGGGCGCCCTGCTCACGGGTGGCGTGCTTACCGGCGATCCGCATCAGGGCGCCACCGCTGCCGACCGCGTAGCCGGAGTCGGGACCGTCGACGACGACGTCACGGAGAGCGGCGTGGCCCGATGGAGGAAGCAGACGCGGCGACCCGCCACCCCGAAGGGCAACGATCGTGCCGCGCCTGCCCACCGCGTAGCCGCGCCCACCGGCAACCGTCGCCAGTGCGCGCAAGTGGGGGTTGACGATGTGGCCGCGGGCGTCACGCGGCGGTCCGACGATCCGCCAGGCACCGTCGCGGAAGGCGAGGACGACGGTCTGCTTGCGAGCCCAGCCGCGAGCGCTGCCGTCGACGATGCCGATCGCGTAGGCCTCGTCGCCGCCGCCTGCATCGGGCGTGTCGATGGCGACGGTGCGGGCGCCCGAGGAGGTCGGCGCCGTCTCGAAGGGGAGGTCCTTGTGCAGCTTGCGGGCGGCGGCGGCGCGGTCCGAGGGCTTCTCGCCCTCGATCGGGATCGAACCGGGGCCCGTTCCCTTGTGGACGCGGGGGTTGGCGATCCCGCCGAGCTTCTGGGAGAGACGCCGCTCCTGGCTGCGAGCCTGCGCCTTCGCTGCCTTGGTGGCGGCCTTGCCGCCATGAGGCTTGGCGACGCCCGAGCCGCCGAAGAGGATGTTGCCGAGGCTGTCGCCGCTGCGGCCGAGGCCGAGCGCGGGCTGGAAGCTGTAGCCGACGTGGAGGTGGTCGTAGTGGTCGGCCAGCGCGAACGAGGGCCCACCGAGGTTCATCAGCGAGATCAGCTGCGCCGGGCGCGCCTGGCCGTCGAGCTGCATCAGCAGCTTGATCGCCTGCTCGGTCAGCGAGCCGGGGCCCTGGTGGCCGACGACAGGCTGGCCGTCGAACGCGGCGATGTCGACGGCGGCGCCGTAGCTGTGGGCGCTGACATTGCCGCTGGCGGTGTAGAAGCCGTGGCCGCAGCGCAGCGAGGTGACCGTCAGCGTCATTCCTGCCCGGCGGAGGTAGAGCAGGGCGCCGAGGATGCGTCGATCGACGTCGCCGTGCTGGATGTCCTGTTGGCCGCAGGCGTAGATCTGGATCCCTGAGTCGCTGAGGACCTTGCTCGCCAGCTGCCGGTCGCTGCCGGAGAAGGCGCCGCCCGGGTTGAGGCTCTGGTCGGGCAGGAACGGATTGCCGCCCAGCGGCGCGACCGCGTGGTAGTAGTTGGCGACCTCTTGGAGGCGGTAGCCGTCGACGAGCGGACGGGGATCGACGGGGGCGCCACTCGCGGCGCGGACCGAGAAGACGAGCGGCACCTTGGGGCTTGCCGAGAGAGCGCCTATCGTGGCGCCGCCCTTGAGCTTGCCGCCCGGACGCACTCCGTCGGCGAGCTTGGCGAGGCCCTCGTATACGTAGTGGTTGCCGGCCGGGTCGGTGACCTCGACGCCGACTCCATGCAGCGAGCTGAGCGCATAGCCGGCGGGCAGCAGACCGGTCGAGGCCGGCGCTCCGGTCAGGCGGGCGGCAACGAGCTTGGCGGCGGGAAGCTTGTGCAGGTCGACACCGGCAGCGAGCTGAGCAAGCCTCGCGAGCGGGCCCAGAGGGGCCAGCGGCGCCAGCAGCTTCGGTGCGCCGGTTGGGCGCGGGCGCGGGGCGCTGCCGCGGTGGAGCGCTGCGGCGATGCGCCGGTCTACGAGGATGCGGGCGACGGTGACGTCCTGGGTGGCGACCGCGGCTGCCTTCTTGGTCCGCGGGAACATCTTCAAGCCGGTCGGCTTGTGGCCCGTGGTGACGGCCCGGCGGAAGTCGTCGCCGTAGAGGACGCGGCCGTGGACCGGGAAGTGGCCGAACGCCAGGCTGCCGGTCTCGGCCACGAGCCCGGAGGGCAGGGAGCCGTAGATGCCGGCCGTCGACATGACGCGGTCGACGTACCAGCCGGCATGGTTGTAGGCGAAGACGGCCTTGCGAATGTCCTTGTCGCCGCCAGCGGCGCGCAGGTAGCGGGCGGCGGCGTAGATCGCGTCGACCGGGTTGTAGGGATCGGCGACCCCGTCGCCCGAGGCGTCGACGCCATAGGTCTTCCAGCTTGCCGGCATGAACTGCATCCAGCCCTCGGCGCCGGCGGAGGAGACCTGGCTGGAGATGCGGCCGAAGTCGGTCTCGATCTGGTTGATCGAGGCGAGGACGTTCCACGGCACTCCGTAAGCGCGGCCGGCCGAGACGTAGATCGGCAGCAGGAACGGCGGGATCGCGAAACGCGATAGCGCCTCGTCGCCGGAGACGAAGTTGAAGTCGGAGCCGAAGCCGGAGAAGGCCGAGCCGCCGTTTGTGGAGACGGTGCCAACGCCGGCCGAGCCGGGCTTGCGCTTGATCCGCTTCGGCAGCTTGTCGGTGACGAGGGGCGCCGCGGCCGCCGCTTGCTTCTTGGCCTCCTGCGCCAGGTCGAGCGTCAGCTGGTCTCCCTGCGGTCCGCGAACCTGCCGAGCCTGTGACTTGCCCAATGAGTACTGGTGAAGCTCGGTGCCGTGAGAGGAACCGCCATTCTTGGGCGGCGTGGTGGTATGGCACTTCTCGGGCGGCTGGTTGGGATCGGTGCAGTTGGTTACCTGGACCGTGATGCCCGCCTTGGCGAGGCCGACGTGAAGAGCGAGGCTGACGAGGACGACGAAAAACGCCAGGGCAAGGGCTAGAGATTTCCCCGTAGCTGTCTTGGCTGCGTTGGCTGGCATCGTGGATTACCCGTTGCGTTGCACGGCCGACCTCGGCTGGCGCTGTGTGCCCCCCGCTCCCGCCCCCCATAGGCGCGTCGCGTTCAAGCATTCACGCTGTTCGTGGTGCCTGCACTTCGAATAACGCAGAAGCCCGCGAAAACGTGACGCCTATTCTGGTCGTGAGTCGGCTTGGGCCGCTCGGTCGATCCGAGCGGCGCTATTCGTTTGCCGCCGGCGTCCCCCTACTCGTCGCGCCAGGGATTGCGATTCTTCTGCGAGTTCAGCCAGTCGCGATAGGCCTGGAGGCTGCGCTCCTTGACCCCCGGAGGAGGCTCCGGCAGCCGCATCGTCCGCAGCCTCTGGATCAGCTGCTCCTCAGCCGACATGTGCAGCCGCTCCTTCGGCGGCTGCTCGATCCGCTCGGGGCGAATCTCGGAACGTCGCTTTCGCCAACGGCGCGTCATCGGCTCGCCATATTAATGTCCCCGGCGAGATGGATCACGAAAAATTTCTCCGCAGCGCCGGGGGCCTGCGCGAACCGACCGTCACGGATCGCCGTGGTTCTGCGTTCTTTGTCAAGGATGGGCCGGTCAGCGGAAGAACACCTCAGACAGGTGGCAGACGCGCTGCCGGCAAAGCGCTGCTCGGCGATCTGGGGCCTTTCGCGAGCGGCCCACGCCGGAGACGTGCGCGCTCTCGGTGCGCTGCGGATGTCGCTGAACGATTCCGACGCGACCGTGCGCGAGGCCGCCGAGCAGGCACTTGCCGGGATCCAGCAAGCCGCCGTCGCCAGCCAGGTGAGCAGCGGCTCGCAGAGCTCGGGCTGAAGGAGCCCTGGCAATGAAGGCGAGATTCCGGACAGCGCTCGTGCTGCTCGTCGCGATCGCGATCGCCGGCTGTGGCGGCGGGGGCGGCCACAAGCAGACGCCGATCGTCCCGGGGGGGAACGCGGAGCCGGGCTCGCCCGAGTTTGGCGAGAACGTCGCCAGGGTCCCGGGCATCTCGACGACCGATGTCGCCGCCGCCGCGATCCTCGCCGCGTACCCGCCGGGACAGGCCAGCCCAACGGGATGGATCCTCTATCCGGGCGATGACTGGCGGCGAGGGGCGCTGGGCGCCCAGTTCGTCGGCAAGCCGATCGGGGGAGCGCTGCTGCCAACCGGCAAGGACTTCCTGCCGCCGGCGGCGGCGGACCTGATCACTCGCTACAGCCCGGGCGGGTTCCCTCGCGGTCAAGGCCTGCAGACGCTGATCCTCGGCAGCGGCGGCGAGGAGGTCGTCGCGGCATTGCAACGCCAGAACATAAAGCTGAGCCAGCTCAGCGCACCGTCACCGGCGAAGCTCGCCGCCGATCTCGTGCCGTACCGCGGCGGCTGGGCACAGCGCTACTCGAACAACATCGTCATCGTCTCGCAGACGGCTGACGAGTACGGCCTACCGGCGGCGGCCTGGAGCGCCTTCAGCGGCGACACCCTGACCTTCGTCGACCGCAACTCGGTTCCCGCCGACACCAAGGCGCTGCTGGTCCAGCGCCAGAAGCTGCGGATCGACAAGCCGGCGATCTACCTGATCGGCCCGAAGTCGGTGATCTCGACGAGCGTCGAGAGCGAGCTGGGCAAGTACGGGACGGTCAAGCGGATCGCCGGGATCGACGCCGCCGATACGGCGGTCCACCTGGCCGAGTACAAGGACTCGAAGACCGGCTTTGGCTGGGGCCTGAAGAAGGGGGCGGCCAACGTCTCGTTCGTCAACCGCCAGAACCTCGGCGACGCCAGCGGCGCGATCAACCTCGCCGGATCCGGACCGCGCGCGGCGATGCTGCTGATCGACAACTCGGCGAGCCTGCCCGGCACGGTTCGCAGCTACCTCGCCCGGCTGAAGAACCCGAAGGGCAACCAGGGGTTCGTCATGGGCGACCCCCGCAGCATCTCCTCACCGTTGTTCGCGCAGATCGATGCGCTGTTGGCACCGCAGAAGTAGCGCCGAAGGCGCCGGGCCGGCGGCGGCGCTCCGCGGTCAGTCGTAGTTGCGGGGCGTCGAACGGGCGCTTGCGAGCGCCTCGCCGACACGCCTGCGAGCCGTGCTGACCCGCTGGCCCTCTTCCTCGATCCAGAGGAGAGCGCCGGCGGTAAGCGCAATGGCCGCGAGCAAGCCGAGGATGATGCCGAAGCGGATCGAGGTCGAGTGCAGGGGGACGATCGTCCGGTAGAGGATCCAGAAGGTCGCAATGGTGGCGATCCCGGCGGTGAGCAGGCTGGCCGCTGCGGTGAACCCCGGGTCGCGCCGGCGGATCGCCACGATTACGGCGGCGATCGAAGCGAGGGCGATGAGGAGCAGCACCCAACCCAGCGCTCCAACAGAGGGATGCAGCACATCGATCGTGACGTGGCGAGCCGGCAGCAGGATGCCGTTCGGCGTCCGCTCGTCCTTGGTGCCAAACCAGGGCAGAAAGAGGAAGAGGAGAAGCAGGGCGGCCGCGCCGAGGATGATGCGCTGCGCCCTGCTGAGGTCGCTGAGCTTCATTGCTGGGAAGCCTAGTACCCGGCGGGGGATCGGGGAACGGCGCTAGCTGCTTGGCTCGTCAGCGGGAGCCGCCTCGTCGGTCCCGTGTTCGTCTTTGGCATCGCCGAAGCGCTCCATGATCTGGTCGAGGACCCGCTCACGGACGCCCTCGGGCGCCTTCGGCCAGTCGAGCCGGCTGAGCCGCTCTTCGAGGGAATGCGTATCGGGGTTCTTCTTCGTCGGCAAACGCCGCCGCCCGGGTCTGGCTTGTGGACTTTCCGTGAGCATCGGTCTCTCCTTGACCGGCGTCCACGGTACTGGCCGCCGGGCCAATCTACCGGGTGCCCCATCGGAGCGAAGCCAAACCCGCAGCCGTTGCGGCTGAGTTAACCGTCACGAAGAAGGCGCCTCGTGCGTTATTAATCTTGGGGATCCAATCTATGAGCACCGCAACGAAGACCGATCCGCAAGCCGGGGCGCCCGGTGGCAACGACAGCCCGACTGAGCGCATCCCGGCAGCGCCGCTGCCGCCCGACCCCGGCTGGGGCAAGCGCATCGCCGACCTGCTGGCCCTCGCCCGCGAGAAGCCGGTTCTCGGCATTGCCGCGGCCGTAGGCGCCGCAATCGCCCTGATCGTCATCGCCGTGGTGGTCATCAGCAGCCTCGACGGCGGCGGCAGCTCCAAGTCGTCGACCTCGAACAGGTTCGGCCAGGTCCCGTACTCCGGCAGCTCCTGGACCGACGGCCAGCCTTCGCTTGCCTCCTACGAGGAGTTCACCCCGCTTTCCAGCCGCGCATACACGCTCGGCGAGGACATGCAGACGGCCTACATCGGCAGCCAGCATGACCTCGACAAGGCTCAGGTGCTCGCCCGCAAGCGGGCCCGCGAGCGGGCCCGGCAGCGCTACCTCGAGGCGCGCCGACGTGCCCACGAGAAGTACCTGGCGGCGCTGGCAAAGGCAAAGCGCGACCGGGCCCGCAAGATCGCCGCGCAGAAGCGCAAGGCCGCCGCCAAGCTGGCGCGCCTGCGCGAGCGCTACAAGGTCACTCCCGGCGAGGAATGCACAGTCCCCGCCATCCGGCGGCAGTTCAACTGCCAGACCGGGTATCCGTTCTAGCGTCGGCGCTCTCGCCGCCGTAGACCTGCGCGGCCTAAGCGCCGCATGCAGCGATCGCCGTTGTTAGTTGGTGTCCGGCTTCACGGGCGCCGCCAGATTCTCCGAAACGCGCTGCTCATGAAGCTGCCAGCCCTGAAGCCACTTCAGGCTCGCTGAGATCACAGCGCCGACGACGGCGATCATGAAGGCGACGATCTGACCTGGGTCGAGATTGATCCCGGGCATGATCTTCGTCGCCTCACCGGCCACCCACGCTGCGGCGAGCGCCGCCACCGGCGTGATCATCGCGATGAAGGACCCGCGCAGCGACCCTTCGCCAGTACCGGACTCACCCGGGCTTGGCTGTGTCTGGGCTGGATCGGGCATGACTCTCCTTGGTTCGGGAGGCAGGTCAAACAACCACGCCTCTGTTGCTTTATCGGCTGGTTCTGCCATCGCCTAGCTCCACGGCCAGGGAGGTGGCATGGCGACGGTGATCGTCGCCCGCTTGGTGCCCGCATCGGGGCCGCTGCGCTGCGCCCAAGCGTTCGGCGAGCGCATCCAGGCGGGCAGGCCGGGCGGAAGGTCGCCCTCGGGGATCTCCAGGCGCTCGCCGCTCTTGAAGGCGCTGCCGTAGGGGTTAGGGCCAAACCGAACGTCGGGATGCTTCAACTTTGGGCGCAGATGCTCCAGCGCCTGGTTCCAGTCGGCGAGCATCTTCGTCGTCGCCGCGGCGAGCTTCGTCGCATTTCCCCCCGAGCTGCTCTCGGGCTGGGTGGGGTGCGTTACGTGTGCGTAGGCAAGCTCGACAGCGCGGTCGGGCGCACGAGCCCGCCAGCCAGCGAAGGCGCGGTCGGCGAGATGACCGAGGGCGATGACAACCTCGACTCCGCTGGCGCTCAATAGCCCATCCAGCCATTTGTTTCGATAGGCAGCGATCTGCGGGTCCTCGATGTGTCGCTCGCCGCTCTGTTGGCCATAGACGCTGTAGAGGAATGTGTTGACCATCACGTAGCTGTGCCTGACGCCCAGCTTGGCGAGAAAGCCCTGGACACGGTGGCCCGCCTCGCCGACGAGGATTCGCCTCGTGATCGCCTCCGAGGCCGCGGGGTCTTGGCCGATGACGAGCACCTTTGCGCTGCCGTCGAGGCGGCCGCGATGGAAGATCGGCCCCCACTCGAGGCGGAAGGAGGCCGCCGGATAGACATCGGATCCGGGATACGCCTTGGCGAGCGAGGCGAACGGCTCGCTGACCGGGCCGGGGTCGAAGGGATGCGCGGTCAACTCGGCCTCACCCGCTCAGACGTAATACTCGTGCAGCCTGTCGAGCAGGCCACCGTGGATTGGGCTCTTGGCGATCGCCTCGAAGTACGAGCGGTCGTGAAAGAGCGGGTCGAGCGGAGGAATACGAACGGTGACGTCCACCTCCTTGTGGGTGATGTCCGGGTTGTCCCAGAGCTTGTCGGTCTTCAACCAGGGCGGCGGCTTGCCGACCTCGTGCAGATGCTCGATCCTGAGGTAGCGAGCGATGGGGTCGGCGGTCGCCTCGGCAATGTCGGCGAGAACCTGCTTCCAGGTCATGTCAGCGTCGGGGACGCCCGGGTAGACGAGGGCGACCTTGCGCCACAGACGTCCAACCCGGATCGGCTCGGCGCCGGCGGCGCCGGCGGCGCTCATCAGGTCGGTGGTGCCGTAGAAGGGCTGGCCGTTGATCGCGACGAGCTCGATGTCACGTTCTCGTGACTCGATCAGGTTGCGATACGCGTTGCCGCCGCGGTCGTTGGTGACGACGACATCCGCGTGGAGTCCCTCCTCGAGCCTGCCGATACGGTCGTCCCAGCCGAGAGCAGCCGCCGGGTTTCGGGTCGTCATCGCGCAGAGCTCCTCATCGGAGAAGACCCGGCCGAGATGGTCGCGGTTCCACATGTCGGCGACCTTTAGCTCGCCGAGCAGGTTCTTCGATCCCGACGGTGCCCAGTCGGCACCGAGGCAGATCCGCATCCCGGCCGCCTTGGCAGCGGCGACGTCGGTCGTGCGACGATACAGCCAGAGGTTCGAGAACGGCGACCAGACGACAGAGCCGCCTCGGGCGTGCCACTCGTTGTAGTTGGGCGCCTGCAGTGCCGTGCAGTGAATGCCGCAGAACCGCGGCGCCAGGCAGTCCTCGTCGCGGAGCTTGTCGTACTCGGCGACCAGCTTTGGGTCGGTGCCCTCGGAGACGTGGTAGATGAACGCCGCGCCGGCTTTCATCCGCTCACGATCACGCGCGTAGTCCGCCTCTTTCTGGAGCGGCAGCGCCGACTGGTAGACGGTCTTCTTGCCGGTCTTGAAGGTCTCGTTCTCGATGTTGCGGACGAGCCAGCCCTCGTAGGGATAGGCCATCTTGGCCGAGCCCTGGATAGCCGTGACACCGCCAACCGCGGCTTTTGTCTCGACGTACTTGAGGTGGGCTTTGCCGGCGAGGGCGCCAAGCGCGTTGGCGGGGTCGGAGATCCAGCCCTCGTAGCTCGAGTCTCCTGGCCACTGATAGCGGGAGGTATAGGGCTCGCTGCGGCCCGGTGGCGACCAGAGCGGCAGGATGTTGTAGGCGATGTGGTTGTGAAGGTCGATCAGGCCCGGATAGACGTTGCCGCGGGTGTGAACCCGACGAGCGCTGGCGAAGCCGGGCGGGGCTGCGTCGGTGGCCTTCTTGACGCCGGCGATCATGCCGTCGTCGTCGATGTAGAGAGCACCGTCGGCGATCTCGGGCCGAGCGGGGTCGAAGGTGACGAGACGCCCGTGGAGGATGAGCGGATCGGCCATCTAGGGCTTGTCGGGGGACACGCCTTGCTCGCGCAAGGTCATCGACGCGCCGATGACTTCCCGTTGTAGGTCTGTGACCGCCTCGAAGAGACGGTCACCAAGGGTCGGCTCCTCGAGCAGTTGGCTGACGTAGGCCTTCTTCTTCCAGGTCGCGACGGCATCGAAGAGCTCGCCGAGATCGCCTTCAGGATTGGGACGTCGTGGCTCGCCTCGCGTAAGGAGCTCGCCGAGATGGTTGGCGGCAGCTGTTCGCGGGCCAAGCGCGGCGAGCGCCTCGTCGGGCTTCTGGGAGAAGCGCAGCAGGATCGACTTGATGATCGAGGTGTGGTCGAAGACGGTCTTCGAGATGCCGGCGTCGACGTAAGGGGAGACGACGAGGGCCGGCACACGAACGCCGTAGGAAGCGCCGGGATCACCGGGGACGTCGAAGTCGCCGGGGCGGACGTGGTCGTAGAAGCCACCATGCTCGTCGTAGGTGATCAGCAGCATCGTCTTTGGCCACTGCGGCGAGCCAAGCAGGGCGGCGATCGTCTGAAGGACCAGCTCCTGGCCGAGCATGACCCGCGAGGGCGGGTGGTCGTCGTTTGAGCCGGGCGGCCCGTAGAGGCGGAAGTCGACGAAGTTGGGGTCAATCCAGGAAACGGCGCGGAGCTTGCCGTGCTTGGCGTCATCGAGGAACGACGACCACTCGAGCAGGGTCTTGCGGTTGAAGTAGGCGAAGTTGTCGTCCCAGTCGCCGCCGTGCTCGCCGCCGGGGCGATAAAGCGAGTCGATCATCCGCAGCGTCGCCGGGTCGTGCGAGTACCAGCGCCAGGCGTCGTCGGGAAGCCAGCGAGTGAACGCCTTGCGGTCGTAGATCGGTGCGTTTCGGAACTGCTTCGGCAAATGACTGACGATCTCCGGCAGCGCCGGCTCGCCCTCGCCGCCGGTGATCGAGTAGAGGCGGTTCGACCAGGTCGGCCCGGGAACGGAGCTGAACCAGTGATCGCAGACCTGGAAATGGCGCGCGAGATAGTCGTAGACGGGGACGTCGACGGCGGTCTGGTACCCGAGGACCAGGGTCTCGTCGAGGATGGTCGTCGACGGATACTGGTACTTCTGCTTGTTGCGCTGGAGCGCCTGTGCGTAGCTGCGAACAAAGCCGCCGTTGCCGTCCCTGAGCTGCTCGGCCACGTCTTTCTTGCCGTGGCCAGGATCGAGAACCTTCTGGTCGATCAGGCGGGCGCCGAGGGGCTTGACCTCATGGACCGTGCCGTCGGGGCCGGTGTTTGCCATGTCAGGGTCAAGCCCTTCGATCTCGGCAAGGCCGTCGTGCTTGAGGTAGCCGAGCATGTGGTCGAACGAACGGTTCTCCATCATCAGTACGACGATGTGCTCGACCTTGTCGAGGTTGGCGAGGGCGGGGTCGGCAAGGGTCATTGGGTCACCTCAACGCCTATGGCAGGCCGGCCTCCTGCGGGGTTCTCTTCTGGGAGCGCCTATGTCCCGTCATAGACCTTCACGGCCCAGTTGCCGGCGCCGCTGACCGTGACGTGGAACTTGCCCGGCCCCTTGAGCGTGAGCTTGCCGACACCGCGCTTGTCGGTCTTGACGTAATCGACGAGCTTCTTGCCCGAGGTGACGTAGAGCTCGAAGGCTCCGCCCTGGTTCTCGTAGGAGACGGTCCAGCGGTTGGCGGTGATGTTGAGCTCGGGCGAGCCCCGCAGGCCGGTGCCCTCGTTGTCGTAGACCTTGCCGCCGCTGGCGGTCGGTGGAGTCAGCTTCGGGCAGTGGTTTCGCACGTAGCTCTCGAGCGGGCCGCCGTTGTTGGCGACGCCGATGTCGATGCGGTGGGCGAAGAGGATCACCTTCTTCAGCTGCTTCTTGACCTTCGGCACCTGAGCCGGATCGGCTTCGCAGGCGTATTGCCGCGGGATCGTGACGACCACCAGGTGGCCGTTGCTCGAGAGCACGGCCGAGGCGTGCGGGAAGCCGAACGACTTGAGGATCGCCAGCACGGCGGCCTGGGCGAAGGTGTTCTTCTTCGCCAGCGGGATCGTGTCGAGGCGCCTCTGGATCTCCTTGCGGGTGAGGCGGTGCGGCCTTGCCGTTGCCGAAGTCTGACCATGGCTTGCCTGCTGCTTGGCCTTCAAAGCCGTCTTTGCGGCGAGGGCATCGCGCTTCGCCTGCGGCGTGCCCTTCGCAGCATCGCCGGTCGGGGCTGAGGCGCCCGCCGGCTTCGCGGCGGAGCCGCCACAGCCCGAAACCATTGCGATGGCGGCGACGATCAATGCCGCCGCCACGATCACAGTTGGTGGCAGTTGTCGGCGCGCTCCCTGGCGCGCAACACCGACTTGGTCGATCATTTCTTTCTCCTCTGCGTCGTTGACCAGGCGGGAGCCGGTAGCTCCTGCATCCGGCGCCTGGGGGTTGGTCTGATCGTCGTCATTCCAAGTGCGAGGGTCAGTGCCATTAGGGCGAGGCCGCCGCCCCAGAGGGCGTCGCGGGCCCAGGCAGAGGGCTGATCGCGATGGGCGAGAGCAGTGAACGCCAGCCTGTCTCGACCCGGCTCGAGGCGGGTGGCCGCGGCCTTGTCGGAGGAGTCCATCGGGTTGATGCTGCCCTGGGCGTCCTTGGCATCGACCCCGGTCTCGCCCTGCTCCCCATCAGCCCCCGAACTCTGCGTAGCCGCCTGCTTTTGCCGCGCCTCCTTGCGCGCCCCTCCCGGAGGAGCGGGCTGGATCGGCGGTGCCGGCGGCGGGATCACCGTCGACTGCGGCGAGATGTTGATGCCCGGGGTCGAGAGGAAGAGGTTCAAGGGAGTGGCCGAGGTGACGCTAGGCGGTGCCGGGGGAACCAAGGGTGGCGTAACGACGTCAGGCGGAGAGACCGGCGGCGGCGTGAAGTTCGGCGCCGTCGGCAGCGGCGGTGGCTCAAAGCTCTGTGAGGGCGAGGTGGCGGGCTTGGGCAGTGACGGTGGCTGCTGGATCGGCGGCTGGACGACGCCGGGGTTGGTGAAGCTCGGCCGCGGCTCGAAGACGAGCGGCCAGGTAGCGGCCTTCTCGCCGACCGAGAGCAGGGCGAGGGCGTAGACGCGATCGTGGGCGCCATCGCCGGAGCTGATCTGGCCCGACTGGGCGTCGATCGACGGTGGTTTGGCGTCGGGGCTCGGCTGGGTGGCAAGGTAGTGATCGAGCGAGACGTAGTGGTGGGCGAGATCGCCGTCCTTTTCGTCTGTGAGCGGCAGCCAGGGCTTCTCAGGATCGGCGGCCAGCAGATCGAAGCGGTGGGTAATCGCGTAGTTGGAGATCTCGTCGTAGGTCAGAGGCGTATCGGCGCCTGCGACCTCGCGGCCGTAGCCGTGGAGAGGTAGCCTTTGGCCGGGGCGGACCAGATGGGCGTCTGCTTGGATGCCGATCCAGTCGAAGACCGGGCGCTGCTCGACCGAGACCTTGCCGCTCTCGGGGTCGAGGTGGATGACCGAGTAGCCGTGCCAGAAGCCCTGCTTGGCGTCGCCGGTCTCAGAGGAGTGGTTGATCGGCCCGAAAGTGCCGCCGGCGCCCGAGGCGACGACCGTTGGAAGGGCGCCCTTTGCCGTGGTATCGCCGCTGGCGGCGAGGGCGTCGTCGGCTGTCTTCTGGGGATCGGGCGCTCCCGATGGCAGCTGGTTGCAGCTGGGAGCTGTGCCTGAGGCCGGCGGGCTATTGGGGTCGGCCGGCGATCCCCCGGGGCAGGGGTAGTGAAGGCCGGGGGCAAGCGTCCAGTAGACGCCGTTCCAGCCCAGTCGGCCCGAGACGACGACATCGACCTTGTTCTTTAGCAGCGTCTGCTCGAGCGTGGCGGCGTCGGTGGCGGTCTCGACGCCGCCGCCCGAGGCGGTTGTGTCGAAGGCGTAGGCGGGCGTGTTGTCGAGGACGATCGCGCGCTCGCCGGGGGCCCTTTGAGCGAGGACGCGGTCGAGCCAGTCAGATTGGGCCTCGACGGGATTCTGGTTGGGCTGCGAAGCAGCCAGTGAGCGCATCGAGTTATCGAGGACGACGAGGCGCGCCAGGGGCTTGCCGTCTCGCTTGATGTCGAGGGCGTAGTGGGTGCGGGCGCCGCCGCCTTGCGCTTCCCCCGCATTGGTGCCGCCGGGGTCACCGACCGGCGCGAAGCTGAGGTTGCCGTTGGTTGCCGGCGGGCCCGATCCCCAGGGGGCGGGCATTGCGGCGAACGAGGAGCGCCAGGGCTCGGAGGTGCCGGCGCCGCCGAGGTCGCGGGTGCCCGGGCAACCGCCGAAGGGAGTGCACTGGCGAAGCTGAGAGAGATCCTGGGCTCCCAGCGCACCGAACAAAGGTATACCCGCCTCTTTGAAACGAGAGGCGACGAGCTCGACCCAGCGGCGGTGAATGACGTCGGCATCAAGCGGGGTCGCGCTGCCGAAATCTCCGCCGGCTGCGTGGTCGACATCCCCCGTGAAGAGGGTGAGCTGAGGCGATGAGGAGCCATCGCCCCCCAATATGTCCGAGACCGCACGATTGGCCTGAAGCTCATTGGTCAGAGTGGTGCCCTCGAACTCCATGCAGCTGTCTGAGCCGCTCTGCAGATGACAGTCAGATCGGCCTAGCGCGGCAATGGAAAGCTCGCGGACCGTCCCTGCGGTGACGTCGGGCAGCACCTCGGCTCGATGCTCTGGTGATAGCTCGGCCATCTCGGCCCTACTTCCGTAATGAAGAACAGCTCCGGGCTCGGGGGTCCTCTCACCAAAGCCCCCGGTCGGGATCTGACTCGCTGCCCAACCCTCCACGTCACCATCGTGTCCGCCCGGCAGCATGGCGAGGCCAACTATCCGGGCTGTCAGGTAGGTCGGCGTTTTGACCGTCAACGGATCGGTCAAGTCATCGGTCCTTGCCACCTCAAAGCGCCCGTCGATCCGGGTCAGGATCAAGCCTAGTTCGCCACCGACGAGCACTCCGTCGCCCTTCCCGTTCGATGGCTGGGCGATCGAGGAGAGATCCTCGCGAACGCCGGAGTCGATCCTCTGCCAGGGGTGATCGCGGCCCGGCTCGCGCTCGATGATCAGCCCGCCGTCGCCGACCGCATAACCGCGCCCGCCGGCATCGACTGAGAGTGCGCTGAGGGCGATGCCGTTGCCGCCGGCATCGAGGGTGACCAGATCGCCGTCGGCGTTCTCGTTCTCGCGCACCCAGCTCCAGCCGCTCTTGGGGTCGGCGGGGTCAAACGGTCCGGGCCCAAGAGTGCCGTGAAAGACCTCGCCGGTGTCGGTCGAGAGGTAGGCGGTATTGGGCGAGGGCATCGCGGCGCCGGTGAAGGTGGCGCTGATTGCCGCGTCGGGCTTTCTGATCGCCTGGAAGGCAGCGTCGGGACGGGCACGCCACAAAAGCGCCTTTGCCTGGCCGGCAACAATTGCCGAGCCATCGAGGGCAACCGCTGCTGCCCTCAGATCGCGTCCGGTTCCGCAGGGGCTCGCGCTCGGGTCCAGATCGCAGATCGCCTTCGCGCCGGCGGCCGGATCGAGCTGGATCGAGCCGCCGTTGATGTCGGCAATCCTGCCTCCCTCGCCGACGAGGACGCCGTCGCCTGAGGGCCCGACGGCGATAGCATTCGCGCGCGAAACCCTGGTGACGACGTTGCCGGGATCCCAGCCGCGAACCGAGACCTTGTCCCAGCCGGCGATCCGGTCATAGCGGTAGACGACGCCTGAGTTGGTTGCCACCCAGAACTGGCCATTGGGACCTGGCGAGGTGGCGGTTATCTGCTGGCGGATCGGGTGGGCTACGTCGGTGAAGACCGGCTTGGGAGCACGGTCGGTGTAGTGGTAGAAGGAGATCACGCGAGCGAGCTTGCCTGGATTGGGGGATGCTCCCCTTGCCGCGAGCCAGAAACCTCCGTTCCCGTCCGGGCTCACGGCCTCAACGCTGGCGGCCACCGCCCTCCACCGGGCGGAGTCATCACGGGGCGTCATTGGGAATGGCGTCGGCAACACGCGCCAACCGGTCTTATCCTCGAAACGCAGCATTGGATATGCCGGCAAGACATTGTCAGAGAGGAGGGGCGGCGCGAGGACGGTCATCGGCTGCCCATTTTCACCGAGGTCACTGAACAGCTTTGGCTGTGACTGGCTCTGGCCTAGGTAGTCAGCCGAAGCGTCATTTGTCGTATAGGGTTCCCACTCGCCAGATCGGGGCTCGCGCCGAAGCAGGTGGATCTTGCCCTGTTGGTCAAAGCTGCCACTCGCCCAACCAAAGACCCCGCCATCCTCGTCCTCGGCGACTGAAAAGCCGCTGAGAGAGCCTGTGGCGCTGTATTCGCTGCGCCAGCCAGCCCCCGGATCCTTGATGTCCAGCGAGTAGATGAACGCGGTGGCCTGTCCAAGCGCACCTGCGGTACCGGCGTAATAGATCCGGCTGCCAGCTGTTGTAAGGAAGTATGGGCCTGGGCCCTGTGCCCCGAGCAGAAGAGTTGAGGCCTGATCTCCGCAGGCGCTCCGGTTCGTGGAACAGTTGGTCCAACCATGGCCGTCGAAATGAAACAGCGCTACCTGGCCCGTGTTGTGGGCCTCAATCCAGCCATCACTCGACGAGGAAAACGCAATGGCGTCGAATGTCGGCTGGAGGTCCGCACCGGGATCGATTTGCTTCATTGCCGCGGGATCGAGGTCCCAGCGGCCGTTGGCGTAGCGAAGTACCACCTGACGCTCTTGAGACTCGTGTGGCGGCGTGTAGACACTGCCCAATGCGACGACTTCGAAGTCGTTGTCGTTGCTCGGGTCCGAGTCTCGTTCGAGCGGAACGCGCGCCGCTGTGATCAGCTGCAGGGGCTTTGCGGTAGGGCCGAGGCTGTAGCGATAAAGCGGCGCCAGCGAAGCGCAAGCGGGATCTGCCTTGCGCTGGCCGGGCACCCCGTCGGGGTCGCAAACTCGCCAACGCCCGTCGTAATGAAACAACGCGCCAGGCGCGTCGTGTGAAGAACCCGGACCGATCGCCCAACCCTCCGAGCCATCTCGACTCATGACAATGGACCTGACGCGCTGATCGGGATTGCTCGCCGGCCGCCTCGGATTCGGGGCACCACTGGGGACCAAGCGCGGCTCCCTGGCGGGGGTATCAGGCTTTAGGGCGAGCGAAGGGACTGATCCCACGCTTGAGTTGTCGGCAACCTCCCTGTCTGCATAAGGGTCGGCGGAGAGCCGTGATGTCTGGCGACGTCCCAACTTTGGCGCCGGAGGCTCCGCGGTATGCGTGGTGACCGAGCCCTGCCCTCCGAGGCGCTCGATCGCGCCTCTGTCTCCGCCTGCCCACGCCGTCCCGCCACCGGGAACAAAGGAGAATGTATAAAGCGTGTACGAATCGAAAATATAAACCGAATATGACCGCGATTGCGCTAGTGTCGTCTCTGAATCGCGAGCGGTACACTGCGTGCTGATTGTCCCCACCGTACATGTGACGGGGTTAACCTGTGCACTGCCCTTTGTGCCTGCAGTGCTAAGTGCCACCCCCCGGCCACGTTGCAGCGTTTCCCCGACGCCCCAATCTGGAATGCGGTCCTGTGGATTTGTCTGGCTCGGCCCGCTTGCGGTACTTGTAACCGGAGTTGGAGTGTGAGGCCGGTCAAAATCGCCATCTATCGCCAACAGGCGGATGCCGGCTAACCTCGGATTTGTGGCATCGGTGTCCGTGGCGAGGGAGCTGCTGCTTCCGCCGCGCGATGCGCTCACAGACGTGAATCGAGATGCTGCTTGTAGCGTAGCTGCATTGGCGGGATTTCCATCGGAGGCCAGTACTATCGCCGTCCCTGTATTGGCGAAGATCGACAACGCATAGAAGCTGTCTGGAAGCAAGGCACGGGGGGCTACCGCCTGGGTTGGCGTTCCATTTCCCAGTCCGACCGCCGCATGATTTCCCCACTTGCTTCCATCAAATGTCAGTGAGCTAGGGGCATCCTCATAATTGTTGGCGCCGCAACAGCCGCTGGTCACGGCGACTGCGCTTGCTTGAAAGCTCGGAAGCCCATCCCCCGGCGAGAACTTCACCGCCCGGACCCGGTAACGCCAGCCGGCGCCGTCGTCGACCGTCGGCTTGCCGGAGGCATCGGTCGACGTAGGTGTGAAGCTCTTGGTGAACCGGCCGTTCTGCCAGAGCCAGAGCTGGCGCATGCCACCGGCGATGCACATCTCGCCGTCGGTGAGCAGGCGTGGTGAGCAGTCGACCGTGGTCAGGCCCGACATCGGCTGATCGGCCTGGGTCTTTGGCAGGTCTTCGAGCTCCTGCCAGGAGCCCTGGTCGTAGAGCCATACTCGTGCCCTTCCGGCGGCGTTTGGCTCGGTGCCGGCGAGATCGCGAGCAGCGTAATCGGCGTCCGACTCGCCATCGTGGCGGGCAAGCTCGCGGCGCGGGTAGTGGCCGGTGCCGCCGACCGCTATTGCCTTGGTCGCCGTGATCCAGGCGATCTGGGCGACGTAGCCGGGCTTTGACTCACCGCTCGAACCTGGGCCCAGAACCTCGTCGATCTGGGGCGACTGTCCCGGGGGTACCCGGTACTGGTAGATCGAGGGATAGCGATCGCAGCTATCGAGATCTGTCCAGGCGGTGCCGGGCCTGCAGGCCGCACCGGCGAAGAAGCCCTTCGAGGGATTGCGGAAGGCTGTCGTGAAGAAGTCGACCGTGAAGGGGGTCGGCGAGTTCTCGACGAGGCGGCCGCCGCCCTCGAAGCGGGCGCCGCCGATTTCGGTCCAGCCGGCCTCGGTGGCGTCCTTGTAGGTAGGCGTGTACTCGGTGTCGCAGGCGGTCGTGCTGGCCGCCTGGTTAGCGTTGGGGCAGACGTCCTGGGCTGAGTTGAGGTCGGGGGTGGCGGGCGGTGAGACCGGGACGGTGTCGTCGGCATACGCGCTCGCGCCAGCAATCAGGGCGGCAGCGGCTCCGAGCGTTGCCAGTGCGGCCTGCCCCCACCGTTTGGCTTCATTTGCCTTGATGATCTCCTCCTTTCCTTCCCTGGCGGACATCTCTGCCGAATATTCGAACAAACGCCGACAAAGGCCGCCGCCCGGCTTGGACGGGCGGCGGCCTCGCGGTCCTTCTATCGCGTCGACTCGACGCTTCTACTTAGCTGCCGTTCGCGTAACCCGTGAACGTTCCGGATGCTGTGAACTCGGTGACATCGCCGGTCACACAGGGAACAGCCGTGCCTCCCTGCAGGGGCCCCGGGGGGTTCGACTTCGTCGGTATCAGGTTGACGACACCAGCGCCGCCTCCTGAGGTATCCGAATCGGCACCCTCATCCGTCTTGAGGTCACTGATCACCAGCGCCCCCTGACCGGCCACGAAATTGATCGTGTAGTCAACGGACTTGATTCCCTCGAATCCCCCTGCAGCCGGAACTGCGGGGACCGTTCGGCCAGTTGCTTCCTTGACCGTCGTGTTGGTGCCCTGGCTGGTAGCTCCGCCGGTTCCGCAGACGATGTTTTCATAATCACCTTCGGACGTGATATCGATCGGGTAGACGCCGACCTCGCCAGCGAGGAGCTCTCCCGGGCTTTCGACATCGCTCACCTGAATGCATGCGGATGGGTTGGCGGCACCCAGCGGCGAATTCGCCGTGCTGAATTTGTAGGTGCCGTCGTTGTTCGCACTGCCAGGCAGGAAGCTCGCATCGAGTAGATACGGCAGGCTTCCCAGGCCTCCCACCGGCTGCAGACCACCGCTACCGTTATCGGAATCAGTCAGCGGGTCAATCGCTCCGCCCAAGGAATCTCCCGTGTTTCCGTCGGCCAGGTCAGTGGCTACCGACTTGATCGCCGGGGACAGGGTTCCTGTCGTCCCCGTGAACACGCACGAGAACACGTCCGACGGCGGAACGCTGGGCGCCGGCGGCAGAACGACCGCCTGGGCCCCTGTCGCCGCAAACATCGGCAGAGCGAACGCCGCAGCGATCGCCAGCCCGGCTGCGTACTTCTTTGGAACTCTCATTCGTACCCCTCTGTTCTCGCCCGCCTCACCCCTGACGACGCCAGGGACCGGACGGACGTTTGGATGCCTCTACTAATAGAAACAGCCAAGGGGTCCAAAATCCCACGGCTAATTTGGCGAAAAAGCAGTACCCGTGCCTGAGTTGGCGACGTTTCGGGCCTCGCGGCCGGAGCCGGCGGGTTTATCGGCCTTGGCGAAGGGCGATGATCGGCGAGTAGAAGCCCTGGCTCAGGAGGGGCCGCTCGAGCGCGAAGCGGCGCGTGACGATCACGCGCGCCGGCTTGTAGCGCAGGCGCATCGGCGACCGGCGCACAAGGCGCTCGCGGCGAGCTCGGATGGCGCCGAGGCGCTGCTCCAAGCCGACCAGAGCGCGTCGCTGAAGCTCAGCCACCGCCTCCGGCGTACGGTCCATGACCGTCGCTATCTGGTCGATCGTGAAATCGAAGCCGTGCCGGAGCAACAGGACCTCACGCTGCGCAACCGGTAGCCGATCGACAAGCGCTTGAAGGTCCGGGTCGTCGAGCCAAGAGCCTCGCCAGACGCTGGCGGCGGTGTCCGGTCCAAGCGCCTCACGGCGACGGTTCACCATCATGGGTGGTTCTAGGACCTCGCGCCGATGGCGATGCAGTTGCTTCTCGTTCATCACCGCGTTGCGGGCGATCCGGAAGAGCCAGGCGCGGAAGGGGACGCCTCTGCGCTGCTTGTAGCCGGGCAGGGCCGCCAGGACCTTGAGGAAGATTTGCTGAGTCATGTCGTGTGGCTCCCCCTGGCCGGCCAGAGCCGCGACCGCGTAGTTGTAGATGTCATCGAAGAAGAAACTGCAGAACTGCTCGACGGCCACCGGGTCGCCTGTCTGGGCCCTTTCGACCAGGGTCGCGAGCACAGCATCGGCGTTAGAGCCGGACGTAACACGCCAGCGCCTCCTCAGTTGGCCGCCCCCCAAGGCTGCCCGTTCCATGGCGCGATGCTAGCTCGCCGCGACCGCCGGGTCAACCGGCAAGGCGAAAAGGGGCTGCTCCTTTGGCTATCGACGCGGAGACGATGGCGCCCGCCATGCTCGTCGATTCGGGCTCAGAGACGTCAGGACGATCGACCTTCGAGTCGTCTCGAGGACATAGCCCTGCCACCGCTCGCCGGCCAGAGCGGTGTGCTGCGCCGAGTGCTCGGGGGGCAGCTCGGAGCGGGGCACGAAGCCGGTGATCCTGCCGCCGAGGTCGACGACGAGGCCGCCGCCGTTGGCGTACAGGACCCGCCCTTGCACCCGGCGCCGACGACCCGCTATCCGCCCAAAGCGCCGCGCGGCGAGGTGGCGAGGGGAGACGAGCAGACCACGCTCATCGGGCTCGACGGCGATCACCAGGCCCTCGATCTCTTCACCTACCAGCGCCGCGAAGGGCATCCCGCTCTGGCCTCGCAGGAGATCCGAGCGGCGGATCCGGCCATGAATGCCACCCGGCAGCTCGAAGAACAGCGCGCTCTGGCGAATCGCATTGGGGCGGACGCGCACGGGTTGCTGCCGGCGCCCGACGCGCTCCCAGTGCCGCCAACTCCGAGTTCGAGCCTTGCCGAGCATCCGTTCGGCCGGCGATGATACTTATGAGCTGGCTGCCTATGAGTGGCGGCTACCCGGGGAGGCCGCCGCGCATGGGCCGTGAAGGACTCGAACCTTCAACCTTGAGATTAAGAGTCTCCTGCTCTGCCAGTTGAGCTAACGGCCCAGAGCGCTCATTCTAGGTGGGCGTCCGCTATGGCGAGGATCCGGCCGGCACGTTGAGCAAGCCGCCGCCAGCGCCACCGCCGCTGAGACCGCCCAGGGGATGCTGCAGCTGGTCCTTCGTGCCCTGAGTCTTCGCCGCCTTCTTGACCTGCTTCTTCAGCAGCAGCCCCTGCTTTCGCGCCTGCTTGAGGCGCGTCTTCAGGACCTCGCGGTTCGAGGCGTCGGCCTTGGCGACAGCCTTCTTCGCGGTCACGTCGCCAACGGCGGCGTCACCGGCCAGGTACTGGTAGATCGCCAGCTGGCTCAGCGAGCCGAGGCTGGGACTTGTCTTGGCGTAGATCTCCTGCGCCCTCGCGGCGCCCTTGATGTCGTCGACCGCGGTGATCACCGAGCGCTCGTTCTGGGCGAGGCCGATGTAGGTCTGGGCGACGAGGATCGCCGATTTCGAGCTTGGCCTGCCCTTGACCGCCTTCAGGTAGCTCTCCCAGGCGTCGGCTGCCTGCTGGAACTCGTTCAACGAGGCCTGGGAGTAGGTCACCTGGCCGGTCGTCGAGTTGCTCGGCGACTTGGTGTTGCCGGCCAGGATGCGCGTCCGCGCCAACTGCAGCAGCAGCGTCGGGTCGTTCGGCTTCAACTTCAGCTTGCGCTCGAGCTTGGCCGCTTCGGTGTCGTAGTTGGCGCCGGGCTGGCTCGCGTTGTTGCCGCCGATCCCGAGCGCGTCGAGCAGGCCGCCGTTGGCGCTCGAGCCGATGCCGAAGAGGACGAGGCCGCCGCCCATCAGGATGGCGAGGCCGGCGTAGATCACCTGGATCGCCCGCTTGCGCTTGCCGCGAAGGTCGAAGAGCATCGGCTCGGGAGGCTACTGACCCTGCGGCGACGGCTGAGGCTCGGGCTCGAAGGCGTCCCCGGGCCTGCGCCCGAAGGCGCGGCCGAGGACGATCCCGAGCTCGAACAGCAGCAGCATCGGCAGCATGATCAGCGAGGTCGTCACCGGGTCGGTTCCCGGCAGCAGGACGGCAATGATCGCGATCACCAGCACGGCGTAGCGGCGGTTGCTCGCCAGCTGGTCGGCGGTGATGACGCCGATCCGGCAGAGGGCGAGGATGACGATCGGCACCTGGAAGACGAGGCCGAGCGTCAGCAGGGTCATGCCCAAGAAGCTGTAGTAGTCGCGAGCGCGAACGAGGATCTGGAACTCGCTGCTGTTGAAGTTGAGCAGGAACTTCGTCGCCGCCGGCATGATCACGAAGTAGCTGAAGACGACGCCGGCGAGGAAGAGCACCGGCACCATCAGCAGCAGCGGCAGCGCGATCCGCCGCTCCCCGGGGCTGAGCGCCGGCAGGACGAAGGCCGAGAGCTGGAAGAGGACGACCGGCATCGCGATCAGGATCGCCCCGTAGGCGACCACCGTCATCGTCGTGAAGAAGGGCTCGGTGACGCCGAAGGTCGTCGGCACCCGCCCGGGCGGCAACGGCTGGTTGGCGATGTCGAGCAGCAGGTGGTTCTGCCAGAAGCAAAGCGCGATCGCGACGGCGAAGGCGGCGATCGAAACGATCAGCCGCGTTCGCAGCTCGTCGAGGTGCTCGACGAGCGTCAGGCGCTCATTGAAGCCGGCGGCCTTCAGCCGAGCCATCGGGCTCGGTCAGACCTTGCGCTCGCTCAGTACCTCGCCCTCGACGGGCTCAGCGGCGGCCTCGCCGGCGGGCGGGTTGACTCCCTCGCCCTGGCTGAGCTCGCGCTTGGGCTCCTCGGCCTCGTCGCGGTCGCCGCTCAACGACGAGCGGAACTCGCGGATGCCCTTGCCCGCCGAACGGCCCAGCTCGGGCAGGCGCTTCGGCCCGAAGACGATCAGCGCGATGCCGAGGACGAGCAGGATCTCGAGTGGTCCAACTTGGTTGAACATGCATCGATGGTATCGGGGCACCGCCCCGAAGCCTTAGCTTTTCTCGTCGGCGGTCGGAAAGTTGAGGTAGAAGCGGCTCGGCGTCGGTTCCGCCTGGCCCTGGTACTTGCTGCCCGCCTCGCCGCTGCCGTAGACGCTCTCGACCGGGGCGTCCATCCGCATGAACGAGATCTGGCCGATCGGCATGCGGTGATAGATCGTGATCGGCAGGTTGGCGACGTTGGAAAGCTCGAGCGTCAGGTTGCCCTCGAAGCCCGGATCGACGAAGCCCGCGGTCGAGTGGATCAGCAGCCCGAGCCGGCCGAGCGAGGACTTGCCTTCGAGCCGGGCGACGAGGTCGTTGGGCAGCTTCACCCGCTCGAGCGTCTGGCCGAGGACGAACTCGCCGGGGTGGAGGATGAAGGGCTCCTCGTCGGAGATCGTCACCAGCTCG
This sequence comes from Solirubrobacterales bacterium, assembly GCA_033856175.1. GTDB lineage: Bacteria > Actinomycetota > Thermoleophilia > Solirubrobacterales > 70-9 > JAWVFK01. Next base: position 73,783 of record JAWVFK010000020.1, on the reverse strand, counting down.
GTCAGATCCTCGGTCGGCTTGCGGACGTCGATGTAGGGCCGGCGGGCGTTGTGGAAGACGCGGAACTGACGGTCGACGCGGACGTCGACGCTCGAGGGCTGGACGAGCCCGGAGTCGTAGGGATCGAGGACGAGCCTTCCGGACTCGATCTCCTGCTTGATCGTGCGGTCGCTGAGCACCATCGGAGGCGCGAGTCTATTGGGCAGGCGGGCGCCGCCTACCCGTCCGCGGCAAGGGGTTAAGTGATCTGAGCTCACTGCCGATACGGGAGCCAGAATGAGCGTCAGAAAGGAAACCCAGCGAGTCACGACCGAGACGGGCATGCACGTCTGCCCCTCCTGTTCGCGGCCCTTCGTCCACCCGACCGACTGGTCCGAGGCCGGCCCCGAGCACTGGAACGTCGAGCTGGCCTGCCCCAACTGCGACTGGAACGGCGGCGGCGTCTTCTCCGACAGCGCCGTCGAGCGCTTCGACCGCGAGCTCGACCGGGCGGCCGAGGAGATCCTCGCCGACCTCGAGGAGCTCAGCCGCTCCTCGATGACCGAGTACGTCGATCGCTTCGTCGGCGCGCTCCACGCCGGCCAGGTCCTGCCCGAAGACTTCTAGTCGCGCCGCGCCGCGCCGCGACTGCGAGCGGCGGGCTTCCTCCTCAGGCGTAGCGCTCGACGACGCCGTCGGCGACCAGTGCCAGCAGGCGGCGCTCCTCGGCGTCGAAGCCGGGATGCTCGAGCAGCGCCTTGGCCTCGTTGACGTGCTCGAGCGCGATCGCTCGGACCTCGTCGAGGGCGCCGTTGGCGGCGATCCGCCTACATAGATCCTCGGCCTGCTCGCTGTCGAGGCCGCGAAGCTCGGCGCTCGCCAGCTTGGAGTCCTTCTGCCTGGCGAGGATCAGCGGCAGCGTGACCGTGCCGTCGATCAGGTCGGTGCCGCGCGCCTTGCCCGTTCGCTCAGGCGGCCCGGCGACGTCGAGGACGTCGTCGAGCAGCTGGAAGGCGAGGCCGATCCGCTCGCCGAAGCTGGCCAGCGCCTGCTCGAGGTCGGGCTCGGCAGGCTCGCGGCCGAGCAGGCAGGCGCACTCGAACAGCCGCGCCGTCTTCAGCCGGCAGCGATAGAGGTAGCGCTCGGCATCGATGCCGATGTCGAAGGCGTCGTGGCGCTGGGCCAGCTCGCCGAGCGCCAGGCCGACAGAGGCCTCGCTCAGCAGCCGCACGCGGCGCTCGTCGCCGGGCTGCGAGAGCTCGGCGAAGGCGCGTGAGAAGAGCAGGTCGCCGAGCGCCGTGGCCCGCTCGGCTCCCGAGACCGCGGCGACGGTCGGGACGCCGCGTCGCAGCGGAGCGCGGTCGAGGACGTCGTCGTGGACGAGCGTCGCCATGTGGACGAGCTCGATCGCCGTCGCGGCGCGAACCGCCGTGGCGGCCGAGTCGGGACCGGCGCAGAGCAGGACGAGCAGCGGCCGCAGGCGCTTGCCGCCGGCGGCGAGGGTCGCCCGGGCATCCTCAGCGAGCAGCGCCCCGTGGCCGCCGGCGAGATCGCCGAGTCTCGCTTCGACCTCACCGAGCCGCGCCGGCAGCCAGCCGCCGGCCGCGTCGGTGACGAGGGTGACTGGCGGCGGGACGCTGGATGGGCGGGGCATGGCGACCAGCTGAGGGCAGCGGTCAGGGCTTGCGCGCGTGGTGGATCGCGATGATCCCGCCGGCGAGGATCGTGTAGCGGACGTCCTCGAGGCCGGCGCGATCGAGCCTGGCGGCCAGCTCCTGCGGCGAGGGGAAGCTCTTGACCGACTGCGGCAGGTAGGTGTAGGCGGCGCTGTCGCCGGCAACGCTGCCGAGCAGCGGCACGATCCGATCGAACCAGAGCGAGTAGAAGGTTGACAGCGGCGGCCGACGCGGCTGGGTGATCTCGAGAATGCCCAGCCGCCCGCCGGGTCGCAGGACGCGAGCCATCTCGGCGATGCCGCGATCCAGGTCGGCGAGGTTGCGGGCGCCGAAGCCGACCGTGGCGACGTCGAAGCTCTCGGCGTCGTAGGGCAGCTCGAGGGCATCGGCCCACTCGAACCGCGCCTGGCCGATGCCGTCCCGCGACGCCTTGGCGCGCGCCAGCTCGAGCATCGGCTCGGAGAAGTCGCAGCCGACGACGCTGCCCGACGGGCCGACCCGCTTGGCCAGCTCGAGGGCGAGGTCGCCGGTGCCGCAGCAGACGTCGAGGGCGGCGTCGCCTGGCGCCGGATCGACACGGTCGACGGTGCGCTCGCGCCAGCGATGGTGCAGGCCCGCCGTCATCGCCGAGTTCATCGCGTCGTAGTGGCCGGCGATGCGGTCGAACATCCCCCGGACCTGGCCGGCGAACTCCTCTGAGGAGCGGCTCGGGATCTCCGCCTCGGCCGCTGGCGTGGCTTGCTCGGTCATGCGGGCGAGGTTAGAGGGTCGGCTGCGCAGCGCAGGGCGCTCAGTGAAGCGAGGAGAGGAAGTTGACGAGCGCGTCGTACTTGCGCTTCGGCAGGTTGCTGTAGTTCGGCATCGGCACCGTCGGGTTGGTCAGCGTCCTGGCGATCGCCGCGCGCGGCAGCCTGGCGCCGATGTGGGTGAGGTTGGGGCCGAGGGTGCCGCCATTCTCGCCGAACTTGTGGCAGGCGAGGCAGCCCGACTGCGCCGCCACCTGCTTGCCGGTCTCGTACTGGGCCGCCGTCTTGAGGTCGATCTCGGTCGGCGAGCCGGCCGTGGCGCCGAGGTAGGTCAGGTAGGCCATCGCGATGATCGTCAGGATCCCCGCCGTCGTCGCGATCGGCCGGCGCTCGGGCCGGCGCTCGGGACCTCGGTCGTAGAACGGCAGCAGGATCAGCAGCACCATCGCGATCGTCGGGATGCCGATCGTCGCGATCGGGACCAGCTCGTAGGGCTTGATGACCCTGAGGACCTCGAAGAGGAAGAAGAAGTACCACTCCGGCCGCGGCACGTAGGTGGTGGTCGTCGGGTCGGCCTTCGGGCCCTGCTCGGCGCCGAGGACGAGCGACATCGTGATGATCACGGCGAGGACGATGAACGCCATCGCCGAGTCCTTGAGGACGGCGTAGGGGAAGAAGGGCTTGCCCTTCTTCTTGAGGACCTCGTACTCCTGGAGGTAGCGCTCCTTCTCGGCGCGGTTCATCAGGCGCTGCCCTCGGCATCGGGCTCGGTCTCGGCCGGCCGCTCGCCGGCGTCGCTGCCGGTGTCGGCGCCCGCGGTCGTCTCAGGCAGCTGCTCGCCGGTCTGCGGGGCGGCGTCGGCGGCAAGCGGCTGATGGCTGGCGGCGCCGTTGCCGGGGGCGCCGATCGCCAGCTCGATCTGCTGGCGGCGGACGCTCTTCGGGCGCTCGGCCTTGATCCAGGGCGGCGCCGTCGTGCCGAGCTTGACGACGAGGTAGAGATGGGCGCCGATCAGCGCCATCAGCGCTCCGGGAACGAGCAGCATGTGGATCGCGTAGAAGCGCGACAGGGTCGACGGCCCGAACTCGCTGCCGGCGCGTAAGAAGTCGCTGAGGTAGGGGCCGACGACGGGGCCGGTGCCGTTGATGTTGACGCCGACGACCGTGGCCCAGAAGGAGCGCTGGTCAAAGGGCAGCAGGTAGCCGGTGAAGCCCATCACCAGGGTCAGGATCAGCAGGATGACGCCGATGATCCAGTTGAGCTCGCGCGGGTACTTGTAGGCGCCGAAGAAGAAGGTCCGCGCCATGTGGATGAAGACGAGGATCACCATCACGCTGGCGCCCCACTTGTGCATGCCGCGCACGAACTGGCCGAGGAAGACGTCGTTGGTCAGGTGGGTGATCGAGCCGTAGGCCTGGGTCGGCGACGGCGTGTAGAACATCGCCAGGAATACGCCCGTCAGCGCCTGGGCGGCGAAGGCGAAGAGCGTCGCCGAGCCGAGGCTGTAGTACCAGTTGGTCCCCTTCGGGACCTTGCGGAAGAGCATCCCGGTGAGGAAGCTCGAGCCGCCGGTGCGCTCGTCGACCCAGCCGGCGACGTCGACCGGGACCTCCTTGGCGCGATCGACCAGCGCCGCGAGGTCGCCGCCGGAGCCGTTGCCCTCGCCGGGACGGCCGGGCTTCTGCAGTGCCTTGGGAAGCGGCAGCTTCATGGCGCCGGCGGGGTCGAGGGCCGCGGCGGGTAGAGGTACTCCCAGATGCCGCCGGTGAACTCGCCCGGATCGCGGGCGCGGACGGCCTTCAGCCGCGAGGTGACGCTGTAGCGCGGGCCGAGCTCGACCTGGCCACCGCGGACCCTGGTCTGGAAGCGGTCGAGCGGCCGCACCGGCGGCCCGCCGATGACCTTGCCCTGGAAGTCGTAGACGCCGCCGTGGCAGGGGCAGATGAAGTTGCCCGCGGCCTCGACGAAGCGGACGGGGCAGCCGAGGTGGGCGCAGCGAGTCGAGATCGCGATGTAGGTGCCGGGGTCCTCCTGGAGATCGGCACTGCCCTTGCGGACGTAGGCGGTCGTCTTGCCGGCCTCACCGATGTTCTCGACGAGGGTGACTATGACTGGGCGATAGCTGCTCTCGCTGAAGTAGTCGAGCGGGCCGACGCCCTCCCAGCGCTCGCGCGAGCGGTGGAATATCGGCGCCACCGCGAAGCCGACGGCGGGCAGCGCGATCGCCGCCCCTGCCATTCCGCCGAGGGCCTGGCCGGCGATCGTGAAGACCGTCCGGCGGGTCATCGACTCGCCCTCGAAGTGGCCGGGCGGGTCCGGCTTCGAGATGCCGAGGTTGCCGGCCCCGTCGCCGCCGTTCTCGGTGGTGGTTTTGTCGGGCGCCTCAGCCAAGGTCAGGGCCAGTCGGAGCTCGCAAGCCTATCGCCTCGCCCGTTGCGATCGCGGTGGCGGTGGCGAGCCATTCGGCGTCGCAGAGCCGCGCCGCCTCGGCCGGCTCGTTCTCGGCGTGGATCTGCGCCGAGCGGCTGATCAGATCGGAGAGCAGCCGGACCGTCGTCAGGTCGTCGAGTGAGGCCAGGCGGCTGAGCCCGAGCGCGTAGAGGTAGTCGCCGGCGAGCAGCGCCAGGTCGGCGTCGTGGCCGCGCAGCAGCCGCGGCTCTCCGTAATGGAGCAGGTAGCCCTCGCGGATCGCCTCGACGACCAGCGCGTACTTGGCTGCCGCGGCTGAGGTTCGCGGGCCGGAGGCGGCGAGAGCGCCGAGGGCGGGCGCCTCGCGCGACTCGACCAGATGCGGGGCGAGGACGGGATCCTCGCGAAGCTGGTCGAGCAGGAGGTTGAGAGCGCGATCGGGCATCAGCAGCGTCGATCGCCGATCCGAGGGTCGCTCATCCGAGGAAGTTCAGCGCAAATCGGCTGGCCGCTGTGTGACGTCGAGGCGGCGCTCATCGGGCGAGGGCCTGCTCGAAGGCTTCGGCGGCGGCGGCGACCGTGCGCTCGATCGCCGCATCGTCATGGGCGAGCGAGACGAACCAGGCCTCGAACTGCGACGGCGGCGGGTAGACGCCGCGCCCGAGCAGCGCCCGGCAGAACCGCCCGTAGGCATCGAGGTCACAGGCCGCCGCGGCGGCGAAGTCGGACGGCGGCTCGGCGGCAAAGAAGACGGTGAGCAGGCCGGGGACGTCGACGACGCTGACGGCGGCGGTGCCGGCGGCCTCGCGCAGCCCGGCGGCGAGCTTGCTCGTCGAGGCGGCCAGGCGCTCGTAGGCGGCTGCGTCGAGGGCGTCGAGGGTCGCGAGCCCGGCGGCGACGGCGAGCGGGTTGCCCGACAGCGTGCCCGCCTGGTAGACGTCGCCGGCGGGCGCCATTCTCTCCATCAGCTCGCGGCTGCCGCCGAAGGCCGCCGCCGGCAGGCCGCCGCCGATCACCTTGCCGAGCACGGTTAGATCGGCGCGAACCCCGAGCAGCTCCTGGGCGCCGCCGCGGGCGACGCGAAAGCCGCTGATGACCTCGTCGAGGACGAGCAGCGCGCCGCTCGAGTCGCAGAGCTCGCGCAGTCCCTCGAGGAAGCCCTGTCGCGGCGGGACGACTCCCATGTTCGCCGGGATCGGCTCGGCGATGACCGCGGCGGGAGGGTCGGCGGCGAAGGCGGCGCGGACCGCGTCGAGGTCGTTCCAGGGCACGACGATCGTGTCGGCGGCCTGGGCGGCGGTGACGCCGGGACTGGCCGGCACACCCGTGGCGGCTCTGCCGCCGGCGAGGGTGGCGACGCCGGAGCCGGCCTCGGCCAGGAGGCCGTCGGCGTGGCCGTGGTAGGCGCCGGCGAACTTGACGATCTTCTCGCGACCGCTGACCGCGCGGGCGAGGCGGATCGCGCTCATCGCGGCCTCGGTCCCCGAGCTCGTCATCCGCAGCATCTCGACCGTCTCGAAGCGGTCGGCAACCTCGGCGGCGAGCTCGACCTCGGCGGCGGTCGGCGCGCCGTAGCTCGTTCCGCGCTCGGCCGCGGCCCGGACCGCGGCGACGACTCGCGGCTCAGCGTGGCCGAGGATCAGCGGCCCCCAGGAGCAGACGTAGTCGACGTAGCGATTGCCGTCAACGTCGATCAGCTCGCAGCCCTCTCCGGCGGCGATGAAGATCGGCTCACGGCCGATCGCCCGCATCGCCCGGACCGGCGAGTTGACGCCGCCCGGGATCAGGCCCAGGGCCTGGCGATAGAGCTGCTCCGAGTTGGTCACGCCGACTGCCCGCCGGAGATGCTGCTCAGGCGTGCTCGGCCTCCCAGGCCGCGTAGTCGTCGGTGAAGTAGTGGAGGCGGATCTTCTTGTACTCGGTCGAGGAATAGAGCGTCGCCCGATCGTCGCCATGGAGCTCGCAGTCCTCGGCGATGCGATCGAGGATCGCATCGCACTCCTGCTTGGAGCGGCCGTGGGCCATCGTGAAGACGCTGTAGGGCCAGTCCGGGTAGGTGGGGCGCTCGTAGCAGTGCGAGATGCCGCGGTAGGAGGCCATCCGCCGGCCTGTCTCGGCGACCTCCTCGGCCGGCACGCGCCAGACGCCCATGCCGTTGGCCGAGAAGCCGGCGCGGCGGTGGTAGAGGATCGCCGCGACGCGGCGCAGCAGCTTGCGGTCGCACATGCCGCGCAGCTGCTCGAGCAACTCGGCCGTCGAGATGCCGACGGCGCCCGCGGCCTCGTCGTAGGGACGATCGACGACTGCCATCGGGCCCTGCAGCGCCTTGATCGTGGCGATGTCGCGATCGTCGTAGGGCTGGGTCTCGAGCTCGCGCGGGGGTGTTGCCTCGGCGGCGCTCGCCAGGGCCTCGGTGCCCTTCTCCATCTCCAGGTTCATGTTGATCTTGAACAGCGTCAGCGTCGGCAGCTGACGGATCGAGGTCGCGCCCGTGAGCCGCTGCAGCACGTCGAGCGTGCCCTGGACGCCGATCTCCGAGTCGGGCGGCGTCGCGATCGTGAACCAGAGGTTGAAGTCGTGGGTACGTAGGTAGTTGTGGGAGACGCCAGGGTGCGAGTTGATGATCTTGGCGGCTCGCTGCGGCTGCTCGGCGTCGACCTTCGCGGCGACGAGCATCGAGCTGTAGCCGAGCGCCCGCGTGTCGAAGATCGGCGTGATCTCGCGGATGATGCGGCCGTCGAGCAGGCGCTGGGTCCGCTCCATCAGCTCGTCGACCGCCAGCTCGGCCTGGGGGGCGAGCTCGGCGAACGGCTCCTCGGCCAGCGGGAAGCTCGACTGGAGCAGGTTCATCAGCCGCTTGTCGACGTCGTCGAGCGGGATCGCGGCGCCGTCCTTGCGCGAGCGAAGCTTGGGCTTGGGAGCCGCCGTCGCGGCTTGGCCTGCTGGCGTCATGCCCTCAGTCTGACGGCTCGCGCAGCCAGCCGGCAGCCTGCTTGGCGTAATAGCTGACGATGATGTCGGCGCCGGCGCGCTTGATCGCGGTCAGCGCCTCCAGCGCCGCCCGGCGCTCGTCGAGCCAGCCGTTGGCCGCAGCGGCCTTCAGCATCGAATATTCGCCGGAGACGTGGTAGGCCGCGACGGGCGCGTCGGTGGCGGCGCGAATCGCCGCGATCACGTCGAGGTAGAGCGTCGCCGGCTTGACCATCACGATGTCGGCTCCCTCCTCGATGTCGAGCGCTGCCTCGCGGACGGCCTCGCGCAGGTTGGCGGGATCCATCTGGTAGCCGCGGCGGTCGCCGTGCTCCGGCGCCGAGCCGGCAGCCTCGCGGAACGGGCCGTAGAAGGCGGACGCGTACTTGGCGCTGTAGGCGACGATCGGCGTCGTCGAGTGGCCCTCCTCGTCGAGCTGGCCGCGGATCGAGCCGATGCGGCCGTCCATCATGTCGCTGGGGGCGACGGCGTCGGCGCCGGCCTCGGCATGCGAGATCGCGGTCTTGGCCAGCAGCTCGACGGTCAGGTCGTTGTCGACCTCGCCACCGCGGACGACGCCGCAGTGGCCGTGCGAGGTGTATTCGCAGAGGCAGACGTCGGTGATGACGATCAGCTCGGGGTGGCGCTCCTTGAGGGCGCGGACGGCGAGCTGGATCACGCCCTCGTCGTCGTAGGCGCCGGTGCCGAACTCGTCCTTGTCGGCGGGGATGCCGAACAGCAGGACGGCGCCGATGCCGGCTTCGATCAGCTCGCCGGCCTCCTTGACCAGCTCGGAGATCGAGAGGCGCTCGATGCCGGGCATCGAGGGGATCGGCTCGCGCAGCGACTCGCCGGTGGTTACGAATAGGGGCTGGATCAGGTGCGACGGGGAGAGCTCGGTTTCTCGGACCAGGGCTCTTAGGGGGGAGGTGCGGCGGAGGCGCCTCAGTCTTGTTGCGGGGAAGCTCATTGCTCGATTTTAGGGCGGAGGCTCGGTGGCTCTGACGTTGGTGGGCTGACGCGCATGGTTGTGGCCGGTTTGTGGCCGGTTTCCGGATGACCATGCTCTCTTGCCTGCGGGTCCTGTCCCGGTAACGATCCCCCACGGCTGCGGTGTCGGCGCTCCTCGCCGCGGGGCCCCTTTACCGGGCCACCCGCAGGAGATTTGGATTGGCTGACGTTGCTCCGCCAATTCCTCGGGCAGATGTGGCCAGAAACGGGCAGCTAGTGGAAGCGGCGTAGCGCCAGTCTCGCCAGTAGGAGGTAGCCAGCGGTCAGCAGTGCTAGGTGTAGGAGGGGGGCTGGTAGGGATGGGGCCCTGGGGTCCAGGCCGGCGGTTATCGCTTCCAGGGTTGCTCGGAAGGGGAAGACGGCGGCTATTGCTCTTATTGCGTGGAGGAGGTCGGCTCCTACGCTGCCGCTGGGGATCAGTGAGAGGAAGGCGACTGGAAGGGCGATCATGAAAGCCAGCAGGGAGCTCGCTCTTACCTCGCGGGCGGCGGCGCCTATCGCGGCGCCGAGGCCGCCGAAGGCTGCCCCGCCGGCGGCTATGGCGAGGATGATCAGCGGCGCTCGCGACCAGTGCAGGGAGAGGAAGAGCTCGAGGACGGCGAGCATCACGAGGGTCACGACGGTGCTGGCGATTACGCCGAGGACGATCTTCTCGCCGAGCAGGGACGTCGGCCGCACGAGGCCGCGGGTGAGGCGGGCGAAGGCGTTCTCCTCGTGCTCGAGGGCGAGGGCTCCGGCGACGAGGAGGACCGTCACGAACATCAGCGTCAGCGTCGCGGCGACGCCGACCGCGAAGGTGTCGAGCGCCGGCGTCGGGCCCGAGAGCACCGTCTTGTGGACCTTGATCGGCTCGGCGACGGAGGCCAGCAGGTTGTCGGCGAGGCTGAGGTTCTGGCGGGCGAGGTTGGAGAAGTTGATGACCTGGTCGAGCGCCGCCCGCTGCGGTGAGCTCTTCGGCAGCTCGCCCTTGGCCGCTTCGAGGATCTTTGACGATCGCTCGAGCCCGAGGATGTTGAGGGTCTGGCCGAGCAGGTTGAATTGGCCGCCACGCAGCAGCAGGCCGAGGTAGCGCAGCGTTATCGAGCCGAACTCGCGCGATAGCCGCAGGTTGGCGTCGGTCAGCAGGCCGCGGATGCGATCGTCGACGAGGCGCGCCTTGACCGGGTCCTCCTGGTTGACGAGGACCTCGACCGACGGCTGGTCGAGGCCGGCCGAGCGCAGCTTGGTGATCAGGTCCGGCGGCAGCACCAGGGCGCCGAGCACGTCGCCGGAGCGGACCAGCTTCTCGGCCTCGTCTCGCGACGAGACGCGGACGACGTTGAGGCGGCCGAAGAGCTCGTTGCGAGCGCCGACGACGTCGAAGTTCTGGTTGCCGATCTGCAGCCGCTGGTCAGCCGGGACCTGGTTGAGGAAGGCCACCCGCGGCTTGTCCGGGCCCTTGGAGACGGCGAAGCCGATCAGGACGCCGATCAGCGCCGGGTAGATGACGAGCAGCGCCGTCAGCAGCGGCGAGCGGCGGAGGATCTGCAGGTCCTTGATCAGCAGCCAGCGCGCGTTCATCAGATGATTGATTCCGCGGCAGCGTGCGGTGTCGTGGGATCAATCATCTAGTGGCCCCGGTGGTGGAGGAAGGTGACGAAGGCGGCCTCGAAGTCGAGCTCGGCGGCGGCGCCCGAGTCGCGCTCCACCTCGGAGCGGAGCGCGGTCGCGGTGCCGTCGAAGAGGCGCTCGCCGTCGGCCAGGACCAGCAGGCGGTCGCCGTAGCGCTCGGCCTCCTGGATGTTGTGGGTCGAGAAGATCACGGTCGTGCCGGCGGCGGCGAGGCCGGAGATGAACTGCCAGAGGCGCTCGCGCTGGCGCGGGTCGAGGCCGGAGCTGGGCTCGTCGAGCAGCAGGACGGCGGGGCGAGCGAGCAGCCCGATCGCGATGTTGATCCGCTGCTGGTTGCCGCCCGAGAGCCGGCCGGCCTGGTCATCGCGGCGATCGGCGAGCGCCGTCGTCGCCAGCATCTCCTCGACAGCGGCCTCGACGTCGGCGATCTTCTCGAGACGGGCGAAGAGCCTCAGGTTCTCGGCGACGGTGAGACGCCGGTAGAGAGCCGCCTGCTGGGGCACCCAGCCGATCTCGCCCGGCGGCCGCGACACCCGGCCGGCGTCGGGGCGCAGGGCGCCGGCGAGGATCGACAGCAACGTCGTCTTGCCCGCTCCGTTGGGCCCGATGATCGCCAGCAGCTCACCCGCCGCCGCGTCGAAGCCGACGTCGCGCAGGGCGACGCGATCGCCGTAGCGCTTGAGGACACCGCTGACGGCGATCGCCGGCTCAACCATGGCGCGCAACGCTAGCGGGCTCGGGCGCGGGTACGCTCAGCCTCGATGAGAGCCCTGTTCATCGGCGACATCGTCGGCAAGCCTGGGCGCGCCGGCCTGACCGCGGCGATGCCCGAGCTGCGCGAGCGCCTCTCGCCCGACGTCGTCATCGCCAACGGCGAGAACTCAGCGGGCGGGGTCGGCATCACCGAGTCCTCGGCGAAGAGCATCTTTGCCGCCGGCGTCGACCTGATCACGACGGGCAACCACGTCTACCGTCACCGCGACGCCTACGAGTTCATCGACCGCGAGCAGCGGCTGGTGCGGCCGGAGAACTACCCGCTCGGAAATCCGGGCCGAGGCCACGCCGTGATCGAGGTCGGCTCGCAGCGGCTGGCAGTGCTCAACCTCAGCGGCGCGATGGGCCTGCGCGTCGCGCGGTCGCCCTTCGCCGCGGCCGACGCGGCGCTGGCCAAGCTCGAAGGCGAGGCCGACGCGATCGTCGTCGACTTCCACGCCGAGACGACGAGCGAGAAGGTGGCGATGGGCTGGCACCTGGATGGCCGCGTCGCGGCGGTGCTCGGCACCCACACCCACGTGCCGACGGCCGACGGCCGCGTCCTTCCCGGTGGCACCGCCTACATGACCGACGTCGGCATGACCGGCTCGCGCGCCGGCGTCATCGGCGTCCGCCGCGAGCAGGCGCTCGAGGGCTTCGTCACCCAGATGCCGGTCCGCTTCGAGACCGCCGACGAGGACGTCTGGGTCATGGGGGCGCTGGTGGAGATCCGGCCCGATGGCCTGGCGGAGTCGATCGAGCAGGTTCTGGTCCCGGCGCCGTGAGGGCGACGGCGACCAGCGGGAAGAACCAGACGACGTAGAGATAGAACCAGTGCTCGGCGGTCAGCTCGACGGCAATCACGAGCGCCGCCGACAGCGCGGCGGCGCGGGCCAGGTCGCGACGGCGGGGAACGATCGCCAGAGCCAGGGCGAGCAGCGCCGTCGCCACCTTCAGCGCGGTCTGCAGCCACTCCAGCGACGGCTCCTGCCCCCAGATGCTGAACGGCGAGCCGCGGCTGGCCTGGAAGCCCAGCGTGCGGTCGTAGAAGCGGCCGAGGCCGGGGCCCAGCGCGGTCGAGGCCATCACCAGCGCGAGGACCGCGGCGAAGCCGGCGGCGAACAGCGCCAGCGAGCGCCAGCGCAGCGGCCGGCAGACCGCGGCCAGCGGCAGCAGGACGAGCGGCGCGAACTTGGTCGCCGCGGCGAGGGCGAGCGTGGCGCCGCGGGCGAGCGGTCTCGACGCCACCAGCAGCGTCGCGACCAGCAGCGCGGCGACGAGCGAGTCGTTGCTGTTGGACTCGAGAGCGAAGGCCGAGTACGGATACGCCGCCCAGGCGAAGGCGAGGATGGCGCCGAGCGCGGTCCCGGCGGGGCCGGCGCGCAGCCGGCGGCCGAGCAGGAAGAGACCGGCCAGGGTCAGCAGGTCGAAGAGGACGGCGGCGGCGTGGGCGGCGGGAAGGTCGTCCCAGTGACCGTGCCAGGGCCAGATCAGCTCGAAGGGGACGTAGGGGTAGTAGGCGGCCGGCCCGTAGGTGTCGCCGTAGGGATTGTCGGCGGGAAAGTTGCCGTAGAGGGCCTGGTCGTGGGCGAGGCGGTCGGCGCCGATCACCCCCGAGTAGCCGACGTCGATTACGTTCGAGTCGGCGACGTCGAGCCCGACGCGGAAGCCGACGAGGAAGAGCGCCGCGATCGCCAGCCAGGCGACGGGAACGGTTGGCCGCAGGCCGCCGCCGGCGCCGCGGAAGCCGACCCAGAGCATGCGGGCAAACAGGTAGACGAGGACCGGATAGGCGAGCGGCACCGAGAGGCCGACGTCGCCGCGGTTGAAGAAGAAGTGCGAGACGCCGAAGGCGAGCAGCGCCAGCAGGTCGAGGTTGACCAGCCGCAGCGGCCGCCGCAGGTCGGCCAGTCCCAGAAAGAACAGGGCGCAGAGCGGCAGCCAGACGTAGGGCGAGTTGACCTTGCGGCCGAAGGCGCCGGGGTAGCCCCTCGCCATCGCCCACTCGATCTGGTAGCCGGTCCAGGACTCGCGCAGGGCGTCGGTGCGGTCGTCGACTACCGCCTGGGCGATGTCGTCGCTGCCGAGCAGGAAGTCGACCTGCCAGCGATCCGGCTGGGTGAAGGTCGCCCGAGGGCGGGCGTGAGGAAAGCGCGCCAGCTCGCGCGCCACGGCGGGGGCCCGGCGAGCGATCGCTGTCGCCTGGCGCTCGTCGAGCCGGGTCTTCGCCGCCGGCTTGGCCTGCGAGTGGCCGGCGACGCTGGTCGAGCCCGGCGAGCCGGCGAGTGCCGGCGCCGGCGAGAGCGCCGCGATCGCCGCGATCGTCAGCAGCGGCACGACGAGGCGGCCGCTCAGTCGTCGAAGGTCCAAAGCTTGTTGCCGATGAAGTTGAGCGGCATCGCCGCGGCGACGGCGATCGCCTGGGACGGGATCTTCGCCATTCCCGCCTGCTCGACCAGCAGCTGCAGCAGGACGAGGTTTACGACGAAGCCAAAGACGCTGACGGCGAGAAAACGCGCGGCCTGAAAACCGGCGTGGCCTGAACGCGCGTCGAAAGTCCAGTAGCGGTTGAGGAGGAAGTTGTTGCTGACCGCGACGGCGAAGGCGCCCGTGGCCGCAGGGATCTGGTGGAGGCCGCCGAGCTTGACCAGCGCCGCGAAGACGGCGAGGTTGACCACGTATCCAGAGCCGCCGACGGCGCCGAACTTGAGCAGCTGCAGCCAGTTGCCGGGCTTGCGAACGCCGAGGTGGATCCGCCGCAGCAAGCTGCCCTCGAAGGGAACCTTTACAACGCCGGGCTCGTGGCGAGGATCGCCGCTCATCGGGCGGCCTCGAGATAGGCGGGAGCGTCGACCCCGAAATGCTCGAAGACGACCCCGGCGACGTCGCGCAGGCTCCACTGCTCGCCCGCCTCGATCGAGTCGGGGCCGCAGCCGCAGAAGAGCAGCGGGCCGAGCGAGTCGCCGCGCAGCAGCGAGCCGTGGCTGCCGCCGCCGACGTGGCTGGTGCCGCCCCAGTCGACGCACTCGTAGCCCTCCTCCAGTGAGACGACGACGTCACCGGCGTGCGGTGCGACCAGCGCCGACCACAGCCGGCCGAGGCCATCCGGGTAGCGCTCGCTGTAGAGGCGTCCGTCGGCCTCGCCGAGTCCGAGCACAGCCCGGTCCCCCTCGATCTCCCAGCCGCGGTCGCGGCGGTCGCGCTCGCCGGCGCCGGGCCGGAAGCGCAGCTCACCGGCGTCACTCGCGATCACCGCCTCGATCGAGTCGGGATGGTCGAGGCCGCCACCGGGGCGCCGCAGCGCCTCCCCCCCGTCGCTGAGCCAGGCGACCAGATCGACCCCCTCGAGGCCGGCCAGCCGCTTGCGGACGCCGGAATGAAGGCGGGCGAAGCGGTCCTCCTGCCCGATCACGTAGACGTTGGCGGCGCGGGCGGTCGGGCTTACCGCGAGCTCGGAGAGCTGCGGGTCGTCGCTGTTGGGGGTCAGCACGCGCCACTCGGCGCCGAGCGCGTCCGCCAGCGGCAGGCTCGAGCTGACGTCCGTCTGCGCGTGGTCGGCCATCAGCACGACGGCGTGGGAGTCGAGGAAGTCATCGATCCCACCGGCCGGCTCGGCCAGGCGGCCGAGGTTGGCGTCGGCGTGGGCGATCGAGTCGAGCGTCCGCTCCGGCCCGAAGCGATGCGAGAAGTGGTCGTTGTCGGGCAGCGAGAAGAGCAGGAAGTCGAAGAGGTCGTCCTTGACCAGCTCGGCGCCGACGCAGCCCGAGTACTCGTCGCGAGTGCCAGGGCGAGCGAGGGTCGGACGGCAGGGGACGCGGCGGCTCGCGTAGAGCTCGCCGTAGAAGAGCTCGTCGGGGCCCCAGACGGCGTGGCGGAAGTCAGCGGCGACGGCGACGCGCCGCATCAGCCCCTCGAGGCTGAGCTCGTGGCGGTGGCGGCCGCGGTAGATCAGGAACGGCGTGCAGGCCGTGCGCAGGCCGGCGTCGCCAAGGCGCTCGAAGACGGTGTCGACCTCGTGGCTGAGGTGGCCGAGGTTCATGTTGTAGACGACGTCGTAGAGGGCGCGGAAGACCCCGAACGCCCGCGTCGCCTCCAGCGAGGAGCCGTACTCGACGTAGCGCTGCTCCACCCGGTGGTACCAGTTCATGCCGGTGATCCAGTGGCGGTCCGGCCCGACACCGGTCGCGATCTCCGAGCTCGCCACCGGCGTCACCGACGGAAACGAGGAGACGCAGTCCTCGATCAGCAGACCGCGCTCGAGCAGGCGGGCGAAGTTGGGCGCACGGCCGGAGTCAGCCGCTCGCAGCAGCATGTCGGTCCGCAGCGAGTCGACCATGACGAGGACGAGCTTGGGCCGGCTCATCGCGACGTGCGTGGCGCCGTTGGCCCGCTCATCGCAGAACGCGAAGGCCAGCGTGCTTGCCGGCGGCCCTGCGGCGACGGACCCACCACAGCCGTGCCGCGAAGAGAACGGCGAGGAGGGCGAGCGGGGGCAGGAGCAGGCTCGCTGCGGCGACGAGGGCGGCGGCCGCCAGGACGAGCAGCCCCAGTGGTCGCGGCGAGCTCTCACCCTCCATTCGCGTCGCCGCCGAGGCGAGGATGCCGACCGGACGGCCAAGCAGGGCCATCGCGCCAACCGCGGCCAGGACGGCGGCGAGAGCGAGGCCCAACCCCTCGCAGATTGCAAAGAAGAGGTCCACGGGTGCGGGCAAGGCTAGCGATGCCCGGCAGATTCGCCACACTGCCGATCAGACGACGGTCAGGTGAGCGAGCCCAACGACAACCCCGAGAGGACGCCGGCCGAGCCGGGTCGCCCCGCGCACCGGCGGGCGCACTCGAGCAGGCGCGACCTCGAGCGCTACAGCCGCCTCTTCGCCGAGCGGACCCGCGTCATGCGCTCCTCGGCGATGCGTGACCTGATGGCGATCACGGCCAGGCCCGAGGTGATCTCGCTCGCCGGCGGGCTGCCCGACACCTCGACCTTCCCCCCAGCGAGCTTCGCCGCGCAGATGACGCGGATCGCCCACAAGTCCTCCGCGGCCGCGCTGCAGTACGGCCCCACCGACGGCTTCGCCGAGACAAAGGCCTGCATCGGCGAGGTGATGGCCGCCGAAGGGATGCGCCCGGACCCCGACGACATCATCGTCACGACGGGAGGCCAGCAGGCGATCGACCTCGTCGCCAAGACGCTGGTCGACCCCGGCGACGTCGTCATCTGCGAGGCCCCGACCTACCCGGGGGCGGTTCCCGTCTTCTGCAGCTACCAGGCCGACGTGATCCAGATCGAGGTCGACGAGGATGGGATGCGGGTCGACCGGCTGGCCGAGGTCCTCGATGCGCTTGCCGCGAAGGGGCGTCAGGCGAAGTTCGTCTACTCGGTGCCCACATTCCAGAACCCGGCCGGGGTGACGATGTCGGCGGATCGCCGCTCGGCCCTCGTCGAGCTGGCTCGCGAGCGCGAGCTGCTCGTCGTCGAGGACAACCCCTACGGCCTGCTGCGCTACGAGGGCGAGCGGGTGGCGCCGCTGTACCAGCTCGACGGCGGCGACTACGTCCTCTACATCGGGACCTTCTCGAAGATCCTCTCCCCCGGGATCCGGCTCGGTTGGGTCGTGGCGCCGCCGCCGGTGCTGGAGAAGATCGGCCTCGGCAAGCAGGCGACCGACCTCTGCACCTCGACGCTGACCCAGTTCTTCGTCCGCGAGTACTTCGCCGAGGGCCGCTGGCGAGAGTACGTCGACAGCCTCGTCGGCATCTACAGAGGGCGACGAGACACGATGCTCGAGGCACTCGAGCGGTACTTCCCGGCCGAGGCGAGCTGGACCCAGCCCGCGGGCGGGCTCTTCGTCTGGGCGACGCTGCCCGACTACATCGACACCTCCGACCTGCTCGCCAAGGCGCTGGGCGAGAACGTCGCCTTCGTGCCGGGACAGGCTGCCTACGTCGACGGTCGCGGTGCGTCCTCGATGCGGCTGAACTTCTCCGGCTCCAGCGAGGACGAGATCGGCGAGGGGATCCGGCGGATCGGCAAGGTCGTCGACGAGCAGGTGAGGCTCTACGAGACGCTCACGGGCAGGGGCGGCCCAGCTGGCGGCGAGTCAGGGTCGGCCGGCCCCGAGGAGCCGGCGGATGCCAGCGCCGACGTGCTGGCGCTGCGACCTCGAGACCGGCGGACACCGTGAAGATCGCCGTGCTCAAGGGCGGCCGCTCGCTCGAGCGCCAGGTCTCGCTGCGCTCGGCGGCGCGGGTTGAGGACGCGCTCGGCTCGCTCGGCCACGAGGCGATCGGCATCGACGTCGGCGGCGACCTCGTCCAGCGGCTGCGCGAGGAGCGGCCCGAGCTCGCCTTCGTCGCCCTCCACGGGCCGGGAGGCGAGGACGGCACCGTCCAGGAGCTGCTCGAGATCCTGGCGATCCCCTACACCGGCCCCGGCGTCGCCGCCTGCGGCCGCTGCATGGACAAGGTGGCGGCCAAGCACGAGATCCGCGCCGCCGGGCTGCCGACGGCGGACTGGGTCGCCTTCAACGCAACCGCCTTTCGCGAGCTCGGCGCGGCCGACACCCTCGACGAGATCGAGCAGCGCCTCGGCCTGCCGCTGGTCGTCAAGCCGGCGGCGCAGGGATCGTCGCTCGGGGTCGAGTTCGCCGCCGAGCGCGACGCTCTGCCGGCGGCGCTCCTCGCCGCCTTCAGCTACGACGACCGGGTCCTGATCGAGCGCTACGTGAAGGGCCGCGAGCTGGCGCTGTCGATCCTCGGCGAAGAGGCGCTGCCGGCAGTCGAGATCCGGCCCAAGGAGGGGGACTTCTTCAACTTCGAGGCTCGCTACGAGATCGGCCGCACCGACTACCTCTGCCCCGCCGAGCTATCCGGCGAGGAGGCCGAGGAGGTCCGCCGTGTCGGCCTGGCGACCTACGCGGCGCTCGGCTGCAGCGGCTTCGCCCGCGTCGATCTGATCCTCGCCGAGGACGGGCCGCAGGTGCTCGAGGTAAACGCTATCCCGGGCCTGACCGACACCAGCCTGCTGCCGATGGCCGCCGAGGCCGCGGGGCTCAGCTTCGAGTCGCTGATCGAGCGGATCGTCGAGCTGGCGCCGAAGCCGGCGAGCGCCCTCAACGGCTAGACCGGGTAGGCGGCCGGCCCCTCAGCCGTCTTCGCCGGCGGCGAAGTCCTCCGGCGTGACGTGGTCGAGGAAGTCCTTGAACTTCTCGACGACCTCCTCGGTGTCCTCGACCTCGTGCTCGAACTCGATCGCCGACTCCTCGATCACCTCTTCGGCGGCGAAGATCGGCGCCGAGACGCGCACGGCGAGGGCGATCGCGTCGGAGGGCCGCGAGTCGATCTCGAGCTCGGAGCCGTTGACGGAGATCGTGATCGAGGCGTAGAAGGTGTTGTCGCGCAGCTCGGTGACCGAGACGCGCTCGCACTTGGCGTCCATCTGGTCGAGCATCTCGCTCAGCAGGTCGTGGGTCATCGGCCGCGGCGTCGAGGCGCCCTGCAGCTTCATCAGGATCGCCGCCGCCTCGGGGTGCCCGATCCAGATCGGCAGGAACTTGTTGCCGTCGACCGTCTTCAACAAGACGATCGGCTGCTTGCCGACCATGTCGAAGCTGACGCCATAGATCTGCATCTGCTGCACGGGCAATGGTCTCCAGGCCGAGGTACGAGGGCCATTATAGGTAGGCCTCCTGCCGGCCCCAGGGCGCGGCGGTGCGATAATCGAAGGATGGTGGAGTCGCGCACGGAGGGAGTGATCGACGCCCCGCTCGCCCGCGTCTGGAGCCTGGCCACCGACCCGGACCGCCAGACCGACTGGTGGCCGGACCAGCTCGAGTTCGAGCGGCTGGACCCGGAGTTCACCGAAGGCTGCCGGATCCGCAGCGTCACGAAGCGGCCCTGGCCGCTCAGCAACTTCGAGAGCACGCTCGAGGTTGCGGAGCTCGACCCCGGGCGCGAGGTCTTCATCAGGTGCATGGACAGCGGCTCCTTCACCCGGATCGTCTGCACCGAGGCCCAGGGCGGCACCTTCCTCGAGGTGCGCGCCGGCACCGAGCCGAAGAACCTCAACGCGCGCCTGATGGACAACGCCCTGGGGAAGCGCTTCTTCCGCCGCTGGGTGGCCCACGCGCTGGATCACCTTCGCACGGCCGCGGAGCACGAGCGGCCGGCCGCCGGCGCCTCGGCCGGCAACGCCTGAGCGCTCGGAGAGTGGGCGATCCTGGATTCGAACCAGGGACCTCGTCCTTATCAGAGACGCGCTCTAACCAACTGAGCTAATCGCCCGCCAAGCGGCGATTCTAGTGGCGGCGCTGGCCCAGCCGTCGCGCCAGCGCCAGCAGCTCGTCGAGATCGTCGAAGTGGAGCTCGGCGCGCACCGAGCCCGCCCCGCCCGCGCTGGTACTGGTTCGGACCCGAACGTCTGTTCCCAGGGCGGCGGAGAGCGTGTCCTCGGCGGCGGAGAGCGCCTCCTTCTCCTCGGCGCTGACGCCGCGGGGGCGGCGGCGGGCGGGCGCCTCGGCTCCCGTCTTGGCGCGCTGCTCGGTCTCGCGCACCGACCATTCCTCGGCGACGGCGCGCGCCGCCAGGGCGCGGCGGGCATCGTTGCCCTTGGCCTGGAGGACCGCGCGCCCGTGGCCCTCGCTCAGATCGCCGCTCTCGAGCAGCGCCAGCACCTGGTCGGGAAGGTCGAGCAAGCGGACGACGTTGGAGATCGCGGCGCGGCTGCGGCCGAGGCGGCGGCCCAGCTCCTCCTTGGAGACGCCGAGGTCCTCGACGAGAGCGGCGCAGGCCCGCGCTTCGTCGACCGGGTTGAGGTCCTCGCGGGCGACGTTCTCGATCAGCGCCGTCTGCAGGCGCTCGGTCTCGGCCTCGTCGCGGACGATCGCCGGGACGCGGTCGATGCCGGCCTGGTGGGCGGCGCGCCAGCGGCGCTCGCCGGCGATCAGCTCGTAGCGGCCGTCGGCGAGCGGGTGGACGAGCAGCGGCTGGATGATGCCGGCGGCGGCGATCGACTCGGCGAGCGCCTCCAGCGCCGCCGGCTCGAAGCGCTTGCGCGGCTGGTCGGGGTTCGGCTGGATCATTTCCAGCGGGATCTCGCGGACCTCGAGCTCGCGCTCGCTGGTGCTCGGCAGGATCGCCGCCAGGCCGCGGCCCATGCCGCGCCTGTCGGAGCTAGCCACGCGGGGCCCCCTCGCCGCGGGCGGCGATCTCGTCGGCCAGCGCCTGATAGGCGGTCGATCCAGCCGACGACGGAGCGTGCTCGCGTACGGGCTG
The DNA here is from genome assembly GCA_033856175.1 of Solirubrobacterales bacterium. Lineage (GTDB taxonomy): Bacteria > Actinomycetota > Thermoleophilia > Solirubrobacterales > 70-9 > JAWVFK01. The sequence goes on along the minus strand of JAWVFK010000020.1, from coordinate 53,358 downwards.
CCCGTAGCTCGGCGCCTCGGCCAGGCGGACGCTGCGCGGGATCACGGTCTCGAGGACGAGGTCCGCGAAATGCTCGCGCAGCTCGCGCTCGACATCGTGCGCGAGGCGAGTGCGCTCGTCGTGCATGGTGATGACAAGGCCGCTGATGACGAGCGAAGGATTGAGCTCGCGCCGGACGAGATTGACGGTCTCGAGGAACTGGACCAGGCCCTCGAGCGCCAGATACTCCGCCTGGACCGGAACCAGGACCCGGTCGGCGGCGACCAGGGCGTTGACGGCAACCGGCCCCAGCGACGGCGGGCAGTCGAGCAGGGTCAGCGCGAAGCGCTCGCGGACGGGGCCGAGCCGCTGTCGTAGATGGCCCTCGGAGCCCTCGATCCGCGGCAGCTCCACCGACGCGCCGGCGAGGTCGCGGCTGGCGGGGACGATCCAGAGGTTGTCGGGGCCGGCCGGGCGCGCCGCCTCGGCGACCGAGACGTCGCCGATCAGGCAGTCATACGAGGACGGGGTCGTGTCGCGGTCGAGCCCGAGCGCGGTCGTCGCGTTGCACTGCTGGTCGAGGTCGACGATCAGCGTCTGGCTGCCCGCGGCGGCGACCGCCGCGCCGAGGTTGACCGCCGTGGTCGTCTTGCCGACGCCGCCCTTCTGGTTGGCGATCGCGTAGACGTTGCCCATCAGCCGGGTCCCGGGTTTCGTTCGGCTCCGAACGGCCGCTTCTTCGCCATTCCCGGCCGTCGCGGCAGCCCGGCCGGGGTCGGGCCCCGCTTCTGCAGCAGATGGAGGTGGCGGTGGTGGCTGCCGGCGTAGGGGCCGACAGCACGCACCTCGACGCCGAGCATTCCCGTCCGCTCGGCTGCGCGCTCGAGCTCGGCTTCCTCGCCGGCGTCGCGCTTGCCCTTCCAGGCGATCAGGTGGCCGCCGTCGCGGAGCAGCGGCGAGGCGAGCTCGGCGAGGGTCGCCAACCGCGCCACCGCCCGGGCGGTCACCAGGTCGTAGGCCTCGCGCCCCTCGCCGGTGGCCCAGGTCTCGGAGCGCTCGCAGACGACCCGGGCCCGGTCGAGCTGCGCAGCTTCGATCGCGCGGCGCATGAACTCGCACTTGCGCCCGACCGACTCGACGAGATCGACGCTCCCCGGGTAGACGGCGGCAAGGACGAGGCCGGGAAAGCCGGCGCCGGCGCCGATGTCGCAGATCGAGCCGGCCTCGGCGACCTGAGGGAAGATCGAGACGCTGAGGCTGTCAGCGACGTGGACGCGCCAGGCCCGCTGGGGGTCGGTGACCGAGCTCGGCGCCGTCGGGTCCTCGGCCACCTGCTCGACCAGCCGCTCGAGGGCGGCGCGCGTGGCCGGCTCCAGCGTCGTAGCCAGAGAGGGCGGCGCCTGGGCGGGCTTGCCGGTCAAGCGGTGAGCAGCGGTGCGACGATGACGCAGCGGTGCGGCTCGTCGCCCTCGGAGTAGGTCTCGACCCCCTGCCGCTCCTTGAGGTGGTCGTGGACGATCCGGCGCTCCTGCGAGCTCATCGGCTCGAGCTCGACCGGCTTGTCGGTGCGCAGCGCATCCTCGGCGGCGCGATCGGCGCGGCCGACGAGCTGCTCGCGGCGGCGCTCGCGGTAGCCGGCGGCGTCGACGACGACGCGCTTGCGGTCGGCGATCCCCTGGAATGCCGCCTGGAAGCAGAGCAGCTGGACGGCGTCGATCGTCTGGCCGCGACGACCGATCAGCAGGCCGAGCTCCTCGCCGTCGATGTTGCCGACGATCGTCTCGTCGTCCTCGCTGACCGAGACGGTGGCGTCGAGGTCGAGGGCGTCGGCGACGCGCTCGAGCACCAGCCGGACGCGCTCCGCGGGCTGTTCGGGCATCTCCACGCGGCGCAGTCTACGCCGGATGCGTCGGCCGCCAGAAGCTGGGTCAGCGGCGCTGTTTGCGCTTGCGCGGCGGAGGCGGAGGCGGCTTCGCCGCTCGCGCCTCTTCAGGCGTCGGCACGGCCGGCGTCGGCATCAGCTCGCGGACCGCGTATTGCTGGCCGATCGTCCAGACGTTGGTGGTGATCCAGTAGAGGACGAGGCCGGCGGGGAAGCTGATGATGATCGGCGTGAAGATCACCGGCAGGGCGAACATCATGATGCGCTGACTGCGGTCGGCGGAGGTCTGCATGACCAGCGTCGAGCCCAGCATCGTCAGGAAGTAGAGGGCGAGCAGCGTGATCAGGACGCCGCCGGTGGCCTTCTCGCCGAGGTTGGGGATGAACCACCAGCCGACGTTGCCGTGATGCGCCGCGGTCTCGGCGAGATGGGGCTTGAGATCGTGCCTGAGGACGTAGAAGAGCGTGATGAAGACCGGGAACTGCAGGATCAGCGGGATGCAGGAGGCAAACGGGTTGACGTTGTTTTCCTGGTAGAAGCGCATCAGCTCCTGCTGCATCCGCTGGCGGTCGGCCTTGTACTTGGTCTGGATCTCCTTGATCTGCGGCGCGTGGACCTGCATCACGCGGACCGAGCGCAGCTGCTTGATCGAGAGCGGCAGGATCAGCAGGCGGGTGACGAAGGTCAGGGCGATGATCGAGACGCCCCAGCCGAAGCCGAGGTTGTCGTGGAAGAAGACGAGGAGCTTCTCGGCGGCGTCGATCAGCGGCTGGAGGATGTTGGCGGCGATCATGCGGCGCGGTCCTTGTTGCTGCTCGTCTGGTGGCGGTGGGAGGGGCAGCGGGAGTCGTCTGTGGAGGCCCGTCGCCGCCTATGGCGGCTCCCGCTTCGCTGAGCCTCCCCAGCCGACTCCCGCTGCCCCTCTGTTCGAAGCGCCGCTGGCTCGCTGAAGCTGCTCGCTGCCTGGTGGTTGCCAGCGTGGGTTCCAATCGGCGCCTCGGTGCGGAAGAAGCGGCGGTCTGAGAGGGGGTCGAGGCCGCCGTTGCTCAGGGGGTTGCAGCGGAGGAGGCGCCAGGCGGCCAGCAGGGTGCCGCGGAAGGGGCCGAGCTCCTTGATCGCCTGGGCTGCGTAGGCCGAGCAGGTTGGCTCGTAGCGGCAGCGGCGCGGAAAGAGGGGGGAGATCCAGCGCTGGTAGGCGTGGATCAGCGCCAGCAGCGCCTTGCGGAGGAAGCGTTTCACGTGTTACGCGTCAGGCCGCTGTCGCGGATGACCTCTCGCAGGCAGGCAACCGCGCCAGGCGTGCCTTCGGCTTCGACGAGCTTGCGCAGCTCCGGCCTCGCGACGAGAACGTAGTCGTGCGCCGGGGGCAGCTCCTCGGCGACCTCCTGATAAGCCTCGCGCAGCACGCGCTTGACTCGGTTGCGCTCGACGGCGCCGCCGAGCTTGCGCCCAGCCGAGATGCCGAGCCGAGAGTCCTCGCCCTGCTGCTCGCGTGGAAAGGAGTAGAGGACCATGAAGCGATTGGAGTGGGAGTCGCCGCGGCGGTAGACCCGCTCGAACTCGCCACTGCGCGAGAGACGTTGCCGACTCCGAGCGCGGCGACCCGGGATCGCCATCAGGGAGTGAGCCGCTTGCGGCCCTTTTTACGGCGGCGCTTGAGGATCGCCCGCCCGCCCCGCGTCCGCGAACGGGCACGGAAGCCGTGCGTCTTGGCGCGCTTGCGCTTCTTCGGCTGATAGGTGCGCTTCATGAGCGACGCGCAGTATACGAAGTGCCTCGCACGCGATCCCGAGAAGCGATCCGATGCGATCGGTCGAGCACCGGGTCCTTCGGTCGTCCAGGGCGCCGCCGGCCGGGAAAAGATTTCGCCGCGTTTTCCGCAGCGGCCGCCGACGCGTCGCGGGGCCGGATCTATCCTCGCCCAGCCTTGACAGACAAGCCCCTCGAAGAGCTCGCCCCGATCTGGGAGGCGGTCCGCAGCGACCTGCGCGCCTCCGTCCTCGACTCGACCTTCGAGCTCTGGCTGGCGCCGCTGCAGCCTGCGGCGCTGCGCGGCGACACCCTCTACCTGACGGCGCCGGCGGCGATCATCGCCTGGATCGAGCGTCGCTACGCCTCGATGATCGCCTCGACCGCCTCGCGCTACGTCGCCGTGCGCAGCGTCGTCCTGCTGCCCGCCGGCGAGGAGCTGCCCGCCGCGGCCGCTGGGCCCGGCGGGGCCGGGTCGGAGGCGCTCAGCGCCGGCTACACCTTCGATCGCTTCGTCATCGGCGCCGGCGGGCGCACCGCTCATGCCGCCTCACTCGCCGTCGCCGAGTCTCCCGGCGAGGCCTACAACCCACTCTTCCTCTTCGGCCCTCCCGGCCTCGGCAAGACCCACCTGCTCGGCGCGATCGCCAACTACACGGCCGACCACCACCCCGACCTCAGCGTCCGCTACACGACCGCCGAGCGCTTCACCGCCGACTTCGTCGGCTCGCTCCGCGTCGAGGGCAGCCTCGAAGCCTTCAAGCGAAGGCACCGCGAGATCGACGTGCTGCTGATCGACGACGTCCAGTTCCTCGCCGGCAAGGTCAAGACCGCCGACGAGTTCTTCCATACCTTCAACGCCCTCTATGAGGGCGGCAGCCAGATCGTCCTCTCCAGCGACCGGCCGCCGGCGGAGCTCAACCCCCTCGCCGATCGCCTCCGCGATCGCTTCGAGTGGGGAATGCTCGCCGAGCTGACCCCGCCCGACCTGCCGACACGCCAGGTGATCGTCCAGCGATTGGCGCGCGAGGCCGAGCTCCCGGCCGAGACCGCGGCGGCATTGGAGTCGCTCGCCGCAGGCACGGCCGGCAACGTCCGCCGTCTCGAGGGGGCGCTGACCAGGCTGATCGCCCATTCCTCGATTCACGGCCGCGCCATCGATCACGACCTCGCCGCATCGGTCATCCACGGCGAGCCGGCGGCGCACAGCGACGATGACGTCGTCGAGCGGATCAAGCGAGCCGTCGGCAGGCGGCTGGGAATCGAGCCCGAGCGGATCTCCTCCTCGGGGCGCGCCCCTGGGCTCGTCCGGGCTCGCCAGCTGGCGATCTATCTCAGTCGCGAGCTCACCGAGCTCTCGCTGCCTCAGCTCGGCCTCTGCTTCGGCCGCGATCACAGCACCGTCCTGCACGCGATCCGCAAGGTCGAGCGCGACGCCGGCGACGACGCGAACCTCGCCGAAACCATCCACAGCCTGCGAGCCGAGCTCGCGCCGATGGCCGCCGCAAAGCTTGATGACCGCGACCGCTGCGAGAATCGACAGCCGCTCCACAGGCCTCCTCCACAGGCGGCCGACGCCCACGGCTTCTCAATCCACAGCAATCCCCAAGGTCAATCACAATCAGATGAGGATCTCTAGTTGAAGCTTTCCTGCTCTGCAAGCAATCTCGTCGCCGCTCTCCAGATCGTCAGCCGAGCGTCCTCGCCGCGGACCGCGCTGCCCGCCCTGGCCGGAATCCTGCTCGAAGCGGGGGAGTCCGGCACGAAGCTGGCGGCCACCGATCTCGAGCTGGGCCTCGAGGTCGAGCTGGAGGCCGCGGTCGAGCGCCCCGGCACCGTCGTCCTACCCCGCCTGTTCGTCGATGTCGTCCGCACGCTCAGCGGCGATCAGGTGACGATCGAGCGTCGTGAGGGCGAGGGCGACGTCGAGCTGATCGCCGGCGCCTCGCGTTTCCACCTGCGGACGCTGAGCGCCGATGACTTTCCCCGCGTCAGCCGTCCGCAGGGCGAGCCGATCAAGATCGCCGCCGCGCCGATGGCGGAGACGATCGACCGCGTCGCCAAAGCCGCGTCGCGCGACGACGCCCGGCCGATCCTCACCGGCGTGCTCGTCAGCGGTGAGGAGAAGACGTTGACGATGGTCGCCACCGACTCCTACCGGCTGAGCGTCAAGCGAACCGAGCTGGAGAGCCCGTTGACGGCGCCGCTGCAGGCAAACGTTCCCGCCCGAGCGCTGCGCGAGCTGAGCCGGCTGGTCGCCGACGGAGCCGACGAGATCGAGGTCTGGCTCGATTCCAACCAGGCCGTCTTCCGTGCCGGCGGCGTCATCCTCTCGTCCCGCCTGATCGATGGTCAGTTCCCGAACTACCGCCAGCTTCTGCCGGAATCGTTCGAGCACGAAGTAAGGCTGCCGCAGACCGAGTTCCTCGAGGTTGTCACCCGCGTCAGCCAGCTCGCCCAGCGCAACGCGCCGCTGAAGCTCGCCTTCAGCGAGGGGGAGCTGACCGTCGCCGCCGAGACCCCCGAGATCGGCGACGCCAGCGAGAGCATGCCGGCCCCGTTCCAAGGCGAGCCGCTCGAGATCGGCTTCAACCCGGAGTTCCTGCGCGACGGCATTGACACCGTCGGCGGCGAGGAGCTCGTCCTCAAGCTCATCTCGCCGCTGCGCCCAGGTCTGCTGGAACCGATCGGCACCGACGACTTCAGCTATCTCGTCATGCCGATCCGGCTCAACGTCTGAAGTGACCCGATGCCGCTGACGCGGGTCGAGCTGCGCGGGTTTCGCAACATCGAGCGAGCCGGCGTCGACCTCGGCGCCTCGATCACGGTCATCCATGGCGCCAACGGCGCCGGCAAGACGAACCTGCTGGAGGCGATCCACTTCGCTCTCACCGGCGGCTCCTGCCGGACGCGCAACGACCGCGAGATGATCGCCTTCGGCGCCCCCGCCGCGCGGGCGGAGGTGACGCTCGAGAACTCGGACGGCCGCAGCCGCTACACGGCGTCGATCGCCCGCAGCGGCGAGCGCCGCATCGACTGCGACGGCCCCGCGGCGGCGTCGAGCGAGCGGCCGCCGGTAGGGGTCTTCCTGCCGGACCGCCTCGTGCTGATCAAGGGAGCGCCGGCCGAGCGCCGCACCCACCTCGACCGGCTGGTCGCGGCGATCTGGCCGGCGCGCGCCGAGCTGCGACGGCGCTTCGGCCGCGCCCTGGCGCAACGCAACGCGCTGCTGGCGCGGATCCGCTCAGGTGACGGCGACGCCCAGGCGCTGGCCGCCTGGGACGGTGCCTTCGCCCGCCAGGCGCTCGCCGTGATCGAGGCGCGGCGTGAGGCCACCGACGCCGTCACGGCGCCCTTCGCCGCCCTCAGCCGCGAGCTTGGCCTCGAGCCCGCCGCCGAGCTGCGCTACCGACCGCGGATCGACGCCACCTCCGCCGAGGAGATCGAGGCCGAGCTCGCCGAGCGACGCGACGAGGACCTGGCCCGCGGCTACAGCGCCCACGGCCCTCAGGCCGACGAGCTGGTGCTCGAGTTCGGCGGCCGCGCCCTTCGCCGCTACGGCTCACAGGGCCAGCAACGGCTGGCCCTCCTGGCGCTGCTGCTGGCCGAGCGCCAAGCCCTGATCGATCGCCGCGACGTCGTTCCGCTGATGCTGCTCGACGACGTCACCAGCGAGCTCGACCTCGAGCATCGACGTCTCCTGGTCGAGCGGCTGCACGGCGCCGGCCAGGCCGTGATCACGGCCACCGAGGCCAGCCAGATCCCCGTCCAGACCGGCCTGCAGCTGGTCGCCGCCGGCGAGCTCCAGCAGCCGCAAGCGCCGCCGGCAAGCGCCGCCGCCGCATGATGTCTCCACGGCGGCGAGCTCCCCGACCGGTCGCCGGAGCCCTCGCCGGGATCGTCGAAGGGCTGCAGCCGCAGACCCCCCTGGCGGCGGTGCAGCGGGTCTGGACGGAGGCCGTGGGAGAGGCCGTCGCCCGCGAGGCGGAGCCCGTCTCCGAGCGCGGCGGCGTCGTCACGATCGGCTGCAGCTCCTCGATCTGGGCCGCGGAGCTCAACATGATGCAGGCCGACCTGCTCGCCGGCCTGGCGCGCGAGCTCGGCGATCTGGCCCCCGCCGGCCTGCGTTTCGTCACGAGCGGCGGCGATCGCGCCTTTCGTCCCTAATTTGCAGGTATTTCGTGCGGTTTTGGCGCAATTTCCGAGAACCCCGGTTGGTATCCTTATGTCAACTTGAAGGTGAGCCTCGATCGCCACTGGCGGATCCCCCGAAGAGACCCTCGGGAACCGCGGCCGGTCGAGGCTTTCTCCGCTTGATCTAGGAAAGGAAGCGAGTGCCGAAGACGAGCGCGGGCGGCGACGATCAGCCCCGCAAGCAGGCCCCGGCGGCGAAGGCCAAGGGCGCCAAGAAGAAGGCGAGCTATACGGCCAAGGACATCACCGTCCTCGAGGGCCTCGAGGCGGTGCGCAAGCGGCCCGGCATGTACATCGGCTCGACCGGCCCCCGTGGCCTCCATCACCTCGTCTACGAGGTCGTCGACAACTCCGTCGATGAGGCGCTGGCGGGCGAGTGCGACAACGTCGTCGTCACCCTGCACCCCGACAACAGCTGCACGGTCGCCGACGACGGCCGCGGCATCCCGGTCGAGATGCACGCCAAGCAGAAGAAGCCCGCCGCCGAGGTCGTGCTGACGACGCTCCACGCCGGCGGCAAGTTCGGTGAGGGCGAGGGCTACAAGGTCTCCGGCGGCCTGCACGGCGTCGGCGTTTCGGTCGTCAACGCGCTGTCGGAGCGGCTCGAGCTCGAGATCCACCGTGACGGCCACGTCTGGCGCCAGAGCTACGTCCGCGGGACCCCCACCGGTGAGCTAAAGAAGGGCGCCGCGACCGAGAAGACCGGGACGATCATCACCTTCCAGCCGGACCAGGAGATCTTCGAGGAGATCGAGTTCGACTTCCAGACGATCGCCGAGCGGCTGCGCGAGACGGCCTTCCTCACCCGCGGCCTGAAGATCGAGCTGATCGACGAGCGCGGTCAGACCAACAAGGAGACCTTCCACTACGAGGGCGGCATCGAGGACTTCGTCCGCTACCTCAACGGGACGAAGGACCCGCTTCACCGCAAGGTCGTCTTCTTCGAGGGCGAGACCGACGACGGCGCCGTCGAGGTAGCGATGCAGTGGAACTCCTCCTACCAGGAGTCGATCTTCAGCTTCGCCAACAACATCAACACCCACGAGGGCGGCTCGCATCTCTCCGGCTTCAAGGCGGCGCTGACGCGGACGCTCAACGCCTACGCGCGCCAGAAGGGCCTGCTCAAGGAGAAGGAGGACAACCTCTCCGGCGAGGACGTCCGCGAGGGGCTGACGGCGGTGATCTCGGTCAAGCTGCGCGACCCGCAGTTCGAGGGCCAGACGAAGACCAAGCTCGGCAACCCGCCCGTCGAGGGTCTCGTCAAGGAGATCGTCAACCGCAAGCTCGGCGAGTTCCTCGAGGAGAACCCGGGCGACGCCCGGCGGATCATCATGAAGGCGGTCGACGCCAACCGCGCCCGCGAGGCGGCGCGCAAGGCGCGCGACCTCACGCGGCGCAAGTCGGCGCTCGAGAACTCGACCCTGCCGGGCAAGCTCGCCGACTGCACCGTCAAGGACCCGCGCGACGCCGAGATCTTCATCGTCGAGGGCGACTCGGCCGGCGGCTCCGCCAAGCAGGGCCGCGAGCGCTCGACCCAGGCGGTGCTGCCGCTGCGCGGCAAGATCATCAACGTCGAGAAGAGCCGCATCGACAAGGTCCTCTCGAACACCGAGATCCAGGCGCTGATCACGGCGATCGGGACCGGCGTCCACGAGGAGTTCAACCTCGAGGACGCCCGCTACCACAAGATCATCCTGATGACCGACGCCGACGTCGACGGCGCCCACATCCGCACGCTGGTGCTGACCTTCCTCTACCGCCAGATGGTCGAGCTGATCGACGCCGGCTACGTCTACATCGCCAAGCCGCCGCTCTACAAGGTCAAGCAGGACGGCCGCGAGCTCTACGTCGAGCGCGACTCCGAGCTGGAGGAGTTCCTGCTGAGCGACAAGCTCGAGCGCTTCGAGCTCCACACCGCGGGCAGCAAGACGCCGAAGAAGCTGACCAAGGCGCGCTGGCAGGGCTTCGTCCGGCGAACCAAGGAGTACGACGGCTGGGCCTCCTCGCTGCGGGCCGAGTTCGGCCACGACCTGATCACCTTCCTGCAGGAGTCGCAGATCCTCGATAGCGGCGTGACGACGCTGGCCGAGGCAAAGAAGCTCTACTCGACCAAGACCCCGGAGGAGGAGCCGTTCGACGTCAACGTCGTCGAGGGCGACAAGGAGTCGCTGACGGTCAAGGCGATTCACCGCAAGAGCGGCCTGGCGCGGACGCACCGGCTGCCGAAGACGCTGTTCGACCATCACGACTACCGCAAGCTGGTCCAGGTCCACGAGACGCTGCTCAAGCAGGTCGGCCGAGCGCCGTTCGACCTCAGGCTCGGCGCCAAGCGGGCCGAGGCGCTGTCGTTCACCGATCTGCGCCACAAGGTCGTCGAGGTCGCCAAGGAGGGCGTCGCGCTGCAGCGCTTCAAGGGCCTCGGCGAGATGAACGCCGAGCAGCTGCGGGTGACGACGATGGACCCGGCGACGCGAACGCTGCAGCGGGTGACGCTCGATGACGCCTCCGCCGCCGATCAGATCTTCTCGATGCTGATGGGCGACAAGGTCGAACCGCGCCGCGAGTTCATCGAGCGCCACGCCCGCGAGGCCCTGCTCGATGTCTAGTCCGAGTCCTGCAAACCGGCGCCTCGCGGCGCCGTCGGGAGACCGCTAGATGGAGGGGCTCCAGGCGCTGACCGGGCGGATCGAGGAGCGCGAGCTCGAGAAGGAGATGCGCTCGTCGTATCTCGACTACGCGATGAGCGTGATCGTCGGCCGGGCGCTGCCGGACGCGCGCGACGGCCTCAAGCCGGTCCACCGCCGCGTCCTCTTCGCGATGCACGACGTCGGCCTGCAGCCCAACCGGCCCTACCGCAAGTCGGCGTTCATCGTCGGCGAGGTGATGGGCAAGTACCACCCCCACGGTGACTCGGCGATCTACGACACGCTCGTGCGGATGGCGCAGGACTTCTCGCTGCGCTACCCGCTGATCGACGGCCAGGGCAACTTCGGCTCGCTGGACGACGATCCGGCCGCCGCCATGCGCTACACAGAAGCTCGTCTCGGGCGTTTGGCGACCGAGCTGCTGCGCGACATCGACGCCGACACGGTCGACTTCCGCGCCACCTACGACGAGCGCAACCAGGAGCCGCTGATCCTGCCGGCGCGCTTCCCCAATCTGCTCGTCAACGGTTCCAGCGGCATCGCCGTCGGCATGGCGACCAACATCCCGCCGCACAACATCGGCGAGGTGATCGCGGCGGTCAACGCCTACGTCGACGACCCGACGATCGACCTCTCCGGGCTGATGGCCTACATCAAGGGGCCGGACTTCCCCGGCGGCGCCACGATCAAGGGGCTGCAGGGCATCCGCGACGCCTATGCCTCGGGCAAGGGGTCGCTGCGGATCAGGGCCAAGGCCCACGTCGAGCCGATCCGCGGCGGCAAGGACGCGATCATCGTCAGCGAGCTGCCGTTCATGGTCAAGAAGGGCGGTGAGAACGGCCTGATCACGAAGATCGCCGACCTCGTCCGCGAGAAGAAGCTCGAGGGGATCTCCGATCTGCGCGACGAGTCCGATCGCAGCGGCATGCGGATCGTGATCGAGCTCAAGCGCGGCGGCCCGCCGCCGAGCGTGGTCCTCAACCAGCTCTACAAGCGCACCCAGATGCAGACGACCTTCGGCGTCAACATGGTGGCGCTGGTCGACGGCGTGCCGCGGACGCTCTCGCTGCTCGAGCTGATCCAGACCTACGTCGAGCACCAGAAGGAGGTCATCACCAGGCGGACGCAGTACGAGCTGCGGCGCGCCGAGGCGAGGGCCCACATCCTCGAGGGGCTGCTGATCGCGCTCGACAACCTCGACGCCGTGATCAAGCTGATCCGCGCCTCGGCCGACCCGGAGATCGCCCGCAACGGCCTGATCGACAAGTTCGAGCTCTCAGCCGAGCAGGCGCAGGCGATCCTCGACATGCGCCTGCAGCGCCTGACGGCGCTCGAGGCGGGCAAGATCAAGGCCGAGCACACCGAGTTGCTGACGACGATCAAGGAGCTGCGGGCGATCCTCGCCGACGAGGGGCGGGTGCTCGGCATCGTCAAGGACGAGCTGACGAAGGTCGCCGAGGACTACGGCGATCCGCGCCGGACCGAGATCACCCAGGACCACGGCGACGTCGACATCGAGGACATGATCGCCGACCAGCAGATGGTGATCTCGATCACCTCGACCGGCTACGCCAAGCGGCTGCCGCTGGCCACCTATCGCCAGCAGCATCGCGGCGGCATCGGCGTGATGGGGATGAACCTCAAGGAGGGCGACTACATCGAGCACCTCCACATCTGCTCGACCCACGACTTCCTGCTCTTCTTCACCAACTTCGGCAAGGTCTACCGGCTCAAGGTCTACGAGCTGCCGGAGGGCTCGCGGACGGCCAAGGGCCAGGCGCTCGTCAACGTCCTGCCGCTGCGCGAAGGCGAGCGCGTCATGTCGGTGATCCCGACGCGCGATTTCAAGGAGGAGAAGTACCTCCTCTTCGGGACCGCCAAGGGCCAGGTCAAGAAGACCGAGTTCACCGCCTACAACACGCCGATCCGTGCCGACGGCATCATCGCGATCAAGATCCGCCCCGGCGACGAGCTCGTCCACGTCCGCATGACCTCCGGCAACGACGACGTCCTGATGGTCTCGAAGTCGGGCCACGCCGCGCGCTTCTCCGAGAAGCTCGTCCGGCCGATGGCGCGGGGGACGACCGGCGTCCGCGGGATGAACGTCAGCGAGAAGGGCAATCGCGTCCTCACGCTCGAGGTCGCGCGCGACGACACCGAGCTCTTCGTCGTCACCGAGAACGGCTACGGCAAGCGGACGCCGCTGCCCGAGTACCCGGTCAAGGGTCGCGGCACCAAGGGCGTCCTGACGGCCAAGCTGACCGAGAAGAAGGGCGGCCTCGCCGGCGCCCTCGTCGTTCGGCCGCACCACGAGCTGCTCTTCATCTCCCAGCTCGGCATGGTTCAGCGGACCTCGGTCAAGGGGATCTCGCAGATGGGCCGGCCGACCCAGGGCGTCAGGGTTATGAACATGAAGGAGGACGATCGGGTCAGCGCCGTCGCCCTCGTCGTCGAGTCCAGCGACGCCGGCGCAGAGGCCGAAGGCCTGACAGATACAGAGGCCGAGGGCCTGACGGAACCAGAGGCGACGCTGGAGCTGGCCGAGGAGGGCAATGGCGCCAAGCCGAAGCCCAATCCGGCACTCGCCAGCAAGCGCCGCGGAGAGTCAGGCGGGAGCTAGGTAGGGCTGCCACGCCGGCGGGATCCGCGGCGCGGCGATCATGATGAAGACCGTCGGGCCCGGCGCCCGCGGATTGCGAAACGGGTGCATCTCGATCTCGCGCGGCAGCCTGTTGCCCTTGCGGCGGTTGCACGGCGCGCAGGAGGCGACGATGTTCTCCCAGACCGACTTGCCGCCACGGCTGCGCGGGATGACGTGATCGACGGTCAGCCCGGGCTTGCGGGAGCCGCAGTACTGGCAGGTCCAGGCGTCGCGGGCGAGGACGGCCTTGCGGGTGATCTTGCGGCGGTGGACGTTGCGCGGCAGCCGCACGTAGTTGCGCAGACGGATGACGATCGGCCGGTGCATCGCGAAGTGCTCGGCGTGGAGGCTCTGCTCGGAGCGCTCGAGAACGTCGGCCTTCTGCTTGAGGACGAGCACGGCGGCGCGGCGGGTGGTGCAGACGTTGATCGGCTCGTGCGTCGCGTTCAGCACCAGGACGCGCCCGCCGATCCTCGCCGGCGCCCCCAGATGGGGGGGATGAGCGCGGCCATCCGCAGCCGACTCCGTTGCCTCAGGAACCGCCGCGTGCGTAGCCATGCCCGCGAAGTCTAGCCACCCGGGCGGCTCGCCTAGGCAGGTTCGCCGGGGATGCCGGCGGCGTCGACCGGATAGCTGCCGAGGATCCGCACCGAGGATGCCTTCTCGCGCAGGGCGGCTATCGCCGCGGCCACGTCGGCCTGCTCGCTGGAGCCTTCGAGGTCGATGAAGAACATGTAGCGGCCGAGCCCCTGGCGCAGCGGCCGCGACTCGATCCGCGTCAGGTTGACGGCGCGCGAGGAGAACTCGGTCAGCGCCTCGACGAGGGCGCCGGGGTGGTCCTCGCCCAGCTCGGCGAATGCGAGCGAGGTCTTCCAGCGATCACCGCCCGACAGCGCCAGCCCGCCGGGGCCGATCCAGACGAAGCGCGTGACGTTGTCGGCGCTGTCCTCGATTCCCTCGCGCAGGACCACGCCGCCGTAGATGGCGGCGGCGCTCGCCGTCCCGATTGCCGCCCAGGGCTCGCCGGACTCGCCGACGATGCGGACGGCCTCGGCCGTGCTGGCGGCGGCCCGGACCTCGGCTTGCGGCAGCTGCTCGCGGATGAAGCGGGAGCACTGGGCATTCGCCTGGGGGTGGGAGAGCACGGCGGTGATCTCGGCGAGCTCTAGCTGCCGGCCGGCGACGAGGCTGTGGCTGACCGGATGGTCGTGCTCGCCGACGACCGCCACCGATTCCGCCTCGAAGGCAAGCGTGTCGAGGGTGGCGCGGACGGCTCCCTCGATCGAGTTCTCGAAGGGCACGAAGGCGCGCTCGGCGCGACCCTCCTCGACGGCGAGGATCGCGTCGTAGATCGTCGCCTGGGGCAGGCGCTCGGCCTCGCCGCCGCCGAGCGCCGCCGCCAGCGCGTCGCCGGAGAACGTCCCTTCCGGCCCGAGGTACGTCACCCGCATCGTCGCGCCGCTCAGTTGAAGGTGACGGTGTAGCTGGCCTTGTTGTTCGTCTGCACCGTCTCGCCGGGGACGGGCTGAACGTCGATCTCGATCGTCAGCTGCGTCCCCTTCGCCGGCGTCGGCGTGATCGGGATCTTCGCCGTCTCGATCGCCCCCGGGCCGATCCTCGGGATCGTGCCCTCGAGGGTGGTCGGGCCGCCGCCGTTGATCGTGACCGTCAACGTGATGCCGGTCTCCTCGACCGATCCCTGGTTCTGAACCTGGACGTCGAGCTCGGGCGTGCCGCTGATCGTGACCTGTGCCGGGGCGCCGCTCTGCAGCGTCGTGCCGGCGATCGCGACGCCGCTGGGGACGAGGCCGAGCCCGTGGGTGCCGGGACCTGCCGCGGCCGAGCTGCCGGTGACCTTGGAGAGCGCCGCGGTGACGACGGCAGGGTCGAGCCAGTTCGGGCTGCTCGGCAGGAACTGACTCGTCGGCACCCGGACGTCGCCGATGCCGTGGGCCGACAGCGTCCGCTGCATCTCGACCTGGGCGATCCGCGAGTAGACGACATCGCTGGCGAGGAAGGAGCGCATTCCCTGAGAGATCCGGCCGATCGCCCGCGCCCGGCCTTCACGCGCCAGCGATGTCGAGACGTTGTCGGAGATCGTCTGCAGGCCGTCGCGCTGGAGTTGCAGCGAGAGCTCGAGCGCATGGTGAGCGGTCTTCATGTCGTCCGGCGCTCCGAGCTTGCTGGCGCGGGCGACGAGCCCCTCCGCTGCGCTGCGGGCCGACTTGATCTCGTTCTCATAGTCGAGCCGGGTCAGGCCCTTGGGGTCGTTGAGCGTCTTGAAGAGCTGGTCGCTGGTCTGCTGGGAGTCGACAGCGATCTGACGGACGTCGCGGTTGACGTAGTCCTTGAGCGCGGAGCGGTTGCGAGCGTTGAAGCAGGCCTTGAGGCCGAGGCCAAAAAGCAGCACGAGCAGGAGCCCGACGCCCACGGCGATCAGGCGGCGAAAGACGATCTGTTGTCTTATGGCGCGTCGCGGCTCGCGACGCCTGCGGTCCGGTATCGACGGTCCGGAAAGCGCGTCTTCGTCGTCGAGGAAAGCCAAGGAGCTCCTCCGTTGTTAGGCCGGGAGTATTAACGCTCAGGCGGCGGCTGCGGCTCGCACGCCTGGCGTATGCCTGCAGCGGCAGGATCGCCCGGGCACCTGCCGAAAGTTGAGCTGGAGCAATGGGCGAGCGCATCCTCAACCGGTTCGAGCTTCACGACTGCCTCGGCAGCGGCGGTTTCGGCACGGTCTACCGCGCCTGGGATGAGCGGCTCGAGCGCGAGGTCGCCGTCAAGGCGTTCGTCGGCCGCGGCGCCGGCGACGCTCGCGTCCTGCGCGAGGCCCAGGCGGCCGCGCGGCTCAACCACCCCGGCATCGTCACCCTCTACGAGCTCGGCGAGGACGGCTCGCGCACCTACCTGGTCAGCGAGCTGGTCGCCGGCGCGACGCTCGCCGCCCGCAGCCGTGAGGGCAGCCTCTCCGACCGCGAGATCGCCGAGATCGGCGCCGACGTCTGCGACGCCCTCGCCCATGCCCATGCCCACGGCGTCGTCCACCGCGACATCAAGCCGCAGAACGTCCTCGTCGCCGAGCCGTCGGGGCGGGCGAAGCTGATGGACTTCGGCATCGCCCGCGTCCTCGGCGGCGAGCCCCTCACCGCGGCCGGCGACATCGTCGGCACGATCGCCTACATGTCGCCCGAGCAGGCCGAGGGCGACGTCGCCGGCCCGCCCTCCGACGTCTACTCGCTGGCGCTGACCCTTTACGAATGCTGGACCGGCACCCACCCGGTCGCCCGCGGCACGCCGGCGGCCACGGCCCGCGCCATCGGCGACGAGATAGAGCCGCTCTGCGGCCTGCGCCCCGACCTGCCGGCCGAGCTGGGCCAGCTGATCGACCGGTGCCTGTGGGTCGATTGGTCCGCCCGCCCGGGCCTCGAGGAGCTGGCCGACGGCCTCGAAGCAGTGGCGCCGCCGCTGAGCCGCGAGCCGCTGGGCCCACTCGCCGAGCGGAGGCCGTTGACCGGGCCGGCGCGGATCCTCCATCACCAGGCGCTGCCGCCGATCCTCGGCGGCGCCGCGGTCGGGACGCTGACGCTCGCCGCGCTCGCCGCCGCCGGCTCGCTGCCCGCCTGGGGCCTGGCGCTGCCGCTGCTGGTGGGCTGCCTCGCCGCCTTCGCGCCACGCCTCGGATACCTAACAGCCGCCGGCGGGCTGGTCGGCTGGCTGGCGATCGTCTCGTCGAAGCCGGGCGCCGCGCTGATCGTCGCCGTGCTGACGATGCCGCAGGTGATCCTGCTGCCCTCCGCCCCTCGCCTCTGGCCGCTGCCCGCAGCGGCGCCGGCGCTCGGCGTGATCGGTCTCGCCCCCGTCTACGCGGCGCTCGCCGGCCTCGCAGGCTCGCTGCGCCGCCGCGTCCTGCTTGGGGTGCTCGGCTACGGCTGGCTGCTGGTCGCCGAGGGCGCCTGGCGAAAGACGTTGCTCTTTGGGGTCGTCAAGCCGGCTGGTGGCGACTGGGCGACACGGTCGGCGGCCGCCTTCGCCGACCTGATCGCGCCGCTGGCGAGCCGCCCCGCTGTCCTCGGGGCACTCGTCTGGGCGCTGGCCGCCGCCTGCCTGGCGCCGCTGGTCCGCGGCCGCGCGATCAGCCTCGAGTTGCTGGGCGTGCTCGTCTGGGCCGCGGCGCTGGTCTCCGCCCAGCGGCTGCTCTCCCAGTGGGACGACGCCGTCGCCCCCGCGGCGGGCGGGCTGATCGCCGGCCTGTCGGTGCTGATCGCCGGGGCCCTGCTCTATCGCTCCGCCGCCCCTCGCGGCCCGGAGCTGGGCGAGGCCGGGGTCGCCGCCTCGCCGATTCGCGGCGATAGCGGAAGCCTGCGACTTCCGTAGGATTGTCCGCGGCGCTCCACCTGGGGCTGCCCAATCCTCAAGGAGCGGCAAAGATCAGCGTTCTCCGAAACCTGGAAGCCAAGATCGAGGGCCTGGTCGAAGGCGTCTTCAGCCGCGCCTTCAGCTCGCGCGTGCAGCCCGTCGAGCTGGCCCGCAAGCTGGCCCGCGAGATGGACTCGCACAAGACCGCCTCGGTCGCTCGCGTCTACGTGCCCAACGAGTACAGCGTCTTCCTCTCCGCCGACGATCGCAAGCAGTTCGAGGGCTACGAGACCTCGCTCGAGCAGGAGCTCTCGCAGTACCTCCTCGACCACGCCCGCCGCCACGAGTACGACCTGCTGACCCGCCCGGCGGTCTCGTTCGAGACCGACGACCGGCTGCGGCTCGGCGAGTTCGGCATCCAGACGAGGCTGGTCAAGCCGCCCGCCCGCGACGGGGCTCCGCCCGAGCCGGGCGAGGAGGGCAAGACGATGGTCTACGCTGCCGAGCAGCCGAAGAAGAGCCGGCGGCGCCCGGAGGCGAGGTTCGCCGACTCGCGCGCCGTCGTCACGCTCGGCGATCGACGCTACGTGCTCGAGGGGCCGAAGGCGGTTCTCGGCCGCGGCAAGGATTGCGAGTGCGTCGTCCGCGACCCCAACGTCTCGCGCCACCACGCCGAGCTGCAGCGCAGCTCCCACGGCGACTGGCAGATCGTCGACCTCGGCTCGACCAACGGCGTCAAGGTAAATGGCCGCCAGGTGACCACCTCGCGCCTCGCCCCCGGCGACGAGGTCACGCTGGGCACGACCAGCTTCAAGTTCGAGATCGAGCAGTAGGCCACGACGCGCAGATGGTCATCGATCCGATCGCGGTCGCGCTGAAGTTCGGCTTTCTCGCCGTCCTCTACCTGTTCCTGCTCTGGGTCACGCGCAGCGTCCTCAAGGACCTGCGGCGCACCGGCGCACCGACGGTTGCGGCTGCGCCCGACCGCGACCGGGCGCCCGCCGAGGAGCCGATGCTGGTCGTCATCCGCGGCGGCGACCTGACCGCCGGAGACCAGTACGACCTCTTCGGCGGCGCGACGATCGGCCGCTCGGCCGACGCCGAGATCCGCGTCACCGATCGCTACGCGTCGCAGCTGCACGCCCGCGTCTTCAGCCGCGGCGGGCTGCAGTTCGTCGAGGACCTCGATTCGACCAACGGCACGCTGCTCAACGACGAGCCGCTCCACGGCGAGGCCGAGCTGCGCCCCGGAGACGTGATCCGCATCGGCGACACCGAGTTCCGCTACGAGGTCTAGGGGTCTTTCGATGCTGAAGGTCGTCGATGAAGCAAAGGGGACCGACACCGGCCGCCAGCGGCGGGCGAACGAGGACTCGTTCTTCGCCCGGGCGCCGCTGTTTGCCGTCGCCGACGGGATGGGAGGCGCCCAGGCCGGCGAGGTCGCGTCGAAGATCGCCGCCGAGGCCTTCGAGCCGGCGCTGCGCGAGGGCCAGGCGCCGGAGCGGCAGCTGGCGCGGATAGTCAAGAACGCCAACAAGCGGATCCACGAGCTCGCCAAGGACGACGCCTCGCGCGCCGGCATGGGGACGACGCTGACCGCGGCGCTGATCGGCGACGGCGAGGTCAGCTTCGCCCACGTCGGCGACAGCCGCGCCTACCGCCTCCGCGACGGCGAGCTCAAGCAGCTGACCAACGACCACTCGCTGGTCGAGGAGCTCCGCCGCCAGGGCCGGCTGACCGACGAGCAGGCGGTCGACCACCCGCAGCGCTCGATCATCACCCGGGCGCTCGGGCCCGAGCCCGACGTCGACGTCGACACGATGACCTTTCCGGCCAAGGAGGGCGACGTCTACCTGCTCTGCAGCGACGGCCTGACGACGATGGTCCTCGAGGAGCGGATCGCCCAGATCCTGCGCGGGGCGACCAGCCTCGACACAGCGGTGCGCAAGCTGATCCAAGAGGCCAACCAGAACGGCGGCCGCGACAACATCACCGCGGTCGCCTTCCGCCTCGGTGACGCCGAGCTGGAACCAGAGCCCGATGAGGACCTGACGCTGATCGGCCCCGCGGCCGAGCGCGAGGGGCTGACGGCAGAGGCGATTCGCGCCGCCGCCGCCGAGCCCGACCGCCCGCGCCGGCCTCTGCGCGCCACCCTCAAGCTCGCCCTCGTCGCGCTGATCCTCGCCGGCGTCGTCGCGGCGGCGCTCTGGGGAGCGCGACAGGTCTACTTCCTCGGCGGCGACGGGGCGGGGCGGTTGGCCCTCTACCGCGGCCTTCCCTACGACCTGCCCTTCGGCATCCACCTCTATGACGAGCGCTACGCCACCGCGGTCCAGGTCGACTCGCTGACGCCGCAGTCGCGCCGCTCGGCCACGGATCACAAGCTGCGCTCGCACTCCGACGCCGTCGACCTCGTCCGCTTCATCGAGCGGCAGCGGGGGCTCGACTGATGCCGGTGAGGGCTGGCCGGTGAGCGCCCGCAACCGCGAGCTGCTCGCCCTGATACCGGTCGGCCTGCTGGTCACCGCCGGCTTCACGGCGGTGTTCATCGTCGAGAACCAGAACCTCGGCAACCTCAGCCTGATCTACGGCGGCTACTTCCTCGGCATCTGCGTCGCCGCCCATCTCTTCATCCGCCGCACACTGCCCTTCGCCGACCCCTACCTGTTCCCGCTCGCGGCGCTGCTCGCCGCCTTCGGGCTGGTGATGATCTACCGCATCGACGACGCCTTCGCCCGTGACCAGGCGAACTGGTTCGTCCTCGGCGTCGTCCTCTTCGTCGTCACGATCCGCGTCCTGCGCGACTACGAGGTCCTCGAGCGCTACCGCTACGTGATCGCGACCGTCGGCATCGGTCTGCTGATCCTGCCGCGGGTGCCGGGAATCGGCTCCCAGACCAACGGCGCCTTCCTCGCGATCAAGGTGGGATCGCTGACCTTCCAGCCGACCGAGCTGGCGAAGATCGCGATCGTCATCTTCCTTGCCAGCTACCTGCACGAGCGCCGCGAGGTGATGATCGTCGGCGCTCGGCGCATCCTCGGCCTGACGCTGCCGCCGCTCAAGCACTTCGGGCCGCTGATCGTCGTCTGGGGGGTGGCGATGCTGATGCTGATCTTCATCCGCGACCTCGGCAGCTCGCTGATGTTCTTCGGCGCCTTCCTGGCGCTGCTCTACGTCGCCACGTCGCGGCTCTCCTTCGTCCTCATCGGCCTGGCGATGTTCTTGGCCGGCGCCTCGTTCTTCGCCTCGACCGTTCCCCACGTCCAGGACCGGATCGACATCTGGACCAACACCTTCGACCCCCGTCTCTACGACCGCGTCGGCGGCAGCTTCCAGGTGGCGCAGTCGCTGTTCGCCCAGGCGGACGGCGGGCTCTTCGGCCGCGGCTTCGGCCAGGCCCTGCTGGCGCTGCCGGGGGGTAGCGGCACGATCCTGCCGGCGCCGCAGACGGACCTGATCTACTCGGTGATCGTCAACGAGCTCGGCCTCTTCGGCGGCGCCGCGCTGATCGTCATCTACGCCCTGATCGTCGAGCGCGGCTTCAAGACCGCGATGCTCGCCGGCGACGGCTTCTCGAAGCTGCTGGCGACGGGCCTGACGGCGGTCTTCGCGCTGCAGGCGTTCGTGATCATCGGCGGCGTCACCCGGGTCATCCCGCTGACCGGCGTGACCCTGCCCTTCGTCAGCTACGGCGGCAGCTCGATCGTCGCCAACTTCATCCTCCTGGCGCTGCTGCTGCTGATCTCCAACCGGGCGCGGCGGCCGGGCGCGATCTCGAACGAGACCGGCATTCTCAACCTCGCCGAGGTCGGCTGAGCTCGATGAACAAGCCAATCGTCCGCCTCTTCGGCCTCGTTCTCGTCCTCTACGGCGTCCTCGTCGCCTTCACGACCTACTGGTCGGTGATCGACGCCAAGGGGCTGCGCGAGAACGCCCTCAATCGCCGCTCGCTGCTCGAGCAGGAGCGGGTCCGGCGCGGCGAGATCCTCACCGCCGACGGCGTCGTCCTCGCCAAGAGCATCAGCCACGGCCACGGCTCGCGCCGGGTCTTCGTCCGCACCTATCCCCAGGGCCCGCTCTACGGCAACGCGATCGGCTACAGCTTCATCGACCGCGGCCAGGTCGGGATCGAGAAGTCCCACAACGACGAGCTCGTCGGCAACCAGTCGGAGTTCACCTCGATCCTCGACCAGCTCCAGGGCCACGGCCAGGAGGGCGACAACCTCGTCACCAGCCTCGACTCGCAGGCCCAGCGCGTGGCGACGACGGCGCTCGCCGGCCGCTGCGGCGCCGCCGTCGCGATCGAGCCGGCGACCGGCCGGGTGCGGACGATGGTCAGCGTTCCCGGCTACGACCCGAACCAGGTCGCCAGCGCCAGGCGCTTCAGGGCGTTCAACAGCAACCCGCTCTCGCCGCTGTTCAACCGCGCGACGCAGAGCGGTTACCCGCCCGGCTCGACGTTCAAGGTCGTGACCGCGGCGGCGGCGATCGACTCGCACAAGTTCACGCCGACCTCGGTCCTCAGCGGCCGCTCGCCGATCGAGATCGGCGGCGCCTCGCTCTCGAACTTCA
Organism: Solirubrobacterales bacterium; assembly: GCA_033856175.1. Classification (GTDB taxonomy): domain Bacteria; phylum Actinomycetota; class Thermoleophilia; order Solirubrobacterales; family 70-9; genus JAWVFK01. The sequence continues at coordinate 31,343 of JAWVFK010000020.1, read as the reverse complement.
GCAACGAGCAGTTCGGCGACATCACCCTGACCGACGCGCTGACCCACTCGGTCAACACCGTCTTCGCCCAGGTCGGCGAGCGGCTCGGCGCCGACACCCTGCGGCGCTACATGAGCCGCTTCGGCTTCGGCTCGCGACCGCAGCTCGACTACCCGCGCGACCAGCTGCGGATCAGCGGCCTCTACGACGGCGCCAAGGTCCTGGGCGGCGGCGACCCGATCGACGTCGGCCGCGTCGCGATCGGCCAGGAGCGGCTCGCCGTGACGCCGCTGCAGATGGTGCAGGTGGCGGCGACGATCGCCAACCGCGGGCAGATGATGCGGCCGCAGATCTGGGATCGCGTCGTCGCCCCGGACGGCCGCACGGTCAAGCGGATGAAGCCGCGCCAGCTGGCGCGGGTGATGAGCGTCCGCTCGGCAGCGACACTTGGGGGGATGATGGCCAACGTCGTCCGTGAGGGAACCGGTGGAGCCGCCGCCCTCTCGGGCATCGACGTCGCCGGCAAGACCGGCACGGCGGAGGTCGGCCAGGGGACATGTGGCCCCGGCCCCAACCAGGCGTGGTTCATCGGCTTCGCGCCGCTCAGCTCACCAAAGATCGCCGTCGCGGTCACGGTCGAGCGGACCAGCGGCCAGGGCGGCACCGACGCCGCCCCGATCGTCAAGCAGCTGATGGAGACGTTGCTGCGATGAGGCCTGCCCTCACAGCGGCCAGGAAGGGGCGCGGGCGATGCTGCTAGCGACCGACACGATGGTCGACGGCCGCTACAAGCTGGTCCGCCGCCTCGGCTCCGGCGGCATGGCCGACGTCTGGTGCGCCGAGGACGAGCACCTCGGCCGCACGGTCGCGCTGAAGATCCTCCACGAGCGCTTCGCCCAGGACCGCGAGTTCGTCGAGCGCTTCCGCCGCGAGGCCTCCTCGGCCGCGGGGCTGCAGCACCCCAACGTCGTCGGCGTCTTCGACCGCGGCGAGTTCGAGGGCACCTACTACATCGCAATGGAGCTGCTCGAGGGGGAGTCGCTCAAGCAGCGGATAGCCCGCGGGCTCAGCATCCCCGAGGCGCTGGCGATCATCCGCCAGATCCTCAGCGCCGCCCGCTTTGCCCACGAGCGGGGGATCATCCACCGCGACTTCAAGCCTCAGAACGTGATCATCAGCCGCGAGGGCAAGGCGACGGTCACGGACTTCGGCATCGCCCACGCCGGCGCCTCGGAGATCACCCAGACGGGCTCGGTGATGGGAACCGCCCACTACCTCTCGCCCGAGCAGGCCCAGGGCCTGCCGGTGACGGCCGCCTCGGACCTCTACTCGACCGGGATCATCCTCTACGAGTGCCTCACCGGGCATGTGCCGTTCGAGGCCGAGAGCTCGGTCGCGGTTGCTCTCAAGCAGGTCTCGGAGATGCCGCGGCGCCCGAGCGCGCTGAACCCGGAGGTCTCACCCGCCCTCGACGCCGTCGTCATGCGGGCGCTGGCCAAGGACCCGGCCCGCCGCTTCGCCGACGCCGACGCCTTCCGCCTTGCCCTCGACCAGGCGGAGGCCAACCCGGGCGAGCCGGCGGCGGGGGACACCGCCTCGTTCGCGCTGCCGGTGCCCGCCGCCGCGGCGAAGGCTCCACCGGCCGGACCGCCGCCGGGCTGGGTCGAGGACCGCCGGCGCCGGCACCGGCGCCGCTGGCTGATCTTCGGCGTCCTCGGCCTGCTGCTGTCGGCGCTCGCGGCCTTCGCGCTGACGCGGCCGCAGATGGTCCCCGTGCCCAACGTCTACGGCCGCCAGGTCGCCGAGGCGACGCAGATCCTCGAGGCGAAGGGGTTCGACGTCTCGGTGCAGATGGTCCAGCGCGATGCCCCCGTGGACACCGTCATCGAGACCGACCCGCCCGCCCTGACCAAGGTCAAGAAGGGCTCGACGGTCACCCTGTCGGTCAGCGCCGGACCGGGCCTGGCGCTGGTGCCGAAGGTCGACGGCCTCAACGAGCGCCCGGCGCTCAAGGCGCTGATGAAGGCCGGCTTCGAGGTCAAGTCCGTGGAGCGCTTCTCGCGCACGATCCCCGCCGGCGAGGCGATCGGCACGTCGCCCGGCCCCGGGGTCAAGGTCTCGCGCGGATCGGTGGTCACGCTCTTCGTCTCCAAGGGGACAGACCAGATCGCCGTTCCCGACGTCGTCGGCCTGACCCGCGGCTCCGCCCTTGCCGAGCTTCGCGACGCCGGCTTCGCGCCGGCGATCGACGAGCGCGACGACCCGGCGCCGGCCGGCGAGGTGATCTCGCAGTCGCCGATCGGCGGCGCGCTGGCCGACAAGCGCTCGTCGGTAACGATCGTCGTCTCGACCGGGCGCTTCGCGATCAAGAACGTCGTCGGCCTCGGTGAGGCGCGAGCGGTCAAGACGCTGCGCAACCAGGGGCTCTCGGTGCGAACCGAGCACCAGGCAACCAGCAACGCCAGCGAGGACGGCCGCGTTCTCGACCAGACCCCGTCGGGCGGCTCGACCGCCCGCCGTGGCGAGATCGTCACGATCACCGTCGGCAACTACTCGCCGACGGTGCTGACCCCGGGGCCCTAATGGGGGCCGGGCTATGAGGGTCGTCGTCATCAGCGGCGGTCGCTCCAGCGAGCACGACGTCTCGCTGCGCTCCGGCGCGGCGGTCGCCGAGGGCCTCGCCGCCGCCGGCCACGAGCCGGTCGCGCTGCTGATCGACCGCGACGGCCGCTGGCTCGTCGACGGCGCCGAGGTCGAGCTACGGCCCGGGCACGGCCTGCTCGGCTGCGACGCCGTCTTTCCCGTCCTGCATGGCCCCAACGGTGAGGACGGCAGCGTCCAGGGCGCGCTCGAGTGCCTCGACGTCCCCTACGTCGGCTCCGGCGTGCTGGGCTCGGCGGTGTGCATCGACAAGATCACCTTCAAGCGAGTCCTCGCGGCCCACGGCCTGCCGCAGGTCGACTTCGCCGTCGCCGGCGAGGACGGCTGGCGAGAGCAGGCGCTGGCGCTGGGCCTGCCGCTGTGGGTGAAGCCGTCACGGCTCGGCTCGAGCGTCGGCATCAGCAAGGTCAGCGCCGCCGGCGAGCTGGATGCGGCGGTCGAGTCGGCGCTGGCCCACGATCCCCGGGTGATCGTCGAGGCGCACAGCGGCGGCCGCGAGGTCGAGTGCTCGGTGATCGGCAACGAGCGCCCAGAGACCTCGCTGGCGGGCGAGATCGTCACCGACGCCGACTGGTACGACTTCGAGGCCAAGTACGAGGCGGGCGGGATGCGGCTGGTCGTCCCGGCTGCGATCGACGAGGCCGCCGCGAGCACGGTCCGCGAGCTGGCGGCTCGCGTCTTCATCCTCGCCGGCTGCAGCGGCCTCGCCCGCTGCGACTTCTTCGTCGAGGACGGCAGGGTCCTCGTCAACGAGATCAACACGCTGCCCGGCTTCACCGAGACGAGCGTCTTCGCCAAGCTCTTCGAGGCCAGCGGCGTCGGCTACGCCGAGCTCTGCGACCGGCTGGTCGGACTCGCGCTCGAGCGCCACGAGCACGAGCGCAGCTTCGCCTTCTGAGCGGACTCGAACTAGCGGACGAGCCTGACGTCCTCGATCGTCGCCTGCCCCGACGCGGGCAGCTGGGTGATCCAGATGAGGTAGTAGCGGTGGGGGGCTGGGCTGGCGACGTCGATCCGCTGCTCTGGCCGGACGGAAGGAGCGCTGCCGATCGGGGTGCCCCAGCCTTCGATCGAGTCGGGGACCGCGTCGGCGGCGCGCAGCTCCGCGCTCCAGCCGGGGGCGGACGTCCGCAGCGCCACGGCGCGGGCGGTCACCGGGTGGCCGGCGTCGATGTAGAGCCCGACGCCGAGCTTGCCGAGGTTGCCGCCCCTGTAGGTCTCCGTCTCCCAGCCTGTGTTCGTCGGGTTGCCGTCGATCGCCAGGCCGGTCTCTTCGGGGTGCTCAACCGGGTTGCCGTCGGTGGCGTAGGGGTCGAAGTCGTGGGCGGCAACCGCTCGCAGCAGGCCGCTGTCACGGGGATTCGACGGGCCGCCATTGGTCACCAGAAGGATGCCGACGATCAGGCCGATGCCGATAGCCGCCATCACGAGGCCGGCCCGGGATGAGCGCTGCGGCTTGATGATCCGCTGTGCCTCGGGGACCGATTCGAGCACGGCCGTCGCCTCGCCATGGGGCACGCCGCCGCCGCGCGAGACCTCGACCTCGAGCGCGGTCTCGAGCGCGGCCAGCATCTCGGCCATGTTGCGATAGCGGCGTCGCGGATCCTTCTCGGTCGCCCTCTCGATCACCGCCGCCAGGGCCGAGGAGACCTCGGAGCGCTGCAGCTGGACGTTGGGCAGCGGCTCGTGGATGTGCTTCATCGCCACGGCGACCATCGAGTCGGCCTGGAAGGGGACGTCGCCGATCAGCATCTCGTAGAGGACGACGCCGAGCGAGTAGATGTCGGAGCGCTCGTCGACGTCCTCGCCCATCGCCTGCTCCGGCGAGACGTAGTCGGTCGTGCCGAGGATGCGGCCGGTCACCGTCAGCCCGGCGCGGCCGAGCGTGCGGGCGATGCCGAAGTCGGTCAGCTTGGCGCGGCCGTCGCGGTCGATGAGGACGTTCTGCGGCTTGACGTCGCGATGGACGATCTTGCGCTCGTGGGCCGCCTGCAGGGCACGGCCGATCTCGATCGCGTAGGCGGCGGCCTCGTCGGCCGGCAGCTGGCCGAGCCGGTTGATCCGCCGCTTCAGCGTCTCGCCGTCGATGCACTCGAAGACGATGTAGCGACGGCCGTCGTCCTCGCCGGCGTCGATGACCGAGACGACGTTGGCGTGCGAGAGCTTGGCCATGTCGCGGGCCTCGCGCTTGAAGCGCTCCTCGTGGCCCGGCTGCTCGGAGAGCTCGTGGTTTAGGACCTTGATCGCGACCTCGCGGTCGAGCGTGCGGTCGTGAGCCAGATAGACCGTCGACATCCCGCCCGAGCCGAGCTTGGCGTTGAGGCGGTAGCGGTTCGAGAGAACCGTGCCGATCACCGATGACGTTCGCGACTCCACCGTCTGCCTATTTTCGTCAACTGCCGTGGCGGCCGCCTCCCCTGGACGGCCCTGCACGAAATCATGGCTGATCGGAGCCCGATTCGGCCCGGTCGGTCAGCGGGCGGGCGCCGCCGCCGGCTGCTCGAAGGCGACGGCACGCCGATTGCCGGCGACGAGGCCGAGCGCCGTTCTGGCTCGGGCCGAGACTCTCAGCGGTCGCGGCGAGCGCAGTCTGGTCAGCGAGAAGTCGTAGGACACCGGCCGCTGCTCGGTTGGCCGCAGCGCCGGAGACAGCCGCCGAACGGCCGCCGGGCTCGGCGAGGTCCAGCCGACGATCACGACCTCCCTGACAGCGGCGCTCGGCGTCGCGCCGAGCGGCCGGGCGCCCAGGTAGTAGCTCAGCCCGGCGTTTCCGTAGCCCGGGGCGAGGATCAGCCGCGGTGCGTCGGTCGGGCCGATTGCCCTCGCCACCGATCGCCAGTCCTCGCGCTGCAGCCGGGGATGGCTGTCGAAGTAGACGACGAAGGCGATCGAGTAGGCGCAGAGGCCCAGCGCGAGGGCTGTTCCCAGCAGCCTGCCGGCGCCGGCGCGGGGAGCGTCGAAGCCGGCCCCGACCAGCAGCGCCAATGGCAGCAGGGCCGGCAGCAGGTTGCGGGCGTCGACATAGTCGGTCCCGGCCAGCGCCAGGCAGACCGGCAGGAGGAAGGCTGTCGCCGCCAGGATCGCAAGCAGCCTCATCCCGGCTGCTCTGCGCGCTGCCGGGATCATCAGCAGCGCGACGGCGGCGGCGAGCACCAGCATCGCGGGCACGGCGGCATAGAGCCCGTCGACCGTGCCGCCGCCGGCGCCCCGCCCCTCGCCGGCGAGGAACTTGACCCCCAGGCCGGCCACGCGGCCGAGCAGAGGGGTGTGGCCGATGAAGTTGTTGCGCGAGTCCGCCTGGCTGAGCGCCAGCGGCACCAGCGCCAGGCCGATGGTGGCGACGGCGGCCACCGCCGCCACCGCCCGACGACGGTCGCTTCCGCGCCGCAGCAGGATCGCGGCTTCGCCGGCGATCAGGAAGGCGGCGAAGTAATGGGTCGCCAGGGCCAACGCCGAGACAACGGCCCAGGCCGCGAGCCGCCGCCGCGTCGGCTGTTCGAGCGCCCCCAGCATGCAGAGCAGCGAGGCGGCGCAGAGCAGCACCAGCAGCGAGTAGTTGCGGGCGTCCTGCGAATACCAGACGAGGATCGGGTTCGTGGCGATGATCGCCGCGGCGATGACGCCGGCGCGGGTCGATAGCGCCCGCTTGGCGATCAGGTAGACGATCGGGATCGTCGCGACGCCGCAGAGCGCCGAGAGCGAACGCAGGCCGACCTCGCCCGTGCCGAGGAGCCGCGACCACAGCCAGGCGATCGCGTAGTACAGGGGCGGGTTCGATTCGCTGCCGGGAACCTCGCCGAGCGTCGCGAAGAGGCTGGGATGGAGAATTCGCGCCGCCGTTACCGCCTCGTCGTGGCGGAAGCTCTGCAGGTCGAGGGTGGCAAAGCGAATCGCGGCGCCGAGGACGACGATCGCGGCCAGCGCCAGCAACTCAGGCGAGGGCCGGCGCCCGGTCAGAGACGCGCGGCCCGCCCCCTCTGTCGCCGCGCCCATCGGCTCAGGCTAGGTAGCGAGACCTGACGCCCTCCTGAATGTCGCGCCGGCCACGGCGATCAGCCGAGATCGATCCGCATTGCCGGATCGTTCTGGGCGATCGTCCGCAGCCGCTCGACGAGCTCCGGCGTCGCCTTCGCCGGCGAGCCGCTGTCGAAAGGAGGCGTCGGGTCGTACTCGATGCCGAGCTGGATCGCCCTGGCGACCTCCTCGCCGGCGACCAGCTCGCTCAGCCGCAGCGCCATGTCGATCCCCGACGAGACGCCGGCGGCGGTGATCACCTTGCCGTCCTCGACGACGCGCTCGTCGACCGGGGTCGCTCCGAAGGCGCTCAGGTACTCGCTCCAGATCCAGTGGCTCGTTGCCCGCAGCCCGTCGAGCACGCCGGCGGCGCCGAGCGCGAGCGAGCCGGTGCAGACCGATGTCGTCCACTGCGACGTCTCGTGGGCGCGGCGGATCCAGTCGAGCGTCACCTCGTCGCCGAGCATCGGCCGCGTGCCGGCGCCGCCGGGCACGACGAAGATCTCCGGGCTGGGAACGTCGGCGAGCGAGTGGTCGGCGCTCAGTGCCAGGGCGCCGGTGTCGGTGCGCTGCGGCCCAGGCTCCTTGGCGACGAAGCGGACCTCGGCGCCCGGCAGCCGCGAGAGCACCTCGTAGGGCCCGATCGCGTCGAGCGCGGTCAGCTCGGGGAAGAGGAGGATCGCGATCAGCATCGCTGCAGGCTAGCGCCGGATCTCGGCCGGGCCGGTGGCGGCCCGGCCGATTCGCCGCGCCTCGGGGTGGTGCCCGCGCAGCAGCTCGACCGCCGCATCGGCGTCCTCGCCGCCGACGACGCAGCAGAAGCCGCAGCCCATGTTGAAGACCTCGTGCATCTCGTCGTCGCCGACCTGCCCGAGCTCGGCGATCAGGGCGAAGATCGGCGGCACCGGCAGCGGCTCGTCGATCTCGTAGGCGACGTCGGCATCCAGGCGCAGCAGGTTGCCGAGGCCGCCGGAGGTGATGTGGGCGAGGCCGCGCACGTCGAGGCCGGAGTCGAGCAGGGCGAGCACGGCGCGAACGTAGATCGCGGTCGGCTCGAGCAGGATGTCGCCCAGCGGCCGTCCCAGGCGGGCGTCCTCGAGGGGGATCTCGGCGAGCGCCTGGCGGGCGAGCGTGTAGCCGTTGGAGTGGAGCCCCGACGACGGCAGGCCGATCACGGCGTCGCCGGGCTCGATCCCCTTGCCGGTGACGATCCGGTCGAGCTCGATGGTGCCGAAGCATGCCCCGGCGAGGTCGAAGCCGCGAACCAGCTCGCCGAGCTGGGCGAGCTCGCCGCCGGGGATCTCGATCCCGGCCAGCTCGGCGCCGCGGCGCAGGCCGATCCCCAGCTGGCCCTCCCGCTCGACGTTGGCGCGCTCGACCGCGAGGTAGTCGAGCATCGCGATCGGGCGGGCGCCGACGCAGATGATGTCGTTGACGTTCATCGCCACGCAGTCGATGCCGACGGTGTCGTAGCGGCCGAGCTGCTCGGCGATCAGCAGCTTCGTGCCGACGCCGTCGGTCGACAGCGCTATGCCGCTGCGCTCGTCGAGGGCGATGACGCTGGCGTAGTGCCCGGAGCCGACCAGCTCGCGCGAGGGGCTGCCGGTGTCGATCTGTCGCAGAGACGCGACGAGCGCGGCGACGGCGGCGTCGGCGTCGGTCTGGCTCACCCCCGCCTGCGCGTAGGCCTCGTCGGTCACGCGTCCTTCTTTACGAGGTCGGCCGGCATCGTCGCGGATTGAACCGGATCGGCGGCGGCCGTGGGCGGCGGCGGCCGGCGCGAGCGCAGCCGCGAGAGGACGAAGCCGGCGAGCAGCGCCCGGTAGGCGGCATAGGGCCACAGCGCCCGGTCGCGCTCGACGAGCTTGATCAGCCGCTGCGAGCCCAGCGTCGAGATGAACGAGGCCAGGGCGCCGAGCGCCAGCGTTCGCCAGGTCCGGGGATCGACGCCGCGCCTGGCGAGCCGAGTCCCCTTGAGCAGGCTGGCGCCGACGATGATCGGCAGGGCGACGGTCCGCGAGAGCAGGTTGGCGTGCTCGCGGCTGAAGCCGCGCCAGCGCGCCACCGCGAGCGTCGCGCCGTTGCGGGAGACCCCCGGAGCCAGCGCCGCCGCCTGCGCCAGCCCGAGCGCGAGGCCGTCGACCGGCCCGGCGTCGCCGTGACCGCGCAGCTGCGCGGTGCGGTCGGCGAGCGCCATCGCCAGCGCGCCGGCGAGCAGCGCGATCGCCGTCGCCCGCGGGCCGCCGAGCCGCTGCTCGATCGGCCGCTCGAAGGCGTAGCCGGCGGCGGCGGCGGGGAGGAACGACAGCGAGAGGACGGCGGCTCGGCGAGCGTCGAAGTCGGCGAGCTCGCGGGCGATCGTCTGCCGCTGGCCGATCAGCAGCGCCGCCGCGGCGCCGGCGTGGAGCGCGACCTCGAAGCTCTTTCGCAGCTCGGGGTCCTCGCCGGGGCGCTCCCAGCCGGCGAGCCAGGGGATCAGCGCCAGGTGGGCGGAGCTAGAGATCGGCAGCAGCTCGGCCGGCCCCTGAATCGTCCCCAGGGCGAGCGCCTGCGCCGCGGGGATGTCCCCGGCGGCCTTCAGGGCGTCGAGGCCTCCTCGGCGACGCGGCCGTTGCGGCGCCGGCGCAGCAGCAGGTAGACGACGGCGGCGAGGACGAGGGCGGCGACGACGTAGTCGGCGTAGCGCAGGTGCTCGCGCCAGCGCTCCCAGCGGTCGCCGACCGCCTGGCCGATCAAGGCCAGCATCAGCACCCAGGGGATGCAGCCCAGCAGCGTGAAGGCGGTGAAGCGCCAGAACGGCATCCGCGCGATCCCGGCCGGCAGCGAGATGAAGGTGCGGACGATCGGCAGCATCCGCGTGAAGAGGACGGTTGCCGAGCCATAACGCCCGAACCAGCGATCGGCGCGCTCGAGCTGCGAGCGATCGACGTGGATGAGGCGGCTCTTCTCCAGCAGCTCGACGCGGCCGTAGTAGCCGGCGGCGTAGGCGACCCAGGAGCCGACGAGGTTGCCGAGCACGCCGGCGACGACGACGCCGACGAGGCTGAGCTCGCCGGCGGAGACGTTGAAGCCGGCGAAGAGCATGATCGCCTCGCTCGGCACCGGGATGCAGGCGCTCTCGAGCGCCATCAGCACGAAGACGCCGGCGAGGCCGGCCGTGTCGATGAAGCTGGTCGCCGCATCGACGATCGGATTGAGGATGTCAGCTGCCATGCAGGGAGGCAAAGGGCTGGCTAGCTTAGGCCCTCGGCACTAGACTCGGGGGGTCGTGGAGCGCCTCAACCACCCCGTTTACCGCAGTCGAGGCCTCCAGGCGGCTGCCGACGCCCTGCTGGTCGCGGCGGCCTTCTACCTGGCGTTCCGGCTGCGCTTCCTCGATGCCCAGCATGGCCTGCCGCACCGCTACTGGGCCCTGTTCACCAACGCGGTCGGCTTCGTCGTCGTCGGCAAGATCCTCGTCTTCGCCGCCTTCGGCCTCTACCGGACGTGGTGGCGCTACTTCAGGCTCAACGACCTCGGCGCGATCATGCGAGCGGTCGCCACGGCGAGCGGCATCCTGCTGATCGTTCTCACCGTCGCCCAGCCGTTTGCCAACAGCCTGCCGCGAGCGGTGGCGATCATGGACTTCATGCTGACGCTGCTGTTCATCGGCGGCGCCCGTCTCGGCGTGCGGATGCTCGTCGAGCGCCCCTCTCGCAGCGCGACCGCGGACGGCTCCCGCCGCGTCGTCGTCGTCGGCGCCGGCTCGGGTGGCCAGATGGTCGTTCGCGAGATGCAGCTAAACCCCCATCTCGGCGCCAGCGCCGTCGGCTTCGTCGACGACGACCCGCGCAAGCGCGGCATGCAGCTGCTGGGGCTGCGGGTCCTTGGCTCGACCGCCGAGATCGGCGCGATCCTCGACGAGCACGCTCCCGAGGAGGTGATCATCGCGATCCCCTCGGCGCCAGGGACGCTGCGCGGCAGCGTCGTCGCCGCCTGCCGCGAGCGCCAGATCCCGGTGCGGACGCTACCGACCGTCTTCGAGCTGCTGCGCGGCGGCGTCCAGCTGACTCGCCAGCTGCGCGAGGTCCAGGTCGAGGACGTCCTCGGCCGCGATCCGGTGAGGATGGAGCTCGACAAGGTCGGCGCCTATCTCGAGGACAGGATCGTCCTCGTCACCGGCGCCGGCGGCTCTATCGGCGCCGAGCTCTCGCGCCAGATCGCCCGCGTCAAGCCGCGCCTGCTCGTCCTCCTCGACCACGCCGAGGACAACCTCTTCGAGGTCGACCGGGAGATGGTCGGCGAGCGCCACTTCACACGCGTCGAGTCGGTGCTGGCCGACTGCAAGGAGGCCGACCGGATGCTCGAGGTGATGCAGCGCTTCAAGCCCGAGGTCGTCTTTCACGCCGCCGCCTACAAGCACGTGCCCTTGATGGAGGCCAACCCGCTCGAGGCGGTGCGCAACAACGCGATCGCGACGCGGGTCACGGCCGAGACCGCGGCCGCCTCCGGCGCCGAGCGCTTCGTCCTGATCTCGACCGACAAGGCGGTCAACCCGCAGACCGTGATGGGCGCCTCGAAGGCGATGGCCGAGTGGATCGTCGAGGCGGCGGGGCACAAATACCCGCGCACGCGCTTCGTCACCGTCCGCTTCGGCAACGTCCTCGCCTCGTCGGGCAGCGTCGTGCCGATCTTCCGCAGCCAGATCGAGCACGGCGGGCCGATCACGATCACCCACCCGGAGATGAGCCGCTACTTCATGACGATCCCGGAGGCGGTGCAGCTGGTCATCCGCGCCGCCGACATCGGCGGGACCTCGGGCGAGGTCTTCGTCCTCGAGATGGGCGAGCCGGTGAAGATCGTCGATCTCGCCCACAACATGATCCGCTTGGCCGGCTATGAGCCGGAGCGCGACATCGCGATCGAGTTCGTCGGGCCGCGCCCGGGCGAGAAGATCCACGAGGAGCTGCTCAACGGCGACGAGCGATCGCAGGCGACCGCGGCCGACCGGATCGTCCGCGCCGTCCGCCGAGCGCCGCTCGACCCCGAGTGGGTCCAGCGCACCGTCGCGACGCTCGAGCGGCTGGTGATGGAGGGCGACGAGACGCACCTCGCCGAGCGCGCCGTAGAGCTCGTCGCCAACCGCGACGGCGACACCGCCGAGATCGTCGCCGATGCCTAGCCGGCTGCAGCGACTCCTGCCTGCAAGCGCCCGCCTTTCATCGCTCTAAACTAACCCCGCCCGAATGCCCGACGTGATCAAAACGATCGGCGCGCTCGCAGGCCTGGGCTCGTTCCTGGGAATCACCCTGCTCGCCGTGCTCTACTTCTCCCAGGCGCGGGACGTCCGCCGGCTGCGCGATTGGGCGGGCCGCGCTCCCGAGCGCGCCGAGGCGGCCGAGGAGGCGCTCGCCGCCTACGAGCTGCAGACCGGGGAGCACGCCTACGCCGCCGAAAGCGCCGCCGAGCCGATCGGGGCTCCTGTCGGCGCCGCGGTGGGGGGCGTGTCGCCGCCGATGCCAGTCGCCCCCGCCGGCCGCGGCGGCCAGGCGGAGGAGTGGCAGCTCGAGGCAGAGGCTGCCGCGGCGGCGGAGCTCGACGAGCGCCGCCAGCAGCGTGAGCGCACCGAGTACTCGACGGAGCGCCGCCGGCTGCCCGAGGTGGGCTCGTCGCTGGTGGTCCTCGCCGGTGGCCTGATCCTGCTCTTCGCAATCGTCTTTGGAGCGATCCACGTTTTCGGCGGCGGTGGCAGCGATACGAACACGGCGTCGAAGCAGCCCGGCTCCAAGAAGGGCACCGGCAGCACCAGCTCGCCGGGCAAGCTCCGCGTCGCCGTGCTCAACGGCACGGCCGTGCCGGGCCTGGCGGCCAAGGTGGGCGACGACGTTCGCGGCGGCGGCTTCAAGCTCGGCGCCGTGACCAACAGCCAGTCGAGCTTTGACACCACGGTCGTGATGTACCGGCGGGGCCACCAGCCCGAGGCCCAGGACGTCGCCAGGCGGATCGGCGTCCAGGGCGTGGAGCTGATGTCGGCCGAGATCCAGAGCGTCTCCAAGGGCGCCGAGATCGCCGTCGTGGTCGGTCAGGACCGAGTCCCCGCCGGCGCCACCACCGGCGTGCCGAGCGCGCCGGCACCGGCGCCCACACCAACCCCGACCACCGGCACCTTCACGCCCTGACCCGGGCTCGCCGCGCGGGCACGCCCGCCGACGGGATAGGCCCTAAGCTGGCCGTCCCGTGGAGGGTCCCAGCCCGGCAGCCGCCTCACCCGACCCGATGCGGCAAGCCGGCCCGCCGGTTGGAGCGCCGGCGACGCGCTGGCTGACGGCGGTCCTCTTCGCCGCCCTCGTCGTGGCGACCGTGGCCGCCTTTGCCTACGCGCAGAGGGCCAAGCATCGCGATCTGCTGCTCGACCGCGTGCGGGTGACCCAGGACTTCAGCCCCAACGGCGACGGTCGCCGCGACGTCGCCTATCTGCGCTTCCGGGTCAGCCGCCCCGACCGCGCAAACGTCGCGATCGTCGATGAGACCGGTCGCACGATCCGCTCGATCGCCCGCGACAAGCCGCTGCGCTCCTACTTCTACTGGGTGTTCGAATGGGACGGCCGCGACGACGCCGGCCATGTCGCCCCGGCCGACGCCTACCGCCTCCGCGTCGACCTCCTCGGCCAGAACCGCCAGCTGACGATCACCGCCCCCGAGATCCACCTGCGCCGAATCCCCAAGGTGGCGCCGTAGTGAGCAACACCGTCCAAGCCGCAGGCGTAATGGCCACCTGCCTGCTGGCAGCCACGGCGCTGATAGCCCCGGCCCCCCGCACCCGCGCCACAGCAATGCTGGCGTCCCTGGCGATCCTCGCCCCCCTCCTAACCATCGAGCTATGGCACCGCCCAGCCCTGGAGGCCCTAAGAGCCCACCCCACCCGCCTAGCCGCAATCACAGCAGCCGCCGCAATAGCAATCGCAGTCCTGACCCCTGTCTTCCACCACCGCCCGCCCCTGCTCCCCTTGGCAATAGTCGCCGTCCTCCCCTTCCGCATCCCCCTAGGCGCCGGCGGCCAAACCGCAAACCTCCTCCTACCGCTCTATCTGGTCATAGCCGCCGGCGCCCTGGCCGCCGCTTGGCGAGCATGGCGAGCCAATCCAGGGTTGCCCACTACCGAGAGAAAAAATACGCCCGGGCGCGCCGACGCGTCTGCCGCGGGTGGCCCGGTAAAGGGGCCCCCGCGGCGAGGAGCGCCGACACCGCAGCCGTGGGGGATCGTTACCGGGACAGGACCCGCGGCCCGAAACCCATGGTCCCTAGCCCGAGCACCAAAAGCCCTGGTCCTAGTCCTGGCCACAGCAATAGTCCTCTACGCCCTCCAAGCCACCTACTCCCAAGACCTGGACAAGGCAACCGAAACAGCCGGCTTCTTCCTAGCCCCCTTCGCCCTAATGACCCGCCAACTCCTAGACGCCCCCTGGACCCACCGCCTCTTCAGGCAACTGCTCGCAGTGGTGGCCATCGAGGCGGTGGCCCTGTCGCTGATCGCCTTCGCCCAGCTGGCGACCCACCACCTCTTCTGGAACCACGAGGTCATCGTCGCCAACGAGTTCCACCGCTTCTTCCGCGTCAACTCGCTCTTCTGGGACCCCAACATCTTCGGCCGCTTCCTCTCGCTGGCGATCCTCGCCGTCGTCGCGGCGATGCTCTGGGCGCGCAGCCGCCGGACGGCACTGGCGGCGGCGATCACCACGGCGATCCTCTGGGTGGCGCTGGTGCTGACCTTCTCGCAGTCGAGCCTCGTCGCGCTGCTGGCGGGCCTCGTCGTCCTGGCGGCGCTGCGCTGGAGCGTGCGCTGGACCGCGGTGATCGCGGCGCTGGCGGCGATCGCGGCGCTCGTCTACCTCGTCGCCTTCGGCAGCCAGATCAAGTTCCAGCTCGGCTCGGAGAAGGCGCTCGACAAGACGACCAGCGGCCGCGCCGATCTCGTTCGCGGCGGCATCGAGCTCGCCCGACGCCGCCCCGTGCTCGGCTTCGGCTCGGGCTCGTTCGTGCAGAGCTTTCGTCAGGAGTCCAAGCGCAACAGCAGCGTCGCCGCCTCCCACACCGAGCCGGTGACGATCGCCGCCGAGCAGGGGGCCGTCGGCATCGTCGTCTACCTGGCGCTGCTGGCGGCGGCCCTGACCGTGCTGGTGGGCGGCCTGCGCGGGGCGATGCCGGGCTGGCCGCGACGGGGCGCTGGCACCGCGGATGTCACCGCAGATGTCACCGGCAGGGCGCCGCCGCCGACAGACTGGCTCGTCGCCCGCGCCGCCGTCGCCGCCGCCTTCGTGGCGATGATCGTCCACTCGATGACCTACGCCGCCTTTCTCACCGACCCGCTGACCTGGGCGCTGCTCGCCTTCGCCGTGGTCCTCTCGGCCGGCCCGCTTGATTCCCAGCTCGCGCCCCAGCCGGCCAGGCGCGCCACGGGGGTCGCCTGGCTGGGGCCGAGCCGGGCCTAGCGCGTGGCTCAGTACCTGCGACGGCTGGCGACCACAGGCGCCGCCTACACCGCCTCGAGCATCCTCTCGAAGCTCGTCGCCGTCGCCCTGCTACCGCTCTATACACGCCATCTGAGCCCGTCGGACTACGGCGCCGCCGAGGTGCTGCTCTCGGTCGTCATCGCGACCAGCATCGTCATCCGCCTCGGCGTCCTCGAGGCGGTGATGCGCTTCTACTACCAGGGGGGCGAGGACCGCGGCGCCGTCGTCTCGACCGCCTTCGCCTCGCTCTTCTGGACGGCGACGGCCGGGGCGGCGGCCGCCCTCGCCGCCGCCGGGCCGATCTCCAGCGCCCTGCTGGGCCACGAGGACGCCGGCCTTGCGCGCGTCGCGATCCTCGGCCTCTGGATCTTCACGATGACCGAGTTCCTGCTGACGCTGTACCGCCTCGACGAGCGCGCCAAGGCCTTCCTGGCGGTGACGATCGGCGACACGCTGATCACGATCCCGCTGACCGTCTACCTCGTCATCGGCCTCGGCCAGGGCGCCCACGGCCTGCTACTCGGCAACTTCGCCTCGACCGGCGGCTTCCTCCTCGTCCTCCTGCTCAGCCAGCGCCGCCGGCTGGCCCTCTGGCCCGAACCCGGGCTGCTGCGGCGGATGGTCCGCTTCGGCCTGCCGACGATGCCGGCCGAGCTCTCGCTCTACTCGCTCAACCTGATCGACCGGATCGTCATCGTCCGCAGCGCCGGCCTCGCCGAGGCGGGGCTCTACTCGCTGGGCCTGAAGTTCGCCCAGGCGATCAACATCCTCGTCCGCGGCTTCCAGCTCGCCTGGCCGCCGCTGGCCTACTCGATCAGCGACGACGGCGAGGCTCGGCGCACCTACGCGCTCGTCGTCAGCTACTTCGCGGCGATCTGCGCCTTCGTCGTCACCGGGATGTGGCTGCTGTCGCGCTGGCTGCTGCACGTCTTCGCCGCCCCGCAGTTCTTCGCCGCCTTCAAGGGGGTGGGGCCGCTGGCGACGGCGATCGTCCTCTACGGCCTCTATCTGGTGCTCGTCGTCATCCTCGGCCGCAGCGGCCGGACCGAGTTCAACTTCCCCGCCACCGGCGCCGCGCTGGCGGTCAACGTCGGCCTCAACCTGCTGCTCGTGCCGCGGATGGGGTTCATCGGCGCCGCGGTCGCGCTGATCGCCTCCTACGTCGTCGTCCTCGTGCTGATGTACCTGTTCACCCGCCGCCTGTTCAGCGTCCCCTACCAGTGGTGGCGACTGCTGCAGGTGATCGCCACGGCCGCTGCGCTGATCGCCGCCGGCGAGCTGCTCGCGCCCAAGCACGGCGCCGCCGGCCTGCTCGCCCGGGTCGGCCTCTGGGCTACCTATCCGCTGGCGCTCTGGCTGAGCGGCTTCTTCACCGCGGCGGAGCGCTCGGCGCTCGGCGCCCTGCTGAGCCCGCGCCAGGTCGCGGCGCGGCTGCGCTCCCTGCGCGCGGCGCCCGCCGGCGTGGCCAGCGGCAGCGGCGAAGGCTTCGCCGCCGAGGTGCTCGAGTCCGAGGCGCGCGACGAGGACCTGAGGACGTAGGCGCCGCGCCGTCAGCGACCGGCGTCGAGACGCCGGTTGAGCGCCGCCGCGGCCTCCCGGACCCCCTCGCCGCGGCCGGGGCGAAGCGCCTGGCGCGCATGCAGCAGGTAGCGCCGCGGGCTGTGGCCGGGAAGGACGAGCGCCGCCAGCGCCCGCAGCAGATAGGGCCAGGCGAGCAGTGGCCGGGCGATCAGCGCGCTGAGGCGCCCGTGGTGCTTGCGCAGGTAGAGGTCGCGGTTGCGGTGGAACTCGACGATCCGATGGTCGCCGGGGCGATGGTCGGTGGAGAGCTGCTCGTGATGGACTGCCGTCGCCGCCGGCACGAAGAGGATCCGCCAGCCGGCGTCGCCGAGCCGCTTGCAGAAGTCGGTCTCGTCGGAGTAGACGAAGAAGTCCGGGTCGAGATAGCCGACCGCCTCGGCGGCCTGACGGCGAACGAGCATCGCGCTCGACTGCACCCAGCCGACCGCCCGCGTCGAATCGCCGCCGCTCTGTGTGACCAGCGCCCGGTGCAGCATCAACGCGCCGGCCAGCGCGGCGCCAAGCCCGGGCAGCCGCCAGGCACACGGCTGCGGGCTGCCGTCCGGGGCGAGCAGCCGCGCGCCGGCGACCGCTGCGCCGGGGTCGGCCTCGAGCGCTGCCAGCAGCGCCGCCGGCGCCCCTGGCCCCAGCTCCGAGTCCTCGTTCAGCAGCAGGCAGTACTCGCCGTGCGCCTCGGCCAGAAGGAGGCTGTCGTTCTCGGCCTTGCCCTGGCGCCGCGGCAGCTCGAAGAGCCGGTAGTCACGGCCGAGGGCTCGAGCGGCCTCTGGCGAGCCGTCGCCGGAGGCGTTGTCGAGGATGAGCACCTCGCGCTCGACGCCCTCGGGAGCCGTTCGCTCGATTGCCTCCAGACAGGCGAGCAGCAGCTCGCGGCCGCTGGTGTTGACGACGCAGTAGGAGAGGAGCACGGTCAGAATCGTCGCTGATGCGTGTCCAGATCGTCGACCCCTCGGCATTCACGCCGCCGTATGACCGCTCGCTCTGCGCGGCGCTGGCCCGCGCGGGCGCTGACGTCGAGCTGCTGACCAGCCGCTTTCTCTACGGGCCGGTGGCCGAGCCGCAGGGATACCGCGTCGAGGAGGCGTTCTACCGCCGCAGCGCCGCTCGCGGCCTCGAGGCGCCCGGCCGGCGCGCCTTCAAGCTCGCCGAGCACCTCGGCGACATGCTGCGCCACCGCCGGGCCGGCATCGACGCTGACGTCGCCCACTACCAGTGGCTGACCGTGCCGGCGCTCGACCAGCGGCTGCTGCCGCCGGCGCCGGCGCGCGTCTTCACCGCCCACCACATCGCCAAGGCCAATGCCCGAGCGAGCGAGCTCCGCCGCACGCGACGAGCGCTCGGCGCCTTCGACGCGGTGATCGCCCACTCCAAGCACGGCGCCCGCCGGCTGCGCGACGAGGTCGGCCTCGCCGAGGAGCGGATCCACGTCATCCCCCACGGCGCCCTCGACTATCTGATCCAGGCCGACGCCGCCCCGCTGCCCGACGAGCTTGCCGCGACGACCGCCCCGGTCGTCCTCGCCTTCGGCCTGATTCGCGATTACAAGGGCACGGACGTCCTGCTCGAGGCCTTCCGCGGGATCGAGGGCGCCGAGCTCTGGATCGTCGGCATGCCGCGGATGCCGCTCGAGCCCCTCTACGAGCTAGCGGCGCGCTGCCGCGCCACCGTTCGCTTCGTCCCCCGCTTCATCACCGACGCCGAGCTGCCGGCCTACTTCCGCCGCGCCGATCTCGTCGTCCTGCCCTACACCGACGCCGAGCAGTCGGGCGTCCTCTACACGGCGCTCGCCTTCGGCAAGCCGATGGTCCTCTCCAACGTCGGCGGCTTCGCCGAGATGGCCGAGCACGGCGCGGCGCGGATCGTCCCCCCGGGGGATGTGGCCGCTCTGCAGGCCGTCCTCGCCGAGCTGCTGGCCGACGACCACGAGCGCAGCCGGCTGGCGGCGGCGGCGCTGGTCGCAGCCAACGGCCCCTACTCCTGGGACTCGGTGGCGGAGCAGACGCTCGCGCTCTATCGGCGGCTTCTCGGATAATCGGCCCGTGGCGTCCCGGAACCACCCGTCTGGATGATCGTGCTCGCGATCGTCTTCTGGATCTCCGCCGGCCTGCTGGCCTTCACCCACGTCGGCTATCCGCTACTGCTCGGCGCCCTGACCCGGGGGCGCGCGCGCAGCTGGAGCTTCCCCACCGACTCGCCGATGGTCTCGCTGGTCATCGCCGCCCACGACGAGGAGGCGGTGATCGAGGCCAAGGTCGCCAACGCGCTCGAGCTCGACTATCCGCGCGACCGGCTGGAGATCATCGTCGCCTCCGACGGCTCCGGCGACCGCACAGTCGAGCGGGCGCGGGCGGCGGGCGCCGACGTCGTCCTCGACCTGCCGCGGCTCGGCAAGACCGCCGCCCAGAACGCCGCCGTCGAGCGCAGCGCCGGCGAGATCGTCGCCTTCTCCGACGCCAACAGCATCTGGCGCTCGAACGCGCTGCGGCGGCTGGTCGACAGGCTCAGCGAGGAGCCGGTCGGCTACGTCTGCGGCCAGGTCGTCTTCCACGACGCCGAGGGCGACAACCAGGAGGGCCTCTACTGGCGCTACGAGATGTGGGTCCGCGAGCGCGAGTCCCTGCTCGAAGGGGTCACGGCCGGCAACGGCGCGATCTACGCGATCCGCCGCGAGGCCTACGTCGCCCTCGAGCCGACGGGCAGCCACGACCTCTCGCTGCCGCCGGCGCTGACCAAGCGCGGCTGGCAGTGCGTCTACGAGCCCTCGGCCCGTGCCGACGAGAAGCTGGTGCCGACGCTCGAGAGCGAGTTCGCCCGCAAGCGGCGGATGATGCGCGGCCTCTGGGACGTGCTGGTCGGCGAGGGGATGCTCTCGATGCGCGGCTACACGCCGCTCTACGCCTTCGAGGTGCTCTCCCACCGTGGCATCCGCTACGCCTCGCCGCTGCTGCACCTGCTGGCGCTGGCGACGAACGTCACCCTGCTGGGTCACGACCCGATCTACGCAGTGACATTGGTCGCTCAGCTGGCGCTGCTGCTCGCCGCCGCTCTGGCCGGTGTCGTGCCGGCGAAGCCGCTGCGGATCGCTCGCTACTACGTCCTCGTCACCGCCTCGATCGCCGCCGGCTTCTGGGACCGGATGCGGCTCGGGCCCCAGGCGGCGTGGGAGAAGGCCGAGGGGGCGAGATGACCCGCCCCTTCGACGTTCTCGTCGCGATCGTCTGCCTGACCCTCGCCTCACCGCTGCTTGCGTTGGCGATGCTGGCGATCCGGATCGAGAGCGCCGGCTCGCCGATCTATCGTCAGCGCCGTGTCGGCAAGGACGGACGCCCCTTCGAGATGTTCAAGCTGCGGACTATGGTCGCCGGGGCCGACTCGATGACCGGCGACGTCCCCGTCACCCACGACGATCCCCGCGTCACCCGCGTCGGCGCCCTGCTGCGGCGCTTCTCGCTCGACGAGCTGCCGAACCTACTCAACGTCCTGCGCGGCGAGATGTCGATCGTCGGCCCGCGCCCGACGATCGAGTCGCAGGTCGCGGCCTACGACGACCGCCAGCGCCGCCGGCTCGAGGTCAAGCCCGGGCTGACCGGCTGGGCGCAGGTCAACGGCCGCGTCGCCCTGCCCTGGAGCGAGCGGATAGAGCTGGACGTCTGGTACGTCGACCATCGCTCGCTCTGGCTCGACGTCAGGATCCTCGCCCGCACGATTGGCCTGCTGCTCAGCGGCCGCGGCCTGACGACGAGCTGATGGAGGCGACCGTCACCCTGCGGCGCTTCGAGCCCGACGACGTCGCCGCGGTCCATTCCTGGTTCAACGACGCCGCGACGACAGCCGCTCTGCTCGAGCAGCGAGCCTCGTTCTCGGCCGAGGATGCGCGCGACTGGGTCGAACGGGCGGCGGCCGAGGTAGGGGAGGACCGCAAGTGGGCGCTGGAGGTGCCCGGTCTCGACACAGCGGCCGGCTTCACCGCGCTCTACGGCCTCGGCGGCCAGATCGCTCCCGAGGTCGGCATCCTGCTGGCGCCGCTGGCCCGCGGCCGCGGCCTCGCCGCCCAGGCGCTGAGACTGACCGTCGAGCAGGCGTTCGAGACGCTCGGCGCCCATCGCGTCTACGCCCGCATCCTCAGCTCCAACGACGCTTCGCGCCACGTCTTCGCCTCGCTCGGCTTTCGCCAGGAGGGGACCCTGCGCGCCCATGTCCGCCGCGGCGAGGCGCTCATCGACGTCGAGCTCTGGGGGCTGCTGCGCGACGAGCTGGCGCCGGCGGAGCGATGAGCGCCGGCCCCGGCGAGCGGGCGGCCGAGCTGATCGCCGACGGCGGCGCGGCCTCGGCCTCGGAGGAGTTCTTCCGCTCGCCGTCGTTTCTCGCCGCCGAGGGCGTCACCCACACGCTGCGCGTCGGCGAGGAGCTGGCGCTGCCCGTGGTCGTCCGCGAGATCCCCGGCGGCGACGGCCGCGACGCCAGCTCGCCCTACGGCTATCCCGGCGGCAGCTCGACCCCCGCCATCGACCCCGCGGCCGTCGACTGGAGTCAAACCGGTCTCGTCAGCGTCTTCGTCCGCGACCGGATCGGCGAGGGGGTGTGCTTCACGGGGGGCACGATGAGAACGCATGTCCAGATCGCCGACCCGGCGCTGCCGCGCAAGAGCCGGATGAGCGACCGCCAGCAGGTGCGGCGCAACCTTCGCGACGGCTGGCGGGTCGAGACGATCCCCGGGCCCGACGTCGACGCGAGTCAGCGCGCCGCCTTCGAGCGCGCTTATCGCCAGACGATGGAGCGCACCGAGGCCGCCGCGCGCTACTTCTTCGACAGCGACTACTTCGCCGCGGCGATCGGCGCGGAGCGTGCCTGGCTGCTGCTCGCCCTCGCCCCCGAGGGCGAGATCGTCGCCGGCTCGATCGCGGCGCTCAGCGACGGCTATCTCCACTACTACCTCAGCGGCACGGCGGACTCCCACCTGACGGCGTCGCCGATGAAGAACCTGATCGAGGCCAAGATCGAGCTGGCGGCCGAGCTGGAGGTGTCGTTGAGCCTCGGCGGCGGCGCTCGCCCGGGCGACAGCCTCGAGGCCTTCAAGCGCGGCTTCGCCAACCGCGAGGAGCCCTTCCACACCCACGAGATCGTCTGCGACGCCGCCAAGTACCAGGAGCTCAGCGAGGAGCTCAGCCGCTCCGCCCCCGAGAGTGACTTCTTCCCGCGCTACCGCGCGGCCGCAGCGACCGGCTAGCCGCGAACTGCGCTAGCCGCGCTTGGCGGTGGCCTTGCGGATCGCCGTCACCTGGTGGCGACCGGCGGGGCCCGGGCATTCGGTGTTGCCGAGCTTGGAGTGGAAGGTGACGCGATAGACCTTGACCTTGGCCCCCTTCGGCCAGCGGTTGAGGCTGCCGCCGCCCGAGGTCAGCGTCGTCTGCGAGTTCGGGTCGAGATGGTGGACCGTGATCAGCTTCCAGGCGAGGTAGTCCTCGATCGCGTTGAGCTCGGCAGAGCCGATCTTGACGCTGCGGTGGTCGCCGATCGAGGAGACGCTCGTCGTCTGGTTGTTGAAGCCCTGGGCGTGGGCGCCGATGACGGCCTTGGTCAGGCCGCCGGCGCGGCCCTCGTAGATCTTGCCCGAGCGGCTCGACAGCGCGTTGTAGCCGATGTCGTCCCAGCCGTTGCCGTCGCGGTGGAACTTGCAGATCGCCAGCACGAGCCCCTTCTCGGCGCTCGGCTTGTAGGTGTTCGTGTTGACGGTGTGGTGGACGACCCCCGCCTTGACCTTACCCAGCGAAGCCTTGCGCCGCGGCTTGCACTTGTTGTTCGGGTCCCAGCCCTTGCGGCTGACGATCGCCGGCTTCTTGGGGCCGTTGCTCGAGCCCGAGTCGGATCCCGAGCCCGGCACGGGGGTCGTGACCGTCTGGGTCCCCGTGCCGCCGCTGGTGCTCGCCGCGCTCGCCAGCGGCGTCGCCGCCACCGAGACGAAGGCGCCGTGGATCGCGCCGCGGGCGGCGCTCAGCAGGTGGTGGGCCGGCGAGTCGGTGCCGGTGACGTTGACGTAGAAGAGGCTGCCGCTGGGCTTGAAGCCGCGGGTCCGAACCTGGACCTCGGTCGAGTGGCCGGTGAGGACGGGGTCGCCGTTGCCCGCCTCGACCCAGTTCGACCAGGGCTCGTCGGCGCGCTTGGTCCGGTACTCGATCTCACGCCGGTCGTGCCGTACGCCGACGGCGTCGAAGGGCTTCGGCGCCGCGATCGGCGGCGAGATCCAGCTGACCGGCCCGTCGGCCGAGACGTCGGAGTTCGTCGGCAGCGTCGCCGCAGCGGCGCGCAGGGCAGAGCCGGGGGAGAGCTCGCCGACCGGCTGCATCGCCGGCAGCGGCTGGCTGAACTCGACCGGGTCGGGCACATACGGCGTCAGCGACAGCGCCGGGGCCGCCACCCAGGTCGCGAGCGCGCTCAGGCAGAGCGCCGTAATTGTGATCAGACGCTTAGACATCCAAGTTCATTGAACACTGGTCCACGCTCAAAGGTTCGCTGCCGAGCCGTCGCCCCCGTGCCCTGCACGAGAGGCTGCAGGCGTCCCCCGGCCCTACCTCAGGCGGCTCGCCAGCTCGTTGGTCGAAGTTGAAGGCTAGCCGGGTTGGCTGGCCGGGGACTCAGGTCCCTGGTCGCGATAGGTCTCGCGGAAGGCGCGCACGGCGTCGAGGACCTGGTCGCTGTAGCGCGGGCAGCCGAGGTAATGGTCCCAGGCGGCCACCGCCACCTGGTAGCGCATCGTGTTGTTGGGGAAGATCATCATGTCCTGGAAGCTCTCGTCGAAGACTCCCTTGAGCTTCAGCTGGTCGGCGGCGGGCAGCTTGCTCGAGTACTGGATCTCGACGCGCCCGTGCTCGAGGCTGTGGACGAAGTTGCGGAACGGCGGCGTCGTCGCGTAGCCGCCGTCGGCTCCCGGAATCGGGTCGTGGCTGCCCGAGGTCGGCGGGTTGGTCTTGTAGTGCGGCGTCGGCTGCTTCGGCGTCAGGTGGGTGTTGCCTTCGTCCTTCGGGTGCACGACCTGGCAGTGCGCCGCCTTCGCCGCCTCATCGAGGTTGGTGACCAGGGCGCCGGCCGTGGTCTTGGTGCCGCAGCGGTCGTCGGGCTTGGCTCTGCCGGTCGTCGTCGCGCCGCCGACGTTGACGATGTGGGCGCAGCCTGAGCTCGAGCCGCTGCCACCCGAAAGCGCGACGACGGCGATCACGGCGACCAGCGCCAGGCCGAGGACGGCGGCGATGCCGAGCCCGACCAGGCGCTTGCGGCGGTCGGCGGACTTCGTCTGCGCCTCGGCTTCGAGCCGCTCCGCCTTGAGACGCTCCTTCTGCTCCTTGCGAGAGGCCATCGGCCGAAGACCCTACCGGGCGCGGAGGCCCAACTAGGCGCCGGCAGCGGCCGCGTCGCTCTCGCGACCGGCCCCCTGCTCGCCGTCCCAGACCTCGTCGAGGAAGTTGGCGAGCTCGCCGTCGAGGCGGGTCGAGCGCAGCCGCCACTCGAAGGCCGAGCTGGCGTTGACGCAGCGGGAGTTGACCATCTCCTCGGCGAGCATGCCGGCGTCGCTGAAGGGGTGCAGGGGATCGCCGGAGTGGCCGACGATCAGCGCCGGCGCCTTGAAGCGCCGCCGCTCGGAGCGATGCGGCGCCGTCCGCCCGAGCAGCAGGCCCTCGAGCACGGCGACCGATGGCCCCGGCTCCTGGCGGATCCAGTCGAGGCCGATGTCGACAAGGAAGTTGCTGCGCGGTATCCGCTGTGTCAGCTGCGCCAGGACCCGGAAGGCGGGCTTGCCGAAGCGCAGCGCGGCGATCACCGGCGTGAAGACGAGGGCGACCGCGGTCAGCGCGTTGTCGAGCACGGGCATCTCGACGAACAGCCCCTTGACGCGGTCGGGGGCGATCGCCGTCAGCTCGAGCGAGACATTGGCCCCGAGCGACGTCCCGCCGACGACGGCCTGCTCGATCCCGAGGTGGTCCAGCAGCCCCAGCACCTGCTCGGCGAACTGGGTCATCGAGTACTGCCACATCTCGTCGGGCCGGTCGGAGCGGCCGTGGCCGAGCAGGTCGACGCAGATCACCCGGTTGCCGCGCCGCGCCAGCTCCGGCCCAAGCCGCTCGTACATGTGGCGGTTCATCAGCAGGCCATGGATCAGGACGATGTTGCGATCGCCGCTGCCGTAGACGTCGTAGCTGATGCGGTGGCCCTGATAGGTGAACGCGGGCATCTGTTCGAGTGTATCCAGGGGCCGCGTCGGCCCCTTGCCGTTTGACGCCGCCCGCGGCGGCGCCTACGATGCGCCGCGGGGTATCGATTGAGCGGTAACGCGATACAGCGGCGTCAGGCGCCCAGTGCTCACCGCCAGGTGGCGAGGCTGAGCTTCGTCGAACGCGTCGAGGCCGCGGCCGAGCAGACCGAGGACCTCGACAGCGCCCGCCTCGTGATCGGCTTCCAGGCCGGCGACCGCGACGCCTTCGCCGCCCTCTACAGGCGCTACTTCGACCGCGTCTACGGCTACCTCAAGCTCGTCCTCCGCGATCACCACGAGGCCGAGGACGCGACCCAGCAGGTCTTCATCAAGGCGCTCGAGGCGCTGCCCCGCTACGAGCGCCGCAAGCAGCCGTTCCGCGCCTGGCTCTTCATCGTCGTCCGCAACTACGCCGTCCAGCTACTGCGCCGCGACAACGCCCTCGTCCTCGAGTCCGAGGAGCTCAACAACCGCGTCGACCGCGCCGCGCCGACCGCCGACGCCCAGCTCCGAGCGCTCAGCTTCGTCACCGACCAAGACTTCATGGTCCTGATCGGGCGCCTGCCACTGCCCCAGCGCCAGGTTTTGGCGCTGCGCTACATGCTCGACCTGCCCCACGCCGAGATCGCGACGATCCTCGACCGCGAGCCGGGGGCGGTGCGGGCGATCCACCACCGCGCGCTGAAGGCGCTGGAGACCAGGTTGACCCGCCTCGGCCGCGCCCCCCGCCACGACGAGCGCAGCGCCCGCATGCGCCGCTGGGTCAAGCGGGCGCCGGTGCTGCGCGAGCGGCGCTTCGCGCTGCTGAAGTAGCGAAGCGCGAACCCGGCATAACAAAACCCGCGCGCCGTGCGTTGTCCATGGCTGCATGGGGAGAAAGACCAAGAGGACGATCGCCTGCGGGCTCGGCGCGCTGCTGCTCGGCGGCCTGGCGGCGGCTGCCAGTGCGGACCCGGCGCCGACGGCGCCGGTCGACGACCCCACGGGGGGTGCGCTGACCCAGCCCCGCGACGCGAATCCATGCCCGACTGTCAACCAGGCGACCGGGACGGACAGTTGCGACAGCGAGCGCACTCCGGTCGCCAAGGACGCCTCGAGTCTCTTCACGCAGCTCGGCGGGGCAAGGTGCGACTCGAATGGCGTCTCTCCCTGCGCGGGGACCACGCCTGTCAGGGGCTCGGTGACGCCGGTAAGCGTCGACTTCTACGCGATCCGCTTCTTCGACCAGAACAACGGCTACGCGGGCGGCGCCGCCTGCAAGAACCCCGACGCCGCCTTCGCCGACCTCGGCAACTGCGAGCGGGTGCCGGTCATCTGGCAGTACAGCGACCACGCTCCGGAGGGCCCGCTCTGGCGTGAGGTGTACCGCGGCGAGGATCGGGGATTCGTCGCGGCGATCGCCTACCTCGGCCGCGGCAAGGCGCTGGCGGTCGGAGGGGACGGGCGCTACCCCTACCGCGAGCCATCCAACGTCAGCACCCTCGATCCGGATTCGGACCCCGCCGGCAGGGGAAGGGTCTGGGAGACGGACCCGTCGCGCTACGGCGACGGCGACTGGCATGAGTACGGCGCCGATCAGAAGCCGACGGCGCCCAACATCCCCGCCGACCCCTCGCCGATCGACGGCAAGGAGACGGCAAGGGCGGGATATGACCGCACCGGCGCGGATAAGACCATCGATGCCCTCACACCCTCGGTGAAGCAGGCGCGGGAATCCCTCGACCACTCGGTGCAGACGCCGATGCGGGCCCTGACCGGCCTGGACTGCTCCAGCGTCGAGCAGTTCTGCGTCGCCGGCGGGCTGCAGCAGCTGTTCATGTGGCACGGCGGTCGCTTCGACAAGTCCTACGGCAACGGCAGCCCGGATTCGGCGATCGGCTGCTCTGTCGATTGTGCCCAGGCCGACCTCGGCAAGCCCGACGAGGTGCGGGCGGCAATCAACTTCCGCTTTCGGGTTCGCCAGCTGCGATTCATACCCGGCGACAACCGCGCCACCGGGACGGTTTCGGTGATGGGCGTGACCAGCGGCTGCTGCGACGCCAGCCCGGCCAATGACGTGCCTCGCCTGCTGACCTGGGACAACTCGCGCTGGTACGTCGACGGCATCTATGGCGGCGACTACTTCGACAGGCTGCCGCCGACGGTCGCCGACAGCTTCTACGCGCTGTCAGCCAGCAGTGGCGGAGTGTCGGTGCTCTCGAGCCAGGGTGCGCCCGAAAGACCGCTCGAGCCCGCCTCGAGGATCGTGTTCGTACAGAAGACGACACAGCCGGGGCTCGTCAACCCCTACATCTGCGCGGCCTACCTGGCGCTGCTGGCTGCGGGGACGTATCCCTGCAGCGACCTGCCCAACCATGCGGTCAACCCCGACGCGGGCGACACCAGGCTGGTTGCCGGCGATGGCGACATCACCAGACCACCCAAGGACTCGAAGGCCCTCTCGGCCATGTTCATCGGATCCGGATCGGGGCCCGATGGCTTCATGGATTGGGCCGTCGGCGAGAGACGCTCGACCGGCCAGGCGGTCGCCTTCACGTCCACGATCACGCCCACCCTCGTTCACACCCCATCACCGCTCGACTGCCCCGATGCGGGCCCCGACGCTAGCTGCCGCCCGACGAGCGCCGAAGAGCTCCAGCGCCGGCTGAAGTCGCCGAACCTGTTCCTGCTGCCTTCGTACCGCCTCAATGCCTTCTCGGCCGTCGGTTCGACCGGCATCGCCTGGGCCGCGGGCGACAAGGGCGCGATCGTCAAGATGGGCGGGTCCGGCGACGGCAGCGCGCTGCTGCCCGAGCCGAAGCCGCCGCGCGTCGGGCCGGCGACGCAGGCCGCGCGGCCGGATTCGGCCTCCTACGACGGCTCCCGCAAGACGCCGACCTCGGCTCCCGGTCGCGTTCCGGCACTCTCCGAGCGCGCCGGCTCGAGCGGAACACACCGCTTCGTGCCCTTCGGATCGCCGCAGACCCAGCGCTCGGTCAGCCTGCCGACCGACGACGTCCGGACGATCGTCTCGAGTCGCGACGGCACAGAAGCATGGGCGCTCGGATCGGGCCTCGCCCCCGCCAGCCCGGCGACGGGAAGGACCACGCTCTTCCACTTCGACGGCTCGAAGTGGACCCGCTGTGACCCGCTCGGGGTCTCCGAGCAGCTCGATCCGGACCCGGCCTGCCAGAGCCTCGTGCCGCTTCTCCATTACGTCCGCGGCGCCGGGGACCTCCGCAAGTTCGCGCCCGTACGGCTGACGACGGCGGCCCGCGTGCCGCTCGAGAACGACTCTGACCCCTCGAACGACAACGACTTCGAGGTTGTCGCCATGGGCACCCAGTACCAGCCTTCGCACGCCGAGCACGAGACGATGGCGATGCTCGTCTACAGGGACGGTCGCTGGCGCGTCGACGAGAGGGCGATGCCCAGCCTCTACTCGCCCATCAGCAGCAGCAGCAACCCGACGAGTCTCGCCTTCACGGGTCCCAACGACGGCTGGCTGACGAGCACGATCGGCACCCTGCGCCATTTCGATGGCAGCCGCTGGGTCCTCTGCGACGCCGCCCAGGGGGCGGCCTGCGGCGATGTCCCAGCGGCGCCGCGGCTGCCGATCGGGGCCTCGTTGCTGGACGTCAGCGAAACCGCCGACGGACCGCTCCGCCTCGCCACCGTGGGCCGGCGCGTCTATCTGTACGGCTCCGCCCACCGCGGCGACGGCAAGGACTACCCGCTCCTCCTCTACAAGGACCCCGCCGGGCACTGGACCGGCTCCGAGGGCGACGGCAGTGCCTATGACCCGGGATGTGCCAGCCGCGACGCATCGCAGGCCTGCGTGGCGCTCGCAGACGCCGACCCCGGAGCCATTTCAGCGCTGACACTGAAACCCGACGGCAATGGCGATCTGCGCGGCTGGGCGAGCGGCGTGCTCTCCCATCGCCCGGGCAACATTCCTGATGTTCAGGTGGTGGCCAACACGAAATCGGCTGCCCAGAACCACGGCCTCATGCTGCGACTCGGGCCCGGCGGTTCCGGCGCGGCCAGGTACGCCTGGCAGCGCTGGCAGGCCCGGGACGCGACGAGCGACTATCCGGAGCGCCTCTACTTCCGGCCCAACCAGTCCTTCGACGACCCGCCCGAGCTGATCACGTTGCCGGGTGGGGACGGCGAGGACATAACACTTCTCGCTCCCGTCACACACCACAACGTCTCCGCGGGTCCGATGCTCTGGTTCAACCCGGTGCATCGGCGATGGGAGGTCCTTCCGGCCCCGTTCCGCATTGCCGAGGCGACCGGCGACTCTCAGGCGACGGCCCGGGTTCGCGCGATCGGATCGGATAGCCGCGGCGGCGCCTGGCTGGCCGTTCGCCGGATCGGCGGCGAGGACAGCTTCAGGCCGAGGTCGGTGCTCAGCTCGATCAGCTTCTACCGTTACACCACCGAGGCTCCGAAGCAGGTCTTCGAGGAGGTCTCCAATCCCGCCGGCCAGCAGGAGATGGTCGGCGCCGCGGGCGGCGGCGACGGCAGCTTCTGGCTCGCGACCAACTCGCCGACCGTGTATCGCTACGACCGCGTCACCGGCTGGGACAGGATGACCGTGCCGAACTGGGATCCCGGCCGCGTCGTGACGCGGGTCTCCCCCGCTAGCGCGATCGCGATCGGCGCCGATGGCAGCGGGGTGCTCGTCGGCGAGGCGGGCAGGATCGCTGACCTGAAACTGGGGTCGGTCGCCCTCGACGCGGCGGCCGGACGCTCCTGCGGCCGCGGCGACCCGCCGCCCTGCGGAACGGGCCGCAACCTCACCTCGGCGGCGGTCGGGCCCGGCGACGCGGCGATGGTCGGCGGCGAGGCGCGCACGGTCCTCTGGCGGCCCGCGGGCGGTCAGTTCCGCGCCGTCGAAAAGCCGCCGGCAGCGCTCGCGGCGACGATCACTGGCGTCGCGCTGCCAGCCGCTGATCGGGCCTGGCTCTGTACCGACCACGGCGAGGTCTTCTCCGGCGTGCTCCAGGGAACGCACTGGCAATGGCGGCTCGAGGACGACACCCCCGATGGCGTCGTTCTGGCCGGCACCCTGGATGGCCAGAGCGGCGAGGCGGGAGAGCCCGCAAGCCTGCGGGCGATCGCGATCGACGGCGACTTCCACGGTTACGCGGTCGGCGACTTCGGCGTCATCCTCGAGCGCTCGGGCAATGGCGAGCACCCCTGGCGCCGGGTGGGGGGTCTGCCGATCTCGCGCTACCGCTCCGTCACCGTCGCTCCTGGAGGGGTTGGTCACGGCGCGCTGATCGGCGGCGACTACGGCTTGGTCCTGACGGAGAGCCAGGGCCGCTGGGACGTAGCCCGTGCCGGCGATCCCTACAACGGCATTGACACCTCGGCGGACGACTACCGCCCCAACGCCCCGATCGGCCTGGCGATCGTTCCCGGTGAGCACGACGGCGAGGTGGAGGCCTGGGCGGCAGAGCAGGGCTTCCACAACGCGCCGGGCTACAACGACTCGACGCCTATCAACAGCGCCCTCCTGCACTACTCGAGCGATCCTGAAGATTCGCTGCTCGACGGTCGCGAAGCGGACGGCGCGCCGCTCGCCGATGTGCCACCCGAGCGGCCGCACGAGCTTCGTCTCGGGGTCTTCGGCAAGTCCGAGTGCGCGCAGCCGCTGGTCAACGGGATCAGCTGCCCGGCACCGACCGGCGCCAACCTAGAAAGCGACCTGATCCCGAGGAGAATTGGCAGCGATCTGCTGGACGGGCGCGGGCCGCTCGATCTCGGGCTCTTTACCGGTAGCGCGGTGGAGGGAGCCAGCCGGGATAACGGTCATGCAGGGCAGCTCACCGCGCCGAACGCCTCGCCGCAGACCGCGGAGAACCTCGTGAGCGAGAACACCGGCGGCAGCGATCCCGTGCAGCAGGCGAGAAATCCCGTCACCGGCACCGACCACACCGACCCCAGCCTGTCCCACCGCGAATGGAGCACGCTCGTCACCAGCCGGTTCGCAGACGCCGGAACGCCCTTCTTCGCCGCGATGGGGACCCTCGACCTCTCGAAGATCGCCAAGGTGTCCAACCTCGTCAACCTGCCCAAGGAACAGGACGGCACCAACCTCGGCTGGCGCCAGGCAATGGCCCCGATGCCCGCCCCCTGGGGAACCAACCCCAAGCCCCAGCCCCACAACAACATCACCTGGCAACCAGCAGAGGACAACACGACCAAGACCGCCAACGACGCCACCCAAGCCTCGACCCACTACGCCGTAGACGGAATCCGCGACGGCAAGAAGATCCTCCGCCTGGTGGTAGCCGACACCTCCAGAGGCTCGCTGGCAGCCTCAGACCCGCTTCAGAACCCCCCAGAGACCCAATCCGCCTGGCTGGAGAAGCTCCTCTGCATCAAGG
>JAWVFK010000019.1:0-14017 GCA_033856175.1 Solirubrobacterales bacterium | reverse complement strand
CGGGCGCAAGGCGGCCGAGCTCGCGGTCGGCCTCGCGAACGGGGCCTCGCGCAGCGCCGGCGCCCGCGTCCGTGTCCGGCTCAGCAGCGCCGACTCGGAGACCCAAGGGCTCGCCGGGCTGATCGCGGCGCGCCGGCAGATCGACGATGGCGCGAGCTGCCTCAACGGCGACTGGGCGACCGCGAGCACGCTGGCCCTCGCCAACCAGGTGGCGGCGAAGCAGGGCGTGCCGATGATCTCGCCCGCCTCGACGAACTTCTCGATCGCGAGGCTCGACGACCGCGGCTACGTCTTCCGCAGCGCGCCCTCCGACGCCCTTCAGGTGATCGCTCTGGCCAATCTGGCCGAGCGCTCGCTCGGCGGCGCGAAGGGCAGGACGATCTCGGTGGCGGCACGCCACGACGGCTACGGGACCGAGATCAGCCGTCGCTTCGCCGCCGAGTGGCGAGGGCGGGGGGGCCGGATCAGCGGCCCGCTGCTCTATGACCCGACCCAGGCGAGCTTCGACCGCGAGGCCGGGCGCATCGTCGCCGGCTCGCCGTCGGCGTTCGCGATCTTCGACTTTCCCGAGACCTACGCCAAGCTCGCGCCGGCGCTGCTGGCGACGGGGCGCTTCGACGCCGCCCGCCTGCTCACCGCGGACACCCTGATCGTCGACTCGGCCTCGCAGTGGGGGATTCCCGACGCGGCGCTCGACGGCGCCCGGGCGACCCAGCCGGGAGCCGCGGCCTCTGGCGCGGCGGGCGGGGCCTTTGCCGATGCCTTCGCCAGCGCCCCGGGCGCCCCGGCTCGACCGGATGCCTTCGCCGCCCAGAGCTTCGATGCGACCGTGCTCTGCTACCTCGCCGCTGTCGCCGCCGGGTCGAGCTCGCCGGTGGCGATCAGGGACGAGATCGCCGCCGTCAGCGGCCCGCCGGGGCGCAGGGTCAGCTTCACGCAGCTGGGCGAAGCGATCCGCATCCTTCGCGCCGGGCGGCAGATCGACTACGAGGGGGCCTCCGGCCCGCTCGA
The DNA here is from genome assembly GCA_033856175.1 of Solirubrobacterales bacterium. Classification (GTDB taxonomy): domain Bacteria; phylum Actinomycetota; class Thermoleophilia; order Solirubrobacterales; family 70-9; genus JAWVFK01. Next base: position 13,006 of record JAWVFK010000019.1, on the reverse strand, counting down.
CCTCGACCCCCACGGCGACCCGACCGCGGCCACCTATGACGTCCTCGCCTACTCCGGTGGCGCCCCCCGCCGCAGCGGCGCCGTCGAGGCGGAAGCCCGACGGGGTGGCGGGTGACCGCCGAGCGCTGCAGCTGGTGCGGCGGCGCCGTCGAGGCCGACGACGGCTTCCGCGCCTATGAGCCGGCGGGCGAGCGCCGGGCCGTCTTCTGCCGCCTCGAGCACGTCGTGCCCTGGTCGATGCAGGGCCCGCACTGGGACGCCGGGCCGCTGACCGAGCCGCCCGAGCTCGACGCCGGGCCGCTGCGCTGCGCGCACTGCGAGCGCGAGCTCGGCGAGGTCCACGTGCTGCTGGTCCGCCACCGCGGCGAGCATCGCGTCGCCGACGCCTTCTGCTCGACCGACGAGCTGTCGGAGTGGGCGAAAGCCGGGGGCCGCTGGCGCTAGAGCGCGCCGTGGGGGTTAGCGCTTGCCGTGCCGGCGCTTGGCGGCGGCACGCTTCGAGCGCGCCTTCTTCCTCGCCGGACGGCGCTTCTGGCGCGCCTTGCGCGCGGCTGCCCGCTTCGCCGCCAGGCGCTTTTGCTCGGCCTGCTTCGCCGCGGCGCGCTGACCGGCGAAGATCGGCGCGGCGAAGTTCTCGATCAGCCGTGCCGTCTCGGCCGGCTTCTCGACCTGGGGCGAGTGGCCGGCGCCGGCAACCACGTCGATCTCGGCGCCGGGGACGTCGCGATAGACCTGAGCTCCCGCCGGGTCCTCGAGGCGGTCACCGGCCCCGAAGATGACGAGCAGCGGCACGCCGGTGGGCTTCAGCCGCGAGTCGAGCGACTGCCGGTCGAGGAAGGCCCGCTTGTCTCTGGACGAGTTCCTGAAGGCGGTGAAGGTCATCCCCCGCAGGTCGTGGACGAACTGGTCGGGGACGGGGGAGAAGCCCTTGGCGAAGGCGATGCCGAGGCCGTCGCGGACCTGGCTGTCGGGGACGATCCGCCAGAGGGTCTGGCCGAGGACCGGCCAGCGGCTGGCGCGCTGCTTGAAGGGCTCGTGGACGTAGCTGTTCGCCGGCCCCTCGTCGACGATCGTCAGGCCGGCGACGAGCTGGGGCGAGCGCTGGGTCAGCGCCGTGGCGACGGTCGCACCCATCGAGTGGCCGACGACGATCGCGTTGGCGACGCCGAGCTGAGCGAGCGTCTTGGCGACGAGCTGCGCCTGGTTGTCCATCGAGTAGCCGTTCGAGGGCTTCTGCGAGCCGCCGTGGCCGAGCAGGTCGATTCGGATCACGCGGTTGTTCCTGGCGAGCAGCGGCGTGATCCGGTCCCACCAGTGGATCGAGCCGGTGTAGCCGTGCAGAAGGACGATCGCCGGCCCGTCCGCCGGCCCGTCCTGCTTGACCTGCAGGTCGGCTCCGGGCACCGAGACGATCTGGGCCCCCGGGATCGTCACCCGCGCCGGCTTGGTGTCGTTGTTGACGGCGATCATGTTGAGGGCGATCACGACCGCCAGGACGAGGACCAGGGCGATCAGGATCTTCCAGAGGCGCCTCATGGCTGTCCTCCGGACCTGAATTCGTGCTCGCGAGGGGGGCTCATAGCCGGTGTTACCCTAGTCCAGCCTCCGGCCGGCGATCGACGAAACCGGTGATCCGGGGGCGCGACCATGGAGAAATTCGTAATCGAAGGCGGCTCTCCGCTATCCGGAGAGATCGTTGCCAGCGGCAACAAGAACGCGGCGCTGCCGATCCTCGCCGCCTGCCTGCTCACCGAGGAAGAGGTGACGATCCACAACGTGCCGCGGATTCGCGACACCGAGGCCCAGCTGACGCTGCTCGAGAGGCTCGGCGTCGCCGTCGAGTGGATCGCCGACAACTCCGTCCAGCTGCGCGCCGATGCGGTCGCCTCGACCGAGGTCGACGAGGAGACCGCGAACCAGATCCGCGCCTCCTTCCTGCTCGCCGGCCCGCTGCTGGCCCGCTTCGGCGAGGCGCGGATGCCGCCGCCGGGCGGTGATCTGATCGGCCGCCGCCGCCTCGATCCGCACCTCGATGCCTTCCGCGACCTCGGCGCCCGCGTCGACGCCGATCGCTGGATCAAGCTGAGCGCTCCGCCCGGCGGCCTGAAGCCATCGCGGATCTTCATGGACGAGCCCTCGGTGATGGGGACCGAGAACGCCCTGCTGGCGGCGGCGCTGACGCCGGGCCCGACGACGATCCAGAACGCAGCCTGCGAGCCCCACGTCCAGGACCTGGCGCGCCTGCTGACGAAGATGGGCGCCGAGGTCGACGGCATCGGCGGCAACGTGATGACCGTCCATGGCTGCGACCGCCTCAGCGGCGCCGAGCACACGATCGGCGCCGACCACATCGAGGTCGCGAGCTTCATGGCCCTCGCCGCCGCCACCGGCGGTGAGCTGCGGATCCGCGACGTCGAGCCCGAGGACCTGATCGGCATCCGCCGCCAGTTCGGCCGGCTCGGCCTCGAGTCGATCGTCGAGGACCGCGACATCCTCGTGCCGCCGGAGCAGAAGCTCCGGGTCCGCGACGACCTCGGCGACGTCATCCCCAAGATCGACGACGGTCCCTGGCCGGCCTTCCCCGCCGACCTGACGTCGATCGCGCTGGCGCTGGCGACCCAGGCCGAGGGAACGATCCTGATCTTCGAGAAGATGTTCGAGAACCGGCTGTTCTTCGTCGACAAGCTCGTCGTCATGGGCGCTCGGATCACCCTCTGCGATCCCCACCGGGCGATCGTCGACGGTCCGAGCCGTCTTCACGGCGCCCGCGTCGAGAGCCCCGACATCCGCGCCGGCATGGCGATGCTCATCGCCGCCCTGGCGGCCGAGGGCGTCTCGGAGATCGGCAACGTGCGCCAGATCGACCGCGGCTACGAGCGCATCGACGTCCGCCTGCGCGACCTCGGGGCGAAGATCGAGCGCGTCTCGGCCGAGCGCGCCCCTGCCTGAGCGACGAGGCTGGCCAGCCGTTTGCATGCCTCGCCCAGGCGCGAGGCTAAGGTGGCCGGTCCGATGATCCACCCGATCCCACCCGGGACGCGCGACGTCCTGCCCGACGAGATGCGCGAGCTTCGCCGGCTCGAGGCGGCGCTCTTCGACGTCTTCGAGCGCTTCGGCTACGCCGAGGTGCGAACGCCGGCGATCGAGTACCACGAGGTGCTCGAGCGCGGTGACGCCTCCAGCGTCGCCGAGGCCTACCGCTTCTTCGACGAGAGCGGCGACCTGCTGGCGCTGCGCTCCGAGATGACGATCCCGATCGCGCGACTGGTCGCCACCCGGCTCGCCGACTCCGACGGGCCGCTGCGGCTGAGCTACATCGCGCCGGCCTACCGCGCGGTGCGGCCGCAGCGCGGCCAGATGCGCGAGTTCCGCCAGGCCGGCGTCGAGCTGATCGGCGCCGCCGCCCCCCACGGCACGGCCGAGGTCATCGAGGTGCTCTGCGCCGCGCTCGACGCCGCCGGCCTCAGCCGCGCCGTGATCGGCCCGGCGACGCCGACCTCTACCGCCAGCTGCTCGCCGAGATAGGGGTAGAGGGGGATGCGCGCGACATGGTCCTCGACAAGCTCGCTGCCCACGACCTCGTCGGGCTCGAGGCCGCGCTCGAGCAGATCGACGGCATCGACGCCGGCCGCCGGGCAACGCTGCTCGAGCTCTCGCAGATGCGCGGCGGCGCCGAGAAGCTGGACCAGGCCCGTAAGCTCGGCGGCGAGGCCGTCGAGCGCGCCACGCGGCGGATCCAGGCGACCTTCGAGGCGCTCTCGAAGCGCAACCTCGCCGACCGCGTCCAGGTCGACCTCGGCCTGCTGCGCGACCTCGGCTACTACAGCGGCGCGATCCTCGAGGTCTACGACCCGGCTATCGGCCACGTGCTCGGCGGCGGCGGCCGCTACGACGGCCTGCTCGAGCGCTTTGGCGCCGCTCGCCCGGCGGCTGGCTTCGCGCTCTACGTCGAGCGGCTGCACATCGCCCAGGCCGGCGAGGAGCGCGACGGCGGAGGCGAGAGCTCATGAAGGGCACGGGCGTCGCCGGCGCCAGGGCGGCCAGGACCGACGGCTCGCTGAAGATCGCCGTCCCCCGCGGGGCGCTCTTCGAGGGCACCCTCGACCTGCTCGACCGCGCCGGCATCGACACCGCCGAGCTGCGCGGCGACTCGCGCTCGCTGATCTTCACCAGCGGCGACGTGACGCTGGTGACGATGCGGCCCTCCGACGTGCCCACCTACGTCGAGGCCGGCGCCGCCGACGTCGGCGTCACCGGCAAGGACGTGCTGCTCGAGCAGCACGACCGCGTCGTCTACGAGCTCCTCGACCTCGGCTTCGGCCGCTGCCGGATGGTTCTGGCCGGCCGCCGCGGCGACGAGTCGCTGGGGGAGTCGGCGCGGCGGCTGGGGGAGATGCGAATCGCGACCAAGTACCCGCGAATCACCGAGCGCCACTTCGAGAGCAGCGGCCGCCAGGTCGAGGTGATCGAGGTCAAGGGGTCGGTCGAGCTGGCGCCGCTGGTCGGCCTTGCCGACGGCATCGTCGATCTCGTCGCCACCGGCCGCACGCTCGAGGAGAACGACCTCGACGTCCGCGAGGAGATCACGATCTGCACGGCGCGCCTCGTCGCCAACCGCGTCGCCCACAAGCTTCGCGCCGCCGAGCTCGACGAGCTGACGGCGCGGCTGCGCGAGGCGACGAGCTCCGAGACCGGCGGATGAGGCTCTCGCGGCACGAGTGGGACGGGCGCGACCCGGCAGCGCTGGCGCAACGGCTGCGCTCAGCGGTGTCCGCGCCGGCCGAGCTCAGCGGCGAGGTCGCCGAGACGATCGCCCGTGTCCGCGCCGGCGGCGACGCCGCCCTGATCGAGCTCAGCGAGCGCTTCGACGGCGTCCGGCCGAGCTCGCTGCGGGTCGACCCGGCGCTCAGCGCCGGAGCGCTGGCGGGCCTCGAGCCCGAGCTGCGCGAGTCGCTCGAGCTGGCGGCGGCGAACATCGGCGCCGTCGCCGAGGCCCAGCTCGAAGATGGCTCGGCCGAGATCGACGTCAACCTCGCCCAGGGCCAGCGCGTGAAGCAGCGCCGCCTCGCTGTCGGCGCCGCCGGCATCTACGCGCCCGGCGGCAGGGCGGCGTATCCCTCCAGCGTCCTGATGTGCGCGATCCCGGCACGAGCTGCCGGCGTCACGCGGCTGGCGCTGGCGTCGCCGCCGGGCGAGGACGGGCTGCCGCAGCCGCTGATCCTCGCCGCCGCCGCGCTCTGCGGGATCGACGAGGTCTACGCGGCGGGCGGGGCGCAGGCGATCGCTGCGCTCGCCCTCGGCACCGAGACGATCGCCGCCGTCGACGTCGTCGCCGGACCGGGCAACCGCTACGTCGCCGAGGCCAAGCGGCAGCTGGCGGGCACCGTCGGCATCGACTCGCTCGCCGGGCCCTCGGAGCTGATGGCGATCCTCGGCGACGACGCCGACCTCGACTGGGCGGCGCTGGACATCTGCGCCCAGGCCGAGCACGGGGGGGAAAGCCCGCTGATCGCCTGCGCCGTCGAAGCCGAGCTGCTGGAGCGGCTCGAGCAGGCCGTGACGCGGATCGCCGCCCAGCGGCCGAGCGTCGCCGAGGCCGAGCTGGCCCTCGTCCAGGCGCCCGACACCGACGCAGCGATCGAGCTCGCCAACGCGTTCGCCCCCGAGCACCTGCAGCTCATGTGCGCCGACGCCGAGCTGCTGGCCAAGCGCGTTCGCAGCGCCGGCTGCGTCTTCTGCGGCAACGAGGCCGCGACGGCCTTCGGCGACTATGTCGCCGGCTCCAACCACGTCCTGCCGACGGCCGGCGCCGGGCGCTTCAGCGGGCCGCTTGGCCCGGCCACCTTCCAGCGCCGGATGGCGCTTGTATCCTTGCCCGCCGCCGCCGCCCGCAGCCTGGCGCCGCACGTCGAGCGGCTGGCGCGCGCAGAGGGCTTTCCCGTCCACGGCGAGTCGGCGAGCGCGAGAAGCGGCGCCAGGGAAGATGAGTCGGGAAGTTGAAGCGGAAGTTGAGAGGGAGTTGAGATGAGCAGCCGCGAAGCGACGAAGACCCGCAAGACCAAGGAAACCGAGGTCAGCCTGACGCTGGGGCTCGACGGCGGCGCCGTCAGCGCCTCCACGGGCGTCGGCTTCCTCGACCACATGCTCGACCTCGTCGGCCGCCACGGCCGGCTGGCGATCGACCTGAAGGCCAGCGGAGACCTCGAAACGGGCGCCCATCACACGACCGAGGACGTCGGCATCGTCCTCGGCCAGGCGCTCGACGAGGCGCTCGGCGACCGCGCCGGCATTCGCCGCTACGGCCAGGCGGCGGTGCCGATGGACGAGGCGCTCGCCGAGTGCGCGATCGACGTCTCGGGACGGCCGCTCTGCGTCTTCCAGGCCGATCTGCCGACGACCTCGATCGCCGGCTTCGACAGCGAGCTGGCCGAGGAGTTCTTCCGCGCCGTCGCCAACAGCGCCAAGCTGACCCTGCACGTGCGGGTGCTCTACGGCGGCAACGTCCACCACATGATCGAGGCGGCGTTCAAAGCCTTCGCGCGGGCGCTGCGCGAGGCGGTTTCGATCGACCCCGACGAGAGCGGCGTGCCCTCGACCAAGGGGACGCTGACCGAGTGAGCCGCATCGCCATCCTCGACTACGGCATGGGCAACCTGCGCTCGGTCGAGAAGGCGCTCGAGCGGGTGGGAGCCGAGCCCACCCTGACCAGCGACGCCGCCGAGGCGCGCTCCGCCGACGGGATCGTCCTGCCCGGCGTCGGCGCATTTCCGAAGGCGATGGAGCGGATCCGCGAGCTCGGCCTCGACGAGCTGATCGCCGAGCGGATCGACGCCGGCGTGCCGATCCTCGGCATCTGCCTCGGCTTCCAGCTGCTGTTCGAGCGCTCGTCGGAGCTCGGCGGCGGCGCGGGGCTGGGCGCGCTGGCGGGAAGCGTCGAGCCCCTCCGCGCCGGTGAGCTCAAGGTCCCGCACATCGGCTGGTCGCCGGCCCGCTGGCACAAGGTCTCACGGCTGACCGCCGGTCTCGCCGACGACGAGCCCTTCTACTTCGTCCACTCCTTTGCCCCCGCGCCTGCCGAGCCCGACGACGTCCTGGCCACGGCGACCCATGGCGAGCCCTTCGTCGCCGCGATCGACCGCGACCCGGTCTTCGGCGTCCAGTTCCACCCCGAGAAGTCGAGCACGGCGGGCCTGCGCCTGCTTGCCAACTTCACCGGCGTCTGCGCCGCGGTCACGGCCGCCGCGTGATCCTCTACCCCGCCATCGACATCCGCGGCGGCATGGCGGTCCGGCTCGCCCAGGGCGACTACGCCCGCGAGACGATCTACGACGACGACCCCTTCGACGCCGCCCGGCGCTGGGTCGCCGACGGCGCCGAGTTCCTCCACGTCGTCGACCTCGACGGCGCCCGCGGCGGCCACCCCGTCAACCTCGAGGCGATCGCCCGCATCGCCCGCGAGGGCGGGGTGCCCGTCCAGTGCGGTGGCGGCCTGCGCGACAGCGGTGCGGTCCGCCAGGCGCTGGACGCGGGGGTCGCCCGTGTCGTGCTCGGCAGCGCGGCGCTGCGGGACCCCGACCTCGTCGCCCGTCTGGTCGAGGAGCACGGCGAGAAGATCGCCGTCGGCATCGACACCAAGGGCGGGCGAATCGCCGTCTCCGGCTGGATCGAGCGCACCGACGCCGAGCCCGCCGAGGTCATCGGGGCGATGGCCGAGCGCGGCGTACGCCGCTTCATCTACACGCCGGTCGAGGCCGACGGCCTGCTCGAGGGGCCCGACCTCGCCGAGGTCGGGCGGATCGCCGCCGCGGTGGGCGAGGGCGAGCTGATCTACTCGGGCGGCGTCGGCACGCTCGAGCACCTGGCCGAGCTCGGCCGCCTCGGCATCGCCAACCTCGAGGGCGTGATCGTCGGCCGCGCGCTCTACGAGGGCCGCTTCACCGTCGCCGAGGGCCGGGCGGCGCTGCGCGCCTGACCAGCCGCGCGCTGCCGATACCCTCGGTCGATGGTCCTCAAGCGAGTCATCCCCTGCCTCGACGTCGACGCCGGCCGCGTCGTCAAGGGGACCAACTTCGTCGGCCTTCGCGACGCCGGGGACCCGGTCGAGCTGGCCGCGCGCTACGACGCCGAGGGAGCCGACGAGATCGTCTTCCTCGACATCACCGCCTCGCACGAGAAGCGCGAGACGATCGTCGACCTCGCCCGGCGCACCGCCGACAACGTCTTCATCCCGTTCACGATCGGCGGCGGCATCCGCTCGGTGGCGGATGCCCAGGCAGTGCTCGACGCCGGCGCCGACAAGGTCTCGGTCAACTCGGCGGCGCTCGCCCGCCCCGAGCTGATCGGCGAGCTGGCCGAGGTCTTCGGCTCGCAGTGCGTGGTGGTGGCCGTGGATGCCAAGAAAGACGGCTCCGGCTGGCAGGTGTTCGTCAACGGAGGGCGCAAGCCGACGGGCCGTGAAGCGGTCGAGTGGGCGCGTGAGGCTGCTGAGCGGGGAGCGGGGGAGATCCTGCTGACGAGCATGGACCGCGACGGCACCACGGATGGCTACGACCTCGAGCTGACGCGGGCAGTCGCCGACGCTGTGCCGATCCCGGTGATCGCCTCGGGCGGCGCCGGGACGCTCGAGCACCTCGCCGAGGCGATCGAGGCCGGCGGCGCCGACGCCGTCCTCTGCGCCTCGATCTTCCACTACGGCACCTTCCGGGTCCGCGACGCCAAGCGCGCGATGCACGACGCCGGCATCCCGGTCCGCCTCGATGCGGCCGCTGCCTAGCTCCAGGCGCTGGACCGCTACTCGCCGGTCGCCACGCCGCCGGCCGCGGCGCCCGCCGAGCGCAGCACCGTGACGAAGCCCGCGACGCCGATGCCGCGGTTGATCCTGATTCGCTTCAGCGTCAGCAGCTCGCTGCTGCTGGCGAGGCCGGGATCGGTCGTCGTCGCGCCGCGGTAGCCGGCCCGGCGAACCGCCGCGACGACGCTCGCGTCGTAGCGACCCGCCGGGTAGCAGAAGTCCTCGACCGCGACGTGGAAGCGGCGGCGCAGCTGGGCGCGTGAATCCGCCAGCTCGTGCCGCAGGGTCGTGGGATCGAGCTGGGTCAGGTCGAGGTGGTTGATCGTGTGCGAAGCCAGCTCCCAGCCGGCGGCGATCATCTTGCGGACCTCGCCGGTGTTGAGGTCGGAGCCGGTCGCCTTGAGGTTGAGAACGCCGGGCCAATCGTGACGGCGGAGGATCGGCATCGCATCGGTGAACTGGCCGAGATAGCCGTCGTCGAAGGTGAGGACGATCGGCTTCGGCGGCAGCGGCGAGCGCTTGCGCCAGCCGTCCTCGAGCTGGGACTGGGTGATCGCCTGGTAGCCGTGGGCATCGAGCCAGTCGACCTGGCTGCGGAAGTCGTCAACCGAGACGTAGAGGTCCGGCAGCGCGGCGCCCGGCTTCGGCTCGCCGATGACGTGGTACATCAGGATCGGCACCGGGCCGGGATGGGGCTTCCAGCCCAGGCGCGAGACGGTGATCGCAGCGCTCGGCTTCTTCTGCGCCGGCTTCTTCGCTGATTCGTTGGTCGTGCTGAGGGCCGGCGCGCTGCCCTTGCCATCGCCGCCGCCGAGGCTGGCGATCAGGACCGCCGCCAGCGCCAGCACGGCGACGGCGAGCGCGCTGATCGCGGCGACACGGCGGCGACGCGCTGCCCGCCGCGCGGCCTGACGACGCTCGGCGCGCCGGCGCTCGTCATCGCCAAAACCCTCCACCGAGCTAAGCCGGCCTCTTGTGCTTCGAGTGATGGTGCCGGCGGACCGGCTTCAGCGCCTGGATGCTCGAGTAGCCGGTCAGATAGAGCCAGCGGCCGTCGGAGATCATCGGCGTGTAGGCCCCGGTCGAGAAGTTGATCACCTCGCGGTGGCTGCGGATGTCGAAGCCGCGGGTCAGCGTGCTGTCGACGTTGGAGACGTAGGCGGTGTTGCCGATGACGCTGATCGCGCCGGACACGTTGCCGCCGCCGTCGACGCTCCAGAGCTCGTTGCCGGTGCGGGCATCAAGCGCGTGCATGCGGTTGTCGAAGGAGCCGACGTAGACGGTCGGGTTGGTCTGCGCCGTATCGGCGACAGCCGGCCCCGAGTAGACGTAGCCGCCGAGCGAGTGGCTCCAGGCGAGGGCGCCGCTGCGCAGCTCGAAGCTGTAGACGCGGCCGTCGTTGTTGCCGACGTAGACGCGGCCGTAGGCGATCGCGGCCGTCGAGTAGAACTCGCCCGAGCGGCCGAAGCTCGAGCCCTGGGAGCCCGTCCGCCAGACGCTCGAGCCGTCGGCAGCCCGGATCGCCGACATCTGGCCGCCGTAGTCGCCGACGTAGAGCACCCCCCTGTAGAGCGCCGGCGAGGCCTTGATCGCGCCGGCGACGCTGGCCGTCCAGATCGTCTTGCCGGTGCGGGCGTTGACGGCGTAGAGGCTGCCGCACTCGCAGCCGAAGTAGACGCGGCCATGGGAAACGACCGGCGAGGACTCGGCCCGCCCGGGCAGCGGCTTGCGCCAGATCGTCTTGCCGGTGCGGGCGTTGAGCGCGAACGCCTGCGCCGGCGCCAGGTTGACGCCGTAGACCCTGCCGCCCGCGTAGGCCGGCGAGGAGGCGTTGAGGCTGCCGATCTTGCGCCGCCACTTGACGTTGCCGGTCTTCGCGTTGAGGGCGAAGAAGACGCCGTCGTTGTTCATCATGTAGAGGCGCCCACGAACGTAGATCGGCGGGAACTCGAGCAGCTTGCGCGCCTCGAAGCGCCAGACCCGCTTGAACGGCGGGTCGAGGCCCTTGCCGGGCAGGAACTTCGTCCGGCCTTCGTCGTGACCGTAGAAAGGCCAGCTTGCGAGCTCGCGCTTGTTCGGCTTTACCCGCTGCTTCTTGTTGAAGAAGACGTTGGGGTGAGAGACGTCGGCGGGGCGGCGCAGCGCCGCGTAGCCGACGAGCCCGACGAGCAGGCCGGCGATGACGACGCCGATGGCCGCCGATGCGACCTGGTGCGAACGTGCCCACTTCAGGCCCCGCCGGCGCGCCCGCCGGACCCAGCGCTCGGCCGCGTCGTAGCGGCGGTCGAGCCCCTTGACCGCCTCGTGAAACGGCCGGTCGAGCCGTTCGAGCAGCGCCTCGGTACGGCGATCGAGCCAGGCAAGGGCGCGCTGCGGCCAAACCAGTAGCCGCTTCAGGAGATCGAGGGGCGGAGGCATCCGGGGGTGCCTCATGCTACGAAAAGCTCTGCATGTCCAAGCGAGCGGACACCGAGGAGCGACTGGCGGCGGCCCTGAGGGCAATCCCCGCCCTCGATCGCCTGCGCGAGGCTGCCGGGGGGATGCCGGTCTATCTGGTCGGCGGCGCCGTCCGCGACGTCCTGCTCGAGCGCGATCCCAGCGAGCTCGAGCTCGACCTCGTCGTCGAGGGCGATGCCGGCGCGCTTGCGGCTGCCCTTGGCGGCGTCGAGCACGCCGGTGGGCGCTTCGGCACGGCGATCGCCGAGGTCGAGGGAACCCGCGTCGACCTGGCAGGCGCTCGCCGCGAGACCTACGCCGAGCCCGGAGCGCTGCCCGACGTCAGCCCGGCGACGCTCGACGAGGACCTCGCCCGGCGCGACTTCACCGTCAACGCGATGGCCGTCCCGATCGCGGGCGAGGCGCGGCTGATCGATCCGCACGGGGGCGCTGCCGACCTCGCCGAGCGCCGGCTGCGGGTGCTGCATCCGGGCTCGTTCGTCGACGACCCGACGCGGGCGCTGCGCGCCGCGCGCTACGCCGCCAGGCTCGGCCTCCAGCTCGAGCCGGAGACCGAGCGGCTGCTGCGCGCCACCGAGCTCTCGACGGTCTCCGCCGATCGCGTCGCCGGCGAGCTGGCGCGGATCGTCGACGAGCCGGCGCCGCGGCGTGCCCTCGAGCTGGCCGCCGAGTGGGGGCTGATCGATTTCGACGACGGTGCCGGCGAGCGCATCGAACAGGTCACGGCGCTTCTCGATAGGCCGCCGTGGAGCGGGGTCGCCGATCGCCGCGCCGCCCTTCTCGCCGCCCTCGAGACACCCCCGGCGCGGCTGGCCGAGCTCGCCGCGGCCCGGCCGCGGCGGCCCTCCGACGCGGTCGAGCTGGCCCGGCCCCTGAGCGCGGTCGAGCTGGCGCTGGCGCGGGTGGCCGGCGCCGAGTGGCTCGACCGCTATGTCGAGGAGTGGCGCGACACCGGCCTCGAGATCGACGGCGACGACCTGATCGCCGCCGGCGTGCCCGAGGGCCCCGCCGTCGGCCGCGGCCTCGAAGCGGCGCTGAGGGCGAGGCTCGATGATGGGATCGCCGATCGTGAGCGACAGCTCGACGTTGCGCTCGCAGCTGCGGCCGCTTCCTGATGCGGCCTCCGATGCAGCCTTTGATGTCCTGGGTCGAGAGAGACGGGGTGCGCTGGCTGGAGGCTTCTCTGGGCGAGGCGCGCGTCGCCTTCTCGGCACGGAGCGGCGGGATCAGCGAGGCCCCCTTCGACAGCCTCAACCTCGGCCTGATGACCGAGGACAGCCGCACGGCTGTGCTCGAGAACCGCAGCCGGCTCGCCGGCGCGCTGGGCTTCGACCCCGGGGCGGCGCTGACCGGGCTCCAGGTCCACGGCGCTCGGCTGGCCGTTCACGAGGCTCGGCCGGCGCGACCGGGTTACCTCGATCCGGCGCCCGATCCCGTCGAGGCCGACGGGCAGGTGGCGAGGGCCCCCGGCCTGGCGGCGATCGTCCTCGTCGCCGACTGCCTGCCCGTCGCGCTCGCGGGGCCCGGCGGGGTGGCGATGCTCCACTGCGGCTGGCGCGGGCTCGCCGCCGGAATCGTCGCTCGCGGCGCCGAGGCGGTCGGCGCGACGAGCGCCGTGGTCGGCCCCGGGATCGGTCCCTGCTGCTACGAGGTCGGCGACGAGGTGATCGCCGCGCTCGGCGAGACGGGTCAGGCGGCCGCCGTCGCGGCGAAGATCGCGGGCGCCGAGCCCCGCTGGATTCTCGACCAGCCGGCGAT
>JAWVFK010000018.1:0-73566 GCA_033856175.1 Solirubrobacterales bacterium | reverse complement strand
CGCCGCCGGTGATCAACGTCGCGCCGCCTACTCCGGCGCGACCACGGCAGGAGGCCAAGAAGGCGGCGGTTCAGAGCTCGGGGTCGGAGAACGACAGCCCCTCGGATGCCGGCCTCGGCGGCGATCTCGCCAACTCCCCGAACGAAGCCGGCACAGCGATGACTCGCCACGACTCCAACGCGTTCAGCCGCCACGACAGCGCAGCCCCGACCAGCTCGTTCACCCCACTCGCCCACCACAACCAGCCTTCCGCCTGGGCGCGCGATCTGCAGTGGGGCGGAGGCCTGACGCTGATGGCTCTCGTTCTCGCATTCGGCTGGATGACCGTCAGGCCAACGCCGCGACGGCGCCAACCCGAAGTTCCCTCACCAGCCTGGGTCCGCAGCAACCCAGGCCGCCGTCGCTGATCCTCAGCGCCGACCCTATGCTCCGGGGACATGACGATTCAGCGGATGGACAACGTTCTCATCGTTGTCGAGGACCTCGAGGCTGCCAAAGCGTTCTTCGCCGAACTCGGCATGGAGCTGGACGGTGAGACGACGGTCGAGGGGGGTTGGGTAGACCGCGTCGTCGGGCTCAACGACGTCCGTTCCGACATCGTGATGATGCGGACCCCGGACGGCCACAGCCGGGTTGAGCTGACGAAGTTCCACACGCCGCCGGCGGTCAGAGCCGAGCCGGAGAGCGCGCCGGCGAACGCGCTGGGCATACGCCGAATCATGTTCGCTGTCGACGACATCGACGACGTCGTTGCCCGCCTGCGCAGCCACGGCGCCGAGCTCGTCGGCGAGATCGCCCAGTACGAGGACCTCTACCGGCTCTGCTTCCTGCGTGGCCCGGAGGGCATCATCATCGGACTGGCCGAGCAGCTCAGCTGAAACCTCCATGGGCCGGCCTGCCGCGGCCCCACCACTGCTGTGCAGTCGCCTATCGGCTCGAGCCGAGCGCGCCAACCTTTGAGGCGCCGTCCTCATCGGGCCGCCCTGTCGCCCACGGCTTCGCCGCCCGCAGCGCGCCGAGGATCGCCCGCACCGCCGGCGCCTTGTTCAGCGCGTAGAAGTGGATTCCGGGCACGCCGGCGCGCAGCAGCTCGGCGCACTGCTGCGCCGCATAGGCGAGACCCAGCTCGAACTCCGCCTGCTCGTCACCGCCCAGCGCCTCCATCGCGCTCGCCAGCGGCTCGGGGATCCGCGCCTCGCAGAGCTGGCAGAAGCGGGTGATCTGGGCGTAGCTGGCGATCGGCATGATCCCGGCGACGATCGGCACATCGATGCCGGCGGCGCGGGCGGCCTCGACGAAGTCGAAGTAGGCGCGGTTGTCGAAGAAGAGCTGCGAGATCAGGAAGCTGGCACCGGCCTCGACCTTGGTCTTCAGGTAGGCGATGTCGGTCTCGAGATCCGGCGCCTCGGGGTGGACCTCCGGGAAGCAGGCGCCGCCGATCCTGAAGTCGTACTCGCGCGAGATCAGCGCCGCCAGCTCGGTCGCGCTCGAGAGGCCGCCGGGGGGCTGGACGAAATCAGTCTCGCCGCGGGGAGGGTCGCCGCGCAGCGCGAGGACGTTCTCGATCCCTGCGTCGCGGATGTCGTCGAGGACGGCGCGCAGCCCGTCGACCGTCTCACCGACGCAGTTGAGATGGGCCATCGTCTCGACGCCGGTCTCCCGCCTCAGCTCGGCACTGATCTCGACGGTGCCGCCACGCGTTGCCCCGCCGGCCCCGTAGGTGACCGAGTAGAACGCCGGCTCCAGCGCCGCCAGCGCCTTCGCCGTCTCGAACAGCCGAACGCGCCCCTCCTCGTTCTTCGGCGGAAAGAACTCGACCGAGAACGAGGGCTGGCCGCTGGCGAGAAGCTCGTCGATACGCATCCAATGAGGGTAGCTTTTGCGCCATGGCCGCCAAGCTGCCACTGCCCAGCCGGATCATGGCCTTGCAGTACAAGGTCTTCGATCGAGCCCGGCACCGCCGCGCCTTCGAGGCGGCCGCCCAGGAGGGCACCGAGAGCGACTTCGCCTCGCTGCGCGGGGCGCGCCAGTGCCTCGTCGTCACCTTCAAGCGCTCCGGCGAGCCGGTGCCGACGCCGGTCAACCTGGGCCTCTCCGACGACGGCAAGATCTACTTCCGCTCCGAGCCACACGTCGCCAAGATCAAGCGCCTGCGCAACAACCCTCACGTCCGCGTCTGCGCCTGCAACATGCGCGGCAAGCCAAAGGGGCCGATGGTCGAGGCCACCGCGCGCGTACTTCCCGAGGCCGAGAACGAACGCGCCAACGCGATCGTCGCCGCCAACTGGCGCCCCGAGGTGCGGGTCCTCGAGCACACCTACGATCGCATCGGCGTCCCCGAGGTCTACGTCGAGCTGAGCCCGGCACCCGCCACCTGAGCGCAGCCGCTCAGATGCTAGATCTCAGCGACAAGCTCATAAGTCTGTTCCCGTGGACGATAACCGGGCGATCCGGTGCGCTATCGAAGGTCGAGAACCAAAGCGAGGGCATCGTCGATGTTGCGTATCTCATCGATCGTCAAATGCCCAACCCGGTCGCCAAGGCTGCGAGCGTCTACGGCGCCGACCATCTCGCACATGACCCGCGTTGACTCCCCGTCAAGAGCAACCTCAGGATGAAAACTCGCCGCCGGCGTCGACTTCGATGTCGGGCAGATCGCCACGGTTGAGAGCGCCAGCAGGTCGTCGGCTTGAACGATCACGGCGTAGCGACGTCCGTGCTGTGCACGACCACGGCGTGGAGGCAGCTTGATCGCATGAACGTCACCACGTACCACGGAGATGCTCCATGAGCTCTGCGATATCGCGCGCCTCTTCCACGTACGCCTTGTCCTTCATCAGAGCCCTTGCTTCCGCCGCGAGGCCCGCGCGCCTTCGCTCTCGTTCCGCGGTTTCTGCGATGGCTTGCCGGGCCGCCTCGGCTCGGCTCACTCCGCGGCGACGGGCCACTTCGTCGAGGTCAACCAGGCCGTCTTGGCCGAGGCGCAGCGACAAAGGAGGCGGTGCTGGGACCATGACAGGACTGTAGCGCGAAACGCGCTACATCTCTGTGGAGATTGTCACCGAATCGTGTCTTGACCTGCGCGTTCTAGGCCGGTGCCGAAGTACTGGCCGTGGAATCCGAATGGGATCGCGTGGGGCACCTCGGCTCGGCCCAGCTCCTCGAAGCTCGCGGCGTCGAGGACCAGCAGGAAGGAGCGGCGCGACTCCGCGTCGAGGACGGCCGAGAGGATGACCCCGTCATCCTCCGCGGTGCCGCCTGGGCTCGGCACGAACACGGGCTCGCCCGGATAGGTGGCGTCCTCGTGCCATCTCGCCGTCTCGCCGCCGCTGATATCGACCTTGACCAGCTGGTCGAACCAGTCGCTGCTCTCGCTCCGCGCTCCTGTCGCGTAGGCGTAGCCGTACTCTCGCGTATTGCGGCGGCGGTAGTCGATCCGCGGCAGCTCCATCGAGATGTCGCTCAGGCGCTCGCCCTTCACCTCGCCGCCGCGCGCCAGCGGCACGCGGTAGCGGGTCAGGTAGCCGTTGCTGAGCAGCTGCTGGGGCCGCCGCAGCGTCTCGACCTCGAGCAACTCGATCGACGCCGGATCCTCGTAGGCGACGATGTCGACCACCACCTCGCCGTCGAGCTCGAAGGCGTTGACGTGGTGGTAGGCGAAGAAGGCCTCGCTCTCGAACGTGCCGGCCAGCTCGCCCGAGTGGCGGTCGACGACCCGGAAGCGCGCTCCGCGCTCGGGCTTCCAGCGGAAGTTGTGGATGAACGGCTTGCCGCTGACGAGCATCCGCGTCGGGTTGACGACGAGCGGGAACTCGACGAGGACGACGTAGCGCTCGGTCATGCCGAAGCTGTGCATGTAGGCCGGCTCGCTGACGGGGATCTTGGCGATCCGGCGCCGCTGCGAGGCGCCGGCCGGCAGCCCGTAGACGCGATAGCTGCTGCGCCGCGAGTAGTGAGTCACGTAGCTGACGAGCTCGTTGCGCTCACGGTCGTGATGGGGATGCGCGGTCGAGGTGTGGGCGCCGAGGCGGTCGTCGAAGCCGACGAGGCCGACCGTCTCGAGCGTCTCGGGGTCGAACTCGACCGGCATCGGCACCTCGGTCATCGCGACGTAGCGATCACCGAGCCGGGTCAGGTTGACGTTGGCGTTGTCGTTGGGATTGGGGTCGAACATCGCCGCGACGCGCTTGAACAGCGAGCGGCAGGGGTCGTTGGCGAAGCCGATCAGGTCGAGCTTGCCGGCGCGGGCCTTGCGATAGGCGTCGGTCTGGAGGAAGCGGCTGCCGTAGGACACCTCGCCGCCGGCGAAGGAGAAGGCGTTGAGCATCGCCAGGCCGTCGAACCAGTGGCGGATCGGCTCGCCGCCGACGTCGAGCAGCGCGGGGGTGACGCGGACCAGCGTCCCGCCGAGCCACTCTGGGATCTCGCCGCTGCTGGGCAGGCGATCGATTCGCAGCTCCTCCTCGAGCGAGGCAAAGCCGGCGCTGCGGTCGGCCCGGCGCGCCGGGGCTTGCGTGGGGACCCCGGCAATCGCGGCGTCATCGGCAACTGCGGCGGGCATCGAATCCGGCGTCATGGCTAAGCTCCTTTGGACGGTATGGAACAGACGGTCACACATATACCATCTAAACGAGAGTAATGTCAAGCCTGCGGCTGACGCCGCCCTCCTACATCGTCCTCGGCCTGCTCTCGGAGCTCGGCGAGGCGACCCCGTACACGCTCAAGCAGCTCGCGGCGAACGGGATCGGCAATCTCTGGTCGCTCCAGCACGCCCAGCTCTACCGGGAGACCGAGCGCCTCGCCGACGCCGGCTACCTGACCGAGCGCCGTGAGAGCGAGGGCCGGCGGCGCAAGCTCTACCGGGTCACCGACGAGGGCCGCCGCGCCCTGGCCGAGTGGCTGGCGACGCCGACGGCCGAGTACACCGAGCTGCGCGACCTCGCCCTGCTCAAGCTCGCCCTCGGCACCGACCCGGCGACGATCGCCCCGGTCCAGCTCGAGCTCCACCGCAACAAGCTGCGCGAGTACGAGCAGCTGCGGGCCCTCAGCGGCAAGGTCGAAGACCTGCCGCCCGAGGCGCGCGGCGCCGTTCTCGCCCTCGAAGCCGGCATCGGCCACGAGCGCGAATACGTCCGCTTCTGGTCGCGGCTGGCGAAGGAGCGCGGCGCCGCGAACTAGCTGCGGCTCTGCGCCGCGCGCTCGCGCTCGACGAGCACCCGGCGGAGGATCTTGCCCGAAGGTGACTTCGGGATCTCGTCGGTCACCTCGACCAGCCTGATCCGCTTCTGCGGCGAGACCTGGCCGGCGACCCAGGCCATCAGCTCATCGGCGTCGAAGTCATCGCCGGCCGCGACGACGTAGGCCTTCGGCAGCTCGCCGGCCTCCTCGTCGGGCACGCCGACGACGGCGACGTCAGCGACCTTCGGATAGGTTGCGATCAGCGCTTCCAGCTCGGCCGGGGCGACCTGGAAGCCCTTGTACTTGATCAGCTCCTTGAGCCGGTCGACGATCGCGAAGAAGCCGTCGCCGTCGACGACGCCGATGTCGCCGCTGTGGAGCCAGCCCTCATCGTCGACCGTATGCGCCGTCGCCTCGGGGTTGTTGAGGTAGCCCTTCATCACCTGCGGGCCCCTGATCCAGACCTCACCGCGCTCGCCTTCGGCGGCATCGGCGCCGGACTCGGGGTCGACCAGGCGGCACTCGGTGCTCGGCAGCGGCTGGCCGATCGAGCCGGGCCGGTTCTCGCCTTCGGGCCGGATGACGTGGGTGACGGGGCTCGTCTCGGTCAGGCCGTAGCCCTGCACCACGCGGCAGCCAAGCCGCTCGGCCACCCGCTCGGAGAGCTCCGCCCCAAGCGGCGCCGCACCCGACATCACGACCCGCAGCGCGCTGGCGTCGCAGTTGTCGACGGCGGGGTGCTTCGCCAGCGCCAGGGCGATCGGCGGCACGACGTAGGCGCGAGTGACCCGGTGCTGCTCGAGCGCCGCGAGGAAGCCGTCGAGCTCGAAGCGGGGCATCGTCACGATCGTCGCCCCGGCCCGCAGGCCCTGATTCATGATCACGATCATCCCGTAGATATGGAAGAAGGGCAGGACGCCGATCAGCGTGTCCTCGGCGTCGATCCGGAAGCTCGCCTGCAGCTGGCAGAGGTTGGCGACGAGGTTGCGGTGGGTCAGCATCACGCCCTTCGGCAGTCCCGTCGTGCCGCTCGAATAGGGCAGCGCGGCGATGTCCTCGGCGGCGTCGATCGCCGGCTCTGGCGCCCCGGCGGGGTCGCCGAGCAGCTCGCTGAACGGCGTCGCTCCGTCAGCCTCGCCGACGACGAAGACCTCGTCGATCCCCGCCCGCTCGGCCGCCTCGCGGGCGGTGTCGAGGAACGCCGGCACCGTCAGCAGCATCCGCGCCCCCGAGTCCTCGAGCTGGTGGGCGACCTCGTTCGCCGTGTAGAGCGGGTTCATCGTCGTGCACTTGCCCCCGGCCGACGCCGCGCCGTGAAAGGCGACCGCGTACTCGGGCAGGTTCGGCATGAAGACGCCGAGCACGGCGCCGTCCCCAAAGCCCCGTGCCGCGAGGCCCGCGGCAAGGCTGCGGATCGCCTCGACGAGCTCGCCGTAGCTCAGCTGCCGCCCCGAGGCCCCATCGACGAGCGCCGCCTTGTCAGCGCGCTCAGCGGCGTGCTCGAGCACGAACGAGGTGACGTCGCTGGCCGGAATCTCGACGTCCGCCTCCGGCCCGCGGTAGATCATCGCTGCTCGGCCAATCAATGGAGCTAGCCGGGCTCGAACCGGCGACCTCCTGGGTGCGATCCAGGCGCTCTTCCAGCTGAGCTATAGCCCCGAACTTTGCATCTTGCGGCGACATATCGGCCGCCGCCCTGGGTCAAGGATACGCTCTCCGCACGTGAGCTATCGCAGCCGGCTGTCCCTTTTCTTCACGTTGATCGTGATCGTGCCGATGGCCGCCGTGACGATCCTCGTCATCCAGCTCTCGGGAGAGTCGCGAACGGGCAAGGCCGACGCGCGCCTTGCCGGCGATCTGCGCACCGCCCTCGTCATCTATCGCGACAAGCAGGCGGCCAATCGGCTCGAGGCCGAGGCGATCGCCCGCGACCGCCGCCTGACCGCCGCACTGCGCGGCGGCCGAGCGGCCGAGGTGAAGGCGCAGGTCGATCGGATCGCCACCGCGCGTGGGCTCAAGGAGCTGAGGCTCACGTTCTCCGGAGGCTCGGCGGAGGTCTCTTTTGAAAACGGGGTGTTCGTGGCCCCGGCGATCTTGACGCTGCAAGACGCGACCTCTTCCCTTGGCTCGCTGACCGTTTCCGCCACCGATGCGACGATGTTCCTCAACGAGGTGCGAAGGCTCACCGGGGCGGCGGCGATGCTCAGCAGCGGCTCCACTCGCCTTGCGGCGACGGCCGCAGCGCAGGAGGCGCCGCCGGACGTCGGCGGCGAGGGCGCGTCATCTTCGAGCACCGTCGATCTACCTCAGGGTGAGCAGCGCGCTCGCACCGTGACGCTGACTCCATCCCAGCGGTTGACGCTGTTCGAGCCGATCAGCACCGGCGGGCTGATATCGAGCCAGCCGCTGCTCGCCGCCGTCCTCGTCGCCTTCTTCCTGCTGGCGCTGATGCTGATCCTGCCGCTGCTGCGCGACCTCCAGCAGCTGCACGGCGTCGTCGAGCAGGAGGCGCTCACCGACGAGCTCACGGGGCTCTCGAACCAGCGTCGCTTCCGCGAGCTGATCGCCAAGGAGGTCGAGCGCGCACGCCGCTTCGATCGTCCGCTCTCGCTGGTCATGGCCGACATCGACGACTTCAAGGACGTCAACGACACCTACGGCCATCTCCAGGGCGACCAGGTGCTCAGGGAGGTGGCCGAGATGCTGCGCAGCGAGTCGCGCGAGATCGACGAGCCGTCGCGCTACGGCGGCGAGGAGTTCGCGATCGTGTTGCCGGAGACGACGATCGAGGGCGCCGTGGAGCTGGCCGAGCGCGTGCGCATGAGGCTCGAGCGCACCCCGATCACGCTCCCCGGCGACCACGGTGTCGTCAACGTCAGGGCCAGCATCGGCGTCGCCGGCACCCCTGAGACAGCGGCCGACGTGACCAGGCTGATCGCCGACGCCGACAAGGCGCTCTACGAGGCCAAGCGCTCGGGCAAGAACCAGACCCGCAGTGCGGCCTAGGCCGGCGAGAGCACAGGGGTTGAGCACTCGGTGAGCGCCGCAAGAGTTCGCCCCGCGACCCGCCGCGGACGTAGGGACAGCGGCGCGAGCGGCGAAGATAGGACCTCGTGCGACGCATACCGCGGCGCCTGACTGCTTACCCTTTATCGGATTGACCATGGGCATTCTCGACGAGGCCATTCGCGAGCATCTCGAGCTCAAACGCAAGCACGGCGCCCGAGAGGTGGAGGTAAGAAACCTCGAAAACGAGGCGTTCGGCTCGCCGTTGAGAGCCGGCGAGATGCCCGCTGCCGCCCCGGAGGAGCCAGCCGAGGCGACCGCGAGCGAGGACGCCGCGACCGGCTCCGACGCTCCGGGGAGCCTCGAGGCCTCAGCCGAGGCGCTGCCGGGCGTTGCCGCGCCCGCGCCCGCCCTGGGCGAGACCCAGGAGCACGCCCTTCCCGATCTCGACGAGCCGGCCGAGCCGGAATCAGCCGAGCAAGAGTCAGCGGAGCAAGGATCAGCCGAGCAAGAGTCGGCCGAGACGCCGCCGGTCTTCGAGTCCACCGCTCCCAGCGCCGCCGGCAAGCTCGACGACTACGAGCCGCCGGAACCGCCGACGCCGCCGCCCCCCGGCACAGAGGAGCGCCCCCAGGCGGGGATGGAGCCGCCCGCCGACCCCGGCGTCGAGCCCGTCGACGACGAGCAGGACCAGGCGACCCAGGTTCTTCCGGACGCCCCCGATCGAATCGGCGAGTCGCTTTCGGTGATCACCGAGGGTGAGAGCCCGCTCGCCGACTTCTACGACTTCGACGACGGCGCCGAGCTCGCCGACGAGCTCGAGGTCGACCTCGGCGACGAGCAGCAGGACGCCGAGCCCGGCCCGCAGCCATCCGACAGCGAGGATGCGCCGCAGGAGGCGACTTATGAAGAGACGGCTGAGGCGGAGGCCGGCGACGAGGGCGAGCTGCCACCGCTCGACGAGTCCGAGCCGGCGCTGGAGGAGCCCGCGCTGGAGGAGTCGCAGCTCGACGACGAGCTCCAGCCACCGCCGCCGATGCCAGATGAGGCCGCGCCGCCGTTCGGCGGTCCCGCCGAGCCGCAGCAGGGCGAGTCAGGCGAGCAGGAGGCCGTTCTCTACGACGTCGATGGCGACGTTCTCGAGGAGACGCCCGAGTTCCTCCAGGAGACGCCCGAGAACGAGGACCTCTGGTTCGAGCAGCGACCGCCGAAGGACTTCGACTTCGACGACTAGCGGGACCTCCGCGGCTTAGATGTAGCCGCGGATGCGCGCTGCCTCGACGACGCGCTCGATGCCGACGAGGTAGGCGGCGTGACGGAGCGAGAGCTTCTCCTCCTTGGCGCGGCCCGAGACCTCGCGGTAGGCCCGGCGCATCGTGTTGCCGAGCTTGTCGTTGTAGTCGCGCTCCTCCCAGCGGAAGTGCTGGAGGTTCTGGACCCACTCGAAGTAGGAGCCGACGACGCCGCCGGCGTTGGCCATGACGTCGGGAATGATGTAGACGCCCTTGCCCTCGAGGATCTCGTCGGCCGCGGGTGTCGTCGGGCTGTTGGCGCCCTCGACGATGACGCGGCAGCGCATCCGGTCGGCGTTGCCCTCGTGGATCATGCCGCCGAGCGCCGCCGGGATGAAGACGTCGCACTCGATCGCCAGCAGGTCGTCGGGGTCGATCTCCTCGACGCTCTCGAACTCGGTCAGCTTGCCGCCCTGCTTGATGAACTCCTCGAGCTTGTCGGCGTCGATGCCGGCGTCCGAGCGGACGGCGCCGTTGGCATCGGAGACGCCGATCATGCGACAGCCGAGCTGCTGCATGATCCGCGCCGCCCAGGAGCCGACGTTGCCGTAGCCCTGGACGACGAACGTGGTGTCGGCGGGAGTGATGCCGAGCTGCGGCGCGGCCTCGCGAAACATGTAGACGCAGCCGCGGCCGGTCGCCGCCTCGCGGCCGAGCGATCCTTCGAGCTCGATCGGCTTGCCGGTGCAGATCGCCGGCGTGTGGCCGTGCAGCTTGCCGTACTCGTCCATCATCCAGGCCATCGTCTGGGCGTTGGTGTTGACGTCCGGCGCCGGGATGTCGCGGGTCGGGCCGAGGACCTTCTCGATCTTGCTCATGAAGGAGCGCGAGATCTTCTGCAGCTCGTCGAGGCTGAGCTCGGTCGCCGGGCAGTTGACGCCGCCCTTGGCGCCGCCGAAGGGCACGCCGGCGATAGCCGTCTTCCAGGTCATCAGCGAGGCGAGAGCGCGGACCTCGTCGATGTCGACCTCGGGGTGGAAGCGGATGCCGCCCTTGTACGGGCCGCGGGCGCCGTTGTGCTGGATCCGGTAGCCGGAGAAGACGTGGACCTTGCCGTCGCTGAGCTTGACCGGGATCTGGACGGTGACCTCGCGGTAGGGGGTCCAGAAGACCGTCCGCAGGTCGTCGGGCAGGCCCAGCCGCTCGACGGCGATGTCGAAGTAGTGGCGGACGATGTCGAGGTTCGACATCTCGGCACGCTGCCCCGGCTTGGGCTGGCCGGAGCCCTCAGCGGCCTCCTTCGCGTCCTGCACCGCCTGCGGCGAGTGATCGGCGCCGTCGAGCTCGCCGACCGACTGCTCGGGTGCTTCGGTTTCCGGTCCCATCCTCGTGCCCTCCAGTGGTCAGCTCGCAGTCTCTCACACAGGGTGGGGCCGTCGGCGGGCTCGCAATAGAATGAGCCCAACGGGGCCATAGCTCAGCTGGAAGAGCGCCGCCTTTGCAAGGCGGAGGTCGCCGGTTCGAGCCCGGCTGGCTCCATTAGAGTTGGCGACCGCACGCAGGATCGCCCCGACGATTGCCGAAAGGTGTCAGCCATATGAGCTCACGAGCTTCACGCGGTCTGGGTATCGGCGCAGCGCTCGTCGCGGCGGTCGCGCTTGCCACGGCGATGGCGGCGGCCAAGCCGCACAAGAACGATGCCCATTACCCCTCGACCCTGGTCATCGACCACTACATCGACGCCGACGCCGCGCAGCAGCCTCCCGCCGAATACGGCTTCTACGGCTTCGTCCGGTCGCCGCGCCAGCTCTGCGAGCAGCACCGGGCGGTGGAGCTGGTGATGGTCGACCGCGAGACACACGCGAAGACGATCGTCGCCAGGACCCGAACCGACATCCACGGCAACTGGCGCGTCCGCCACGATGCCGACGGCGAGCGCTACTTCGCCCGCACCCACACCGAGAAGGTCTTCCCGCCCGGCGGCACGGACCACATCATCTGCGGGTGGGCCAATGCGTCGCGGCAGACCTTCGGCGAACCGCCGGGACCGATCAACCCCTAGCCGGAAGGCCGGGAGCGGGCTCCAGCGCGGCGATCGGCGGCGGGCAGAGCGGCAGCTGACTGGGCGCGCGCACGCCAGCCGGCGCGCAGCAGACGGTGGATCTGGGCGATCGGGTTGGTCGAGTTGAGAAGGACGACGCCGAGGCCGCGGCGCCCGCGCTCGGCGGTGATCACGTAGCAGCGCCCGGCGCGGTCGGTGAGCCCGGTCTTCAGGCCGGTGACCCCCGGCTCCCCGAGCAGCGGGTTGTTGTTGTTGAGCTCGAGGTGGCCACCGGCGATCGGGAAGCGCACCCGGACGTGGCGCGTCCGCGCCAGCCGCCGCAGCGTCGGGTTGGCGAGGTCGGCTCGCGCCAGGCTGGCGAGGTCCGTCGCGCAGGAATGGTTGCCGGCATCAAGGAAGCCGTTCGGGGTCGAGAAGTGGGTGCAGCCAAGTCCCATCGAACGGGCCCACTGGTTCATCCGCCGGATGAAGGCCGGCACGGAGCCGGCGTCGTGCTGGGCGAGCGCGATCGCGGCGTCGTTGCCGGAGACGAGCATCAGCCCGTCGAGAAGAGCGCCCACAGTCACCTTCCTGCCTCTCGGCAACAGCCCGATTCCGGAGCCCTGATAGGCGAGTGCCGCCCTGGTGATGCGAACGCGCTCGCCCGGGCGATGCCGCTTGGTGACGATCAGCCCGGTCCTCATCTTCGTCAGGCTCGCGATCGGCAGCCGGCGGCCGGCGTCGTGCTGCCAGAGCGGCTGTCCGGTCCGCAGGTCGAAGAGCAGGCCGGCTCGAGGCGGGCGGTGGAAGTGGATCGCCACGCGGTTGGGGCTCTGGGCCGGCAGCGGCCCGTTGGCAATCTGCATCGGCGTCGCGCCGGCCCCTGTGAGGCGCGGTGCGCTCGCTTTCTCCGTGTCGCCGCCGCCGGCGCCGGCGAGCGCGCTGATCCCCAGCGCCACCAGCGCCATGGCAAGCGCGGCGAGCGCGGCCCTGACCGCAGCGCGCCTCACTCCTCTGGCGGGGCCTGGGCGGCGCCGTAGAGCCCGGCGCCGATCATCGCCACGATGACCAGCGAGGCGACCGTCAGCACGTCGACGCCCGAGCTGGCCATCACCGTCAGCGTCATCAGCCCGAAGACGATGCAGAAGACGAGTCCCGCGATCAGCGCCGCGCGGCGCACCCCCGGGCCCCCGGGGTCACTCACCAGTGGCCCCCACTAGGCGACCTGATACGGCGTCTGCCGGTGGCGCGAGGCGAACAGCTTGACCAGTGCGAGGCCGAAGACGAAGCCGCCGACATGGGCGAAGTAGGCGACTCCGCCCTGGCTGCCTATCTCTGGCGTCGCCAGCTGGCCGATCGCCGGCAGGAACTGGAGGACGAACCAGATGCCGAGCATCACCAGTGCCGGGATCTCGATCAGCGTGATGAAGAAGATGATGAACACGAGGGTGAGGACGCGCGCTTTCGGATAGAGCATCGCGTAGCCGCCCAGAACTCCCGCGATCGCACCGCTGGCGCCGATCGTGGGTGTCGTCGCGCTCGGGTCGATCGCCGCCTGCGCGTAGAGCGCCGCGATCCCGGCGAGCAGATAGAAGACCAGGAACTTGAGCCGGCCCATCGCGTCCTCGACGTTGTTGCCGAAGATCCAGAGGAAGAGCATGTTGAAGCCGATGTGCAGCAGTCCGCCGTGCATGAACATCGAGCTGAACACGGTGACCCACCAGGGCGCCTGGTGGATCGGCACCAGCTCGCCGCGCTGCCTCGCCTCGCTCTCCTTGTCGCTGCCCTGACAGACGACCTCGGACGTCGAGGGCCCGGCATCGGCAGAGGGTGTGCCGACCGAGCACTCCTTGCCGGGGTGGGTCAGGCGATAGGGGATCGCGCCGTAGTCGAGGGCGTTCTCGTCGCTCTGCGAGACGCCGAGCCGCTCGAGCTGTGCATTCGACGCCTTGTCCCCCGGGTGACCGAGCTGCCAGCCGAAGACGATGATGTTGGCGAGGATCAGCAGCACCGTCACGACCGGGAAGCGCGTGGTGCGGATGTTGTCCCTCAGCGGAATCACGGGCGCGCAAACCCTACCCCGGCGCTGGCGCCATTCACCGCTCGCGCCGCAGAGCAGCGGCGCAGGCTAGATCGCTGCGGTGGCGCGGCGGTCGGGCAGCTGCTCGTCGGCGTGGTAGGAGCTGCGAACGAGGGGCCCCGCGGCGACAGACTCGAAGCCAAGCTCATAGGCGGCCTGCTCGAGCGCCGCGAACTCATCCGGGTGCCAGTAGCGAACGACCGGCAGGTGGTTCTCGGTCGGCCGCAGGTACTGGCCGACGGTGAGGATCTGAACGTCGTGTTCGCGCAGCAGGCCGAAGGCCTCGACCATCTCGTCGAACTCCTCGCCGAGGCCAACCATCAGCCCGGACTTCGTCAGTACGTCGTCACCGCCCATCTGCTTCGCCGTCGAGAGAACGCGGCAGGAGCGCTCGAAGCGCGATCCGCGGCGGGCGAGCGAGTACAGCCGCGGCACCGTCTCGACGTTGTGGTTGAAGACGTCGGGCCGCTCGGCGATCACCTTGGCCAGCGGCATCTCCTGGCCGCGAAAGTCCGGGGTCAGCACCTCGACCCTGCACTCGGGCGCCAGGCGGCGGATCGAGCGGATCACGCCGACGAAGGCCCCGGCGCCGTAGTCGGGCAGGTCGTCGCGGTCGACCGAGGTGATGACCGCGTGGCGGAGGCCCATGCGCTTGACCGAGTTGGCGACGCGCAGCGGCTCCAGGGGGTCGCTCCAGCTCGGCACGCCCGTCTTGACGTTGCAGAAGCCGCAGCGGCGGGTGCAGACGTCGCCGAGGATCATGAAGGTCGCCGTGCCGCGCTCCCAGCACTCGCCGACGTTGGGACAGTTGGCCTCCTCGCAGACCGTGTGCAGATTCGCCTCGCGCATCAGCTCCTTGATCTCGCGGTAGACCGGTCCGCCGGGGGCGGGCACCTTCAGCCACGGCGGCTTGCGCTCGCGGAAGGGGCGGACCTCGGCGGATGCGGCGCCGCTGCGGCCGCCGGGGCGCGCCCGCGAGCGGGTGACGTGGAGGCGCTCGGTTTCGGTCACTGGGCTGAACCTACCGGGGCGGCCTCGGCGGCGGTCGTCGTCAGCTCGGCAGCTGCCAGTCGATCCTCGAGCCCGGCGACTTCGATCTCGACGGCGCTGCGCTCGTAGATCGCCGCAAACCGGTCGCGAACCGTCGTCGCGAAGCCGTCGAGATCCTGCTCGGCGCCGAGCTCGCGCGAGAGCGAGGTCACCCGGCAGCCCTCGATCCCGCAGGGGACGATCCATTCGAAGGGCTGCAGGTCGTTGTTGACGTTGATCGCGAAGCCGTGGGTCGTGACGCCGCGGCTGACGTGGACGCCGATCGAGCCGATCTTGCGCGCCTCGCCGGGCGCGCCGCCGGCACCGGGCCGCTCGCCCGCGGTCCAGACGCCGGTCAGGCCCTCGATGGTTCTCGCTTCGACGCCATGGACGGCGAGCGACTCGATCGCCACCCTCTCCATTCGTCGCACGTAGTCGTGGACATCGTCGCCGTAGGGGCGCAGGCTGACGATCGGATAGCCCACCAGCTGGCCGGGGCCGTGGTAGGTCACCCGCCCGCCGCGATCGGTCTCGGTGACCTCGATCCCCTGCATTCGGTACCAGTCCTCGCCCATCGGCAGCTCCGCGGCGGTCGAGCGACGGCCGCGCGTGTAGGTGGGTGGGTGCTGGAGGAGAAGGAGGACGTCGGCGATCTGCTCGGCCTGCCGCGCCTGCGCGACGCGCAGCTGAAGCTCGCGCGCTTCGCCGTAAGGAACGACGCCGTAGCGTGCGACGAGGAGCTCGCTGCTCATGCATTCAGTCTGGCAGGCAGTGGTGAGAGCAGCGGCGCTTAGCCTGCGCGCTGCTTGATCGCAGCCAGCATCCGCCGCGTCACCAAGACGTGGATGCGGCTGCCGATGACCAGCCCGCGGTAGACCTTGCCGTGCGGCCCGGGGAAGACGGCGCGGGTCTCGGCGCGTAGGCGTGAGCGGCCCTGGCCGAGGTCGTCGACGCGGAAGATCAGCGCGTAGCGGGAGAAGCGGTGGCTGCCCTCGAGCGAGAGCAGCGACGGCGGCTCGGAGCGAGCGACGCGGAAGCCGACGATCGTCGAGCCGACCTCGCCGACGGTGCCGCTGGCCGCACGCTCCGACGCGCCGACGGCGGCTGCGAACAGGCCCTTGCCGCGGCCGCGGAAGGCGCCGCCGGCGACGCTGAGCATCGCCGGCCAGACCACGTCGGGCGCAGCCTCGACCTCGATCGAGTGCTCGTCGACGTGGGGCAGCGACTCGGCCACGCTGGGATTGGACGCCGCTGCCGTCATAGCGCCAACGCCAGCGGCTCTTCGAGCAGATGCCGGATCCGTGCCAGGAACTCGGCGCCGTCGGCGCCGTAGAGGATGCGGTGATCGCAGGCCAGCGTCACCGACATCAGCTGGGCGGTCGCGATCTCGCCGTCGCGGACGACGGGCCGCTCGACGATCGCGCCGACGGCGAGGATCGCCGCCTGGGGCGGGTTGATGACGGCGGAGAAGCTGTCGATCCCGTACATGCCGAGGTTGGAGACCGTGAACGTCCCGCCCGAGAGCTCGGGCGGCGTCACCGTTCCCTCGCGCACCCTGCCGGCGACGGCGCGGACCTCGCCGGCGATCTGTCGCAGGCCCTTGAGGTCGGCGTCGAAGACCGTCGGCACGACGAGCGCGTCCTGCGCGGCGACCGCCACGCCGACGTTGATGCGTGAGTAGAGCTCGAGCCGGCCGTCGCGATAGGCGCCGTTGGCGCGCGGGTGCTCACGCAGAGCGATCGCGCAGGCCTTGACGACCATGTCGTTGAAGGAGGGGACGACCTCGTCCTCGGCCGCCGCCGCCTTGATCCGCGACCGCGCTTCGACCGCTCGGGTCATGTCGATGTCGGCGCTGAGGTAGAAGTGCGGCGCCGTCGCCTTCGACTCCGCCATTCGCCGGGCGACGGTCTGCTGCAGCTTCGTCAGCTCCTGGACGGTGACCGAGCCCTTCGCCGTTGCCAGGTCGGGTGTGCCTGCCGGGGCCGACGCGGCGCTCGCAGGCGCCTGGGGCTGGGCGGAGCCCTGAGCCGCCTCGACGTCGGCCTTGACGATCCGCCCGCCCGGGCCCGAGCCGTGGAGCGAGCCGAGATCGACGCCTTGGTCGCGAGCTATCCGGCGGGCGATCGGAGATGCCTTGACGCGGCCGTCGCCGTCGCTCGGCGACTCGGGCCGCGCGGGGGCGGCTGCAGTCGCCGTCGGCGCGCTCGAAGGCTCAGCGGGGCGGGAAGCCGGCTCGGCGGCGGGCTCGGGCTCGGCCGGCTCGGCGGCGGGGGGCTCCTCCTTCGCTTCCTTCGTCGGCGCCGCTTTGGCAGCGGCGCCATTGGAACCGCCGCCATCGTCCCCGCCGCCATCCCCATCCCCGATCCGGGCGATCGGCTCGCCGATCGGCAGCGTCTCTCCCTCCTGGGCGAGGATCTCGGTCAGCGTCCCCGCCGTGTCGGCCTCGTAGACCATGTTGGCCTTGTCGGTCTCGATCTCGACGAGCTCGTCGCCGACGGCGAGCTGGTCGCCCGCCTGCTTGAGCCAGCGCAGGATCGTTCCCTCCTCCATCGAGTCGGAGAGCCGCGGCATGACGACGTCAGCCATCGACGACCTCGCTGCCGCTGGCGGCCGGTCTCATAGCGAGCCCTCCAGGGTCGCCAGCGCGGCGCTGACGACGTGCTCCTGGTGGGGGATCGCCGCCTGCTCCATCCGCTTCGAGTAGGGCATCGGGACGTCGGCGCCGGTGACCCGCTGGATCGGCGCGTCGAGATAGTCGAAGGCCTGCTCCTGGATCAGCGCGGCGAGGTTTGCCCCGACGCCGCCGTGAGGCCAGCCCTCCTCGACGACAACGACGCGGTTCGTCTTGCGGACCGATTCGAGGATCGTCTCGAGGTCCAGCGGCCGCAGCGTCCGCGGGTCGATGACCTCCGCCTCGACGCCGTGCTCGTTGGCGAGCGTCTTCGCCGCCTGTTCGGCGATCTGCGCCATCCGCAGGACCGCGATCACGGTGAGGTCGGTTCCCTCGCGACGGATCGCCGCCCGGCCGAACGGCACGGTGTGATCGTCGTCGTCGGGCACCTCGCCGCGAGCGCCGTAGAGCGACTCGTGCTCGAGGAAGATCACCGGGTTGTCGTTGCGAATCGCCGTCTTCAACAGCCCCTTGCCGTCGGCGGGGGTCGAGGGACAGGCGACCAGCAGCCCCGGCACCTGCAGGAAAAGCGCCTCGAAGCTGTGCGAGTGGGTGGGGCCGAGCTGGTGGCCGCCACCGCCCGGCATCCGGATGACCAGCGGCACCCGCACCTGGCCGTTGAACATGTAGGGGATCGCCGCGGCGTGGTTGACGATCTGGTCCAGCGCCAGCAGCGAGAAGTTGACGGTCATGATCTCGACGATCGGCCGCAGCCCGGTCATCGCCGAGCCGACGCCGACGCCGACGATCGTGTTCTCGGAGATCGGCGTGTCGCGCACGCGCTTCTCGCCGAAGCGGTCCATCAGGCCCTCGGTCACCTTGAAGGCCCCCTGGAAGACGCCGACGTCCTCGCCCATCACGTAGACGGTCTCGTCGCGCTCCATCTCCTCGGCCATCGCGTCCCGCAGGGCCTCGCGCATCCGCATCACAGCCATCGCGCCACCTCGCCTAGCCCGCCTGCTCGGGCGCGGAGGCCTGCTCTTCGGCGGAACGCTTCGGCGCCGGGGTTTGGCCGGCGTAGGCGGCGCCGGCCTCGGCGAGCTTCTGCGCCTCGGCGCCGGCCTCGTGCTCGCGCTCCCCGGGATGGGGCTCGGGGCTGCGCTCGTCGACCGCGTACCACGCCGCCGTGTCGTCGAGCACGTAGAGGTTCTCGTAGAGGGTCTCCAGCGGCGGCTCGGGCGAGGCGTCGGCGAACTCGACCGCCGCCAGCACCGTCTTTTCGGCCTCCTCGCGGATCGCCTCGAGGTCAGATTCCTCGATCGCTCCGGCCTCGATCAGCCGCTGGGCGAAGGCCTCGATCGGGTCCTTCTTGCGCCACTCCTCGACCTCCTTCTTCTCGCGATAGACCTCGGGGTCGGCGGCGGAGTGGCCGCGGAAGCGGTAGGTGACGACTTCCAGCAGCGTCGGCCGGCGGTCCTCCCGCGCCTGGCGGATGTGGTCGGTGACCGCGTCGCGGACGGCGATCACGTCCATGCCGTCGGCCCGCTCGCCGGGGATGCCGTGGCCCTCGGCCTTGCGCGAGAGGTCGGTAACGGCGGAGTGGCGCTCGATCGAGGTGCCCATCCCGTAGAGGTTGTTCTCGACGACGAAGACCACCGGCAGCTTCCACAGCGCCGCCAGGTTCATCGTCTCGCCGAAGTTGCCCGTGTTGGAGGCGCCATCGCCGAACATGCAGACCGTGACGGCGTCCTCGCCGAGGTAGTCGGAGGCGAGGCCGAAGCCCGCCGCCAGCGGCAGGTTGCCACCGACGATTCCGTAGCCGCCCATGAAGCGCCGCTTGGCATCGAAGATGTGCATCGAGCCGCCGCGGCCGCGCGAGGTGCCGTCGACGCGGCCGAACAGCTCCGCCATCACGTTCTTGGGGTCGGTTCCGCGGGCTATCGCGTGGCCGTGGGTGCGGTAGGTGCCGATCAGGTAGTCGTCCTCGCGCATCACCGAGGTCGTGCCGACGATCGTCGCCTCCTCACCGATCGCGAGGTGAAGGAAGCCGCCGGCCTTGGCCTTCTGGTACTGGCGCCCGGCCTCTTCCTCGAAGCGCCGGATCAGCGCCATCGTCGCCAGCAGCTCGCGTGAGGTCTTGGCATCCGGCAGGCCGCCGCCCTTGCCCCCGGAGCCGCCGCCGGTCGAGGCCTTCGGCTTGGACTTAGTCCTGGCTCTGGAGGTGGCTGCCATGTTCAGAGGGCCTCGCGCTCGTCGATCTGTTCAGACTAGTTTGCGGCCGCCGCCTGTGCCGCTTCCTCGAGCCGGTCGTCGCCCCAGAAGAGCCGTTCGCCGACGGCGATGGTGGGGATGCCGGTGACGCCGCGGTCGATCGCCTCCTCGGTCGCCTCGCGCAGCCGGTCTTTGACGGCGCGGGTCTCGATCCCCTTCAGCACCGCCTTCGGGTGCAGCTCGCAGGCGGCGGCGGCGAGGATGACGTTGTCGAGGTCGCTGAGGTCGCGGCCGGCGGCGAAGGCCTGGCGAAAGGCGGCGAGCGAGAAGGCGACGACGCGGCCCGACTGCTGGGCGAAGATCGCGGCCCTGGCCGCCGCGAGGCTGTAGGAGGTGGCGACCGGCGCCTCGGCGGGGTTATCGCCGGGGTCGCGAAGCCAGAACTCGGGCCAGCGCAGCGGCTGCATGCCGCGCTCGGCGGCGCGGCGCTCGATCTCGCGCATGTCGGCCTCGTGACCTGGGCGCAGCGACCAGGGGACCTTGGCCGTCGCCCTCAGCAGGAAGCCGAAGGAGATCGGCTGCCAGCGCGGCGGCTCGTCGAAGAGCGAGTTGATGCGCTCGGCGGCCAGGTACGAGTAGGGAGAGCTGAGGTCGTAGTAGAAGACTGGCTGCAACGGTCAGGCGTGAGTCGCCCAGCCGTCGACGGCGCGGGCGGCGTCGAGGATCGCTTCGGAGATCGTCGGGTGGGGGTGGACGATTCGTGCCAGCTCCTGGTAGCCGCCTTCGAGGGCGCGGGTATCGACCAGCTCGGCGATCATGTCGCAGGCGCGGTTGCCGACGATGTGGGCGCCGAGGATCTCGCCGTACTCGGCGTCGGCGACGATCTTGACGAGGCCGTCGCGGTCGTCGTAGACGGTCGCCGCGCCGACGCCGCCGATCTTGAACTTGCCGACCTTGATCTCGCGGCCGGTCTCCTTCGCCTGGGCCTCAGTCAGGCCGACGCTGGCGACCTGGGGATGGCAGAAGGTCGCCCCGGGAATGCCGGCGACGTCGATCGGGTGGGTCTCGGCGCCGGCCGCGGTCTCGACGGCGACAACGCCCTCCTCGGAGGCCTTGTGGGCGAGCGCCGGGCCGCGGACGAGGTCGCCGATCGCGAAGATGCCCTCCTTCGAGGTCCGCTGGTAGTCGTCGACCTTGATCCGGCCGCCGTCCTCGGTGGCGATCCCGGCCTCCTCGAGGTTGAGCGCCGCGGTGTCGGGGGCGCGGCCGCCGGCGATGACGAGGTGATCGACCTCGAGCTCCTCGCCGCCCGCCTTGAACTTGACAGAGGACTTGCCGGCGCTGACCTCCTCGACCTTGGTGCCGAGCTTGAGCTCGATGTTTTGCTTCTTGAAGGCCCGCTCGACCACCCGGGCGCAGTCCTTGTCCTCGGCCGGCAGCAGCTGGTCGAGCATCTCGATCAGCGTCACGTCGACGCCGAAGCGGCCGTAGGCGGAGGCGATCTCGGCGCCCGAGGCGCCGGCGCCGACGACGGCGAGCGACGAGGGCATCTCCTTCAGCGACCAGGCTCCCCAGGTGTCGAGGACGCGGCCGCCGAACTCGACGCCGGGGATCGGCAGCGCCACCGAGCCGGTGGCCAGCACGATCGCCTTGGCCTCGTGGCTGTCGCCGCCGACCTTGACCTTGCCGTCGGCGGTGAGCGAGGCCTCGCCGGCGATCATCTCGACCTTGTTCTTGTCCCAGAGCAGCTTGACGCCGCCGGTAAGCGACTTGCGCACCGTCTCACGGCGCTTCTGCACCGCCGGCCAGTCGATGCTGACGCCCTCGATCTTGACGCCGAGCCCGGCAGCGTCATTGACCGCCTGGGCGTAGACCTCGGCGGTGTGGAGGACCGTCTTCGCCGGGATGCAGGCGTAGTTGAGGCAGCGGCCGCCCGGCACGTCACGCTCGATGACGGCGGTCTTCTGGCCGAGCTGGGCCGCCCTGATCGCCGCAACGTAGCCGCCAGGGCCGCCGCCGATCACGATCACGTCGAAGGAAGCCATCGGTCGAGCA
Organism: Solirubrobacterales bacterium; assembly: GCA_033856175.1. Taxonomy (GTDB): domain Bacteria; phylum Actinomycetota; class Thermoleophilia; order Solirubrobacterales; family 70-9; genus JAWVFK01. The sequence continues at coordinate 52,123 of JAWVFK010000018.1, read as the reverse complement.
AGCCTATCCAGAAAGGTCTGGCCGCTCGGCGCTCATCGATCGCGCGGCAAGCGCTCGGGCATCTGGATCCGCGCCATCGCCCTGACCATGAAGTAGAAGAGCGCCCCGGCGCCCAGCAGCAACAGGCCGGTGGCCGCGGCCTGGGTGGTGCTCGTGGCCCGGGTCAGGCCGAGCGCTGCGCTGAGGATCAGGAAGACGAGCAGGACCTGGAAGCCGAGGACGGCCCAGTAGCGCGCCCGCCACATCCCGTAGGCCATCATTCCCATCAGCAGGGTGGGGACGAGGATCTGGACGACGGGCGGGTGCTTGCCGTCGACGGTCAGCCCGAAGGCGTAGGCGCCGACGACCGAGACCGCGATGCACGCTGAGAGCACGGCGCCGATCGTCACCACCCGCGGCCGCTCCCCTTGGGCGAGGGGAACGAGCGCTTCGCGCGCCGCCTCGTTCTTGAGCTCGGAGCGGCTGGGAGGCTGCGGAGGACCGGCTGCGGCCGCCTCCTCGTCGCCGTTGTCGCCGCCGGGTGCGGCCGGCGCGTCCGGATCGCGGCGCGTCTTGCGCTTGTGCCGCTCGGCGCGCTTGCGCTCGCGACTGCCCATCAGCCGCGCACGCTGAGAGCTTGGCGCAGCTCGCGCGCCACGGCCGCCGGATCGGTGGCGTCGCGGACGGCGCGGACGACGGCGATCCGAGTCGCACCGGCATCGAGCACGTCGCCGACGTTGCCCGTGTCGATGCCGCCGATCGCGAAGAAGGGCAGGTCGGCGGTCGCCGCCGCGTGGCGAACGAGGTCGAGTCCAACAGCGGGCCTGCCGGCCTTCGTCGGCGTCTCCCAGACCGGGCCGATGCTGGCGTAGTCGGCGACGCCAGTCCTCGCGGCCTCGGCAAGCTGGGCGGGGGAGTGAGTGGACACGCCGATGATCGCCTCGGGCCCGAGCAGCTCGCGGGCCGCGGCGAGCTCGCCATCGTCCTGGCCGAGGTGGACGCCGTCGGCGCCGAGCGCGCGAGCCAGGGCGGGGCTGTCGTTGACGATGAAGAGCGCGTCGTGCTCGGCGGCCAGGCGCGCGAACGTAGCGCCCGAGCGCTCGAGGAGCTCCTCGCCGGCCGCCTTGTCGCGCAGCTGGACGATCTGTGCGCCGGCGCCGAGCGTCGCCCGCAGCAGCGGCTCGGGGTCCTCGCCGCCCGGCAGCGCCTCGCAGACGAAGTAGAGGTGGGCTTGGGCGAGCAGCTCGCGGCGGCGGCCGCCGGCCCCACTCGAGCGCGACATGTCTCGCCGTGGTCGAGCTGCGGCTACCATGGCCTAACAGTAAACGGGAGCCCGAGCGACGGGCTGAGAGGGCGGCTGGGTCGCCGCCGACCGTCTGAACCTGATCCGGGTAATGCCGGCGCAGGGATGCCGGCGCGAACGACCCCCGCGGAGGAGTTCGTGCCTGACCAGACCCCCAGAGAGCGAGCCGGAGACCCCTTCGACGCGATCGTCGTCGGCGCCGGGCTGATCGGCCTGACCTGCGCCTGGCGCGCCGCCGTGGCCGGTCTGCGCGTCTGCGTCCTCGACCGCCAGCGCCCCGGCGCGGGGGCCTCGGGCGTGGCCGCGGGAATGCTGGCCCCCGTCGGCGAGCTGGACTTCGGCCAGGAGCGGCCGCTGGCGCTGAACCTCGAGGCCGCGCGCCTGTTTCCCGGCTTCGTCGCCGATCTCGAGCGCGCCAGCGGCGTCGACGTCGGCTACCGCGCCTGCGGCGCCCTCCACGTCGCCCTCGACCGCGACGAGGTCGAGGAGCTCCGCCGCCGCCACGAGCTCCACCAGCGCCTCGGCCTGGCGAGCGAGTGGCTGACGCCGAGCCGATGCCGCGAGCTCGAGCCGGGCCTCTCGACCGCATGCGCCGGCGGCGTCCTCGCGGCGGAGGACGCCAGCGTCGACCCCCGGCGGCTGATCGCGGCGCTGCGCACGGCTCTGGCCAGAGCGGGCGCCGAGCTGATCGGCGAGGCCGAGGTCGACGGGGCGCTGATCGAGGAGGGCCGCCTGGCCGGCGTTCGCGTTGCCGGCGGTCAGCAGCTGCGAGCCCGCTGGACGGTCCTCGCCGCCGGCGCCTGGTCGGCGGCCGAGTGGCTGCCGAGCGAGGCGCGGCCGGACATCCGCCCGGTCAAGGGACAGATCCTCAGGCTGCGAAGCGGCGACGGCGGCCCGCTGCCCTGTTCGAGGATCGTCGTCGGCGAGCGCGTCTATCTGGTCCCGCGCGAGGACGGCGAGCTCGTCGTCGGCGCCACGGTCGAGGAACGCGGCTTCGACGTCGCCGTGACCGCGGGCGGCGTCCACGAGCTCCTGCGCGAGGCCTACCGGACGCTCCCCGACGTGGCCGAGCTGGAGCTGGTCGAGGCCTCCGCCGGCCTGCGCCCGGCGACCCACGACAACCTGCCGCTGATCGGCCCCGGCACGCTCGACGGGCTCCTCCTCGCTAGCGGCCACTTCCGCAACGGCGTCCTGCTGGCGCCGCTGACGGCGGAGCGGATCGTCGCCGCGATGGGCGAGCCTGCGGCTCGCGCCGCGGCACCCATCGCCGGCGGGGTGGGAGGGTGAGGCTGCAGCTAAACGGCGAGCAGGTCGAGCTCGCCGACGGCGCCAGCGTGGCCGCCGCCCTTTCGGCCGCCGGCGCCGAGCCCGACCAGCGCGGCGTCGCCGTCGCCGTCGACGGCGAGGTCGTGCCGCGTTCTGAGTGGCACGAGGTTGAGCTTCGCGACGGCCAGTCGGTCGAGGTCGTTGCCGCCGTCCAGGGCGGCGCCGACACCTTCGAGCTCGGCGGCCGCAGCTGGGGCTCCCGCCTGATCGTCGGCAGCGGCGGCTTCCGCTCGCTCGAAGTGATGGAGCGCGCCCTGCAGGCGGCGGGGACCGAGATCGTCACCGTGGCGCTGCGCCGGGTAGACGCCGCCGCCCGCGGCTCGGTCCTCGACATCGTCGAGCGGCTCGGAATCTTCACCCTGCCGAACACCGCCGGCTGCTACACGGCTCGCGACGCGGTCCGCACAGCCGAGCTGGCCCGCGAGGCGTTCGAGACCGACTGGATCAAGCTCGAGGTGATCGGCGACGACCGCACCCTGCTGCCCGACCCGGTCGAGCTGCTGACGGCGGCCGAGCAGCTCGTCGCCGCCGGCTTCACCGTCCTGCCCTACGCCAGCGACGACCCGATCCTGGCCCGCCGCCTCGAGGACGCCGGCTGCGCCGCGGTGATGCCCCTCGGCGCCCCAATCGGCTCCGGCATGGGCATCCGCAACCCCTACAACCTCCAGATCATCACCGAGCGGGCCGGGGTGCCGGTGATTCTGGACGCGGGGATTGGCACGGCTTCCGACGCGGCGCTGGCGATGGAGCTCGGCTGCGATGCGGTCCTACTGGCGAGCGCGGTGTCTCGGGCTGAGGACCCGGTGCGGATGGCCGGGGCGATGCGCCGGGCTGTCGAGGCGGGCTACGACGCGGCCCGGGCGGGGCGGATCCCGCGCAAGCTGCACGCCGAGGCCTCGACGCCGGAGACAGGGGGGCCTGAGTTCTGAGAGGCGAGCAACGAACTCAACGCGAGGTCTCCGATTTCGGCGGAGCCGCCTGACGAGAGTCGGCAGAGGGCGTGACCAACCGGCGACGCCTCGCTGAGGTTGAGGAAATCGGCTTGCTGGAGGGGCGGTCCGACTTCGGCCGTCCACTCGGTTCGGCCGGCGACGTCGACTTCTGACCGCTGATCAGACGCAGCTTCGAGCAGTGAGTGCGTGCACGCTCGGCCATAAGAGCGTGCAGCAATGCTCCCTGCAGAACCTGCCGATCACGTCCCCCCGTTCCACTATCGTCGGGCGCGTGCATTCCACGACAGCAAGCGAGGGTAAGGGGCGCCGCTTAAACGCGGCGAAGGCTGCCAGGAAGGACGAGTTCTACACCCAGTGGGCTGACGTCGAGCGCGAGATGAACGCCTACATTGAATACGACCCGGCTGTTTTTCGTGACAAGGTGATCCTGCTGCCGTGCGACGATCCGGAGTGGAGCAACTTCACCAAGTTCTTCGCGCTCCACTTCACAAACTTCGGGCTCAAGAAACTGATCTCGACGTCATATGCGCCCGACAGCCACCCGGCTGGGGAGTTTTACGCGCCAACGCTGTTTGAGACAGAGGACGCAAAGTTCGACGCCACCAAGACACGGACTAACGGCAAGAAGTTCGTCTTGGAGAGGAAGGACATGAATGACGACGAGGTCATCAACATCGACGACCTCCGGTGGGACTACCTCGAAGGTGACGGCGACTTTCGTAGCGAGGAAGTGACAGCACTGCGGGACGAGGCCGATATCGTCACCACCAACCCTCCGTTCAGCCTCTTCCGGCACTTCGTCGAGTGGATCATTCAGGGCGGTGCAAAGTTCGCAATTATTGGCCATCAGAACGCAATCACGTATTCAGACATCTTCCCCCTCATCCAGCAGAGCCGGATGTGGCTTGGCAAGGGGTTCCCAGGAAATGCGACCCATTTTGGGAGTCCCTATGAGGACACGGCGGCCGCAACCGACCGGCGCGAGGGCATGATTCGGGTTTCCGGCGTCCAGTGGTTTACCAACATTGACCACGGCCGTCGACACGAACCGCTCCAGCTCATGTCGATGGCCGACAACAAGAAATTCTCCAAGCACAAGGAGGTTCGGGGTATCGGGTACAGGGCGTATGACAACTATGACGCCATAGAAGTTCCGTTCAGCGACGCGATTCCCAGCGACTACGACGGGATCATTGGCGTGCCGATTACCTTCCTAAATAAGCATGATCCCGACCAGTTCGAGATCCTCGGAGCGACCCAGCGCGGATGTCACGATGAAGTTCCGGATTTCAAAAAGTACGATGACTACCGGGAAATGCGCCAGGACGGCACGCCAACTGGTTCGTCGGGGAGCAAGACCAACGAGAACGCGAACCTTGCCATGAATGACGGTAAGAAGAACTACTTCATCAACGATAAAGGCCACGTGATCCAATCTGCTTACCAGCGGCTGTTCATCCGTCGGAGGGGCGCTTCGTGAAGACGGACCTCCACCCCTACACGGTCGAGAAGATTGTCGAGGGGTTCGTTTACAACGAGCTCGAGGGCAAGGGGCTATTCGGTCTGGCCGGCAAGCTCGTGATCCAGCCCGAGTACCAGCGCAATTACATTTACAACGACGGAAGGAGGGATGTCTCCGTAATCGAGTCGCTGCTCAAAGGCTACCCGATCGGCCTGATCTACTTCAACGTCGTCGGCGACCGTCTGGAGGTCCTTGACGGTCAGCAAAGAATCACGAGCATCGGGCGGTTTGTCACCGGCAAGTTTGCGATCCGCGTCGATGGCAAGGAGCAAACGTTCTCGTCACTACCGAGAGAGGTGCAGCAGAAGCTCATGGAAAGCAAGTTGCTCGTATGGCACTGCCGGGGCGACGAGAAAGAGATCAAGGACTGGTTCCAGACGATTAACATCGCGGGGATTCCGTTGAACCGTCAGGAAGTGCTCAACGCGATCTACTCCGGGCCGTTCATCACGAAGGCAAAGGCCGAATTCAGCAATTCGCAGAACGCAAACATGCAGAAGTGGTCCTCCTACATCAAGGGCGACCCCAAACGGCAGGAGGTCTTGGAGGTTGCGCTGAATTGGGCCTCGGCCTCCCAGGGGGCGAGCGTCGACGCCTACCTCGCGCAGCACCGCCAGGATGGCGACATCGCCGGCCTGAAGACGTACTTCACCTCAGTCATCGACTGGATCGGCAGTGTCTTCACGCGCCCACCCGACAGAGAGATGCGGGGGCTGGAGTGGGGACGGCTGTACGAGACGTACCACTCGACCTCGTACAACGCGGCGGCGATCGACGCCGACGTCGATACGCTTCGTGCTGACCCGGCGGTGATCAGCATCAAGGGGATCTACGAGTACCTGCTCGGCGGCAAGAAGGACAAGCAGCTGCTGGCGGTCCGGCTGTTCGACGACAACACGAAGCGGGCTGCCTACGAGCAGCAGACTCAGAAGGCGACGGTCGACGGCGGGTCGAACTGCCCGCTATGCGCCATCAGTGACAGCGCCAACAAGACGCGTATCTACAAGCAGGACGAGATGGACGCCGACCACGTGACGGCCTGGTCGAAGGGCGGAGACACGGATCTCGCCAACTGCGAGATGCTGTGCGTGACACACAACCGCGCCAAGGGCAATCGGTAGGTACGAGACCGACCGGCTCAGCCGCCGTACTCACCTTGCAAGCTGTAACCCCGGCAAAGGCCGCGACGGCCCGGTACGGGCATAAGTCTTCAGCCTCACGCAACGCGGGGCCGAGGGTGTACTCGATGATCGCCGCAAGACCTGTACAGAGCCCCGGTCGCCCTCCAAAAGCGCCCGGGCGTCGCGGTGGCTACCAGCTAAAGAGCAGACGATCCGTTACGTGCTCACCTGCGACTGTCTTGCCCGCTAGCTGGAAGCGCCGGAGCATGCAACCCCCTCGCTCGATAAGCATCTCCCGCTGAAAGATCCCGTCGGGGATTGGGGTAGATAGCTTGAGCTTTCCATTTCTACGGTGGCCATTGATCGATACGGCCACCAATGCGCCACGATCAACGGTGGTCTGGATGCTCGCCCAGAGTGCATCGAGGTCGAACGAATGCGCCCCGTACAAGATTGCCTGGCTATAGGCGTATGGAGGATCGCAATAGACGACATCGCCTGCCGCGGCATCTGCCAGGCTCACCGAGTAGTCCTGGCATCTGAACTTAGTTTCGGACACGCGCTCCTGCCACGCATAGAGATGCTCCCTAAGCCGCATCTGGTCGATTGGGCGGTGCGGTCCCATCGGCGTGCTCATTGTCCCGTTCTTCGTGAACCGCACGACCCCGCCATAACAAGACCGGCTGAGAGCCAGCAAATCCCCTGGGTTTGGTTCCGCGTTGTAGCGGCTTAGGATCTCGGCGAATGCTGCTTTGCCATGCGACAGCAGGGCCTCCCAGCAGATCTTGTAGTGGGCGGCTAGCTCGTCAGGGTCATTTTGCACCAGTTTCCAAAGATCGATCAGCGGTTTGAGCGTATCCCCGGCGACCGCCTTCTCCGGTTGCATCGCTGCAAGCACGGCCCCCGTCCCCACAAACGGCTCGATATAGCGGCCGTACTCGGCGGGCAGGTTCCTTGCGATGAGTGCCGCAAAGCGCTGCTTGTTGCCGATCCACTTGAGTATCTGATAAGCAGGTGGCTTCCGGATATCGTGACGCTGGTCGGCGTCGGCTGAGGGCAAGGAAATCGACATGGTGCTGCATTTATCAAATCATTTGAGGTCCCTGCAAAGGACTTCTGGCCTCTCTGGCTGGATGGAGGGCGCTCGATTATCGGCCTGCGCGGAGGCATTGAGCGGGTCGCGATATGGCTAGCTCGCAGACTCTTCTTGCCCCGAGGGACATCGATCCGAACCCGGATAACCCTCGGCTCATCTTTCATGAGGCTGAGCTTCAAGCGCTTGAGGACAGCATCAAGCTGCAGGGAGTCCTCGTGCCTCTCAGTGTCTTCGAGAAGGGCAGGAGACATGTCCTACTCGACGGAGAGCGTCGCTGGCGATGTGCCTTGAAGCTCGGACTGCCCCGCATCCCGGTCGTCGTCCAAGCCGAGCCCGATCGGCTCCAGAACATCATGATGATGTTCGCGATCCACAACGCTCGCAAGGATTGGGACCCTCTGCCGACCGCCTACAAGTTGCAGGAGCTTGAGCACGAATACGCTCAGCGGCAGGGCCGCAAGCCGAGCGAGAAGGAATTGGCCCAGATCGCTTCGATCTCACGGGGCGAGGTACGTCGCCTCCGACAGCTTCTGGCCCTGCCTGACGAGTACCACAACGAACTGATGGCCCAGCTGGAGCTGCCACGCTCACAGCAGAGCCTCACTGTTGATCATGTGTTGGAGGCGAGTAAGGGAGCAGCTGCACTTCGTAGCCGGGAGATCATTAACCGCGATGAAGAAGAGCAGCTTCGCAGGGCGCTAGTGGATAAGTTCAAGGATCGGACCGAGACCAACACGGTGGAGCCCCGCCAGCTCATGCGAATTGGTCGTGCCGTTGATCGTGAGCAGGTCTCGGCCGCCACAGCACGCAAAGTTACGCGACGGTTGATCACGGAACCGCGCTTCACGATCAAACGCGCCTTCGAGTCCACTGTCGAAGGGATCGACTATCAGCACGGGTCGCAGCAGCTTGTCTCGAGACTGTTGACCCGCCTCCACGCGCAACTGGAGCGGTCGTTCGAAGTGGATGATGAGTTTCGCAACATGTTGGAAGAGCTGCAACACGTGATCGCTAAAGTTCTGAAGCGGTAATCCGATGGCCGGACACGGCTTTCTGACGGTTCCGGAAGAGCTATTGGAGCATGCCGAGGCCGTGGCATCGTGGTATGCGGACAATGGGTATTCGGTTAAAGCTGAACCGGCCGATCCGGCATACCCGTACACCCCGACTCTACGATGTCGCAGGCCGCCGACCCGCGTGTTTGTCGAAGTGACTGGCAAGCTATCGCTGGAGCGAGCTGAGGAATGGTCTCGCTTCGGTCGGTCATGCACGACTGACACACGAATCGTGCTCGCAATGCCAGATTCCGTTCTCCGCAGCAATGAGGATGACGCCCGTCTCCAGAAGATGGGCGTAGGAGTGTGTGTCTCGGATAAGCACGGTGTTCGGGAAGCGCTGGTGGCACGCGATCTTGCGGTAAACGTTGAGCTTCCCGTGCGTGGCTCTCTCCCGAAGAAACTCAAACGGCTCCTTGGCCCGGTCTATGAACAATTCGACCGATCACAATGGCGCGAAGGGTTCGAGGATGCCTGTCAGGTTCTGCAGATCGAGAGTGCAAAGTACTTGCGGAAAGGGATTGCGGATGGCAGGATTACGGTCCTGAATAAGGCGGGCCGGCGTCGGGCTCTGACTAATCAGACGATCGACAGGATGTCATTAGGTCGGCTGGCCATTGCGTTTTCAAACATCCAGACGCCGAATCACCCGGATACCGTGCTCGCGCAGGTGCTAAGCCGAATTAACAAGGATCGTATTGGCGCGGCGCACCAGAAGCGAACGCCTGCCGCCGAGGCTCGGCTGCGAAAGAATGTTGGCCAGCACATGTACCGAGTGGTGAGCGGTTTGAAAGCCGCTCTGAATCTGGCGTGAGCGCGTCAACAAGGCTTACGCGCGAGTAGACGCACTCCATCGACTAGCCGTCCGTCGCCCCGAGACACGTAGCGGGTCCCCGCCACTTAAGCGGCCCCGGAAGCGGGGTGCTCACAAGGTCGTCGACGTCCCTGGATGGCGCCTGCGGATCCCCTAGCCGGCGGTGCGGCACCGCAAGACCCGCTCGGTCAGGTCTGAGCATGGCTTACTCGCAAAGGCCCGGAAACCAGGAGCCTTCGCACATTCGGCGCGGTTCCTCACCCTTAGATGATTACGCGTCCATCGAGGCGCTGCCCTTGATCGCCTGGTAGATAAAGCTCCAGCGTTCCGGCGTCTGGGGCGGCTCGCCGCGGAACTGGATCTGCTCGAGCATCTGCAGGTCCGCTTCGGGAAGTCCCATCTTCTTCCCGAACTTGATCAGCGACGGCGGCCGCGTTTTATTGCTGGCCCCATTGTTGATGATCGGCCTTCCCAGTAGGTCGGACATCGCCACGCCGAGCGCGCTGGCGATCTCATACAGGAGCTCAGCCGATGGCTTCTTTGCCCCGCCGTTCGCGCCTTCGAGCTCCGATAGATAGCTCTTCGAGATGCCGGCCCTCTCAGCTAGCTTCGTTGCGCTCATCCCCTTCTCTTCGCGACGTTTCTTAATCCGGCTCCCCACGCTCTCCTTCGTGGTCAACCTTCACCTCCTGCGTTGTCGGTGGTCTTGTTGATCAAGGCGATCACACGTCCATCGGCGCCGTAGCGCCGTGCCTGGACCCGCACCCGGCCGGCCGAACCGACGCAGAGCTCGTCGATCTCGCTGATCTCGTCCAGGATCTCCCCCTCAAGCGCGCGTCCGAGCCCGCTCGCGCTCGCGGACTTGTGGCGCAGTACGAAGGGCCAATCTCCGCGCCCGAACGAATACTCGACCCTGAGCTTCGGCGGCAGCTCGTCCTCGCGTCCGGCCTCCGACGGCTTGTGACGGGCGCGCAGCACGATCAGCATCGCCTCCTGCGCGCTCCAGAGCGCGACGCTTCGCCGCGCCGTCGCTTCGATGCTCGCCTGGTAGTCGCGGGCGAGCTCCTCTACGGCCTCAAGCCCGAAGCCCGCCTGCCTCAAGTCGGCCTCAAAGAAGCGCCTCGGGAGCAACAGCTCTGCGGCCGCTAGGTCACACATCTTCTCGGTCCACGTCCGTTCGCCGTTGCAGCGGTACTGGCGGCGCTCGCTGAAGCCCGGAAAGAGCGTGTGCGCCGCCTCATGGCAGACGGTGAAACGCCGGCGCCGGTGCCCGTCTCCTCGCCTGACCGTAACCACCAGTCGCCCGTCCTCAGGACTCAACATTCCCGCGTAGGGCTGATCGTCCGACTGCACCTTGGCGATCCCGCGCAGCGAGGCAAGCATCTCGACCGGGACCGGCGGCCGCACGTCGGCCTCATCCAGAAGCTGCTCGCAGAGCCTGCGCACGATTTCGGTGTCGGCCAGGCTCGGCTCCGAGTCACGAAGCTGCTCGAAGACAGATAACTGCCGCTCGTTGACCTGATTCGTCATCACGAACTCCTCTTCGCCATTCTTGCATACATCGAAAAACCTGCTACGATTCGTCATAACGAACTCGAATTCGCCAGCTGTCAGGCGAGAAAGGCGCGAAAGTCAATGCCCAAATCCACCCGCAACACCGGCAAGCTCTGGACCCCTGCCCAGGTCCGCCAGCTCCGCAAGCTGGCGAAGGGGAACACTCCGACCGGCGTGATCGGCCTCAAGCTCGGCCGCACCAAGCCGGCCGTCCAGGCCAAGGCCTCCGAGAAGAAGATCTCGCTGAAGCCCCCCAACCGCTCGCCATACAACCGCCGTCACAAGTAGCAGGAGGTCATGGTCCTACTCATCTCCTACGACCTGAGCGGCCTCGAGCGGCCGTCTAGCTACACGAAGGTCAAGAACTACATCGAGAAGCATGCATCGGCCTTCATCCGGCCGCTTTACTCGCAGTGGTTCGTGGAGACTTCGTCCGCTCCGCAGCAGTGGGTCGATGCCTTGCGCAGCAATAGCCTGATCGATGCCAATGACAAGCTCTTTATCTGCAAGGTCACCCGGCCGTACCAGGGGTGGCTTACCGAGCAACAATGGCAGTGGCTCAACGCCCACATTTAGTGACCGCCGTCCTCCGATCTGTGCCCGACCATGGGATCGATGCTGCGACTATGGCGGGTCGACGGTCTAGTCTGGGGCCAGCGCTCTGATGGAGGCGGTGCGCGCGACACGGACTGCAGAGGGAGCGCTGGCGAGGGTTCGGGCGGTCGAAGCCGCTGGCTACGAGCTCTTCGTCGAATTTCGCTCAGGCAAGGTGGCATCCCTCGAGGCGTCTGCGACACCGTTTGAGTTCGAGGTCGGCGACCTCCTATTAGTTGATCCCGACGAGTCCATAGCCGTTCCTGCGCCCGATCGGCTCTGGCCCGACACGCCGGACGTTGGGGTCATTCGCACCAAAGGCGACGAGAAAACCATCGTCTCGGTGAACGGGAGCCTCGTGCTCACCCCGACCAATGACACCGACTATGAGGTCGGAAACACGGTCGAGCTAAAGGACGGCGAGGTCGTCGCCGTTCTAACGCGCGAGTCAATCTCGCTATTCAGGGACGACGATGGTGTGTCGATCGAGCATCTGAAGGTCGATCCCAGCGAGCTGACCGAGACGTTCGATGACTACGGCGGGATGGAGAGCGTCGTCGACCGAGCCAAGGAGCTGATCGAGCTTTCTCCGGGAAAGAAGGCACTCCTCAAGCAGACGGGAGCCCGTCCGGTAAGGGGGGTGCTAATGACGGGGCCCCCGGGTACCGGGAAGACTATGCTCGCCCGGATCATCGCCAAGGAGTCGGGGGCCGCCTTCTATGTGATCAACGGGCCGCAGATCTTCAGCAAATGGCAGGGAGACAGCGAGGCGATTCTCCGGCGCGTCTTCGAGGACGCCGCAATGCAGGACCGCTCGATCATCTTCTTCGACGAGATCGATAGCGTCGCCGGCCGACGAGAAGAGTCCTACGAGGGCTCGCGCCGCGTCGTCGCCCAGCTGCTCGGGCTGATGGATGGCTTCACGCGCGATGACAAGGTCATCGTCGTAGCGGCGACCAACCGGGTCGACGACATCGACAAGGCGTTGCGGCGGCCTGGGCGCTTCGACTGGGAGATTCGGTTCCCCTACCCGATGGACGAGGACCGCGAGAATATCCTCGCGGCGGCGTCTAGGCGCCTCAACGTCGCTGATAGCCCGCCGTTGGACGAGCTGGGGAGGCTGACGGCAGGGTGGACCTCGGCTCAGCTCGCGGCGATCTGGAACGAGGCGGCGCTGCTCGCGGTCGCGGATGGCCGGGGGCAGCTGAAGACAGAGGATTGCTGGGGTGGCTACGAACGGGTTCGAGACAGCCGCGCACGCCAGCTGGAACAGGCGCCCCGCCGAAGCACGGAGGACCAACAGTGATCAAGTGGATCAAAAGGATGATGGCGAAGGTGCGGGGCCAGGAGCAGCCCAAAGGCGACAGACGTGAGTTCGTCTATCTCGATGAGGTAAGCGTCTATAGCCTGCTGGCCTCCCGCAAGGGAGCGATCCCAACCGAGCTGATCGACACGGATTCAGAGACCACCCGCAGCTCGGTTGGAGCCTCCGTCGGCGTGAACACGCACCTCGGCGGCGCTGGCCTGCGCTCCCAGCTCGAGGGCTCGCGGACGCGCGGCACTCAGGTAGTCCGCAAAGCGAATGTCCAAGCGTCGTTCAAGGACCTCGTCGAGTATGAGACCGGAAAGATGCGGATTCACGACAGCGTCGGGGCGGGGGACGTCCCCGCAGCCGCGTCGCTCGACGATCTGAGAAAGATTCGCGATGACGACAAGACGGCCCATCTGGTCGACGCCGCCAAACTCGCTCGTGGCGAACTCCTCGAGCTCGAGGTGACCCTCGACGCCGAGTCGATCTTTCAGGCGAGCCTGATGATCGCCACGATGCTCGGTTTCTTCGAGGAGGCGCCGGAGTTCTTCACCATGGACCCGCGGGACGTGGCTCAGGCCCGGGGTGTCAACAGGGTCTTCGACGAGCTCCTTTCAGGCCTGGTCCCGATACGGGGTGAGTCCGCGCGATACGAGCGAATCGTGATCGACGCCCGGGAGTTCCTCGCCTCGAAGGAGCTCCTCGACAAGCTCGATGACGGCGTGGATGTTGATCGCGAGCCCTTGCACGTCGTCGCGGTCGCGGAAGCGGAGCTGTTCTGGCGTGACCTGCGCCGCGTCCTCTTCTCGGACTCGAGATTTTTCGTGATGTTCCGCCTCAATACGGACGGACTTAGGGATAGCTGGCACCCCGTGAAGGTCGTGGACCTGCTCCAGCGATTCGTCCCGAGCGTCGCCGCCGCAATCAATGACGTGGGACCGGAGTTCCTCGCCGGCGTAGCCAGGGGAGCAGCCGGCTCCGAATCCCCGCAGGCGGGGGAGGGGCGCGCGCTCATCGCCGAGTACGCCGAAGCCGTCGCCGCCGAGGCGGAGACGGAGTGGTCCGAGGAAGACACAGAGGCGGTGGGACTGGACGCCCTTGAACCTGATTTTTCATCCGTCGAGCAGCAGCGAAAAACCCTCGCCTCGATCACCAAGCGTGTCCAGGACCGGACCGGGCGGCAGCTCGATCGAGCTCGCCTTTCAGACCTGCGCGACAGCCTGATGTCCGAGCACGGCTATAGGGCCAGCGCCTCCCAGGACGGTTTGTTTGCCACCGCCAGCGAAGGAGGCGACGAGGGAGAGGAGCACCTGATCGACTCGGAGATCGTCGCTATCTACTGGTAGCGGCTGGGTCGACAGCCAGCTGCGCCTGTGCCGGTGGTCCCGGATGCGCCTAGATCTGCAGTTCCTCCCCTTCTGCGTGACCCCATGTCGGAGATCTCGCCAAGCAAAAGCCTCGCACGAGGCCACGCAGACAAGTATTGGTGGCGCTTGAGCGAACTGAGACTGCCATGGTCTGGACAGTTCACGATCCCAAGGTCGTGGTCCGAATCCGCCCCGGCTGCAAGTGCCCCCGGCCGGGCTCGAACCGGCGCGCTTCGCCTTAAAAGGGCGCTGCTCTACCAACTGAGCTACGGGGGCGATCTCAGCTTAGTTGCCTCCGGTGGGCGGTAAGTCGCCACGCTCGAACGCGACCCGGCACTTACGATCCGCGCCCATGCCCGACGCCTTCTACATCCCCGGCGGCGACCGCTTCCTCGCCACCGAGCTAACCCGAGGCCCCTGGGACCCAAACTCCCAACACGCCGGCCCCCCGGCAGCCCTCATCGGCCGCGAGGTCGAGCGCCATCCCGGCATCGAGGCCGGCCAGGTTGCTCGTGCCTCGTTCGAGATCCTGCGGCCGGTGCCGATTGCGCCGCTGAGGGTCGAGGTCGAGACGATCCGGCCTGGGCGCAGCGTCGAGCTGCTCGGCGCCCGTCTGCTCGACGAGAGCGGCGAAGAGCTGGTGCGCGCCTCCTTCTGGCGGCTGCGGACGACCGAGGTCGAGATCCCGGCCGGCCTTCAGCGCCCGCCGGCTCCGCCGCCGCCCGGTGAGAGCGAGGCCAAGGACTTCTTTCCGACCGGCGAGTCGGTCGGCTACCACACGGCGATGGAGTACCGGTTCGTCGAGGGCAGCTTCCTCGAAGCCGGTCCGGCGACCGTCTGGATGCGGATGCGACAGCCGCTGATCGCCGGCGAGGAGCCGTCGCCGCTGACGCGGGTGCTGGTCGCCGCCGACTCCGGCAACGGGGTAAGCGTCACGCTCGACTTCCGCCGCTACCTCTTCATCAACGTCGATCTGACCGTCCACCTCCACCGTCTTCCCCTCGGCGAGTGGGTCTGCCTCGACGCGCTGACGATTCCCGAGGCCAGCGGCATCGGCGTCGCCGACACCGTCCTCCACGACGAGCAGGGATCGCTCGGCCGGGCGACGCAGTCGCTGCTCGTCGGCGAGCGCTGAGCCGCCGGCACACCGCCGGACCCCCGCCGGTTGTCGCTTGAAACACCCTCGCGGCTGTGATTTGCTGCGCCGGTCGCAGGGCGTCCGCAGGTTGTGGGGAGGACGCTGACGCGCGAGAGATCACGGCACTGGGGCCGTGGAGGAGAGGCGAGGTTTGGTTCCGAGAACGCTCTATCGACGAGCCCGGTCGCTGCCGGGCGAGGCTCAGCCCGTTGGCCGCGGCGCTCGCCGCTGGCCGCTCTGCCTGCTGGCGGCGATCCTCCTCGGCCTTGCCGTCGCCCCCAACGCCGGCGCGGTGACGATGACCTACCGCGGCGCCGCCAGGCCCGGGCCCTACCAGCAGTGGGCCGACTCCGCCAACGTCCCGACCGTGCCTTTCGAGGTGCGCCTCTCCTTCAGCCCCCACCTCTGCATGCCGGAGCGCTTCGGCAAGATCAACGGCTGCGCGCTCTGGGATCCGCTCAGCGTCGTCCTCGCCCGCCGCGGTCGCAACCGCAACACGCTCTGGCACGAGCTCGGCCACATCTTCGACTTCGTCGTCATGGGAGCCGGCCAGGTCGAGGGCAACAACATCGAGAACCCCGAGACGATCGGCCAGATGACCGAGCCCCGGCGGCTCTTCAGCCGCTACGTCGACCGCCACGGCCCCTGGGCGAGCGGCCGCGACCCGATCCGCGAAGAGTTCGCCGAGGCCTATCGCGCCTGCGCCCGCAACCCCGCCCGCGTCGTCGGCGTCTACGGCCACCGCTACGCGCCCGACGAGGTCCGCCATCGCGCGATCTGCAACCTGATCCGCCGTCAGTACAACGTCCGCTTCCCCAACACCGACCCGCCCAGCACAGACCAGACGCCGCCTCAGCCTCAGCGTTAGGAATCAGTGCGTCCTAACCCCGAGTGGGTTAGTCCGAATCAGTGGCGGAAGTGGCGGTGCTTCGTAAACAACATCGCCACGCCGGCCTCGTCGCAGGCGGCGATCACCTCGGCGTCGCGCTTCGAGCCGCCCGGCTGGATGACCGCCGTGGCGCCGGCGTCGATCGCCGCCTGCGGCCCGTCGGCGAAGGGGAAGAACGCATCCGAGGCCACCACCGAGCCGGCGAGCAGCGCATCGGCCTCGTCGCCGCGCTCGGCCCGCGCCTTCTCGATCGCCAGCCGCACCGAGTCGACGCGGCTCATCTGACCGGCGCCGATGCCCAGCGTCGCCCGATCCTTCGCCAGCACGATCGCGTTCGAGCGGACGTGCCGGACCACCGTCCAGGCAAAGAGCAGGTCGGCCCACTGCTCCTCGCTCGGCTCGGTCTTCGTCACCAGCTCCATCAGCTCGCGCGGCTCGGGCTCGCCGTCGCGGTCCTGGACCAGCAGCCCGCCGCGAACTCGCTTGAGGTCGCGCTCGGTCGCCGCCTGCTCGCGGCGCTCGCCGTCCTCGAGGATCCGGATCGCGTCCTTCTGCTGGAGGACGTCCAGAGCCCCCTCCTCGTAGCCGGGCGCCACCAGGACCTCGACGAAGTTCTCGTGCAGCAGCTCGGCCAGGGCGCGGTCGATCGGCCGGTTGAGGGCGATAACGCCGCCGAAGGCCGACATCGAGTCGCAGGCCAGCGCCCGCTCGTAGGCTTCGCCGACGCTCGCCGCCATCGCCACCCCGCAGGGGTTGTTGTGCTTGACGATCACGCAGGCCGGGTCGGTGAGGTCGGCGAGCAGTTTGCGCGCCGAGTCGAGATCGAGCACGTTGTTGAAGCTGAGCTCGCGGCCGTGGAGCTTGCCGACCCGCGAGAGCACCGTCGAGCGGGCGCCGACCTCGCTGTAGAGCGCCGCCCGCTGGTGGGGGTTCTCGCCGTAGGAGAGGTCGATCAGCTTCTCGTAGGCGACGACGAGGTGGGCGGGGAAGGTTTCGTAGCTCTCGGCGAACCAGCGGCTGATCGCGGCGTCATAGCGCGCTGTCGCCGCGAAGGCCTCGTTGGCGAGCCAGTGGCGGGTCGACTCGGAGATCTCGCCGTCGGACTCCTCCAGCTCGGCGAGGACGGCGTCATAGGACTCGGGCTTGACGACGACGGCGACGTGGCGGTGGTTCTTGGCCGCGGCGCGGATCATCGTCGGCCCGCCGATGTCGATGTTCTCGATCGCCTCACGCTCGCTGACGTCCTTGCCGGCGACCGTGCGCTCGAACGGATAGAGGTTGACGCAGACCAGGTCGATCGGCTCGATCCCCTCGCGCTCCAGCGTCGCGACGTGCTCGGGGTCCTCGCGGACGGCGAGCAGCGCCGCGTGCAGGCGAGGATGGAGCGTCTTGACGCGTCCGTCGAGGATCTCCGGCGAGCCCGTCATCTCCTCGACGCCACTCGCCTCCACGCCCGCCTCGCGCAGCGCCGCGAGCGTGCCGCCGGTCGAGACGATCTCGACTCCAAGCTCAGCCAGTCCCTTGGCGAAGTCGGCGAGGCCGGTCTTGTCGGAGACCGAGATCAGCGCCCGCTTGACGCGAAGGGCGCCGCCGTCGGTGCCGGTGCTTGCCTCAGGGGCCTCAGACGTCGGCGTGCTCATCGATCCTCACCAGCCGCGGGTTCTCGTCGTCGATTCGCACCGCTCCGGCGGCTATCAGCCGGATCGCCCGAGGCAGCAGCTCGTGCTCGATCGGGTGAATCAGCTGCTCGACCTCCTCCACGTCGCGAGTGTATGGGACGTCAATCGCGCGCTGCAGGATGATCGGCCCCGAGTCGACGCCCTCGTCGACGAAGTGGACGGTGACGCCGATCATCCTGGCGCCGTGGGCCAGCGCCTGCTCGATCGCGTCGATGCCGGGGAAGGCCGGCAGCAGCGCCGGATGGACGTTGACGATGCGGCCGCGGAAGCGGGCCACGAACTCTGCTGAGAGCAGCTCCATGTAGCCGGCGAGCACGACGAGGTCGACCGAGCGCTGCTCGAGCCAGTCGGCGATTGCGATGTCGCGGGCGCTGCGGTCGGCGAACTCGCTGCGCTCGAACACCGCCGTCTCGACGCCGGCGGTCTGCGCCCGCTCGAGGGCGGTGGCGTCGGGCCGGTTCGAGGCGACGGCGACGACCTCGATGCCGTCGCGGCCGTGGAGCCGGTCGAGGATCGCCTGCAGGTTGCTGCCGGTCCCGGAAGCGAGAACGGCAAGGCGGAACTCGCTCATCGACCCGGCGCTCTAACGCGCGACCGGCAGCGTCTGCGCGGTCTCGAGGGCGAACTTGCCGTTCGCCGACGCGGGGTCGCCAAGCGGGTAGCGCCCCGTGAAGCAGGCGTCGCAGTGGTTCTCGCTCGAGCCGCCGACGGCCTCGTAGACCCCCTCCAGCGAGAGATAGGCCAGCGAGTCGGCGCCGAGCACCGTCGCGACCTCGGCCGGCGTGCGCTCGTGGGCGATCATCTCCTCGCTCGTCGACATGTCGATTCCGTAGTGGCATGGGTGGCGGATCGGCGGCGCCGAGATCCGCAGATGGACCTCGGCGGCGCCGGCGTCGCGAAGCATGCCGACGATCTGGCGGGTGGTGTTGCCGCGGACGATCGAGTCGTCGACGACGACGACGCGCTTGCCGGCGATGATCTCCGGTAGCGGGTTGAACTTCATCCGCAGCCCGTGCTTGCGCAGCTCCTGCCCCGGCTGGATGAAGGTGCGGGCGACGTAGCGGTTCTTGATCAGCCCATCGTCCTTCTCGATCCCCGAGGCGCGGGCGAAGCCGTTGGCGGCCGGGTTGCCCGAGTCGGGCACGGAAATCACGAGGTCGGCCTCGACCGGCGACTCGCGCCAGAGGATCTCGCCCATCTTGCCGCGGACCTGCTGCAGCACCTTGCCCTCCAGCCGGCTGTCGGGGCGCGAGAAGTAGATGTGCTCGAAGACGCAGATCGCCGGCCGCCCGGACTCGACGACCTGACGAACCTCGAGCCCCTTCTCGGTCAGCGAGACCATCTCGCCCGGTTGGACCTCGCGCAGCAGCTTGGCGCCGATGATGTCGAAGGCGCAGCTCTCCGAGGCGACGACATAGCGATCGTCGAGCTGGCCGAGCGATAGCGGCCGCACCCCGTTTGGATCGCGGAAGGCGACGATCGCGTGCTTGGTCATCACGACCGTCGAGTAGGCGCCCTGGAGCCGCGGCATCACGTCGGCGACGGCGTCCTCGATGAAGCCGCCGCCGTTGGAGGACAGCAGCGCCGCCATGATCTCCGAGTCCGAGGTGCCGCGGAACTGGATGCCGTTGGCCTGCAGCTCGGCGTAGAGCTCGACGGCGTTGGTCAGGTTGCCGTTGTGGGCGAGCGCCAGCTCGCGGCCGTCGTCGCGCCAGACCGGCTGCGCGTTCTCCCAGGAGCCGCCGCCGGTCGTCGAGTAGCGGACGTGGCCGATCGCCATGTCGCCCTCGAGCGCCTGCAGCTTCTCCTCGTCGAAGACCTGCGAGACGAGGCCGGACTCGCGCAGCGTCGTGATGTGACCGCCCTCGCAGCTGGCGATGCCCGCCGACTCCTGGCCGCGGTGCTGAAGCGCGTAGAGGGCGAAGAAGGCGAGCTTGGAAACCTCGTGCCCGGGTGCGTATATGCCAAAGACCCCGCACTCATCGCGCGGGCCTTCACGGAGGTCATCGAGATGACCACTGGTGGTGAGCCGCTCGCTCAAGTCTTCTCAGGCCCTGGTGCCTTCGGAGTGGAGGTGTGCAGGCGGGACCACCTGCAAAGGCAGGGTAGCAACGGCGACGGCCGCGGCAACCCGTTGGCCGTCGTTGACCGCTCCGGCCGGCGACTGTAGGGTCATGGGTGCCATGGGAGATGCGATCGAGCTCGGACGCAGGATCGCCGCAGCGTCGGCCGGGGTGGCCCTCTGCCTTGCCTTCGCGGCTCCGGCAACCGCCAAGACCTACGTCGTCAACAGCCGCAGCGACCACGTCCCGGCGAGCTGCAGCCAGCGCCACGACTGCACCTTGCGAGAAGCCGTCCGGGCGGCCAACGCGCATTCCGGCGGCGACAAGATCGTCCTCGAGGGCGGCAGGGTCTACAAATTCGCCCAGGCCGGGGCTGGCGAGGACGCCGCGATGACCGGCGACCTCGACACGACGGGTGCGCTGAAGATCGTCCACACGGGAGCGCACCGCCCCGTCATCGACGCGAACGGACTCGATCGCGTCTTCCACGCCCAGTTCTTTGCCGGCAAGCTCAGCCTCAACGGGCTTGTCATCCGCGGCGGCAACGTCGGCGGTGGCTTCGGCGGCGGCGGGGTCGAGACCGATGGCGGCGGCGCCGGAGTCGACATTCGCGATTGCATCCTCGCCCACAACCAGGCCGTCGCCGGTGGCGGCGGAGTGCTCGCCAACGGCAGCCAGGTCACGATCGTCTCCAGTCGGGTCGAGCACAACACGAGTGGCTCCGACGGTGGCGGGCTCTGGACCAACGCGCCGATGAAGGTCGACCGTTCGACGGTCAAGGGCAACCACAGCACTGCCGGGCCCTTCGGCGGCGGCGCGGCGCTCATCGGCGGGGCCGGGTCCTCGCTGCTCGTGACTCGCTCGACCGTCAACGGCAACACCGCCGCTGGCAGCGGCGGTGCCTTCTACAACGACGTCGGCCAGCTGACGGTCCGCAACAGCACGCTCAGCGGCAACCGCGCCAACGGCAGCGGCGGCGGCATCGTCAATGACGAGAGCGCCTTCGGCGGCAACTTCACGAAGCTCAACGATGTGACCATCGTCCGCAATCAGGCCAATGCAGACGGGATCGGCGGCGGCGTCGGCGGGGGAATGACGAGGATCCCACCGTTCGGGCCACCTGTCCCCAGCGCCACTCAGGTCGAGAACTCGCTGATCGCGCTCAACACCGTCGGTGCCGGCGGCGCCGATCCGAATTGCAACGGCAGCTTCGACTCCGGCGGTCACAACCTGCGCAGCACCAGCGACCCCGGCTGCTCCGGGTTCGCGGCAGCGACGGACCTCGTTCGCGCCAATCCGCGGCTTGGCGGCCTCAAGAGCAACGGCGGCGCCACGAAGACGGTCGCCCTGCTCCGCCACAGCCCGGCGATCGGCCACGCCGGCAAGGCGACGTCGGAGAAGCGCGACCAGCGTGGCGTCATGCGCGACGCCGATCCCGACATCGGCGCCTTCGAACGCCGCTAGCTGGCCGAGTCGACCCGCTCGGCCAGCGAGCGCCAGGCGTCTTCGACCTCGGCGAGCGGGATGCTGAGCGAGAGATCGCCGGCGGATAGCTCGAGCGTGCCGCCGCCGGCCTCGCCGACGATGACCAGGTCGGTGCCGGCGATGCCTTCGAGCATCTGCCGATTGCCGGTGACGACGAAGCCGGCGACCCCCTCGCCGAACAGGGCTGCCTCGGCGTCCTGTGCCCGGGCAACCAGCGCCGCCAGGTCCACGCGAGCGCCGACGCCGCCGGCGATCGCCATCTCGGCGAGCGCGCAGGCGAGGCCGCCGTCGCTGATGTCGTGTGCCGCGCCGACGGCGCCGTCGCGGACGAGCCGGCGCACCGTGGCGATCGCCGCCTCTGCGGCGGCGATGTCGACCGCGGCCAGACCAGGTCCCAGCTCACCACGCTGCTTCGCCAGCTCGGAGCCCGCCAGCGAGGGCGAGAAGGGGCCGAGGACGGCGATCGCGTCGCCGTCGCGCAGGCAAATGCCCGCCACCGCCGCCGGATCGGCCAGCTCCCCGACCATGCCGATGACGGGCGTCGGATAGATCGGGCCGGCCGGCGTCTCGTTGTAGAGCGAGACGTTGCCACCGACCACCGGGATCGACAGCGCCTCGCAGGCGGCGGCGAGCCCCTCGACCGAGCGCTGCAGCTGCCAGGCGACATGCGGCTTCTCCGGATTGCCGAAGTTGAGGCAGTTGGTCAGCCCCAGCGGCTCGGCGCCGGCGCAGGCGAGGTTGGCGGCGCATTCGAGGACTGCTTCGACCGCCCCGACATAGGGGTCGCAGGCGACGCGGCGGCCGTTGCCGTCGATCGCCACGGCGATCGACGAATCGGCCTCCGGCAGCATCAGCACGGCGGCGTCCGCCGACTCCCCCCGGTCGACGGTCCGCGAGCCGACGATCGAGTCGTATTGCTCTAAGGCCCAGCGCTTGGAGGCGATCGTCGGCGAGGCGAGCAGCGCCAGCAGCGTCTGCTCGGGCGACCCGTCGTCGAGCGTGCGCCTGTTGCCGTAGATCCAGCCCTCGGGCTCGGCCGGCTGGAGGTCATAGAGCGGGCAGTCGTCGACCAGCGCGGCAATCGGGAGGTCGCCGACCTCCTCGCCGCCGGCGAGCACGCGCAGCGAGCCGCCCTCGGTGACCTCGCCGATCACCGCCGCACCGGTCTGCCAGCGGGCGCAGACCGCGAGTACCTCGTCGACCCTGGCGGGGTCGACGACGGCCAGCATCCGCTCCTGGGACTCCGAGACCATCACCTCGAACGGCTCCATGTCGGCCTCGCGCAGCGGCACCAGCCCGACGTCGATGTCGAGTCCGACGCCGCCCTTCGAGGCCATCTCCGCGGCCGACGACGTCAGCCCGGCGGCGCCGAGGTCCTGGAGCGCCACCAGCAGCTCGCGGTCGAGCAGCTCGAGGCAGCACTCCATCAGCTTCTCCTCCTCGAACGGGTCGCCGATCTGAACCGTCGGCCGCTTCTCAGTCTCGCCCGCCTCGAGCTCGGCTGAGGCCAGCACCGAGGCGCCGCCGATGCCGTCGCGCCCGGTCGACGCTCCCATCAAGACCAGCGCGTTGCCGACTCCGCTCGCCGCCGAGCGGATGATCCGGTCGCGGCGGGCGAGCCCGACGCACATCGCGTTGACGAGGCAGTTGTGCTCGTAGGGGCCCTCGAAGTAGACCTCGCCGCCGACCGTCGGCACGCCGATCGAGTTGCCGTAATGGCCGACGCCGGCGACGACGCCCTCGAAGAGATAGCGCGAGCGCCCCGTGTCGAGTTCGCCGAAGCGCAGCGAGTCGAGGATCGCGATCGGCCGGGCGCCGAGGGCGAAGACGTCGCGGAGGATGCCGCCGACCCCGGTCGCCGCGCCCTGGAAGGGCTCGACCGCGCTCGGGTGGTTGTGCGACTCGACCTTGAAGGCGACGACGTGGTCCTCGCCGACGGAGACGGCGCCGGCGTTCTCTCCGGGGCCGAGGACGACCCGCGGGCCCTCGGTCGGCAGCAGCCGCAGCAGCTTGCGCGAGTGCTTGTAGGCGCAGTGCTCGGACCACATCAGCGAGAACATCGCCAGCTCGACGCCGTTGGGCTCGCGATCGAGCAGCTCGCAGATCCAGTCGTACTCGGGGTCGGTCAGGCCAAGCGCGCGATGCGGCGCCTCGGCCACGCTCATGCCACGGCCAGCTTCGCCGCCGAGGCGAAGAGCTTGAGCCCGTCGGCGGAGCCGGTCAGCGGATCGACCGCGTGCTCGGGGTGGGGCATCAGGCCGACGACGTTGCCGGCGTCGTTGGCCACGCCGGCGATGTCGCCGAGGCTGCCGTTCGGGTTCTGCCCCGGTGCGTAGCGAAAGACGACGCGGCCCTCGCGCTCGAGCCGCTCCAACTCCTCGGGCGGCGCGAAGTAGCGGCCGACCTGGTGCTTGACCGGGATCGAGAGCCGCTCGCCGGGCTCGCATTCCCGCGTGAACGGGGTCTCGGCGTTGACGACCTCGACCTCGACCTGGCGGCAGACGAAGCGCAGCCGCTCGTTGGTCAGCAGCGCCCCCGGCAGCAGCCCCGCCTCGCAGAGGACCTGGAAGCCGTTGCAGATCCCTAGCACCGGCCCGCCGGCGGCGGCGAACTCGGCGACGGCCTCCATGACCTCGGAGAAGCGGGCGATCGCGCCGGCGCGCAGGTAGTCGCCGTAGGAGAAGCCGCCGGGGACGACGATCGCGTCGACGCCGGCGAGGTCGCGCTCAGCGTGCCAGAGCAGCCGTGCCTCACCGGCGCGCGAGCAGGCGAGCACGGCGTCGCGCTCGTCGCAGCTCCCCGGGAATTGGATCACTCCCCACGTCGTCAATGCACCGCGTCCTCCGCTACGCGTCCGGCGACGGCGCTTGCACCGGCTGGATCTCGAAGTCCTCGATCAGCGGGTTGGCGAGCAGCTTCTCGCAGAGCTCGGGCAGCCGCTCGAGGCTGTCGGCCTCGAGCTCGACCAGGCGGCCGATCCGCACCGATGAGACGTCGTCGAAGCCCAGCGCCGGCAGCGCCCGCTCGACCGCCTTGCCCTGGGGGTCGAGGATCCCCTCCTTGGGGCGAATCAGCACGCGAGCCTTCACGAAGCGGGCAGCTTCCGCCCCGTGATCCGCTCGTATGCCTCGACGTACTTGGCGCGCGTATTGGCGACGACGTCGGCGGGAAGCTCGGGGGCCGGCGGGCTGTGGTCCCAGCCGGTCTCGTCGAGCCAGTCGCGGACGTACTGCTTGTCGAAGCTCTGCTGCGAGCGCCCCGGCTCGTAGTCGTCGGCGGGCCAGAAGCGCGAGGAGTCTGGGGTCAGGACCTCGTCGCCGAGGACGATCGCCTGCTCACCGTCGCGGCCGAACTCGAACTTCGTGTCGGCCAGGATGATGCCGCGCTCGGCCGCGTGCTCGGCGGCGTGCGAATAGAGGGCGACCGAGACCCGTCGCAGCTCCTCCATTAGGCCGCGGTCACCGACGATCTCGGCGGCGCGGTCGAAGTCGATGTTTTCGTCGTGCTCGCCGACCTCGGCCTTGGTCGCCGGCGTGAAGATCGGCTCCGGCAGCCTGTCCGACTCACGCAGGCCCTCGGGCAGGGCGATGCCGCAGACCGAGCCCGACTGGCGGTACTCCTTCCAGCCCGAGCCCGACAGATAGCCGCGGACGACGCACTCCACCGGATGCATCTCGAGCTTGCGCACGCGGAGGCCACGCCCGGCGGCCTCGGCCGGCACGTCCTCGTCGAGGAAGTGGTTGGGCACGATCTCGCCGGTCGTCTCGAACCAGAAGATCGACATCTGGGTCAGCACCCGCCCCTTGTCGGGGATCGGGTTGGGCATGACGACGTCGTAGGCCGAGATCCGATCGGAGGCGACCATCACCAGCTCGTCGCCGGCCTCGTACATCTCGCGCACCTTGCCCGAGGCGACTAGCTCCAGCTCTGCGAGGGTGGCGGCCACGGGCCGATGCTAACAACGCGCGCGGCGCGGCCGGCGGAGGGCTAGAGTCGGCAAATGGAGACCGCGACCGCAACCGGGCCGATCCCGGTCCGCGCACCGATTCCCGGCCCCTCCGCTCCGGCCGTCGTCCAGACGGCGCAGTGGCTCGCCGGCCCGATCGAGTTCCTCGAGCGCTGCCGCGAGCGCTACGGCGAGGCCTTTCGCGTCCACTTCCTCGCCGCCGGCAAGATGGTGGTGATCTCGGATCCCGACGCGCTCAAGCAGCTCTTCGGCCAGGATCGGACCAACCGGATGCCAAAGGGACGCACCGTCCTGCTGGAGCCGGTGATGGGGCCGCGGTCGATCCTGCTCCAGGAGGGCGAGGAGCACCTGCGCCGCCGCCGCCTGATGCTGCCGCCGTTCCACGGTGAGCGGATGAAGGCCTACGAGGGGTTGATCGCCGAGATCGCCGCGGCCGAGGTCGCCGGCTGGTCCGAGGGCGAGCAGCTCGAGCTCCATCCGCGGATGCAGGCGATCACGCTCGAGGTGATCATGCGCGCGGTCTTCGGCGTCACCGACCAGCAGCGCCTCGCCGAGCTGCGCCAGCTGCTGCCGCAGCTGCTGACGATGGTCGAGTCGGGCCGCTCGCAGGTGATCGGCCTGACCACGCGCCGCCTCGGCAAGCTCGGTCCGTGGCGCGTCTTCCAGCGCGTCGTCGACCGGATCGACGCCCTGATCGCCGCCGAGGTCGCCGCCCGCCGCAGCGACCCCGACCTCGGCGAGCGCGAGGACATCCTCTCGCTGCTGGTCGCGGCCCGCGACGAGGATGGCGAGGGAATGGGCGACGACGAGCTCCGCGACCAGCTGATGACGCTGCTGGTCGCCGGTCACGAGACGACGGCGACCGCGCTCGCCTGGACCTTCGACCTGCTCTTCCGCCATCCGCCGGTCATGGAGAGGCTGACCGGCGAGCTCGCCACCAACGGCGCCGAGTACCTCGACGCGGTGATCGAGGAGTCGCTGCGCCTGCGCCCCGTCGTCCCCTTCACCGGCCGCGAGCTGGCGGCCCCGGCGACACTCGACGGCCTCGCGCTCGAGCAGGGCACCGTCGTCATGGCCTCCATCTATCTGGCCCACACTCGCGGCGACGTCTACCACGAGCCGCACGAGTTCCGCCCCGAGCGCTTCCTCGACGGCAATGTCGAGACCTACTCCTGGATCCCCTTCGGCGGCGGCATGCGCCGCTGCCTCGGCGCCGCCTTCGCGCTGATGGAGATGCAGGTCGTGCTGCGGACGATCCTGACCACCGTCGCCCTGCGGGGCACCCGCTCGGAGCCCGAGCCCGTCGTTCGCCGCAACATCACCTTCTCGCCCAAGCACCGCACGCCGGCGCTGGTCGAGCGCCGGCTCGGCGGTTAGCTAGCTGCCGAGCGCCTCGAGCCGCTCAAAGACCTCGCCGGCGTTGGCGAGGTAGGCGCCGTAGTCGAAGATCGCATCGAGGTCGAGGTCGGTCGCCTTCTCGGCGATCAGCTCGCGAAAGCTCGTGCCGCTGTCCCAGGCGCGCTGGGCGCTCTCCTGGACGACGCGGTAGGCGTCGTCGCGCGTCAGCCCCGACTCGACGAGCGCCGTCAGCGCCCGCTGGCTGAAGAGGGCGCCATGGGTCAGCTCGAGGTTCGCCTTCATCCGCTCGGGGTGGACGGTCATCCCCTCGGCGACCCGGACCGCGATGTGCTGCATGTAGTCGAAGAGGATCGTCGAGTCCGGCAGCAGCACGCGCTCGGCGCCGGAGTGGGAGATGTCGCGCTCGTGCCAGAGGGCGATGTTCTCGAGCGCCGCCTGCGAGTAGCCGCGCAGTAGCCGCGCCTGACCGCAGATCCGCTCGCTGAGGATCGGGTTGCGCTTGTGCGGCATCGCCGAGGACCCCTTCTGGCCGGCGCCGAAGGGCTCCTCGACCTCGCGGACCTCGGTCCGCTGCAGGTTGCGGATCTCGGTCGCGAAGCGCTCGAGGCCGCCGCCGGCGATCGCCAGGCGGGCGACGAGGACCGCGTGGCGATCGCGCGGGATCACCTGGGTCGAGGCATCCTCGGCGCTCAACCCGAGCGCCTCCATCACCCGCCGCTCGACCGCGGGCGGCAACGAGGCGTAGCTGCCGACGGCGCCCGAGAGCTTGCCGACGGCGAGCTGCTCGAAGGCGTTGGCGAGGCGGCCGACGTTGCGATCGGCCTCGAAGGCCAGGCTGGCGAGCTTCAGCCCGAAGCTCGTTGGCTCGGCGTGGATGCCGTGGGTGCGGCCGACGCAGAGCGTCTCGCGGTGCTCGAGCGCCTTGGCGACGAGGGCGTCGCGGTAGGCCCTGGCTCCCTCGACGAGGATCTCGCCGGCGCGACGCAGCTGCAGCGCCAGCGCCGTGTCGAGGACGTCCGACGAGGTCAGCCCGTAGTGCAGCCAGCGACCGTGCTCGCCGACCGAGGCGGCGGTGACGTCGACGAAGGCGGCGACATCGTGGCCCGTCGTGCGCTCGCGCTCCTGGACAGCCTCGACGCTGAAGCTGGCCCGCTCGCGGCAGGCGGCGGCGGCCTCGGCGGGGACGATCCCTTCGGCCGCAAGGGCGTCGGTCGCCGCCAGCTCGACCTCGAGCCACGACTCCATCCGCGCCTGGTCGGTCCAGACGCCGGCGATCTGCTCGCGGCTGTAGCGGGCGATCACGTCAGGCGTTGATGATCCGGGCGGCCAGCAGGCCGGCGTTCTTGGCGCCGTCGATCGCGACGCAGGCGACGGGGACGCCGGGTGGCATCTGCACGGCCGACAGCAGCGCGTCGAGGCCGCCGAGGTTCTTGCCGGAGACGGGCACGCCGATCACCGGCAGATCGGTGTGCGCTGCGGCGACACCGGGCAGTGCCGCCGACATCCCGGCGCCGGCGATCAAAACCCTCAGGCCCCGCATTCGCGCCGCGTGGCAGTACTCGCGGACGAGCTCGGGGTCGCGGTGGGCGCTCATCACCCGCACCTCGTAGCGAATGCCGCAGTCCTGGAGCGCCTGCCCCGCCGGCTGCAGCTTCGGCTTGTCGTTCTTGGAGCCCATGATGATCCCGACCAGCGGCGCGTCGACCTCGATCTCCTCGAAGGCCTTCTCCACCTCCGGCATCGTCGCCGGCGTGGTCGCCGGCGTGCTCGCGGCTGTCCCGGTGCTCGTCTCTCTGTCCACTCGCTCCTCCTTCCTCGGGGTCAGGCCGTCGCTCGCTCGACCGCGCGCGCGGCAATGTCTTTGCGCATCTGCAGACCGTCGAACTCGATCCGCCCGGCCGCATCGTACGCGCGGCGGCGAGCTTCCGCCGCCGTCGCGCCGAGCCCGGTGACGTTGAGGACGCGGCCGCCGGCCGTGACGATCTCGCCGTCACGCCGGGCGGTGCCGGCGTGGGTGACCTCGGCGATGGCCACCGCCTCATCGAGGCCGCGGATCACGTCGCCCTTCGAGCTCGACTCGGGATAGCCGGCGGAGGCCAAAACGACGGTGACCGCCCAGTCGTCGGCGAACTCGATCTCGGTCCCGGCGAGGCCGCCCGGCTCGGTCGAGGCGAGGCAGAGCTCGAGCAGGTCCGAGCGCAGCCGCGGCAGCACGGCCTGGGTCTCGGGGTCGCCGAAGCGGCAGTTGAACTCGAGCACCTTCGGCCCGGCGGCGGTCATCATCAGGCCGGCGTAGAGAACGCCGTGAAAAGGGGTGCCGCGACTGCGCAGCAGCTCGACGATTGGGCGGTGGACCTCGTCGGCGATCTCGGCGGCGCGCTCGGCGTCGAAGCCGGGCACCGGCGAGTAGCTGCCCATGCCGCCCGTGTTGGGCCCCTCGTCGCCGTCGAAGATCCGCTTGTAGTCCTGGGCCGGCGCCAGCGGCCGCACGTTCTCGCCGTCGCAGAGGGCCAGCAGCGAGAGCTCCTCGCCGTCGAGGAACTCCTCCAGCACGACCTCGGTCTCGCCGAAGCGCCGCTCGACGAAGAACAGCTCGGCGGCCTCGCGCGCCTCGCTCTCGCTCTCGCAGATGATCACGCCCTTGCCGGCCGCCAGCCCGTCGGCCTTGAGCACGGCCGGATAGGACGCGCGGGCGATCTGGCCGAGGGCCTCCTCGTGGTCGCGGAGGATCGTGTGGGCGGCGGTCGGCACCCCGGCGGCCGCCATCAGCTCCTTGGCGTAGGCCTTCGATCCCTCCAGCCTGGCGGCGTCCCTGCTCGGTCCGAACGCCGGGATGCCGGCGCTGGTCAGCTCGTCGACGAGGCCCTCGACGAGCGGCATCTCCGGCCCGACGATCACCAGGCCGGCGCCCTCCTCGCGGGCGGCGGCGACGAGGCCGGCGACGTCCTCGGCCTCGATCTTGAGGCAGCGGGCGTCGGCGGCGATGCCGGCGTTGCCGGGGGCGCAGACGATCTCAGGCTGCTGCGGCGAGCGGGCGAGGGCGCGGACGATCGCGTGCTCGCGACCGCCGCCGCCGACGACGAGGACCTTCACGACCGTGCGGATCCCGGCGCTAGAGCGCGCTGGCGAGCTCCTCGGCGGGGATCGCGCTCAGCGTGCAGCTGCTCATCGTGCCCCGCGAGGCGAGCTCGACCGACACCTTGGCCATCGTCGCATCATCGGGGGCCTCGACGATGCTGATGAAGTCGTACTGACCGAGCGTCGCCCACTGCTGCAGCACCTTGGCGCCGAGCTGCTCGACCTCGCGGTTCACCTCTGAGACGCGGGTGGGGTTGTTCTTCAGCGTCCTGACGCCGTCGGCGGTCAGGTTCGTGAGCATTACGAACGTCGGCATGTCTCTCCTCCTCTTTCGCTTTCTTGCCTCGGGGCCGCGATCCTATCCCCGGGGCCCGCTCGGGTAGCTGCCGCCGCGGCTGATCCGGCCGGCCGCCTTGACATAGCCCTCGCTGTGGTGATCTAATCGCCGCGGGGAAGTGGAAGACAACGTCTCAACGCAGCGCGAGCGCAATCCCTGGCGTACGGGAGTCATCGCCGTGCTCGCGCTACTGCTGCTCGGCGGCGTCGCCGTTGCCGGCGTCCTGGTGCTCGGCGGCGACAAGGCCTCGGGCCAGACGATCGAGTTCCAGCAGGCCGACGAGACCGGCGCCAACCCATTCACCCCGGCGACGGACGTCGCCGGCGACACCAGCGTCAAGACTGCGCCGCCCGCGGCCGGCGGAACCTCGGCCGAGCCATCCTCGGGAGCCGGCACCTTCGGCGGCTCGGGCTCGAACACGGTCTGCGACCGCGAGAAGCTGATCCGCGAGCTTCTGGCCCGCCCGGACCGGATGCGGGCCTGGGCCGGCGTCCTGGGAGTGGACCCGACGCCCAAGGCGGTCAAGCGCTACATCCGCAGTCTGCGCCCGGTGACCCTGACCCGTGACACACAGGTCACCAACCACGCCTACCGCAACGGCCAGATCGTCAGCTTCCAGTCGATCCTCGAAGCCGGCACGGCGGTGCTCGTCGACAAGTACGGCAAGCCGGTCGTCCGCTGTCGCTGCGGCAATCCCCTGACCGAGCCCGTCTTCTACAAGAAGGCCACCTGCCACAACTGCCCGCCCAACTACACGCCGCCGCCGCCCTGCAAGTGGCGACCGTATGACCCCTACGACGAGAACTACGGCGTCGACCCGACCAGCGGCAAGTACCTGACGCCGCCGCCGACGACGGTCGTCTACAAGAAGAACTCCTACTCGACTTGCTACGTCTTCTACCCGCAGCCGCCGATGACGGAGTTCGATCGTAAATACGCCCCGCTGGCGAAGTCAGCTTCGCCCCCGACGTACACCCAGACGACGCCTCAGTACTACGCCCCGCACTACACGCCGCCAACGCACACCTACACGGACCCCTGCGGCTACAGCGGCTGTCCTCCGCCTGATGAAGGCTGCGCCGCGGGCTGCGGCGGCGACCCCACTACGCCCAGCCCGGGCATCAACTGCAACGACCCCAACACCCACTGCAATAGCTATCCCTAGTCGTCTGAGGTTCTAGGCAGCGGCCGGCTCGAGCGGCTCCGAGCGGCTCGCCGCCTTCTCGAAGACCAGCTCGCCGTCGGCGGCGTCGACGCGGATCGTGTCGCCTTCGCCGAACTCGCCCTCGAGCACCTTCAGCGCCAGCCTGTCGACCAGCTGCTTCTGGATCACCCGCCTCAGCGGCCGCGCCCCGTAGGTGGGGTCGTAGCCGAGATCGCCGAGCAGCTCGCGAGCCTTGTCGGTCAGCTCGACCTCGATGCCGCGCTCGCGAACGCGGCCGACGAGCTGCTCGACCTGCAGCCCGACGATCTGGCGGATGTCGGCCTTGCTCAGCCGCTTGAAGATCATGATGTCGTCGACCCGGTTGAGGAACTCCGGCTTGAACGCTTGGGCCAGTACCCCCTCGATCTCCGAGCGCATCTTCTCCTCGTCCGCCTCGGACACGATGAACTGGGAGCCAACGTTCGAGGTCATGATCAACACGGTGTTGGTGAAGTCCACGGTGCGGCCCTGGCCATCCGTGAGCCGGCCGTCGTCCATCACCTGCAGCAGCACGTTGAAGACGTCGGTATGCGCCTTCTCGATCTCGTCGAGCAGGACGACGGCATAGGGCCGCCGCCTGATCGCCTCGGTCAGCTGGCCGCCCTCCTCGTAGCCGACGTAGCCGGGAGGGGCGCCGATCAGCCGAGCCACGGTGTGCTTCTCCATGTACTCCGACATGTCGATGCGGATCATCGCCTGCTCGGAGTCGAACATCAGCTCGGTCAGGCCCTTGGCCAGCTCGGTCTTGCCGACGCCGGTCGGGCCGAGGAAGAGGAAGCTGCCGATCGGGCGGTTGGGGTCGGCGAGGCCGGCGCGCGAGCGCCGCAGCGCGTTCGAGACCGCCTCGACCGCCTCGTCCTGGCCGATGACGCGGTCGTGCAGCCGCTCCTCCATGTGGATCAGCTTCTCGACCTCGCCTTCCATCAGCCGTGAGACCGGGATTCCCGTCCACTTGGCGACGACCTCGGCGATGTCCTGCTCGGTGACCTCCTCGGTCAGCATCGAGCCGCCGCCGGCGTGGAGCTCGGCGAGCTTCGCCTCCTGGTCGGCGAGCGTCCGCTCGAGCTCCGGGATCCGCCCGTAGCGCAGCTCCGCGGCGCGCTCGAGGTCGCCATCGCGCTCGGCGCGCTCGGCCTCGCGGTGGGCTTCCTCGAGATCGGCCTTCGCCGCCTTGAGCGCTTCGATTGCGCCCTTCTCGTTCTGCCAGCGCGCCTTCATCTCGCCCGAGGTCTCGCGCAGCTCGGCCAGCTCGGCCTCGAGCGCCTTCAGCCGCTCCTTCGAGGGCCTGTCCTTCTCCTTGCGCAGCGCCTCGCGCTCGATCTCGAGCTGCTGGATGCGCCGCTCGACCTCGTCGATCTCGGTCGGCATCGAGTCGATCTCGATCTTCAGCCGCGAGGCCGCCTCGTCGATCAGGTCGATCGCCTTGTCGGGGAGGAAGCGGTCGGCGATGTAGCGCTCCGACAGGGTCGCCGCGGCGACGATCGCCGAGTCGGTGATGCGGACGCCGTGGTGGACCTCGTAGCGCTCCTTGAGGCCGCGGAGGATCGCGATCGTGTCGTTGATGTCGGGCTCGCCGACGATGATCGGCTGGAAGCGCCGCTCGAGCGCCGCATCCTTTTCGATGTGCTTGCGGTACTCGTCGAGCGTCGTCGCCCCGACCGCCCGCAGCTCGCCGCGGGCGAGCATCGGCTTGAGCAGATTGGCGGCGTCGACGGCGCCCTCGGCGGCTCCGGCGCCGACGATCGTGTGCAGCTCGTCCATGAAGAGAACGATCTGGCCCTCGGCGGACTGGACCTCCTTGAGCACCGCCTTGAGGCGCTCCTCAAACTCGCCGCGGTACTTCGAGCCGGCGAGCAGGGAGCCGATGTCGAGGGCGATGACGCGGCGGTCGCGCAGGCTCTCGGGGATGTCGCCGGAGACGATCCGCTGGGCCAGGCCCTCGACGATCGCCGTCTTGCCGACGCCGGGGTCGCCGATCAGGACCGGGTTGTTCTTGGTTCGCCGCGACAGCACCTGGATCACCCGGCGGATCTCCTCGTCGCGGCCGATCACCGGGTCGAGCTTGCCGCTCTCGGCCTCGGCGGTGAGGTCGCGGCCAAACTTCTCCAGCGCCTGGAAGCTGTCCTCGGGGTTGGGGCTCGTCACCCGGTGCGGACCGCGCACCTCGCCGATCGCCTTCATCAGGCTGTTGCGGTCGGGCAGGATCTCGGCGACGCCGGAGCTGCGGTCCGCCAGGGCCAGCAGCAGGTGCTCGGTCGAGATGTACTCGTCGCCGAGCGAGGTCGACTCCTTCTCCGCGCGCTGCAGGGTTCGGACGAACGACTGCGAGGGCCTGACGTCGGCCTCGTCGTCACCGCTGAGCTGCGGCAGCTCGCCGACGGCGGCCTCGGTGCGAGAGCGAATCGCGACGACGTCGGCGCTCAGCTTCTGCAGCACCGGCACGACGAGGCCGTCGTCCTGGTCGAGCAGCGCCAGCAGCAGGTGCGCCGGCGCGACCTCAGGGTTGCGGCCCTCGGCGGCGAGGCGTTGAGCGCCGGCGACCGCTTCCTGAGACTTGATCGTGAAGCGGTCTGGTTGCATCTCTCTCCTCGCTAGGCGCGCTTGCGCCGTGGTCGGTCGACGGGGATCTGCACCCGCTGCTTGGATCTCTTGGAGCTACCCGGAATCAGCTGATCGGGCTCATAGGCCCCGTAGGGAACGATCTCGGTCCGCAGCGAGCGCCGCATCCGTTCCATCTCCGCCGCCATCTCGCGCTCCATCTGCTCGGCCCGCTGCCGCATCCGGCCGATCTCGGCGCGCATCTGCTCGACCTTGCGCTCCATCTCGAGCACCAGCTCGACGCCGGCGAGGTTGAGGCCCTCCTCGCTCGTCATCTGCTGGATCCGCCGCAGCATCTCGACGTCGCGCTGGGAGTAGAGGCGCGTCTGCTTCGGCGAGCGCTGTGGCCTGATCAGGCCGCGGGCCTCGTACATCCGCAGCGTCTGCGGGTGCATCCCGGCGAGCTCGGCGGCGATCGAGATCATGAAGACGCCGCGGCCGGCGGCGATCTGGGACTCCTCCGCGGCGCGGCGGCGGCCAGGCCCGGAGCTATCGGACCCCGAGCTCACGAGTCCCCCTGCGCCGCGCGCAGCAGCTGCTCGCGCGGGTTGTAGCCGTTGAGCGTCTCGGCGAGCTGCTCGACGGCCTTCTTCTGCTCGCGGTCGAGGCTGCGGGGAATCTCGACCTCGAGCCGGTAGTGGATGTCGCCGCGGCCGTTGCCGCCCGGTCGCGGCGGGCCTTCGCCGCGCAGCCGCTGGACGGTGCCGTGCTGGGTCCCCGGGGGCACGCGGATCCGCTTGGCGCCGTTGAGAGTTGGCACCTCGACCGTCGCCCCCCTGATCGCCTCCGCCACCGTGATCGGCAGCTTGACCTCGAGGTTGCCGTCGGGCCGCTGCTGGAAGACCGGTGAGGGGGCGACCCGCGTCGTCACGTAGAGGTCGCCCGGCGGCCCGCCGCGCATTCCCGCCTCGCCCTTGCCCGCCAGCCTGATTCGCGAGCCGTCGTGGACGCCGGCGGGGATGTTGACCTTGTAGCGCTTGGTGGTCGCAACGACGCCGTTGCCGCCGCAGGTCGGGCAGGGGCTCTCAATGATCGTTCCCTGGCCGTTGCACTGCGAGCAGGGATGGCTGATCGAGAACAGCCCCTGGCTCTCGCCCTCGACGCCGCGGCCGCCGCAGCGGGGGCAGATCTTCGGCTGCGTCCCGGGCGCCGCCCCGGAGCCGTGGCAGGTCGAGCAGGTGTCCGACTTCGGCACCGAGATCGTCATCTGCGTTCCCTCCATCGCCTGCTTGAAGGAGAGGGGAACCTCGGTCTCGAGGTCGCGGCCCGGCATCCCCGCCGCGCTCTGGGGCCGGCCACCGCCGCCACGGCCGAAGATCGACGAGAAGATGTCGCCGAGGTCGCTGGTGAAGCCGCCGGCCGGACCGCCGGGAGCGCCACGGCCGCCGCCGCCAAAGCCGCCGAACATGCCACCGGCGTCGTACTGGCGCCGCTTCTCCGGGTCGGAGAGGGTGTCGTAGGCCTCCTGGACCTCCTTGAAGCGGTCCTCGGCCTTGGGGTCGTCGGGGTTGCGGTCGGGGTGGTGCTGGCGCGCCAGCTTGCGGTGCGCCTTCTTCAGCTCTTCGTCGCTCGCCTTGCGCGAGACGCCGAGCACTTCGTAGAAGTCACGTGCCATCTGGGGTCTCCTAGGCGCTGACGACCACCCGCGCCGGGCGAACGACGCGGTCGTCGAGTCGGTAGCCGCGCTCGAGGACCTCGACGACCTGCCCGGGCTCGACGCCCTCGGCGCTGCGCGTCTGCAGCGCCTCGTGCCAGGTCGGGTCGAATCGCTCTCCGGCCGGGTCGTAGGACTCGACGCCGGCGCGCTCGAGGATCGAGCGCATCTCGCGATAGGTCAGCAGGACGCCGCGCAGCAACGCGTCGACATCGGCGCCCTCGGCCGGCTGGTCGGCGGCGTCCGGCTCGACCCCCGCAGCCCGCAGCGCCCGCTCGAGGTTGTCGAGCGCCGGCACCAGCTCGGCGGCCAGCCCGGCGACCGAGCGTCGTCCGGCCTCGGCGGCCTCGGCGGCGGCGCGGCGGCGGTAGTTCTCGAAGTCCGCCTTGGCGCGCTGGGCCAGCTCGAGATACTCGTCGCGCTCGCGGCGCGCCTCGGCCAGCAGCGCGTCGAGGTCGCTTTCGACGCGCTCGCTGTCGAGCTCGGCGGCAGCCGGCGGCTCTTCCTCGGTCAGCGGCTGCTGCGACCGTCCGTCCGCCGAGCCCGCAGGACCCGGCCGGCTTTCGGGCTCGCCCGCCCGCCGTCTAGTGCTCATCGTCGATCTCCCGCGCCGCTTAGGAGGCTTCCTCGTCGACGACCTCGGCGTCGACGACCTCCTCTTCGGCGCTGCCGTCGGCGCTGGCGCCGTTGGTCTGCGAGGCCGCCTGCTGCTCCTGCGCGGCCTCGTAGATCTGATCGGAGATCTTGTGGAACGCCTGCTGCAGCGCGTCCGTCTTCGCCTTGATCTCCTCGGCGTTGTCGGAGGTCAGGCTCTCGCGCACCTCCTTGATCGCCGCCTCGATCTCCTGCTTGGCGTCGTCGGGCACCTTCTCGCCCAGCTCCTCGAGCTGCTTCTCGCCCTGGTAGGCGGCGTTCTCGGCGACGTTGCGCGCCTCCGCGAGCTCGCGCTGGGCGAGGTCCTCGCTGGCGTGCTCCTCGGCGTCCTTGATCATCTGCTCGACCTCGGACTCGGCCAGCCCGGAGCCGCCCTTGATCTCGATCTTCTGTTCCTTGCCGGTGCCGAGGTCCTTGGCGGAGACGCTGAGGATGCCGTTGGCGTCGATGTCGAAGGTGACCTCGACCTGGGGCACCCCCCGCGGCGCCGGCGGGATCCCCGTCAGCTGGAACTTGCCGAGGCTCTTGTT
Source organism: Solirubrobacterales bacterium (assembly GCA_033856175.1). GTDB lineage: Bacteria > Actinomycetota > Thermoleophilia > Solirubrobacterales > 70-9 > JAWVFK01. Next base: position 15,495 of record JAWVFK010000018.1, on the reverse strand, counting down.
GCCGCTCGCCATCTCGCGCTCGCCCTGGAGGACATGGATTTCGACCGAGGGCTGGTTGTCGTCAGCCGTCGAGAAGATCTCCGAGCGCTTGGTCGGGATCGTCGTGTTGCGCTCGATCAGCTTGGTCATGACGCCGCCCTTGGTCTCGATGCCGAGGGTCAGCGGCGTCACGTCGAGCAGCAGCACGTCCTTGACGTCGCCGGCAAGAACGCCCGCCTGGATCGCGGCGCCGATCGCGACGACCTCGTCCGGGTTGACGCCCTGGTGCGGGTCCTTGCCGACCAGCTCCTTGACCTTCTCCTGGACAGCCGGCATCCGCGTCATGCCGCCGACGAGGACGACGTGGTCGATGTTCGGCGCGCCCGCATCGGAGAGGGCCTGCTTGACCGGGCTGACGACGCGGCCCAGCAGCTCCGAGGTCAGCTCGGTCATCTTCGCTCGCGACAGCTTGATGTCGAGGTGCTTGGGCCCGCTCTCGCTCGCCGTGATGAAGGGCAGGTTGATCTGCGTCTCCTGAGTCGTCGAGAGCTCGATCTTCGCCTTCTCGGCAGCCTCGTAGAGCCGCTGCAGCGAGTTCTTGTCCTGCGAGAGGTCGATGCCCTGGTCGCGCTTGAACTCGGCGACCAGCCATTCGACGATCGCCTTGTCGAAGTTGTCGCCGCCGAGGTGGTTGTCGCCGGCGGTTGACTTGACCTCGAAGACGCCGTCGCCGATCTCCAGCACGGAGACGTCGAAGGTGCCGCCGCCGAGGTCGAAGACGAGGATCGTCTGGTCCTCGGTCTTGTCGAGCCCGTAGGCGAGCGACGCAGCGGTCGGCTCGTTGATGATCCGCTTGACCTCGAGGCCGGCGATCTTGCCGGCGTCCTTGGTCGCCTGGCGCTGGTCGTCGTTGAAGTAGGCGGGGACCGTGATCACCGCCGAGTCGACGGTTTCGCCGAGCTTCGCCTCGGCGTCGGCCTTGAGCTTCTGCAGGATCATCGCCGCGATCTCCGGCGGCGAGTACTGCTCGCCGCGCGCGGCGACGCGAACGTCGCCGTTGGGGCCGGGGACGACCTCGTAGGGGACCATCGTCTCCTCTTCCTTGACCTCGGCCTCCTTGCGGCCCATGAAGCGCTTGATCGAGAAGATCGTGTTCTCCGGGTTCATCACCGCCTGTCGCTTGGCGACGGTGCCGACCAGGCGCTCACCGGACTCGGTGAAGGCGACCACCGATGGGGTGGTGCGCCCGCCCTCGGCGTTCTCGAGCACGGTTGGCTCGCCGCCCTCGAGCACTGCGACACAGGAGTTGGTCGTTCCGAGGTCGATGCCTATCGTTCTGGCCATTGCTTTCCTCCGTTTATCTGGGACTCAAAAAATCTAAGTCCCAACTTAGCAGGGTTATCGCCACTTTCCAAGCGGCTTTCGTGCCTGGTCAGGCGCGAAAATCGGACCAGCTTCAGGACGGCTGTGGCGCGCCGAAGGCGATCAGGAGGCGATTGAACTCGCCCAGCAATGGCCGGCGAGGCGTCGCGGTCGTACTCTCCGCTCGGAGCTACTTACCCGCATAGTGGCCAACGAAATCAGCGACGAGCTTTACGTCGTTGCCTTCGAGGATGCCCTTGGGCATGCGGCCGTTGATTCCCTGCGTGACGGCATTGATCACCCGCTGCGCATTGCCCTGCGGGGTGCCGGTGCCGAGAAGGCGATCGAGGTTCGGCCCGACGACGCCGTCGGCACCCGCCGCCCCGAGCGTGTGGCAGCTGCCGCAGTTGTCGGCAAAGAGCTGCTGGCCGCGCTTGTACTTGGCGGCGACGTTCTCCGGCGAGCCGGGCTCGCCGCCCTTGCCAGCGATCAGCAGGACGGGGATCAGGACGGCGAAGACCGCCGCGAAGGCTGTGAAGGTGAAGAAGGCGCGCCGGCTCACGAACGCCGAGATACTAGTTCTTCGCCCTGAGCTCTCGCCAGTACGGGCACATTCGCCGCAGGCCGCAGAGCTCGCAGCGCGGCCGCGGCCGGCAGATCTCGCGGCCATGGCGGATCAGGTTCATGTGCAGCTCGTAGGCATCTTCGGGATCGACGATCGCGAGGATCTCGTCGTGGGCGGCGTCGAGTGCGCCGCCCGCTGGCAGCAGCCCAAGACGGCCGCCGACCCTCTGGACGTGGACGTCGACCGGCACCTCGGGCCGGCCGAAGGCGAAGAGCAGCACGCAGGCGGCGGTCTTGCGGCCGACCCCCGGCAGCGAGACGAGATACTCGATCGCCGTCTCGCGAGGCGCCCGCCGCAGCCAGTCGAGGTTGAGCCCGGGCTCGGCGGCGCTCAGCGTTCGCAGGATCTGCTGGATCCGCGGCGCCTTGGTGTCGGCGAGCCCGCCGGGGCGGATGGCGTCGGCGACCTCGCGCAAGGGCGCGTCGCGAACCGCCTCCCAGTCGACCCCGGATACCGGGCTCTGGCCGCCGGGGAACCTCTCGCGCAGGCGCGCATAGGCGACGTCGCGATTGCGGTCGCTGGTGTTCTGCGAGAGCACCGTCAGCACGAGCTCGTGGATCGGGTCGCCGTGGATGTTCTGGGGCGGGCGTCCGTAGAGTTCGCGCAGGCGGTCCCTGATCGCGCGGACCCGCCGTCGTGGTGGCCTTCGCCAGGAGTTCACAAGCCGAATACAATCAGGGGTCGTGCGGCGTCTAGTCTCGAGAATCGGCGCGCGTCTGCCCAAGGGATGGGGCGACGCCGCCCGTCAGCTGAGCCTGTTCGTGATGGCCGACCTCGGCTACGAGTTCGTGCGCGGGATCACCGAGGGCAAGGCCTCGGCCGCCTTCGCCAACACCGCCAAGGTCATCGACCTCGAGCGGGCGACGGGGACCTTCTTCGAGCCCGGCCTGCAGAAGCTGCTGCTGCCCGAGCACTGGCTCGTCAGCACGCTCAACTGGATGTACCTGAACACGCACTTCGTCGTCACGACCTCGTTCCTGCTCTGGCTCTATCTCTTCCGCAACGACGCCTTCTACTTCGTCCGCAACATGTTCATGGTGGCGATGGGCCTGGCCCTCGTCGGCTACACGCTCTTCCCCGTCGCCCCGCCGCGGATGACGACCGGCTTCGGCTTCGTCGACACGATCCACGACATCTCCAACGTCAACCAGGACTCCGACCTGCTCAAGGTACTCGTCAATCCCTATGCCGCCGTGCCCAGCATGCACATCGCCTTCTCGCTGATGATCGGCGTCCCCGGCTTCCGGATCTCACGCCATCGCCTCAGCAAGGCCTTCTGGGCCCTGTATCCGGCCCTCGTATTCCTCGTCATCGTCGGCACGGCAAACCACTTCTGGTTCGACGCCGCCGCCGGCGCCGTCGTCGCCGTCGTGGCAGCCCTCGCCGCCCATCGACTGCTCGCCCGGGTAAGGCCGGCGGCGTGGGCTTGGCGGCAGCCCGAGGTCCGCGCCAGCGCCGCCTGAGGCTGGCCCCCGCCGATGGCAACCTCAGCTCCCTCACAGGCTCCACGCAGTCGCGACGCCGAGCGGCCGCGCCGCAACGGCCAGGATCTGCGCTCGCTCGCCCGCGAGCGGCTGATCGAGTCGCGACTGACCCCCAACGCGATCTCGCTGACCGGCTTCGTCCTCAACGCCGCCGCCGCCGTCCTCGTCGTCGAGCGCCTGTTCTTCCTCGCCGGGGTGGCATTCATCGTCGGCTCGGTGATGGACACCCTCGACGGCCGCTACTCGCGGATGTCGGGCAAGGGCTCGCTCTTCGGCGCCTTTCTCGACTCGACGCTCGACCGCGTCGAGGAGGGCATCGTCCTCACCGCGGTTGCCGCCTACTTCGCCGCCCGCGGCGACGAGTTCGCCGCGGCGATGTGCGTCGGTGCGACGCTCGGCTCGCTGATGGTCTCCTACACCCGCGCCCGCGCCGAGGCGCTCGGCGTCGAGTGCAAGGTCGGCCTCGCCACGCGGCCGGTCCGGGTCGTCGTGCTCTCGATCGGCCTGGTCTTCGCCCGCGGAGCCTCTCTCGGCAGCTTCGAGCTGCTTGCGCCGGCGATCTACGTGATGGCCGCTCTGACAGCGGTTACCGTGTTCCAGCGCGTCTGGCACGTCCGCGGCCAGCTGATCGAGGCGGAGCGCTCCGTGTAACCCCGCTTGGGGGCGGGTGTGCTTACGAACCTGAACTGAACCAGGAGGAACTGTTTCCGCATGAGCAAGACAAACGGCGTATCAAGCAACGGCATGCGCGCTGACGACGGCAAGGTCCGCGTCGCCATCGTCGGCGTCGGCAACTGTGCGAGCTCCTTCGTGCAGGGCGTCCAGTACTACCGCGACGCCGACCCGAACGAGCAGGTCCCGGGTCTCATGCACGTCGATCTCGGTGGCTACCACGTCCGCGACATCGAGTTCACCGCGGCCTTCGACATCGACGTCGACAAGGTCGGCAAGGACCTCTCCGAGGCGATCTTCTCCGGCCAGAACAACACGATCACCTTCTCCGAGGTGCCGTCGCTGGGCGTCAGGGTCGAGCGCGGCATGACCCACGACGGCCTCGGCAAGTACCTCAAGCAGAAGATCACCAAGGCGCCGGGCGAGACCGCCGACATCGTCGGCATCCTCAAGGAGACGAAGACCGATGTCCTCGTCTGCTACCTGCCGGTCGGCTCCGAGGACGCGACCAAGTGGTACGTCGAACAGGCCCTCGCCGCCGGTGTCGGCTTCGTCAACTGCCTGCCCGTCTTCATCGCCCGCGAGGACTACTGGGACAACCGCTTTCGCGAGGCCGGCCTGCCGATCATCGGCGACGACATCAAGTCCCAGGTCGGCGCGACGATCGTCCATCGCCAGCTGGCGCGGCTGTTCGCCGACCGCGGCGTGCGCATGGAGCGCACCAGCCAGCTCAACGTCGGCGGCAACATGGACTTCTTCAACATGCTCGAGCGCGAGCGGCTCGAGTCGAAGAAGATCTCGAAGACCAACGCCGTCACCTCGATCATGGACCACGAGCTGCCGGCCGACGACGTCTACATCGGCCCCTCCGACTACGTGCCGTGGCTGACCGACCGCAAGTGGGCCCACATCCGCGTCGAGGGCCGGGCCTTCGGCGACGTGCCGCTGAACCTCGAGCTCAAGCTCGAGGTCTGGGACTCGCCGAACTCGGCCGGCATCGTCATCGACGCGGTCCGGATCGTCAAGCTGGCGCTCAACAACGGCGTCGCCGGCCAGCTCGACGGCCCCTCGAGCTACCTGATGAAGTCGCCGCACAACCAGCGGCCCGACTCGCAGGCGCGCGACGACACCGAGGAGTTCATCGCCAAGAACGCCCGCGGCACGGCGCCCCAGCAGCCGGCCGCCAGCGAGACGCCGGTCAGCGCCGAGCAGTAGCCCGGGTAGCCCGGCGCGGCGCGGCGGTCGGCCCTCCGCGCGCCCCTCTCTATTCTCGGCCAGTGTCTGACGACGGCCGCCTGACGATCGCGCAGGTCACCCCGCAGCAGTGGGGGGACCGGCACGAGGTCAACGAGTTCGTCGAGCGCACCTCGGCGGAGCTCGCCGCCCGCGGCCACCGCGTCCTCATCGTCGCGCCCTCGGACTCGCGCGCCGAGATCCGCGAAGGGCGCCGGCTGATTCGAGCCGCTGGCGCCGACCCAGCCGCGATCCTGCCGGCGGACGGCAAGCCGCAGCTGGTCTGCGTCGGCCCCGGGCTGTCGCTGCCGAGCGGCTCGAGCTCGCGCGGCGCCTCGGTCTCGATCGATGTCGGCCGCAGCCTCGAGACGCTGCTCGCCAGCCTGGCGATCGATGTCGTCCACGTCCACGAGCCGTTCGCGCCGAGCACCTCGGCGGCTGCGTTGCGCCACTCGCACTCGCTCAACGTCGGCACCTTTCACGACCCTGCCGAGCGCGTGCTCTCGACCCAGGTCGCGCGGCCGTTGGTCGAGATCTTCTTCGGCCGGCTCGATGCCCGCACCGCCTGCTCGAAGACCACGGCAGAGCGGCTCGAGCGCTTCTTTCCCGGCGGCTACGAGCTGCTGCCGCCCGGCGCCGATAGCGAGCCCCGGCGTCGCAACGACGACGGCCGCCTCGAGATCCTCTTCGCCGCCGAGGAGGAGCGCGGCGCGCTGCGACTGTTCCTGCGCGCGTTGCGGCGGCTGCCGCTGGAGCTCGAATGGCGAGCGACGGTCTGGCTGCCCGATCCTGCGGTCGCCCCGCCGCGGATCGCCCGCGCCCTCAGAGAGCGGATCGACTTCGTCGGCCCGGCGGCCGGCCCGCTCGAGCATCTCATCGCATCGGCCGATGTCCTCTGCGCGGCCTCGGGCGGTCCGCGCTCGGCGCCGGGGCTGATCCGCAAAGCGCTGGCCGGCGGGGCCGTGCCGGTCGCATCCGACCTCGAGCGCTATGCCGAGCTGCTGGGCGAAGGCGAGCGCGGGCTGCTCTTTCCTCCCGGCGACCCCTACACGCTGGCCGGCCAGCTCGTGCGGCTGGCCGAGAGCCCGGCGCTGCGCCGGGAGCTCCGCGACGCCGGCTCGCGGGCCGCCTCACGCAGCTGGTCCGACGTCACCGACGAGCTCGAGGGCGTCTACGGCCGCGTCGTCGGCCGCCGCCACGTCTCCGAAGGCAGCGCCGCCATACGCCGGCGGCTTGCCTCGCGGCCAACCATCGACGTCGACCTGCACATGCACACCGACCACTCGCCCGACTGCGCGACGCCCGTCGAGGTCCTGCTGGAGACGGCGCGCGACCGTGGCCTCGGCGCGATCGCGATCACCGACCACAACGAGGTCTCGGGCGCGCTCGAGGCGCGCGAGATCGCCGCCGGGATGGACGGCATCGAGGTGATCGTCGCCGAGGAGATCAAGACCGCCGAGCAGGGTGAGGTGATCGGCCTCTTTCTCGAGCGCAAGATCGAGCGCGGCCTGACGATGGCCGAGACGATCGCCGCGATCCGCGCCCAGGGCGGGCTCGTCTACATGCCCCATCCCTTCGACCGCTTCCACTCGGTGCCGGACTACGAGCATCTGCTGGACGTCGTCGAGGAGATCGACATCCTCGAGGTCTTCAACCCGCGGATCGCGGTCACCGCCTTCAACGAGGAGGCCGTCCGCTTCGCCGCCAAGTACGGGATCGTCGCCGGCGCCGGCTCGGACAGCCACGTCGCCCAGGGGCTCGGCAGCGTTCGCATCAGGGTGCGGGACTTCGACGGCCCCGAGGAGTTCCTCGAGGCGATGCGCGATGCCGACATCGTCCAGAAGCACAAGAACCTCGTCTACGTCCAGACGCTGAAGTTCCTGCAGACGGCGGGGCGGCCGAAGGCGCCGAAGCGCAAGGTCGCGAACGCGCGACCGGTCAGGGGCGGCCAGCGGCGGGCTCGCCGGGGCGCCGCACCGCCGGGCCGCGGCGACGGCAAGAGCTGATGCACCGGCAGGGAGACGCCGCGCCGTCGCCAAGAGGTATTCCGGCAGTGCGGACGACCGACGACGAAATCCAGGAGAAGTACCTCGAGCGGGCAATTCGAGAGCTGAACCAGCTCACCCGTGAGCTGCAGGCCTGCCCGCATTGCCCCCGCGGCAAGCTGATGCCGGTGCTCGGATCGGGCCATCCCCAGGCCGACATCCTGATGCTCAAGCACTCGCCGACCGCCGCCGAGATCGAGGAGGGCGTCGCCTTCTACGGGCGCTCCGGCAACGCTCTGATGAAGAGCCTCAAGCGGCTCGGGATCGACCCGCTCGCCGTCTACGGCACGCTCTGCGTCAAGTGCCCGGTCGCCGATCCCTCGCTGGCGGCGCCCGAGTGCGTTGCCCGCCTGGTCGAGGAGATCGCCGTGATCGCGCCGCGGATGGTCGTCGTTATGGGGGAGGCCGCTCTGAGCGTCCTCAACGCCCTCTCGCTGCCGCTGGCGCGTCCGATCGAGGCCCGGCCCGGTGAGATCCAGAGCCTTACCCCGACCGTCGACGCCCTCTTCGTGCCCGAGATCGACGTCTCGCTCGACGAGCAGGGCGCCAAGCAGGAGTTCTGGCGCTCGTTCCGGGCCCTCGGCAGCTGGTACGACGAGCTGCCGCCGTACTAGGCCGGCCGCTGGTGACAAAGCGCACGTAACCGCTCTGCGAGCAGGGGTTACCAAACGTGTGTTCGGTGCTACACTCCGAACATCCTTACCGTTAAGTAGAGTAAAACGAACCCAGCAAGGGGGCTTCGAAAAGAATGGCAATCAGGAAAGCAAGCAAGAACGGCAGCACGAGGAAGACCGCGACGACCGCGGCGACGACCCAGACCACGGACACGATCCAGGCGGTCGACGTCCCGGTGGGTGTCGCTGTCCGGGCCGCCGAGCGCGTTCGGCCGTTTGTCGATTCGCAGACCCGCGACCCCGAGCTGCGCAAGCTGCGCGCCCAGGTCGTGACCGAGCTGAGGCAGGCGGAGGTGCGCGGCGCCGAGCTGCGTCGCAGCGCTGTCGCCCAGCTGCCCGGTCTGCGCCAGCGGGTCGAGCAGGAGCTCACCAAGCGGCGCGAGCGCGTCGAGGCCGAGGTCCGGGACATCCGTCCCCGCACCGAGCGGACGCTGCGCAGGGTGCAGACGACCGCCAAGGAGCGCCTCTCGGCTCTGGTCTAAAAGGGCTTAGCCCGGACCGGCGGAGAGGCCGGTTCGGAGAGATCTGCTCGCCTTACATACCTCGCGAGCAGAAGTAGCAACCTCTCCTCCCTCGCTGACGGGCCCTTCGGGGCCCGTCAGCATTTTCGGGCTCGGTTGACCTACGCTCGCGGGCCGATGATGGTGCGCAGCTCGCCGAGCGTCGGTGAGGAGACGACCAGCTCGTCGCCCGGCTTTAGCCAGACGCGCGGCTCGCGGGCGCCGCCGACGCCGGCCGGCGTCCCCGTCGCGACGATGTCACCGGGCTCGAGAGTCATCAGCGCCGAGAGCCGTGCCAGCAGCGCCGGCGGCGAGAAGATCAGGTCCGAGCTCGACGCGGCCTGCATCTGCTCGCCGTTGAGCGTCAGCGCTATCTCGATCGCGTCGTGGGCCCCGGCCTCGTCGGCGGTGACCAGCGCCGGCCCGCAGGGCGCCGAGCCGTCGAAGACCTTGCCGGGCATCCACTGCGGCGTCGCGAACTGCAGGTCGCGCGCCGCGAGGTCGTTGAGCAGCGTGTAGCCGGCGATGTGATCGAGGGCCTCGGTCTCGTCGACCGCGGTCGCCCGGCGACCGACGACGAAGGCGAGCTCGGCCTCGAAGTCGACCTTCTGGCTCTTCGCCGGCAGCGCCACCTCGGCGCCGTCGGCGGCGAGCGCGTTGGCGAACTTGGCGAAGAAGGTCGGGCTCTCGGGCGGATCGATGCCGGCCTCGGCGGCGTGGCTGCGGTAGTTGAGGCCGATGCAGACGATCTTCGCCGGGTCGGGAACCGGCGCCAGCAACTCGAGCTCGGCGAGCGGCCTGCCATCGCCGGAGGCGCCCGCGAGCTCGGCGAGGCGGCCGTCGGCGAGCAGCTGGCGCATGCCGATCGTCGAGTCCAGGCCGAGGGCCTCGCCGGCGTCGAGGACACGGTCGCCCCGCAGGATGCCGGCGGCCGCGCCGGAGCCCGTTCTGTAGCTGATCAGCCGCATCCGGCGGGCAGCTTAGATGAGCGCCGTTGCAGCGCCGCCGCGGCCTGCGACGGGCGTGCTGCGGCGTCCCTCGGCGGCCGGCCGTCGCTCGGCTGGTTTCGCTAGCTTCTCCGGCTCAGTAAGCGTGTGCGGGATCAGTGCTCGTCACCTCCTGGCGCATGAAATGAACTAGTGGGGGCTCTGCCGCCCACCGGCCGAGGAGGCAAGACGGATGGCTGAAGGTGTTGTCAAGTGGTTCAGCAACGAGAAGGGCTATGGCTTCGTCACGCCCGACGACGGAGGCAAGGACCTCTTCGTCCACTACTCCGAGATCCAGGGCGAAGGGCATCGCTCCCTGAACGACGGTGCCCGCGTCAGCTTCGAGCCGGACGAGGGCCCGAAGGGCCCGGTCGCGACCAAGGTCCAAGAGCTCGCCGGCTGATCGCCGGCGCACCCTGCCACAATTGACCGGCGGGCAATGCCCGTCGCCGGGGGGCGTAGCTCAGTTGGTTAGAGCGCCGGCCTGTCACGCCGGAGGCCGCGGGTTCGAGTCCCGTCGCTCCCGCTAGTCGAAGCGCCGGGAAATGTGCAGCATCCGAACCTTGCATCGCTAAAGTTCGGTAATGGCTACTTTCCCCGAACCTTCGGGCGATCAAGGCGCAACGACTCGCGAGAGGCGCGGGCACTACGAAGAACGTACGTGGGCGCCTGATTTCGAGCGCGCTCGCGGTGGCAGGGTCGCAGCCGGTCGTTACCGAGCTTTCGTCGCAGACCCGATCGGCGACCTCGACCCGGCGTTGAACTCGTCAACCTTCGCCCTTGCAGAACGGGCTGGGGCTCAAGTCCGCGAGCTCAATTCAAGGGAGCCGGCGCTGGTTCCGCTCGAGGGCCTGGCACGGCAGCTGCTGCGCTCGGAGGCATTGGCCTCATCTCGGATCGAGGGTTTGAACCTCTCGCATCGCAAGTTGGCTCAGGCTGCGCTCGAAGGCGACCAGGGCGACCACAAGGCCCAGGAGGTTCTCGCCAACACTCGCGCGATGGAAGAGGCGGTGAGGATCGGCGCCGAGACAAAGCGCATCACGCCCCAGGACATCGCGGACATTCACGCCGCGCTCGCGGTCGTGCCGCCGCTCGACCGAATCGCCGGTCAGTTCCGCGAAGAGCAGGGCTGGATAGGCGGGCCCTCTCCGCCTCAAGCCGAGTTCGTGCCGGCTCCGCCCGAGCATGTGCGACCCCTGGTGGAGGACCTGTGCGAGTTCGCGAACCGCGACGACATTCCGCCGGTCGTCCAGGCGGCGATCGCCCACTCGCAATTCGAGACGATTCATCCGTTCGGGGACGGCAACGGCCGGGTTGGCCGATGCTTGATCCACGTCCTGTTCCGGCGCCGGGGTATTGCCACCAGGTATGTACCGCCGGTCAGCCTCGTGCTTGGGGCAAACAAGGACGCCTATATCGCGGGCCTGGAGCGATACAGAGCCGATCTTCTTGACGACTGGGTCGCGCAGTTCGCGCGCGCGGTCGAGGCGGCGGCCGCCAATGCGGAGAACTTCTCCGATCGGATCGCGGCGCTACAGAGCGATTGGCTCGAGCGCGTTGGACCCACGCGCCGGGACGCGGTTGCCCTGAAGGTGATCGAAAACCTCCCGTCGTTTCCGTTCATCACGACGAAGATCGTCCAGGAGCTGACCGGCAGGTCAGACGTCGCTGCGCTGCGCGGGCTTGCCCGTCTGGAGGACGCGAAAATCTTGACTCGGCACCGCAACAAGCGAAAGGGCGACAGCTGGGAGGCGAAGGAGCTCTTCGGGCTGCTGAACGAATTCGAGGACGCTGTGAGCGGTTGAATCGTTTGGGCACTGGTGCCGCTATCGGCACCTGCCCGCTCGATGAGAGCGGGCAGGCGAACGAAGCGACTCGTGGGGCAGCCGGTTAGGCCAGGCTCGAGGGAGCGACCTTTGGCAGCTGCAGCCGCCAGGCCGAGATCTTCGCGTCGTAGCTCTTGATCTCTTCCATGGTCAGATCGGCGGCCGGCGACCGGCCGGTCAGCTCTCTGCCCGCGGCGATCGCGAGGCCGAGGAACTCATTCGCGGTCCGCTCGATGATGTGCGTCGTGTTGGTCCCGTCCTGGTAGACCTCGAACGCGTACTCCGCCAGCTGCTTCAGACGTTCGTTGCTGGCCTTCTCGAACTTGTATCCGGCACCTGCGGCATCGACGAAGTTGAATCCTGCCGCTATCTGCTCGGAGCTCTTTGCGTCGGCAATCGGTTGTGCATTGGTAATGATTGGGCCTCTCGTAGTTACGAGTGAGGGTACTCCCCTTGGAGGCCGACCACGGAGGGTTGCCGAAACGGCGCCTCGGGAAGCGCTTTTCTAGGACTAGAGAGCGCCGCCGGCCGCGGCGGGCGCGGTCGGGTCGGCTGACCCGGCGCCGATGCCCTCGCGGGCCAGGTACTCCTCGGCGAGCAGGGGGTTCTCGCTGGCTCGCTCGACGACCTTGAGCAGGTCGCTCATCGTCGCCACCTCCTCGACCTGCTCCTTGAGGAACCACTGCATGAACTGCTCGCCCTGGTAGTCGCCGCGCTCGCGCGCCAGCGACGCGAGGTGCCCGATCTGCTCGCTGACCCTCTTCTCTTGGGCGAGGGCCAGGCGGACCGGAGCGACGGTGTCCTCGAACTCGGTATTCGGCGCCTCGATGCCGGGGATCTGCGGCGAGGCGTCGGAGTCGAGCAGGTACTGGACGATCATCATCGCGTGGTTTCGCTCCTCGACGGCCTGGCGGTAGAAGAAGGCGGCCAGCTGGGGCAGCGTCTCCGAGTCGTAGTAGACGGCGATCGCGACGTACTGCTGCGAGGCGGCGAACTCGTTGGCCACCTGCTCGCTGAGCGCTTCTTGGAAGGGCGTCGCAGCCACGGCTGAAACCTACCCGCCCCAGCGAAAGCCCGTCGGCGATGCGGCGACGGGCAGCGGGCTCGCCGGCAGCCCCGGTCGCGTCGCCTGCTCGGGGTCGTTGAACCCCGAGGGGGCGACGTCGTTCGGCGTGCCGGGATGGAAGACCGAGGCGAGGTACTGGATCTGACCGCGGCCGCAGCCGAGCTCCCACTGGCCGCCGCCGTAGGCGCCGATCTCGTTCGCCTCGCAGTGGTCGTAGGCGGCGAAGAGCTCGGCGAGGCTGCCGAGGCGTGAGGGCTTGATGTTGACCATCCGCGGCGGCCACTCGAGCGCCTCGACGTCGGCGACCGAGTGGATCGGCGCGTCCCAGGTGATGCGATCGCGTACCGGCTCCAGCAGCGATCGCGTTTCCGGGGTGACGTCGGGATCCTCGAGCCAGGCGTCCGGAAACGCCTCGATGCACTTGCGGTAGAGCTCAGGATCGGTCTGGACGTCGACCGGCGTGCCCGAGTAGAACCCCTTGAGGTCGAGCGAGTCGACGGCGCCCGTGGCGACCAGCTCGGCGATCAGCTCGTCGGTCCAGTCGTTGGTCGGGTCGAGCTTGAAGCGCAGCCCCGGGTAGGCCTCGAGCCTTTGGCGCAGCGGATCGATCGAAGAGGGCCGGTTCTCGCCGCCGAGGCGCATCGAGACGACGAAGGTGACCGGCTGCGGCTCGCGGCCGAGGGCCTCGTGCAGCGTCGTGCCGGCCTGGCGCAGCGCCAGGTCCAGCGCCGCCGACTCGAACGCCCAGCGGCGGTAGCGGCGCGAGACCTCGCGCACGGGCGGCGAGGGGAAGAGGTCGAGGCCGGCGACGAGCTCGCCGAAGCTCCGCAGCGTGTGCTCGCCGGCGAGTTCGAGCGGTGTGCCGGCTTCCTGGAGGGCGACGTGGTCGAGGGCGTCGTAAGTGACGTCCTCGCCGATCCCTTCCTCGCCGGCGCCGTGGAGGTGGATGACCGTGCTGAGGCGGGTGAAGCTGCCGTCGGGGAGCTCGAACTCGAGCGCCTCGAGCGAATAGGACTCGATCGTCAGCGGCAGCTCGGCGATGCGGTCGAAGGTGGCCATGGCGATCAGGCTAGTGGCTCCGCCGCGGCGCCCGCTCGCAGCGAGCCGAGCCCAGATATGTTCACGGCTCGACGCAAGGCGAAGCAAGGAGACGGAGATGGCGCTCGACGCGGAGTCCGGCAAGGGCCTCAGGGCTCTCGGGATCAACTGCACGCTGAAGAAGTCCCCGGAGATCTCCCACACCGAGGCGCTGATGGAGCGGGTGCTCGGCCTGTTGCGTGACCACGGCGTCGAGGCCGAGCTGCTGCGCCCGGTCGACTACGCGATCGCCTTTGGCGTCACCTCCGACGAGGGAGACGGCGACGAGTGGCCGCGGATCCTCGACAAGATCAAGGCCGCGGACATCCTGCTGATGGGGATGTCGATCTGGTTCGGCCACCGCTCGTCGATCGCGCAGATGGTGATCGAGCGTCTCGACGGGACCTACAACGAGACCAACGACGTCGGCCAGTACCCGCTCTACAACAAGGTCGCCGGCGTCGTCGTCACCGGCAACGAGGACGGTGCCCACGCCTGCGCCGAGTCGACGCTCTTCAACATGACCCATCTCGGCTGCGTCGTGCCGCCGAACGCCGACACCTACTGGGTCGGCGAGGCCGGGCCGGGCCCGTCCTATCTCGACGCCGGCGGCCCCGAGCACCCCTACACGCTGCGGACCAGCTCCTGGTGCGCCCACAACCTGCTCCACATGGCGCGGATCCTGCGCGAGAGCCCGATCCCGCCCGAGGGCAACACGCTCGAGGGCGAGACCGACGCGGCTCACATCGGCTGAGCGTTGCGTGACGCGCCCGACCCGGCGCGGGCGGGCTGAGGCGGTTTGCGGCGGTTGTCGATTGCGGCCGCCGCCGCGGGCGCCTAATATCGCGCCGGGGTATCTGATGGGGCAGCGTCGCGACAACGGAACGGGCCGCCTCGGCGAGGTCGTCTTCGTCGAGCGCGTCGAGCCCACCGGCGAGCAGCTCGAGGACCTCGACACGGCCCGGCTCGTCACCCAGATCCAGGCCGGCGACCAGGCCGCCTTCTCGCAGCTGTACATGCGCTACTTCGATCGCGTCTACAGCTATCTGCGCGTCGTCCTCAACGACATCCACGAAGCCGAGGACGCCGCCCAGCAGGTCTTCATGCAGGTACTCGAAGCCGTGCCGCGCTACGAGCGCCGCGGCGCCCAGCCGTTCCGCGCCTGGCTCTTCGTCATCGTCCGCAACTACGCCGTCGCCCGCGTCCGCAAGCTCAACCGGCTCGAGCCGATGGAGCCGCAGGAGCTCAACGAGCGCCGCGGCCGCAATGGCGACCAGGAAGAGGAGATGCCGGCGCTCGACTGGATCTCCGACCGCGACCTCGTCCTCTTCGTCGAGCGCCTGCCGCTGCCCCAGCGCCAGGTCCTGCTGCTGCGCTTCCAGCTCGACCTCTCGAACACCCAGGTCGCGGCGGTGCTGGGACGCAGCGAGAACGAGGTCCGGGTGATGCAGCACCGGGCGCTGCGCTTCCTGCGCGATCGCCTGACGGCGGTCGGCCGCGAGCCGCGCAGCGGCGAGCGGCGGCCCCGCATGGCCCGCTGCCCGCAGAAGGCGCGGG
Organism: Solirubrobacterales bacterium; assembly: GCA_033856175.1. Taxonomy (GTDB): domain Bacteria; phylum Actinomycetota; class Thermoleophilia; order Solirubrobacterales; family 70-9; genus JAWVFK01. The sequence goes on along the minus strand of JAWVFK010000018.1, from coordinate 409 downwards.
TGCTGCGCGAGCGCCGCTTCGCCCTCTGGGCATAGCGCCGGCTGCGAATCCCGTGTAATTGCGGCGCGCCCCCGCCTCTTCTTCTAGGTGGGATGAGAAGGCGCCGCTTCACGATCGTTGTGCTCGCGATGGCTCTGGGGGTCGGGCTCGTGGGGATTGCGCGGGCTGATGACCCGGCGCTACCGGTCGACCCTGGCCCGGACCTCAGCGGCCAGGGCGCCCTGTTCGACCAGGCAGCGAGCGACCCCGGCCAGGCCTGCCAGGACCAGGTCGACAAGACCGCCGCAGGCTCGACGACCCAAGGCGCCGGCTGCGACAACAACTACACGCCGATCGCCAAGGACGGCACCAAGCTCTCCTGGGCCCAGTGGGCCGGTTCGGTCTATCCCGGCGCGACCAAGCCAACCGG
>JAWVFK010000017.1:0-3049 GCA_033856175.1 Solirubrobacterales bacterium | reverse complement strand
CCGGTTGGCTTGGTCGCGCCGGGATAGACCGAACCGGCCCACTGGGCCCAGGAGAGCTTGGTGCCGTCCTTGGCGATCGGCGTGTAGTTGTTGTCGCAGCCGGCGCCTTGGGTCGTCGAGCCTGCGGGGGTCTTGTCGACCTGGTCCTGGCAGGCCTGGCCTGGGTCGCTCTGGGCCTTGTCCAAGAACGGGCCTTGCCCGCTTGGATCTCCAACGTCAGGCGGCGGATCCTGGGCATGGGCGACCGTGCCGGCAGCAGCAAGCAGTAGTCCCAGCAGGACCAAAACGATTGCTCGGCGCCGAGCGCGCCTGCCTCCTGACGCCATGCCACGCGTATAGCTCTTCCCCGGACCCATCACCCAACCAATGCGCCAGCCGGCTGGTTGTAACGGGAAATTTGGCTCGCAGCTACCTCAGAGAAAAAGCGCGTAGCGCCGGTGGCGCAGCACCGGGGCCTGGCGGCCGCAGCGCCGCATGCCGGTGCGCTGGCGACGCGACGGCGCTCGGCCGAGCGCCGTCAACCGCTGGCGCAAGAAGGCGAGCGCGCGCGATTGCTGCATGCGGACCGAGTCAGGCGAGCGGTCAAGGACCTCGGCGATCTCGCTCGAGCTCAAACCGAGCATGAACTTCAGCAGCAGCACCTGTTGCTGGGCAACAGGCATCCGCTCGAGCAGGACGAGCAGGTCCTGATCGGTGATCCAGCTCGGCAGCTCGACCTCGCCGTTGCCGTCGGCGCCCTGGCGCTCGCGATGCTCGCTCAACGAAGCGGGGTCGACGACATCGGTGTTGCGCTCCTTGCGCAGCACCATCAGCGCCGAGTTGCGGACGATCGTGAACAGCCAGGCCTCGAACGGGCGCCGGCGCTCGTAGCGCGGCAGCGCCTCAAGCGCCTGCATGAAGACCTGCTGGGCGGTGTCCTCGGCGCGATGCGAGTTGCGCAGGACGACGCGCAGATACCCGTAGACGCGGTCGAAGTAGCGGCGGTAAATGTCCGCGAACGCCTCGCTGTCGCCCGCCTGATAGCGAGTGACGAGCCGGCCGGTCTCGAGATCCTCGAGGCGCTCCCCGCTTGCCTCGACCCGCTCGACGAACACGATTCGCGCGTCGAGAGCGATCTCGCCCTGCCGTTGATGCGCGTCTCTCGCTCGCCCTGTGGTCATACCCCGCCGCTGATCCTACGACCCCTGCAAGCGGCGCGCAAACGGCAACCCGTCGGCAGATGCGCATCCGTCTCAGTTTCAGCCGCGGTTCGTCACAAGCTGCGCTGAATTGGTTTCCTCGGCAGATCTACGGTGCCGTCGAAGATGGATGGCCCGATCAGAGTCAGCCTGACCTCCCATGCCGAGATGCGCCTGAAGTCCACCGGGGGAACCCGCGCAAGCCTGGCCGAGGCTCTGCTGGAGAACCACAGCCGCCGTCAGCGCAACGTCGGCAGGGGCGATTGGCAGCTCCGCGTCGGCAGATTCGTACTGATCTATGACTGGCCGGATCACGGTGATCGATCGACCGCACGGGTGATCACGGTCTGGCGGCAGGAGTAGCCTGGAATCGATGTACGCGCACTACCACCGTGAAACCGACGTCGCCTGGTTTCTCTTCACGGGAGAGCCCGGAGATGCGCGCCTGGTCAGCGAGAAGACCGATTGGGGCCTGATCGATCGAGACTCCGAGACCGGTCAGGTCGCGGGCATCGAGCTGTGGGGCGCGTCAAGCCGGCTGCCTGCCGTTTTCCTCGAAGCGCTTCCCGAGCCGAGCGCCGAGGAAATCGTCATCGAGCGCCAGTCCGCCTGAGCGCAGACCAACCTCCCCGCTACGGCCGCTCCAGCGCCGCTTCCAGCGCCTTGCCGATCTCGTCGACGTAGACGAACTCGAGGTCGCCGCGCTCGTGCTCGGGGATCTCGGCGATGTCGCCTTCGTTGCGCTCGGGGACGATCATTCGCTTGATGCCGGCGCGCTGGGCCGCCAGCGTCTTCTCCTTCAGGCCTCCGACCGGCAGCACCTGACCGGTCAATGTGATCTCGCCGGTCATCGCGACGTCGTTGGCGACCGCGCGGCTGGTGACCATCGAGGCCAGCGCCGTGACCATCGCCACGCCCGCCGAGGGGCCGTCCTTGGGCACGGCGCCGGCCGGCACGTGGACGTGGATGTCGTGCTCGGCGAACCAGTCGGCGCCGAGGTCGGGCGCCAGGGCGACGATGTTCCCGCGCACGTATGACAGCGCCGCCTGGGCCGATTCGCGCATCACGTCGCCGAGCTGGCCGGTGATCGTCAGCTTGCCCGCGCCGGGCATCGCCGTCGCCTCGATGAAGAGGACCTCGCCGCCGGCCGGCGTCCAGGCCAGGCCCGTCGCCACGCCGGGGTGCTTGGTCCGGCGGCGCGTCTCGGCGAAGTAGCGGCGGCGGCCGAGCAGCTCGCGCACCCGCTTGGCCGAGATGCTGACCTTGCTGCCGACCTTGCCCTCGGCGACGTCGCGGGCGACCTTGCGGCAGACGGTGCCGATCTCGCGCTCGAGGTTGCGGACGCCGGCCTCACGCGTGTACTCCTCGATCACGCAGTTGAGCGCCGCGTCGGTGAGCTCGATCTGCGACGGCTTCAGCCCGTTGGCCTTGATCTGGCGCGGCACGAGGTAGCGGCGGGCGATGTGAAGCTTCTCGTCGTGGGTGTAGCCGGCGAGCTGGATGACCTCCATCCGGTCCTGCAGCGGCCCCGGGATCGTCTCGAGGATGTTGGCCGTGGCGATGAACATCACCTCGGAGAGGTCGACCTCGAGGTCGAGGTAGTGGTCGCGGAAGGCGGTGTTCTGGGCCGGGTCCAGCACCTCGAGCATCGCGCTCGCCGGGTCGCCGCGGAAGTCGGCGCCCATCTTGTCGATCTCGTCGATCATGAAGACGGGGTTGCGCGAGCCGGCGTCGCGGAGGGCGCGCACGATCGTCCCCGGCAGCGCTCCGATGTAGGTGCGGCGGTGGCCGCGGATCTCCGCCTCGTCGCGGACGCCGCCGACCGAGATCCGCTCGAACTCCCGCCCCAGCGCCTTCGCGATCGAGCGCCC
>JAWVFK010000016.1:0-66575 GCA_033856175.1 Solirubrobacterales bacterium | reverse complement strand
GCTTCAGCGGCGAGTCTGGTGGCGGCTTCGAGTGTCGACAGTACACGTCCATTGCAGTCTCCTTCGGTCCCTGTAGTTCGCCAATAAGCTATTCAAGCTTGGGCGAGGGATCCCACACTTTCGAGGTCAGGCAGCGCGACGCCGCCGGTAATCTGGGCTCTGCCACGGCGTACACCTGGACGATTGATACGACGCCACCCGCTCCTCCAACAATTGACACCAAGCCCGCTAACCCAAGCAGCAACACCAGTCCGGGCTTCGCTTTCAGTGGGGAGGCGGGAGGGACATTTGATTGCCGCCAGTACATATCGAGTCCTCCGGCATTCGGGACATGTAATTCCCCGACAAGCTATTCCGGTCTGATCGACGCCACTCATCATTTTGACTTACGTCAGAAGGATGCGGCCGGCAACATCAGTCCAGTTACGAGTTATGAGTGGACGATCGATACAGCGAAACCAGACACAATGATCACCTCAGGTCCGTCTGCCCACATCAACAGCTCGTCCGCAACATTTCGGTTTGATTCCACCGATGCGGGCTCCACATTTGCGTGTCGCTTCGATGTCGCCAACCCGTGGACACCCTGTTCGAGCCCAAAGACTTACACCGACCTGACTGAAGGCTCACACGTTCTCGATATTCGCGCGACTGACAAAGCAGAAAACGTGGATGACACCCCCGTCGAGAAGAACTTTTCGGTCCACGCAGCTGCCTCAGCCAACGGCCCGCTTCCCGACTCCTGCTCTTTCTCTGGTAGCTATACGGTCACCGGCTTGGGCTCGGATCTCCACACCGTGTTATATATCGGCGAGGAGGAAGATGGCGTCTGCCGCAGTGCGGGCGCCAATCCTACAGGGGCCGATTCCTGGCTCTGGCTTGACGCCAGCCCGTCGTCCGTTTCTGGCTCCGACTGTTCGTTGAGTATGAATGGTCGATTTGCGACATCCGACGATTCATGGACGGTCAGTGCATCTCGCGCCTCAGGCGACGATGGACTCAATGTTCAGGAGAGTAATGGGGGGCGAGCAATCGGCAACATCCGGGCGACAGACGGGCAGGGCTTTTGTAGTCCGGGCAGCGGATCATTCGAACTGGAGTTTGATCGAACAGTCCCCGCCCCCAGCGCCTCGCCACCAACTAACACGGGCGATCCTGAGAGTGCTTCCGCCGCCGGTCCTGCCTCGGCCTCGTCCAGTAAATCAAGATCCTACCGCTTTAACGCCCCGGCCGCGATCGGGGTTGCGGACCAATGGTGGAACAAAAATCCACCACATCCTTATGAGCGGTTTGGCCCGGACTGTACCAACTTTGTATCTTTTGCGTGGCACGCTGGCGGTGGGTTTAACAGAACCAAGCATTGGGGCATATGGGATCATAAGACCGCAGATCCAACCGACGACGACCGGAAATGGACACAGACGTGGTCGGTTGCCGTGGATTTTGCGCATTACATGGTTTACGGACGCGAGGTCGCTGACTACCTGCAGACCAACGAGAAAAGTGCGTTTAACCCGGCAGGGCCGGCAGACGCAATTCTGTACGACTTTGGTGGAGGGAAGAAGTGGAGCCATCTTGCCATGGCGGTTGAAACGGATAAAAACGGCGACTATATCGACCAGCACGGTACCGATCGCTACCACGGTATATGGAATTACTTTTACACGCATGGAAAGCCCGCAGATCGGCCTCATATGCGTGCCCTTGTTGTACACTTAAACTACGGCCTTTAGACGAAGGAGTGCGCGTTATGTGGTGGTCTCGGATTGTGCAGCGACGGTGGATACTCGTTCCGCTTGGTTTAGTTGTCGCGACCGGTGTAGTGATTGCGACTGTGGCCAACGGGAGGCCGTTGGGCCCCTTTGGCGGGTGGGACCCAATCAAGGTGTCACCCGAAAAGGTCATGGAAATTCGGAACGCAACGACGGTAGCCTCGGGAGAAGTTGATCAGCAGCAGGCCGCTGCTACCCAGTATGTCGAGCCGTTTGCTGATTCCGGTGGTGCCAGCGATGTCACTCAGGTGAAGGCGGACGTTGTTGCCGACATTCAGGCTGATACTGAGATACAGCGGCATGCCGATCAAGGCCCCCCCGCAAACCTCAGCAATGCGGTGGCGGCTGCCTGGTCGAGCACTGTCGTCAGTAGTCAGGTGAGCGCACTAGAGGCGGGAATGAATGATGCAGCTGCTGATCCGTCGTATGTCAGTTTTATTGACAACGACGTCGTCGTGGAGGAATGGCAGGGGGTCCGCATCAACGGGAATGATGCTTTTGCGGTGTTCAAGGGATACGAGCGGCGGAAGTTTCCAGGCGAGGGCTGGCAGGATGATCAGGAAGGACAGTGGCAGGCTCACGTAACGAATGAAAGCGGAACTTGGAAGCTTGTGGATCAGACACAGGCCAATATACCTCCGGAATAGTGGGTGGAAAGGTTCGCGGTTGGCTGCGAGCCTGAGAGGAGATTAGGCCCAGGACAGCGCTGTGACGCTGTGGGGCGCGCGGGGCGTTGACCTGACCTCGGACATCCATGACAGCAGATATGGCCGCAGGAGCCGAGGATAGTTAAAACGACGCTACGGGTGCAAAGCTAAGCGGTAGCAGCTTGGTGGCAGAGGAGTCGTGTGTCTCACTGCGGTGAACTTGGCCCGTCGAGCCGAATCGATGCTCACTAGTTCGTGGTGTTGTAGCTCGCCGCGCATGGCCGGACGGATCGACGGCTGCAAGCGGTCCAGTGACGCTTAAGCGGCTCAACCGGTGCCTTCAGTACCTCAAACACCTCCGCCAACGGACAGGGACAGAAGCGAACGAACGGAGGACCGGCCCCCGTCTGCACTTGATCACCACCGCTTCGGCGTGGAAAGGTTGAAAAAGGGTCGCCGGGAGAGTGTGCAAATTCACCCCGGTGGGGCCAGCACCGACGGCGGCGCGTCCGGGACGCCGATTGCCCGGTAGAAGCTGAGGCTCGGCTTCGCCAGCAGCCAGCGGTTTCCGTCGCGGGCTACGTAGATGAGGTCGTCCTCGCTCGAGATCTCGCTGCGGTCGACGAAGCGGTGCTTGACGCGGGCCGTGATGCGGGCGCGGTCGTCGCCCTGGAGCAGGGTTCGCATCGCGATCACCCGGGTGCTCTTCCACTCGGGGAAGCCGCCCTTCTCGACGTGGCCGATCGAGGCGTCTAGGGCTGCCGGGCAGCTGCGCCGCGGCTCGGGCAAGCGGACGCCGTCGAGGGCTCCCGGCGCCAGCACGGCGCATACGGTCGCGCCGTCGTGGCTGTTGAGCGCGGCGATGTAGGCGCGGGCGCCGCGCTCCGCGGCGGCGCTGCGCTCAGCCGGTGTCGGCCCTCTGATCGCGCCGGGATCGGTGGCCGTCGTGCGGGGGCCGCTGCGCGGTGGCGGCAGCGGCGTTGGCGTGACCGGGCCGGTCGCCGTTGTGGCGGTGGGCCGGTCGCCGCCGCCGCAGCCGGCGCCGATGAGCGCCAAGGCAACGCACGCCAGCACCGCCCAGCGGAGTGAGCGCTCTGCTCTTCTCGGTCCCTGTCGGTGCTCGGCTATCGCGACCCGATCGCCCGGTAGAGCGTCGGATCTGGCTTCTCTAGGACCCAGGCGCCGTCGAGGAACGTCATCGCGACGCTGACGTGGTCGGTCGTCGTGCTGGCGTCGCCGTAGCTGCTGGCGACGTCAGCCTCGATCGTCGCCTTCGACGCGCTGCCCTTGACGGTTGGGGTCCCGACGACCTTGGCGCCCCTCCAGCTCATCCCATCGGCGGCTGGATGGCCGATCGAGGCGCTGAGGCCCTCGCCGCAGCTCTCGCGCTTCGCCGGCAGCTGCAGGCCGGCCGTTCCCGCGGGCACGAGCATCTGGCAGGCGGTCTCGCCGTCCTTGCCGCTCAGCGCCGCCAGGTACCTGCGATAGCCGGCCAGTGCCGCCGCCTGGGCGCCCTGCGGCTGGGTTTGCGTGGTCGAAGTAGTCGAAGTCGTCGCCGGCGGCTGAGTCGCCGACTGCGTGTCAGAGCTCGATCCGCCGCCACAGCCGGCCGCCGCCACAGCCGTCGTCGCCACTGCCGTCAGGATCACGATCGGTCGCCGCTTCATCCGAGCGAGTCTAGATCACGTCCCGACGCCCTCGCGGGACCCGATATGCAGCCGCGTTTTACCGGAGATTGCGGGATCGCGGCCGGTCACGGGCGTCCGCATGCCTGCATACGCTGCGCGACGCGATGAGGATCCGTGGATGACCGCTAACCTCGCCAGGATGCACCTGACGCCGGTACCGGACCCCGAGCCGCGGCGATCGGCCGAGGGCGCGCAGGCGCCGCTCTCGCCCGCCGAGCTGGAACGTCGCGCGACGGTCCTGCGGATTCGCTGCGTGCAGATGCTCGCCGTCGCCAAGTCCGGCCACCTCGACAGCTCGCTCTCGGCCGCCGACATCGTCGCTGCCCTCTTCCACCGCGTCCTCCGCCACGACCCCGAGCGCCCCGACTGGCCCGAGCGCGATCGCTTCGTGCTGGCCAAGGGCCATGCGGCGCCGATCCTCTACGCGGCGCTGGCCGAGCACGGCTACTTCCCGATCGAGGACCTGCAGGGGCTGCGCAAGATCGGCGAGCACCTCCAGGGCCACCCCGACATGCGCCGCACCCCCGGCGTCGAGGTCTCGACCGGCTCGCTCGGCCAGGGGCTCTCGATGTCGCTCGGCATCTGCCTGGCGCTGCGGCTCGACGGCCTCGCCGAGACCTCGCACGTCTTCACGCTGATGTCCGACGGCGACTGCCAGGAGGGCCAGAGCTGGGAGGGAGCGATGGCCGCCGCCCACTTCGGCGTCGCCAACCTGACCGCGATCGTCGACTACAACCACCTCCAGACCGACGGCACGACCGAGGAGGTCATGGACACCGGTGACGTCCGCGCCAAGTTCGAGTCCTTCGGCTGGGAGGCGATCGAGATCGACGGCCACGACATGGCGAAGGTCGTCGAGTCGCTCGAGTGGAGCCGCGGCCGCGGCCATCCGGTGGCGATCGTCTGCCAGACGCGCAAGGGCCGCGGCGTCTCGATCATGGAGGGGCAGTTCGGCTTCCACGGCAAGCCGCCGACGCCCGAGCAGGCGGAGCAGGCGCTGAGCGAGCTCGAGCAGACGCTCGAGCGCCAGACCGCGGCACTCGAGACCGTGGGGGAGCCCAGCGATGCCTGAGGCCAAGACCGAGCCCTCGGCGACTCGTAACGCCTACGGCGACGCCCTCGCCGAGCTGGGCGAGCTGCACGAGGAAGTCGTCGCCCTCGACGCCGACCTCGCCGTCTCGACGCAGTCGATCAAGTTCGGCAAGCGCTTCCCCGATCGCTTCTTCAACTGCGGGGCGGCCGAGGCCAACATGATGTCGATCGCCTGCGGCCTCGCCGCCAGCGGCAAGATCCCCTACGCGTCGACCTTCGCGATCTTCGCCAGCGGCCGCGCCTACGACCAGGTCCGGCTCGGCATCGCCCACAACCGCCTGCCGGTGCGGATCGGCGCCAGCCACGGCGGCGTCTCGCTGGGGGAGGACGGCGCCTCGCACCAGATGATCGAGGACATCGCGCTGATGCGGGCGATGCCGCGTATGCAGGTGATGGTGCCGGCCGACTACAACCAGGCCTACCGGATGACGCTCGATTCCTACGAGCGCGAGGGGCCGATGTACATGCGCTTCGGCCGGCCGGCGACGCCCGTCGTCTACGAGCAGATCCCCGAGAGCATGGGCCACGGCCTCGACGTCCTCCGCGAGGGCAAGGACATCTCGATCTTCGTCTGCGGCCACATGGTCTGGCGCGGCCTCGAGGCGGCCGACGTGCTCGAGCGCGAGGACGGCATCGAGGCCGAGGTGGTCAACGTCTCGATCGTCAAGCCGATCCACGCCGAGGGCGTCCTCAGCTCGATCGGCAAGACCGGCGTCGCCGTCACCGCCGAGGAGCATCGTGTCGTCGGCGGCCTCGCCGATGCCGTCCGCCAGGTCGCGGCCGAGCGCCACCCGGTGCCTGTCTTCGCCCTCGGCATGGAGGACGAGTTCGGCCTCTCCGGCACGGGCGAGGCCTGCATGGAGCACTTCGGCCTGACCTCGCGCGGCATCGTCGACCGTGCCCGCGAGGCGCTCGTTCTGAAGCCAATCGTGTCGCACCCGCCGCTGCTCGGCGACCAGTGGACCTGATCTAAGGCTGCAAGCCGACTGGCGCGGCCGGCGGGAGCCCTTGGCTACCCTTGATCCAAGCACTCGCCAAATCGCGCGGAGGGGCGCAGGATTGAAGGCGGGGGCGCAGAAAGACCCTCACTCATGGCTGTTGCGCACAGAACCAAGCGGCGACCCGCGGACCCACCGTCCGGCAGCTACGAGTCGCCGATCGTCGAGCTGCGCGAGGTCTCCAAGGTCTATCCGGGCGGTCACGTCGGCCTCGACCGCGTCTCGCTGAGCGTCTTCCGCGGCGAGTTCCTCTTCCTCGTCGGCCCCACCGGCTGCGGCAAGTCGACCTTTATCAAGCTGCTGATTCGCGAGCTGGCGCCGAACGCCGGCCAGGTGCGGATCGCCGGCCGCGACATCGGCTCGCTGCCCGAGAAGCGGATCCCGCAGCTGCGCCGCAACGTCGGCACCGTCTTCCAGGACTACAAGCTGCTTCCCAACCGCACCGTCTACGACAACGTCGCCTACGCGCTGCAGGTGATCGGTGGCAGTCGCTCGGAGATTCGCGAGAAGGTTCCCGAGACGCTGCGCCTGGTTGGGCTCTCGAACAAGATCCACAACTACCCCGACGAGCTCTCCGGCGGTGAGCAGCAGCGAGTCTCGGTCGCCCGCGCCTTCGTCAACCATCCGCCGCTCCTGCTCGCCGACGAGCCGACCGGCAACCTCGACCCGGTCACATCGATCGGGATCATGCAGCTCCTCTACCGCATCAACCGCGCCGGCACGACGGTGATCGTCGTCAGCCACGACCGCGAGATGGTCGACAAGATGCGCCGCCGCGTCGTCGCCATGGAGGAGGGCCGGATCGTCCGCGACGAGACCTCCGCTCTCTACACCGAGGAAGACGAGCAGGCGGGCCCGGCCGCCTCAGCCGCGCCGATCGACGAGGACACGCAGGAGTTCGCCATCCGCGTCCGCGCCGAGATGGGCGTCGGCGACGAGGGTGCGACCAACGGCGGCACCCACTGAGGCTCTGATGGACCGGCTTCTCTTCTTCATCCAGGAAGGCCTGCGGGCGCTGCGGCGCAACGCCGCCCCGAGCGTCGCCGCAGTCGTGACGATCGTCGTCACCGTGCTGCTGCTCGGCGTGCTGATCCCCGTCCTGCAGACGACCGAGGGCAAGGCGCAGGAGGTGCGTTCGAAGATCCAGCTCAAGGTCTTCCTCTACGACGACGCGACCCAGGGCGAGATCACCGCGCTGCAGAAGCGGATCGACGGCGTCCCGCACGTCGACAGCCTCCAGTTCGTCTCCAAGACCGAGGCGCTGCAGATCCTCAAGAAGCGCCTCAAGGACCCGAACGTCCTCAAGGAGCTGAACTCCAACCCGCTTCCCGCCTCCTTCAACATCAAGCCCGACGACCCCGCCAACCTCGACTCGATCCACTCGGCGCTGACGCCGCCCAACGCGGCCGGCAAGGCGACGCCGATCAGCCCGATCGTCCAGGAGGTCAAGGACTCGCGTGAGGAGGCCAGCAAGATCACGGCCGTCACCGGCGCGCTGAAGATCGTCCTGACGATCATCACCGCCCTGCTCGTCATCGCCTCGCTGATGCTGGTCGGCAACACGATCCGGCTTTCGATCTACTCGCGCCGCCGTGAGGTCGAGGTGATGCGCCTCGTCGGCGCCACCAAGTGGTTCATCCGCTGGCCCTTCATGGTCGAGGGCGTCATCGTCGGCGCCGCCGGCGGCCTGGTCGCCGTGATCATCCTCTGGATCGGCAAGGTCACCGTCGTCGATCCGCTCTCCGATCGCTTCGCCCTGGTCGCGGCGCAGAACACGATCAACTTCCTGCCGCTGATCGGCGTGCTCCTGCTGAGCGCCATGGCCGTCTCGGCGATGGGCAGCGGCGTTACGCTGCGTCGATTCCTGCGCGTGTGAGAAGCCCCAGGCTCGCGCTCCTTCTGGGAGCGCTCGCCGTGCTTGCCGCCGGCATCTGGCTGGGCGGCCATCCTCAGCACCTGCCGGCGCCGCTGCGCGACGCATTCGTCGATCCGCGCGCCGCGCTTTCGACCGAGGTGACGAAGGAGATCGAGGACAGCTACTACAAGGCAGCGGACCCGAAGCTGCTCGAGGGCGCGTCGATCGACGGCATGATCGCGGCGCTGCGCAAGCGCTACGGCGACCGCTTCTCGCACTACTTCAGCCCCAGCGACTTCGCCAAGTTCAAGCAGCTGACCTCGGGTGAGTTCTCCGGAGTCGGCCTCAGCGTCCGCCAGATCAAGGCCGGCCTGCGGGTGACCGAGGTCTTCCCGGGGACGCCGGCGCGGGCGGCGGGCATCCGCGCCGGCGATCAGATCGTCGCCGTCAACGGCCGCTCGATCGCTCGCAGGGACGCCCAGCTGACCACCGCGGAGATCAAGGGCCGGCCCGGCACGCGGGTCCGGGTCACCGTCGTCAGCCCGCCGGCCAAGGCCCGCCGCGAGCTGACGCTCGAGCGGCGGACGATCCAGATCCCGGTCGCCCGCGGCAGGATCGAGCGCGCCGGCGGCAAGCCGGTGGCCTACGTGCGGCTGAGCACCTTCTCGCGCGGGTCCCACGCGGCGGTGCGGGACCAGGTCGATCGGCTCTACGCCAAGGGCGCTCAGGGCCTGGTGCTCGACCTTCGCCGCAACGGCGGCGGGCTGCTCGCCGAGGCAGTGCTCAACGCCAGCAACTTCCTGCCCCGGGGCGAGCTTGTCGTGACGACGAAGGGACGCCGCCAGGACACCCACGTCTACAGAGCATTCGGCGGCCCCGTGCCGCGCAAGCCGATGGTCGTGCTGATCGACCGCGACACCGCCTCGGCCGCCGAGATCCTTACCGCGGCGCTCGGCGACCATCGCCTCGCCGAGATCGTGGGCACGCGGTCCTTCGGCAAGGGCGTCTTCCAGCAGGTGACCCAGCTCGAGAACGGCGGCGGCCTCGACCTGACGGTGGGCGAGTACCTGACGCCGAAGGGGCTCTCGCTCGCCGGCAAGGGCGTCCAGCCCGACGTTGCGGCCAGCGACAAGCCAAAGACGAAGGCGGACGAGGGCCTGAGCCGAGCGCTGGCCGTGCTCGGCAGCAAGCTCTAGTGGGGGCCCGCTAGATGGGGGCCCGAGCCGAGCCGGCGCCGCCGTCGCGGCGGGTCGTGACGGTCGAGAAGCGTGGGCGCTTCGCCGTCGGCGTGCCGCTCTTCGACCGCGGCCCGCAATTGCCGCTGCCGCGCTCGCGCGACGTCCGGCCGGGGCAGATGGCGCTGCTCGACCTCAGCCACGGCAAGCCGCGGCTGCTGCGGATGCTCGGCTCCCCTGACCGAGCCCTCGACGTCGTCGCGGCGATGCTCGCCGAGCGCGGCGAGGTCGGCTTCCCCCAGCGCGTCGAGGAGGAAGCGCGCCAGGCCGCTCGCGAGGCTCGCTCCGGCTCCTCGGGGCGCACCGACCTGACGGCGCTGCCGACCTTCACCGTCGATCCGGCCAGCGCCCGCGACTTCGACGACGCGGTGTCGGCCGAGCGCGACGGCGACGGCATCCGGCTCTGGATTCACATCGCCGACGTCGCCGCCCACGTCGCCCCCGGCAGCCGGCTGGAACGCGTCGCCGAGGAACGCGCCAACAGCACCTACGTCCCGGGGATCGTCGCGCCGATGCTGCCCGAGGCCCTGAGCGGCGACGCCTGCAGCCTCGTCGCCGGCGAGAACCGCCTGGCGGTGACGACCGAGATCGAGCTCAACGGCGACGGCGAGGTTCGCCGCACCCGCTTCTTCCGCTCGACGATCCGCTCCGACGTCCGCCTCAGCTACGAGCAGCTCGACGACATCTTCGCCGGTCGCTCGCGCCCGCCCGCCGTCGCCGCCGAGCCGCTGGAGCTGACCCGCAAGCTCGCCGCCCAGCTGGCAGGCCGCCGAGCCTCCTCGGCCCTGGCCGTCGAGAGCAGTGAGCCCGAGTTCGCCTTCGAGGACGGCGACGTGGTCGGCGCCCGCGACGTCGCCCAGACCGAGTCCCACCGGCTGATCGAACAGCTGATGATCCTGACCAACGAGCGCGTCGCCGACCTGCTCGAGCGCAAGCGGGTGCCGACGCTCTACCGCGTCCACGAGGCCCCCGACCCGGCGCGGATCGAGCTGCTGATCGAGAAGCTCGCCGCGCTCGACGTGCCGACGCCGCCGCTGCCGAAAGGGCTTTCGCCGAGCGACGCGGCGAAGCTGGCGGCGCAGGCCAGCCACCTCGTCCTCGAGGAGGCGGCGCGACGGGGGCATGGCCGGGAGGCGTATACCTCGCTCGTGCTGCGCTCGCTGAAGCCCGCCTTCTACAGCCACGTCAACGTCGGCCACGCCGGCCTGGCCAGCCCTGCCTACGCCCACTTCACCTCGCCGATCCGGCGCTACCCGGATCTGCTCGTCCATCGCGGCCTGCTGGCGGCCAACGGCGAGCCCGAGCAACCGCCGCGGCCCGACGAGGTTCGCGAGGCCGGCCCCCATACCTCCGCCCGAGAGCGTGAGGCGACGCGGCTCGAACGCGACGCCGACGACGTCTGCGCCGCCTTCCTGCTGCGCCGCGAGCTGGCCGAGCGCGGCCAGGACACCCGCTTCGAGGGCGAGGTCTCCGGCGTCATCGGCGCCGGCGCCTTCGTCGCCTTCGCCGGTGAGCTCGGCAGCGTCTACGAGGGATTCCTGCCGGCGCGGCGGCTGCGCGGCGAGCGCTTCGAGCTCGACGAGACCGAGACCCGCCTCGTCGGCGCCAAGACCGGCCGCGCTGTCCGCCTCGGCGATCCGGTCACGGTCACCGTCGACGGCATCGAGGCGCCGCGGGGGAGGGTCGACCTCGACTCGGACCCGGCGCCATCGCCGGCACCGCCGGGGAGCAGGGGCGCCGCCCGTGGCTAAGAAGGGCGCCCGCAAGCCGGTCTCGGGAGACGTCGCAACCAACCGGCGCGCCCGCCATCGCTTCGAGCTCGTCGAGACGCTCGAGGCGGGGATCGAGCTGCTCGGCAGCGAGGTCAAGGCGCTGCGGGAGGGCAAGGCGGCGCTGAACGACTCCTACGCCGTGATCGACGACGGCGAGGTCTGGTTGCGCAAGGCCCATATCCCGCCCTACGCTCCGGCCAGCAGCCAGAACCACGAGCCGGAGCGCCCCCGGCGGCTGCTGCTGCATCGCTACGAGATCGAGCGGCTGATCGGCAAGAGCCAGCAGAAGGGGCTGACGCTGATCCCGACGCGGATCTACTTCAAGGGCCGGCTGGCGAAGGTCGAGCTTGCGCTTGCGCGCGGCAAGGAGGGTCGCGACCGGCGCCGCGACATCCGCGATCGCGACGTCCGCCGCGAGGTCGAGCGCGACTTCAAGCAGCGGCTCGGCTGAGCGCGCAAGAAACGATCCGACCAAAGGGGCGCGCAGGGGCGCCCCGAATCGTTGACCAGTGCAAGGATTCGCACATATGCACGTCGCTGCCTCGATTCAGACAGTTAGCGACAGCGTGCGCGATTTCGTCGACGGCAACGTCGAGTACGTCATCGCTGGCGTTGCCATCGCCCTGGGCCTGCTGCTGGTAGGTCTCGCCCAGCGCCGCCGCAGCAAGGCCACCGGCGAGGGCCCGAAGCCCCAGGCCGTGCCGGCGACGAAGGTGGAAGCCGCCCCTGCCTCGTCCGCCCCGGCGGAGAAGGCGCCGAGCGCGCCGCAACCGCAGGCAAGCGCTGCCGCCACGGCCAGCTCGCCCGGGCCGCCGCCTGGACCGCCGCCGGATCAGCCGACCGAGAGCTCCAGCGAGGCCGGCCTCAGCCGCCGTGAGCTGCGCCGCCAGGAGCGCGAGCTGCGCAAGCGCAAGCAGGAGGAGCGGCGCCGCGAGCGCGACCAGGAGCGCGAGAAGCGCCGTCGCGAGCGCGACGAGGAGAAGGCCCGCCGCGCCGCCGAGCGTGAGGCCAAGCGAGGCGAGCGGGTCGAGAAGCCGAAGGCGGAGAAGGCGGAAGTGCCCAGCCCAGAGCCGGATGCGAAGCCAGAGGCCGCCCAACCCGAGCCCGTCGAGGTCGAGCCGGAGCCCAGCAAGGCTGAACCTGACAAGGCTGAACCTGACAAGGCTGAGCCCGAGAAGTCTGAGCCCGAGCAGCCCGAGACCGATAAGGCCGAGGCTCCCGAGCCGGCTTCTCCGCCGGTGGTAAGACGGCGGTGGAACCGACCGATCATCGAGAGCGGCGCCCCCGTCCCGCCGGCCGCAAAGGCCCAGGAGCCTGCCGCCGAGCCCGAGGAGCCCGACGACGCTGACGCTGACGCTGAAGCCGCCGCTGCCGCCGCCGAACGGGCGGCGGAGGAGCAGCTCGCTGACGTCCGCCGCGCCGAGGAGAAGGTCAGGCTCGAAGCCGAGAAGCGGCTTGGCGAGGCAGAGAGACTGCACAAGGAGGCCGAGCAGCGGATCGCCGAGGAGCGAGCCGCTCGCGACAAGGCGATCGAAGAGGCTCAGAAGCGCCTCGAGGAGATCGAGCGTCGCGCCGCCGAGGCCGAGAAGCGTGCCGCCGAAGCCGAGCGGCTGGCCCGGCTGAAGCTCGAGGAAACGCAGCGCGACGACCGCCTTCAGGAGGTGCTCGAAAACATCGGCGAGGCCGAGCGCCGCGCCCGCGAGGCCGAGGAGAAGGCCGCCGCGGCCGAGCGCGCCGTCGCCGCAGAGATCCAGCGCGCAGCAGACGACGCCCCGGCGCCGGCCGCCGCAGCGCCGGCCGCTGAGCCCGAGCAGCCAGTTCAGGCAGAACAAGCCGCCCAGCCGGAGCAGGCTCCACAGCCGGCGGCCTGGCTCTCAGGCAGTCCCAGTCAGCCCAAGGAGGCGCAGTCCGTACCGCCGGGAGAGCGCATCAACGTCAACGACGCCACCTTCGAGCAGCTGCGCAGCCTGCGGATGTCGGTCACCCAGGCGACCCGCGTCCTCGCCTATCGCGAGCGCGAGGGCGGCTTCAAGTCGGTCGAGGAGATCGAGAACGTCCCCGGCTTCCCCCAGGACTTCATGGACGAGCTCAAGGGTCGCCTGGCCGTCTGATTTGGCCTGGGTGGCGAGCCCGTCTACAATCGAGGGACATAGCACGGGGACGACAGGCTTCGATGTGGTTGTTCGTGCGAACGGTTGCGAGTCGAGGTTCCCGGAGGCCTCGTTAAACCCCGGGACCAAACAATAAGTGCGGACCATGAGTTCGCCCTTGCCGCTTAGTTAGTAGCTAAGCAGTGAGAGTCGGTCCTCCCTGGGCCCGTGGGGAGGGGCACCGGCTTCAGAAACGGGCTAGCCCAGGCGGTCCGCCCTCGCCGCCAGGGGACATCAAAGGGGGCTTGTGCTTGCCGGTAGTGCCCGTCGGCGCGGACCCCGGCAAGCGAGATTAAAGCGCCGGCTACGCTCGTAGACGCCATTCGCTTCGGCACCACGGACCCCGGTTCGATTCCGGGCGTCTCCATCAGATCTTTCATTCGTGGCCGGGCACCAGATCACGGCGATGACGCGCCTATACTTTTCAGAGTGCGGCAACACGGGCTAGTGGCATCGGCGGCGGACCTCGACCTCCACGGTCACGTCTGCTGGACTTACGACTCCGACGAGCAGTTCCACTCGGCCGTCAGGGTCTTCATGGAGGATGGCGTTCGCCTCGGCCAGCGCCTGATCTACTGCGGCGACCAGTCGGTCGAGACCCTGCGCAAGCACCTCGAGGGCCTGGACGGCGTCGACGAGATGATCCACGCCGGCGCCCTCGAGCTCTGGTCCTCCGCCGAGAGCTACGGCCTCGACCAGCCGGTCGATCCGGCCGAGCAGCTCGAGCTCTTCGCCAAGGAGACCGAGCGGGCGATCGCAGATGGCTTCAGCGGGATTCGCAGCGCCGCCGACGCGACGCCGATGGTCAGCATGCCCGGCGGCGTCGACGCCTTCATGCGCTGGGAGACGCTGGCCGACCGCTTCATGGCAACCCAGCCGATGGCGGGCCTGTGCTGCTACGACCGGCGGCGGCTGCCCGATCGGGTGCTGACGGCGTTCGCGGCGGTCCACCCGGTCGCCCATGCCCCGCGCGACCTCGTGCCGTTCAGCGCCTTCGCCGAGGCCGATTCGCTGCGCCTGATGGGCGAGGTCGACTGCTTCTCAGCTGAGACGCTCGATCGGATCCTCGAGGCCGCGCGCCCGGGAGAGGGCGAGCTGCCGCTCGATCTCAGCGGCCTGGATTTCGTCGACCACCACGGCATGAAGATGCTGGTCGAGCACTGCAACCGGGCGGCTGAGGGTCAAGGTGGCTATGCCGCGCGGTCGATGCCTTATGTAGTCGACCGGATGTGCGAACTGATGGGAGTTGCGCTGTGAGCGAGACTCGAACGACCATGGATGGTGCTAGGCAAAATGGAAATGCGGCGCACGCCGCTGTTGACGCGTTCTCTCACGAGGCGCTCCTGTACCGCGGCGAAGAGGGGTTCATGGCGGCGACGCTGCCGTTCCTCGAGGAAGGGATCGCCGCCGGCGAGCCGGCGCTGGTCGCCGTCAGCGCCGCCAAGGCGGCGCGATTGCAGGCCGAGCTTGGCCCCGACGCCGACCAGGTGATGTTCGCGAACATGTCTGAGCTCGGCAAGAATCCGGCGCGGATCATCCCCGCCTGGCGCGAGTTCGTCGACATCAACGCCGTCGGCGGCCAGCGCGTCAGGGGGATCGGCGAGCCGGTTTGGCCCGGGCGCAGCGAGCAGGAGCTGGTCGAGTGCCACCACCACGAGTCGCTGCTCAACCTGGCCTTCGACGGTGGCCCCGCCTGGCGCCTGATGTGCCCCTACGACGTCGACGCCCTGGAGCCGGAGGTCGTCGAAGCCGCGCGCCGTACTCACCCGCAGATCGTCGATGGCGACCAGGGCTCAGCCAGCCGCTCCTACCTCGCCCCGCAGAGCGCGCCGAGCCCGTTCGAGGGCCAGCTGCCAGCGCCGTCCGTCGATCCCGATGTGCTGGGGTTCTCGGCCAGCCAGCTGGCCGACGTCCGCCGCTTCGTCGCCGATCGCGCCCGCCGTGCCGAGCTGGACGATGGCCGCGTCTCCGATCTCGTCCTTGCCGCCAGTGAGCTGGCAAGCAACAGCGTTCGCCACGGTGGCGGCACAGGCACGATGCGCGTCTGGTCCGAGCCCGACGCGCTGATCTGCGAGGTCGAGGACTCGGGCCGGATCGACGAGCTGCTCGTCGGCCGCCAGAACCCTACGCCCCACCAGTTCTCCGGCCGCGGCCTCTGGTTGGTCAACCACCTCTGCGACTTCGTCCAGATCCGCTCCACCGACCAGGGCGCGGTCGTACGGGCGCGGATGACGCTCTCCTAGTCGGCCTCGCCCATCAGCTCGCGCGCCTCCTGGACGTCGCTGTATAGGCGGACGCGGCGAACGAGCTCCCCCTCGAACTCCCACAGCCAGGCGTTGGGGCTATCGACGATCGTCGTCTCCCGGCGAGCGCGGACACGGCCGAGGACCATGATCCGATCGTTGGAGACCTCGAGGAACTCGGTCGGCGTCAGCTCGATGTCGTCCCAGACCTCGTCGACCTCGCTGACGTATTGCGCCAATCCGACGCGGCCGACATAGGGCCCGGGGTGGCCGGCGATGACGGCGGTCACCGTGAACAGCTCGACCTCGGGATGGCATAGCTCCGCCAGGCGATCGACATCGCGATCGGCGAACGCCGCGTAGGCAGCCCTCGCGAGCGAGACCAGCTTCACCCCTTCCACGGCGCTGAGCCTAGTGGGTCGCCCGCTAGAGCCTCGGCCCCGGCGAGGCGATCAGCCGCCGTCGCGGCGCAGGCCGAGCATCTCGACGAGGCTGGCGAGGCAGAAGAGGATCGCCGCGAAGAGCACAATCGCGCCGCCCGGCGCGAGGTCGAAGTAGTAGGAGATGACGAGGCCGGCGAGGACGGAGACGAGGCCGATCGCCATCGAGCTGACGAGCGCCGAAGCGAGGCTGCGAGCGATGCGCGACGCCGTCATCACCGGCAGCACCATCAGCGCGGCGATCAGCAGGATGCCGACGATCCGCATCGAGAGGGCGACCGCGACGCCGGCGAGGCCGGCGAGCGTGACGTTGAGGCGTGAGACGGGGATGCCGCTGACGCGAGCGCTCTCCTCGTCGACCGCGACGGCGACGAGGCCCTGGTAGAGGACCGCGATCAGCGCCAGCCCGGCGATGCCGAGGGCGCCGACGAGGATCACGTCGCCGCGGGTCACGGTCAGGATCGATCCGAAGAGGAACGTGAACAGCGTCGCGTTGAGGGCGTTGGCGGCCGAGATCAGGACGACGCCGGCGGCGATGCCGGTATAGAAGAACAGCGCCAGCGCCTGGTCGCCGACGGCGCGCCGGCGGCTGCGCAGCTGCTCGATGCCGACCGCGCCGGCGACCGAGGCGATCAGGGCGGTCAGCACGGGGGAGACGCCGATCAGGTAGCCGAGGGCGACGCCGGCGAAGGCGATGTGGCCGATGCCGTCGCCGATCAGGCTCATCTGCCGCTGGACGAGGAAGAAGCCGATCGCCGGCGCGAGGACGCCGACGACGGCGCCGCTGGCGAAGGCCAGGCGCATGAACTCGGCGTCGAGGATCGAGGCCAGCGGCAGGCCTAGGACGTCAGCCATGCACATGGGAGGGGTCGTGCCAGGAGGAGGGCAGCTCGGAGGGCTTGCCATCGAAGACGATGCCGCCGCGGATCAGCAGCAGCCGTTCGACGTAGGGCTCGATCGCGCCGAACTCGTGCGAGACATAGAGGACCGTGACGCCGAGGTCGCGGCGCAGGCCGTCGAGCAGCGCGGCGAGCGCCTCCTGTGCATCGGCGTCGACCCCCGCCGTCGGCTCGTCGAGGACGAGCAGCTCGGGCTCACCGGCGAGCGCCTTGGCGATGAACGCCCGCTGGCGCTGCCCGCCCGAGAGCCGGGTGATCGGCCGGTCCCGAAGCTCGGTCAGGCCGACGCGTTCGATCGCCTCCGCGGCGGCGCGACGGTCGGCGGCGCGAAGCGGCGCCAGCACGCCGCGCACCGGCACACGACCCGCCAGGACCAGCTCGGTGACGGTGATCGGCGCGTCGAGGCGCGCGTCGGCCCGCTGCGGCAGGTAGCCGATTGGCAGGCGCCGCGGCTGATCCGGGCTGCCGCCGAGCAGGACCTCACCGGCGCCGGGCCGCTCGAGGCCGACGATCAGGCGGACCAGCGTGGTCTTGCCGCCGCCGTTGGGGCCGGCGATGGCGACGAACTCACCGCGATCGATGCTCATGTCGACGCCCGACAGCACCGGCGGCCCGCCCTCGTAGGCGAAGCTGACGTCGTTGAGCTCGACTACGCGCATCCGAGCCCCGCTCGCAGCCGCGAGAGGTTGCGCCGCATGACCGAGAAGTAATCCTCGCCGGCGCGCTGCTCGGCCGGCGTAAGGCCCTCGATCGGGTCGAGGACGGCGGTGCGGGCGCCGGTCTCGCGGGCGACGGTGTCGGCGAGCCGCGGCGAGACGAGTGTCTCGAAATACACGGTCCTCGCGGCCGTCGCGCGGACCAGCTGCACGGCGTGCTCGAGCGCCCGCGGCGCCGGCTCGGCCTCAGGCGAGATTCCAGTGATCGCTATCTGATGCAGCCGATAGCGCTCGGCGAGGTAGGCGAACGCCTCGTGGCTGGTGACGATCTCGCGCCGGCGGCAGCGGCTGAGCCCGGCGCGGAAGCTGCGGTCGAGGGCTCTGAGGCGGGCGATGAAGCGCTCTGCCGGTCGCCGGCGATCCATTTCCGAGCCGATGCGGCGGGCGATTGCGGCGTAGCGAATCGGGTCGAGCCAGACATGGGGGTCGCCGGCGTGTGCTGAGAGGCCTGGCGTGTCGAGCAGCCGCATGACTCGCGCGCCGGTTCCGGCGGCCCGCTCGATCTGGGGCTGGAAGCCGTGGCCCATCAGTAGGACGAGATCGGCGGACTTCAGCTCGCGGACGGCGCTCGGCGCGATCTCGAGGTCGTGCGGCTCGGCGCCGGGAGGCGTGAGGTTGCGGACCCGGGCGCCGGGGGCGATCTGCTCGGCGGCGAAGGCGAGCGGATAGAAGGCGGCCACCACCTGGGGGGCCCCGCCATCGCCGCGCCGGCCGCCGCCGGTCGTAGCCAGGGCGAGCACGACGATCGTCGTCAGCATCAGCAGGCCCAAGCCGATAATGATTCTCATTCTCATTCTCATTTAGCGCGGTATCCTAGCGAGATGCGCCGCACCCCCTCAGCCCCTCGCTCGACCGAGAGCGAAGCCGAGCTCGCCGAGCGGCTCAGCCGGGCGGGAATCAAGCCGACCGCTCAGCGGCTGGCCGTGCTGGCGGAGCTGGCTCGAGAGGCCGACGACGCGACCGCGCAGGCGCTTCATCGGCGGCTGGCAACCGCGGGGACGACGATCGGCCTGGCGACGATCTATCGCGCCCTCAACTCGTTCGCCGCCGCCGGCGTCATCGACGCGATGCCGCATCAGACGGGAGAGACCTGTTACCGGCTCTGCAGCGAAGGGCATCACCACCACCTCGTCTGCTCGCGCTGCCACCACGTCGTCGAGCTCGGCGACTGCCGGCTCGGGCCGTGGCTCGAACGCGCCGCTCAGCGCGAGGACTTCGTCGCCACCGGCCACCGGCTCGAGGTGACCGGTATCTGCGCCGCCTGCCGGGGCGGCGAGGCTTCGGCCGAAGCGAGCGCCGCCGCGGCCTAGGCGGACGCCGGGCTAACCGGCGAAGGAGAGGTAGGGATTGGACGGTGCCTTCACGGCGCGGACGCGCTCGGCCCGAACGACGTAGTGGCCGCCCGGTTTGGCGAGCACGCCGGTGACGTCGAGCCACTGGTCCTTGCGGTAGCCGGCGAGCTTCGCGGTCAGCGGCTCGATCGTCACGCCAAGCGGGATCGCGTCGGCGACGCAGCAGGTGATGTAGAAGCGCGAGAGCACCAGCGAGCCACTGCCGCCGGGAGCCTGCGAGACGAAGCCGAGCAGCTCGACGCTGCGCCCCGGAGCGATGTCGAGCTCGCCGGCGAGGCGGCCGTCCTTCTCTGCTCCCTTCAGCTGCAGGAACGACACCGCGGAGGCGTCCTTCGAGGCGAAGCGGGCGAGCGCGGCGACGTCGATCCCGCGCGAGCTGAGCTTGTTCGACGCCGCCAGCGAGCCGAGCTGGGCGTGAGCGAGCATGGCGACCAGTGCCACCGGCACGAGCAGCCCGATCAGGCCCACCGCCTCGCCACGGGCGACTCGCCCGGTCCGCGCGGTCCGGCCACGCGAGTAGGCGAAGGCGGCCGCGGCGAGGCTGACCGCGCCGACGGGGACGACCCACTCGGTACGCGGGCCGAGGTAGCGCACCACCTCGCCGGTCGCCCAAAGCCAGCCGAAGCAGATGCTCCAGGCGGCGAGGACGGCCAGCCGCGTCGAGCGCGGATCGAGCCGCATCAGAGGACCGCGTCCGCGAGCAGGGCTCCTGCCAGAGCGACGGGTGCGGCCACGAGCAGGACGCGGATCGCGAACTGCCGTCTGAAGGTCGCCCCGTAGAGCACCGCCAGCTTCGTGTCGAGGACCGGGCCGAGAACGAGAAAGGCCAGCTGCGATCCGAGCGAGAACGAGGTGAAGGAGACGGCGACGAAGGCATCCGCCTCCGAGCAGAGCGAGAGCGCGAAGGCGAGCGTCATCAGCGCCAGGGCGCCGAGGACGGGGTTGTCGGCCACTCCGGCGACGATCGACTGCGGGACCAGGGTCTGGATCGTCGCCGAGGCTGCGGCACCGAGAACGAGGAACTTGCCCATGAAGAGGAAGTCGCCGGCCAGGTGGTCGGCGAAGGCCTGCGACCGCGAGCCATGGGCGTCTCGATGCTCGGCGTCGACGGCTATCTGCTGCTGGCTCTCGCGCAACAACTCGACACCGCTGCGGCGGCCGATCGCCCAGCCGGCGACAATCGCGACGAGCAGGCCGAGCCCGCCGCGCAGCATCGTCATCTCGGCCGCCACGCCGCGACCCTCGTAGGCAACCCAGGTCGTGCCGAGCACGATCGGGTTGACGATCGGTGCCGCCAGCATGAAGCCGATGCCGGCGGCGGGGTAGACGCCGCGGGCGATCAGCCGGCGGCCGACCGGCACCGACCCGCACTCGCAGACCGGGAATGCGACTCCGGCGAGGCTCGCGGCCGGCAGCTGCAGCGCTCGCGGCAGCCTGCCGATGCGAGCGAGCATCCGGTCGGAGACGAAGACGGCGATCAGCGCCGAGACCGCAGCGCCGAGGAGGATGAACGGCAGCGCCTCGACGACGATCGAGGTGAAGATGACGCCGAAGGTCCCGATCGTCGGGTTCTCCGGGACACCGCTTGTGCGCAGGACGACGATCGCGATCACCGTCGACCAGAAGACCACGCCGATCAGCCAGGGCGAAACGAGGCGATCGGGGGCGTTATCGAGGTGCGTAGTTTCGCCCACAGGCGTGGCGCCGCCGATTGACACGCATAAAGCTTGGCGTACCGGGCACAGGAGGAACATGCACATCGAAGCGCCAGGGAGGGATAACCCGTCGCGAGACCGTCTGCGCCTTCACCTGCAGGCGACGCCGGCGTGCGTTGGCGAGGCCAGGCGGCGTGCTGCCGATTTCGCCGAATCGGCCGGCTTCGACGGCTGGGCTGTGCGGACGGCAGTTTCCGAGCTCGTCACGAACGCGGTGCTTCACGGCTATGCGCAATCGACGGGAGAGCTCGATGTCAACGCCGACCTCGACCGCAACGACCTGCTGGTGACGGTCGCCGATCAGGGCGAGGGCATGACGCCGCATCCCGATCGGGCCGGCATGGGTATCGGGCTCGCGATGGCCGGCTCACTCGCCAGCAGCGTAGAGATCAGCCGCGGACATCCCCGCGGCACCGTCGTCAAGCTGCGTTTCGGCCGCGGTTGAGCTGAGCTGATCTAGGCCGGCGCGGAGCCGGCGACGTTGAGTCGTCGCAGCGCCTCGGCGCGGTCCGGGACGATCGGGATCCAGCGATCGATGCCGACCAGCTCGAGCGTGCGGATCACCGGATGGTGCTCGGCGGCTAGGATGAGCCTTGGGGAGTTGCCGTCGCCATCGCCCGGGTCGCCATCACCATCGGCCGGGTCGCCATCGCCGTCGCCCGCGATGGTCCGATAGGCCTGGAGCAGGACCGCGATCCCCTGCGAGTCGATGAAGGAGCAGTCGCTGAGGTCGATGACGACGCTGGCATTCGAGTCGGTTTCGACGGCGGCCACGAGCGGCTCGCGGAGCTGCTCGGCCGTCACGAGGTCGAGATCGCCTTTGATCGAGAAGACGGCCACGCCGCCCTCGATGAGCTCGCTGTCCACCCGAAACTCCCCATCCCCAGTCGCCACAATCCCCATCCCCAGTCGCCAACGATGCGGATCCTAGCCGACTTTGCGCGCAAGCCGTTGAGGTCGGACGCGGATCATCGCTTCGAGGACCAGCCGTCCGTGTCGTGGAACAGCGAGTCGCCGAGGTGGGTGACGTCGGCGGTCACGTCGATCACGCAACGGCGATAGCGGCGGCACTTCTGCTTGACGTGCTGGACGCCGGTGGTGAGCGAGACGTCGCCGGTCGCGCTGGTCGTCCTGACGTTGCGGACGATCGTCGACCAGCGATGCTGGGCGCTGCCGCGCAGCACGACCTCGAGCCGTCCGCTGACCGGCTGGTTGGCGACGTAGGACAGTGTCGCGTGGGTGCCGTCGAAGGCGAGGTCGAAGTCGTAGGCGGGAACGATCTCGGCGGCGACGACCTCGACCTGCTGTGAGCTGGTCGCCGTAGCGCCGTCGTCGTCGGTGATGCGCAGGCCCACGGTTCTGGTACCTGGCGTGTCGTAGCTGGTGGATGCATCGCTGGAGGTCCCGCCGTCGGTCTCGTAGCTGCCGTTGCCGTCGAGGTCCCATTCGTACTTCGCGATCGAGCCATCGGGGTCGCTCGAGGTCGAGGCGTCGAAGCTGACCTCATCGCCCGTGGCCGGCGAGCTGGGGGTCGCGGTGAATGCCGCCGTCGGCGCCTGGTTCGGCAGCGGTGGGTCGCTCACGGTGACCTCGTGCTGGGTTACGTCGACGGCGCCGAGGTCGTCGGTTACCCGCAGCTGCACCGGGTAGACGCCGGGCTCGGCATAGATGTGGGACACCGTCGACGAGCTGCCGTCGGACTCGAACTCACCGTCGCCGTCGAGATCCCATTCGTACCTGGCGAGCGAGCCGTCGGGGTCATTGGACGCCGCGGCGTTGAAGCTGACCTCGTCACCGGTGGTTGGCTCCGCCGGGGAGAAGCCGAACGCCGCCGCCGGGCCGCGATTGCCGACGATGACGTCGTGGATCGTCGAATCGGTCCCGCCCCTGCTGTCGGTTGCGGTCAGCGTCACGTGGTAGGTGCCCGGATGGGCGAAGGCATGGGTCGCGCTGGAAGTCGCACCGCTGCGGGTCGCGCCATCGCCGAAGTTCCAGCTGTACTGGACGACGCTGTCGGGCTGCTCGACATCGACCGGGTTCTTGTTGCTGAAGAAGAGGTCCGGGTCGCTCGACGCCGAGCCGTCGAAGCTGACGGTCTGGCCGCTGAGCGGGTTCTGCGGGCTGTAGGTGAAGCTGGCCTGCGGCGGTCGGTTGTAGGTCGGCAGATCGGCGGTGTGGACGACGAGCGGCTTCTCGAAGCCGCGGCCGTACTGCTCGCCGGCCTTCGCGTCACGCTCGCCCGGCAGCATGACCATCCGGCTCTCGGCGACGATCTCGTCGAGTGGCACGGTCTGGCGGGCGTTGTCGGAGTCGACCTGGAAGAGCAGATGCAGCCCGTGGGCGCCGATGTCGCCCTGGTAGTAGCGGGGGTCGCCGCCAGGGACGGCGGGATCGCTGGCCGAGCCCCAGCACTTGCGTGCCGTGCCGTCGGGCGCCGTGGTCGTCTCGTCGGCCTCGCCCGGTCGCAGGCGCGGGCCGGGGTCGCTGCCGGTGCCGTCGTCGAAGCAGGCGTCATCGCGGTAGTACGGCATGGCGGCCAGCGATTGTGCCGCGCCGCCTGGAGTGAGGTCGGTCGCCTTGTCGATCTGGTAGCGGTCGACGATCGTCCCGTTCGGCCCGGTCGTCTCGTTCCAGCCGAGCGATGCGTTGGCGTCGCTGAGCGTCGGGTCGGCCAGGTCGATGCTGAGGTGGTCGCGAGCCTGCTTCGGCGCGGCCGAGTTGTTGGTGACGCTGCAGAGCTGGAGCTGCTTGTAGAGCGAGCGGTAGCCCTGGTCGATCTGACCGGTGTCGTTGCCGTCGTACTTCGGGTTGCATGGGTCGTCGAGGTTGCCGAGGGTCTCGTCGTTGTGACCGTCGATCGGGACTCCCTGCGGGGTTCTGTCGTTGTAGTAGCGGTTGACGCGACCGGCGTTGAAGTCCCACTGGGCGTAGATGCCGTCGAGCGGGGGAATGACGTGGACGCGGAGCCAGGTCTTCTGGCGGACCTCGTCGCGGTAGAAGGTCTCGCGGCGGATGACGTTGGTGCCCGAGTCGGCGCCCCAGGTTTCGCGGATCGCGCGGACCGGGCCGGTCAGCTCGCCGAGCAACTGGCTCGAGCCGCCCCAGTTGACGTCCTCGTCCTCGAAGCCGCAGCAGGGCGTCTGCGAGCCAGGGTCCTGGGCGAAGGCCCTCGCCTTCCAGCGGTCGACGAGGTCGGGGCCGTAGTTGCCGTCGCTGTTGGGCGAGATCCGGATGTCGGTCATCAGCCAGCGGCCGTCGTAGCGGAAGCGGTAGCGCGGCGTGGTGACGGTCCCCTCGTCGCCGGGCCGGCGCTGGGCGACGGCGCCGTGGCTCGTGTCGGGATTGCCGGCGGCGTCGCAGTAGGGGCCCTTCGGCGCCTGGCCGTAGGAGCCGTTGTTGGATTGCGAGTAGTGGAAGACGTCGGCATTCGCGTCGCGCTGGTAGTGGACGTAGCCGCTGTCGGCGGTGTAGGCGGGGCTCGGCCCGGTTGGCGCAGCCTTCATCACGTAGGCGTAGCTCTGGCGCTGGGTAAGCGGGTCGGTGATCGCCACCGCTCGCGCCGACTCGACCCCCTTCGGCAGCGTCGCCCCGATCGGCGCCTTGGCGCCGGCGTCGCCGGCCATGAAGCTCAGCTCGTCGTTGTTGTCGAGGCCCGGCACCGGGTCCGGCGTGGTCTCCGGACCCCCTGGCGTGGGGTGGCTGGAGGCAGGATCGCTCGCGGCGACCGCCTTGCAGGGATCGCTCGGGTCGTTGGCCGTGAAGCGGAAGCCCTCGCGGTCAAACGCATAGGTCGTGTGCTGGTCCTCGCCCGAGTAGATCGCGAAGCCGGATGCCTGGTTGTCGAGGTAGCGGGTGAAGACCTCGTCGACCTGGAACGGGATCTGAACGAACTTGTTGGCAGCCTGGTCCCAGCGGTAGCCGAGCAGGCGATTGGTCGGCGTGCCGGCGACAGCCTTGTTTTGCGTGTCGGCGGTGTCGAGCTCCGGCTGGACGTAGTGGTTGTGGTTGCAGCTGTCGCTGTTGCCGGTCGGGCAGCTCGTGGACAGGTCGGTGAACGGCGCCTTCGCCGTCTGGTTCGCCGGCGCAGACCAGTCCGGGAAGCTCGATCCGTTGAGGATCACCGGCTCGGTGTCGCGCTCGGCGGAAACCGTCGGGTCCGGGCCCGGCAGCGGCAGCGGGCCGATCGATCCGGTCGCGAGCGCCGGCACCGCCAGCAGCGCGACGATCAGCAATGGCAGGAATACGCGGCGCCGCGTCCCTCGCGCGGCGCCGCTAATTCCTTGCCTCCCCAGGTCTCCCAACCTCACTGCAGCCCCTTGCCTAGCGTCCCTTGCCCATCGTAAGCCTGCGCATTATTAAAGCAGGGTCGTACCCAGAACTGAGGATGTGCTGCAAATCTAGACATTTATTCGAGTGGCGGGCACAGCCGACGCCACGCTCGACGGTGCTGATCGCTGCCGCCGTTGGTACTGTCGAGCCGATCCGAGGGCCGGTAGCGCAGCGTCGCGCCGCCTGACGGGCGCCGGCTACCGAGAGCAAGGAGAAAGCCATGCCACAAGCTGCACGACGACCCAGCGGAATCGTCTTCGCCTCCGTCGCGATGCTGGTTCTCGGCGGCCTTCACCTCCTCTACGGCATCAGCGAGGTCGTCAACCACGTCTGGGAGCTCGACCGCGGCCAGGGGCTGGCCGCCCACCACCTCTGGATCTGGGGGATCGTCGACCTGACGATGGCGGTGATCGTCATCGTCGCTGCGGCGAGCCTGCTCGGCGCCGGCAAGTTCGGCCAGGTCGTCGGCCTGGCCTGGGTCGCGTTGAGCGCCGTCCGCTGGCTCTACTGGATCCCCGCGGCGCCGGTTCTCTCCGTCGCGATGCTCGTCCTCGACACGGCGATCGTCCTCTCGCTGACCGGCAACCCGAAGCTGCTCGGCGAACGGTCGCGCTAGCGGGCCGGTCCGCTCAGCGCTTGGCGCTCGGTCGCGGCGCCTGGGTCCGCAGGAACAGATCCCAGCCACGGTCCCGGATCAGCGCGCGCAGCTTGGGCAGCAGCCGGGCCACGGCGGTCACCCGGTAGCGGGCGCGGGGTCGCCGTGAGCCGATCGCCCGTTCGATCGCCTTGGCAACGTCATCGGCGTCGCCGGCGATGAAGCTCTGGTCGGTCTCGGCGTCGCCCTTCTCGACGGCGGCGTGAAGCTCGTCGTAGACGCCGCCGGCCGCCCCCGGGGCAGGGAACATGTTTCCTGCCGCGCCGGTGAACTCGGTGCGGATCGGGCCGGGCTCGACGATCGCGACCTCGATCCCGAAGCCGCGGACCTCGAAGCGCAGCGCGTCCGAGAGCGCCTCGATCGCGTGCTTGGTCGCGCAGTAGACGCCCGCCGCCGGGAAGACGACGCGGCCGTTGACCGAGCTGAGGTTGACGATTCGCCCCCAGCGCTGGTGGCGCATCCCGGGGAGGCACGCCTGCGCGAGGCGCACGTAGCCGAGCAGGTTGGTCTCGAACTGGCGGCGGATCGCATCGAGCTCGACAGCCTCGACCGCTCCCTGCTGGCCGTAGCCGGCGTTGTTGACGAGGACACCGACCGCGCCCTCGGCGGCCTCGACGGCGGCGACCGCCTCGCGGATCGAGCTCTCGTCCGTGACGTCGAGGGCCAGCGTCTTCATGCCGCGCCCGGCGAGGTCGGCGATGGAATCCGGATTGCGTGCCGTCGCGTAGACGTTCCAGCCGCGCTCGTGCAGCCGCTCGGCGGTCGCCCTGCCGATACCGGTGGAGCAGCCGCTGATCAGGACGGCCTTGGAGACGTTCTCATCCACGCGGCAAGCCTATGCCTCGTCGCCGAGCAGCGCCTGGCGAAAGACCCGCTCCTCCTCCTCGAAGGCGAAGCGCCAGTGCTGCTCGCGCTCGACGAGGATTCGCCGCTTGGTCTCGGCGCCGGCGCCCCGTGGCGCTGCCGCTATCGCCGTGGCAATCGCGAGCGAGCGCTCCAGAAGGGCCTCGTCGGCCACCACCTCGCCGACGACGCCCAGGCGCAGCGCCTCGCCGGCGTCGACGATCCGGCCGGTGAGGCAGAGATCGGCGGCGACGGCAGCCGGCAGCACCTGGCGGGCCGAGGCGTAGCTCGCCGGGATCCCGCGCGGCAGCTCGGGAAAGCCGAAACTGGCGCCGGCGGCGGCGATGCGCAGATCGCAGAGCAGGGCGAGGGCGAAGCCGCCGGCCAGCGCCGGCCCGTTGACGGCGGCGAGGACGGGGCGCCGGCAGGACCCGACCGCGCGGAAGGCGGCGGTGCTCGTCTCGACGAGGCGTCGCCTGTTGGCGGCGTCGCCGCCGAACTGAGTCAGGTCCATCCCCGAGCAGAAGGCGCTGCCGGCGCCGGTCAGGACCACGGCGCCGACCGAGTCGTCGTCGTCGAGGCCTCCGAACGCCTCCGCGAGCTCAAGCCGCAGCTCGATCGACAGGGCGTTGCGCTTCTCGGGCCGTTCGAGCGTGACCAGCGCGACGCCTCCTCGGCGCTCGATCGAGAGCAGCTCGGCCACGCGCGCACCATATCCGCGGCGCGCCGGTCGGCCGGCGCGCGGGCGGGCTCGGCTCGGCTCAGCTCGGCTCAGGCGGCGCGCTGGCGCCCGTCGGGCGGGGCGACGCTGACGCGCACTTCGGCGCGGGCAGTGACGCCGGCATCCTCGCGCAGCGCCTCCGGCATGAAGCGGTCCATCTGCTCGAGCAGGCAGCGCGTGCATGAGCACTCGGGGATCGTCAGCCCCGTGCTCGCGCAGCGCTCAAGCCCCATTCCACCCCAAGCGTCGATGGGCGAAAGCTAGGCGGCGGTGCGGTCGGAAAACCGGCCCATGCCGGTCACGGCTCGGTCACACGGGCGCAGCGACCGCGTGGCAGACTGGCAGCCGTGAGCGAGGAGACGAGCGAGGAGTCAACCGAGGAGGCTTTGGGGCCCGACGCCGAGGTCGTGCCGCAGCCCGAGACACCGCGCCGCAAGGCCCCCGCCGAGGCGGTTGCCGAGGCCGCTGTCCACGCACCGACGCGCGGCAACCGCCGCCTCGAGTCGTTCCTCGCCGCCGTCAACGCCGACGAGAAGGTGCGCTCGTGGTGGTACATGGCCCAGGTCACCTCCGAGCGCCTCGGCATGTCCGACCACTCGTGGGTTCACATGCAGGTCGTCCTCAACGTCGCCCTGCGGCTGCTGCGGCTGCTGGCCAAGGGGGGTGTCGAGCCGGCGATGGTCTGCGACCACGGCATGAAGCTCCGCGACGCCGAGGTGGTCGTCGCCGGCGGCGCGCTGCTCCACGACATCGGCATGTCGATCCATCGCAGCGACCACGAGGCCTACAGCCTCTTTCTCGCCGCCGACAGGCTCGACGGCCTGCTCGCCGACGCCTACGCCGAGCCCGAGCGAAGCATCGTCGCCGCCGAGATCCTCCACGCGATCATCGGCCATCGTCGTCGCGGCGAGCCCTACACGGTCGAGGCCGGCGTCGTCCGCGTCGCCGACGCCCTCGACATGGCGCGCGGCCGCTCGCGCATCCCCTTCGAGGCCGGCCAGGTCGGCATCCACGCCCTCTCGGCGGCGGCGATCGACGAGGTCCGGATCGAGGCCGGCGAAGAGCGGCCGGTGCGGATCGAGATCGCGATGAACAACTCGGCCGGCATCTTCCAGGTCGACGACCTGCTGGCGACCAAGCTGCGCGGCACGCCGCTCGAGGGTCAGGTCGAGGTGATCGCCCACGTCGAGGGCGAGACCGAGAAGCGGCTGCTGCCGCCGTTCAGGCTCTAGATCTAGCTCTCGTCGAGCTCGCCGAAGCGATCGAGCTCGTGCCGGCGCCGGTCCTTGTTCGCCTCGAGGCGGCCCTGGACCAGCGACAGCACGGTGACGAGGATCGGGAAGAAGAGGATGACGCCGAAGCAGAAGAAGGTGATCGTCTTGTCGCTGACGCGGCCGGCGAGGCCGGTGCCGTCGGCGGCGAAGGCCGGGGCCGAGGTTGCCAGGAGGCTCAGAACGGCGAGCGAGACCGCTGCCAGGAAGCGGTGAATCCGAGGACGTACGGGCACGAAGGCCACTCTAACGGAGGCTCGGGCTGGAGCCCGCGGACGAAGGGCCGAGGCCGAGCTTGGCAAGGACCCAGTCGTAGGCGCGCGCCGCGACGTCGGCAAGAGCGTCGATTCGCGCCCGCAGCGGCGGCAGCCAGAGAAGCAGGGCGACGGCCGATCCGAGCGCAGCTCCGCCGATGACATCTCCTGGGTAGTGGACCCCGACCACGGGCCGGCTGAGAGCGAGCAGCGCGGCGGCGATGAGAGCGACGATGCCGCCGACCCTGTGGCGCAGGAGCAGGGCCACTGCGATGGCGAACGCCCCAGTCGCGTGATCGCTGGGGAACGAGGGGTCGTTCGAGTGAGAGAGGAAGACGTGTGCCACCTGAGGATGGGCAATGAATGGGCGCGGGCGGTCCCAGGCGTGGGCAATGACCTGTGCCAGGACAAGGGCGAGCGCCGCGGCGACGACAGCGGCGACAGCGGCACGGCGCCCGTCGCCGGACTGCCAGCGGCCGCGAGCGAGGAAGAGGACCGCGACCAGGCCGAGCAGGAAGTAGTGGCCGTACATCGACACGGCCCGCAAGACGTCCTCGAAGAGGTCGTGGCGGGCCGCGTAGCCGTTGATCGTCTTGAAGAGGTCGAAGTCCATGGCGGGCCGGGCAGTCGAGCGGCGGACAGCTTACGCACAACTTGTAAACGAGCGGTGAAATCCGTCACGCCGGCGGAGCCGCCCGCTGGCACGATCCCTACACTCGCCCGCAATGGGAAGGAACGACGCCATGCGCTTGGCGATCATCGATTCCGACAGCGGCTTCGTCACGGTCTTGACCAAGCGGCTCGAGGCGGCCGGCTGTCAGTACCGCGTTCTCGGCGGCCCGATCCCCGCCGAGGAGCTGGTGGCGATGAAGCTCAACGCGCTGCTCGTCGATCCGGCGCTGCTGGGTCAGGACGCCTGGGAGTTCCTGGAGCGCGTCTGCGGCACGATCCCGGGGCTCGGCGTCGTCGTCTGCACGGGCCAGTCCAGCGTCGCCCAGCGGGTTCGCGGCCTGCGCCTCGGCGCCGATGACTGGGTCACCAAGCCGTGCCATCCCGAGGAGGTCATCGCCCGCCTCGAGGCCGTCGCGCGGCGGCGCAAGCGTGCCGCGCCGCAGGTCGCCGAGGGGCCGCTGGTCGTCGGCGAGATCGAGGTTCGCTCCGACCAGTACCAGGCCTTTGTCGCCGGACGCAGCCTCGGCCTGACGCGACGCGAGTTCGAGCTGCTGAAGCTGCTCGCCGAGGCGAGGGGACAGGTGATCGCCCGCGAGGACATCTACCAGCGCGTCTGGGGCTACGCGATGGCCCACGGCGACCGCTCGGTCGACGTCTTCGTTCGCAAGCTGCGCCAGAAGCTCGAGCGCGTTTCGCCCAACTGGTCCTACATCCATACGCACTTCGGCATCGGCTACCGGCTCGAGGCCGAGCTCCAGGGCGCCGAGCCCGAGGCGCACCGCGCGGCGCCGATCCCGGCCGGCGAGGCAGCCGGCGAGTCGCTCGCCGAGCTTCACGGCGAAGCAACAGCAGAGCCTCGCTGAGCTTCTAGCCTGACCGCGGCTCGGCCTGTCGAGGTCGAAGGCCGCAGCTTGCAGCCTTTTCGCGGCTGTTCACACGTTTTTCACATCGTGGCCACACGGCCGTAACAAGCTGGCCTCCTCGCCCTGGGAGGCTCGGCCGGCCAATGTCATCGACTCACGCACAAGGAGTGGCTGTGAAACTTCGAACGCTTTTGCTTGCCCTGGGGGCGAGTTCTGCGCTGGCCGTCGGCGTCGCCGCCTGCGGCAGCAGCAACGACAACGGATCCACCGCCGGAGGCTCCGGGGGTGGCACGATCAACGGCGCCGGCGCCACCTTCCCGGCCCCCGTCTACGCCGAGTGGGGCAACAGGGTCAAGAGCCAGGGCCTGACGGTCAACTACCAGGCAGTCGGCTCGGGCCAGGGCGTCGCCGAGCTGACCGCCAACACGGTCGACTTCGGCGCCTCCGACGCGTCGATGACCGACCAGGAGCTGGCGGCGACGAAGAAGAACGGCGACGTCGTGCACGTCCCCACCGTTCTCGGGGCCGTCACCGTCTCCTACAACCTGCCGGGCACCCCGAGCGGCCTGAAGCTGGACGGCGCAACCGTCGCCGGCATCTTCCTCGGCAAGATCACGAAGTGGAACGACGCGGCGATCGCCGGCCTCAACCCGGGCGTGAGCCTGCCGAGCACCGACATCACGGTCGTCCACCGCTCGGACGAGTCGGGGACGACGAAGCTGTTCACGACGTTCCTCGCTGACTACAGCCCGGAGTGGAAGAGCAAGGTCGGCGCCGACAAGACGGTCAAGTGGCCGACCGGCACCGGCGCCAAGGGCAACGACGGCGTCGCCGGCGGCGTCAAGCAGACCGAAGGTGCGGTCGGCTACGTCGAGGAGGCGTTCGCGCTGCAGAACCACTTCACGACCGCGGACGTCAAGAACGCGGCCGGGAAGTTCGTCGCGCCGACGCTCGACTCGACCTCGGCGGCCGGCGATGGCGTCAAGGCTCCGGCGGATCTGCGGTTCTCCGCGATCAACGCGCCGGGTGCGGCGTCGTACCCGATCGCCTCAGCCACGTTCCTGCTCGTCTACCAGGACATGTGCAAGGCCGGCAAGAGCAAGGGCACAGCGACGAACGTCGTCAGATGGCTGAACTACGCCCTCGGCGACGGCCAGACCGTCGCGCCCGACCTCCAGTACGCGCCGCTGCCGGACAAGATCCGCCAGCAGGCGCAGGCCAAGGTCGACGGCCTCCAGTGCAATGGAGCACCCCTGAAGTGAGCAGGGCCTAGCTCGGCATGGAAGCCGGAACGGCAATCGGCGGCGGCCGCCCCTGCGGGGGGCGCCCGCCGCTTTCTTCGCTCCCCGACCGGGTGCTGCGCTATGGCCTGACCGGCCTCGCGGCGGCGGTGCTGGCGCTGCTCGGCTTCTTCTTCATCCGCCTCTACATCGAGGCGCAGCCGGCCTTCAGCCGCTTCGGAGTCTTCGGCTTCGTCCTCGACAACAACTGGGACGTCTCGCGCGAGATCTTCGGCGCGCTGCCGCTTGTCTTCGGCACGCTGATGACGGCGGCCACGGCGCTGCTGATCGGAGTCCCGATCGCGGTCGCAACGGCGCTGTATTTGACCGAGCTCTGCCCGAAGGTGCTGCGCGGCCCATTGACGGTGACGGTCGACCTGCTGGCCGCGGTGCCCTCGGTCGTCTACGGCCTCTGGGGCTTCTTCTTCCTGATCCCGAAGCTGCGCCCCGCCGAGCAGTGGTTCTCGGACACGTTTGCCTTCCTGCCCTTCGTCGGCGGCCACGTCGCCGGGCCCGGCTACTTCGTCGCCGGGCTGATCCTGGCGATCATGATCCTGCCGATCGTTAGCGCGATCAGCCGCGAGGTCCTGACCACGGTTCCCGCCGACCACAAGGAAGCGGCGCTGGCGCTGGGGGCGACCCGCTGGGAGATGATCCGGCTCGCCGTCCTGCCCTATGCGCGGCGGGGGATCGTCGGTGGCGCCATGCTCGGCCTCGGCCGGGCGATCGGCGAGACGATCGCCGTGACGATCGTCATCGGCAACGCCCCTGAGATCGGCCACAGCATCTTCGATCAGGGCTACACCCTGGCGGCGGTGATCGCCAACGAGTTCGGCGAGGCGGCGGCCGATCCGATCCACCGCGCCGCGCTGATCGCCGCCGGCCTCGTGCTCTTCGCCCTGACCCTGCTGGTCAACGTCGGCGCTCGCCTGCTGATCGCCCGCGGCGAGCGCGAGCGCGGTCGGCCGGCCGCGCCGGGACAGACCGGCGAGGCGTTTGGAGGAGCGGGCTGATGGAAGCGATGTCCAGCCCCGGCCTGCTGGCGCCGTTGAGCGCGCGCCGGCGCCGCACCGATCGCGCGGCGCGGGCTCTGCTCGGCGCCGGAACGATCCTCGCCTTGGTGCCGCTGGCGCTGATCCTCTACTACCTGTTGCGCAAGGGCCTCGGCGCGCTCGACTGGCATTTCCTCAGCAGCGACCCGACCGGCAGCTACTTCGGCGACCAGGGCGGCATCCACAGCGCCATCGTCGGCAGCGTCGAGATCGTCGGCCTGGCGGCGCTGATTGCGCTGCCGGTCGGGATCGGCGTTGCCCTCTATCTGACCGAGTTCGGTCGTGGCTCGCGGCTCGCCGCCGGCACGCGCTTCTTCGTCGACGTCATGACCGGCGTGCCGTCGATCGTCTTCGG
This sequence comes from Solirubrobacterales bacterium, assembly GCA_033856175.1. Taxonomy (GTDB): domain Bacteria; phylum Actinomycetota; class Thermoleophilia; order Solirubrobacterales; family 70-9; genus JAWVFK01. Next base: position 33,706 of record JAWVFK010000016.1, on the reverse strand, counting down.
GCTCTTCATCTACATCACGATGGTCCTGACCGGCCTCGGCGGCTCCAGCTTCGCCGGCTGGAAGGGCTCGCTGGCGCTGGCGCTGCTGATGCTGCCGATCGTCACCCGCTCGGCGGAGGTGGTGCTGCTGCTGGTGCCGAACTCGCTGCGCGAGGCTGCGCTGGCGCTCGGCGCGCCGCGCTGGCGAGTCGTGCTGCGCGTGATCCTGCCGACGGCGCTGCCGGGGATCGTCACCGGCGCCCTGCTCTCGATCGCCCGGGCGGCCGGTGAGACGGCGCCGCTGCTGTTCACGGCGACGATCGTCAAGGGCACGACCTACGACCTCGGCCAGCGGATGAACTCGCTGCCGGCGCAGATCTTCGACGACGTCCGCCAGCCCCAGGCGAGCCTCGTCGAGCGAGCCTGGGGAACCTCGCTGACGCTGGTGCTGATGATCCTCGCGCTGACCCTTATCGCCCGTCTGATCCAGAGAAGGAGCCGTTCGACCCAAGGAGCCGCCTGAGTGAGCGCCGAACCAGCCATGGAACGAATCGATGACATACCGACCGCTGACGATCAGCTCGCCGAGCCGGTCGCAAAGGGCCGTCTGCAGGCGCTGCCCAGCGTCGCCCCGGCGACGCACCGGGTCGAGATCCGCGACCTCAGCGCCTTCTACGGCGACCATCAGGCGGTCCGCGAGCTCAGCCTCGAGTTCGAGCCGGCGACGGTGACGGCGATCATCGGGCCCTCGGGCTGCGGCAAGTCGACGATGATCCGCTGCGTCAACCGCATGCACGAGGAGGTGGCGGGCGCCCGCTCCGAGGGCAAGGTCCTGCTCGACGATCTCGACCTCCACGACCCCGCCGTCGACGTCGTCTCGGTCCGCCGGGCGATCGGCATGGTCTTCCAGAAGGCGAACCCGTTTCCGACGATGTCGATCTTCGACAACGTCGCCGCCGGGTTGCGCTTCACCGGCAGCGGCCGCGCCGACGTCAGCGATCGCGTCCGCCAGGCGCTCGAGGGCGCCGGGCTCTGGAACGAGGTCAAGGACCGCCTCGGCAAGCCGGGCGCCGGGCTCTCAGGCGGTCAGCAGCAGCGGCTCTGCATCGCCCGCGCGCTCGCCGTCGATCCCGACGTGATCCTGATGGACGAGCCCTGCTCGGCGCTCGACCCCGTGGCGACGCTGAGGATCGAGGAGCTGATCACCGAGCTCAAGCAGCAGGTGACGATCGCGATCGTCACTCACAACATGCAGCAGGCGGCGCGGGTCGCCGACCGGACCGCCTTCATGCTCGACGGCCAGCTGGTCGAGGTGGGGCCGACCGAGAGGCTGTTCACCAAGCCCGAGGACGAGCGCACCGAGCAGTACGTCACCGGGAAGTTCGGCTGATGGCGGCGCCCCGGACCCACTACCAGGACGAGCTCAACCGGCTCGAGGAGCGAACGCTCGAGGGACTCGACATGGTCGTCGTGACGCTCGACCGCACGCTCGAGGCGGTGGCGAGGCGCGACCTCGAGCTGGCCGAGCTGATCGTCGCCGACGACGACCGCATCGACGGCCGCTACATCGAGGTCCACCAGAGCATCCTGACGATGCTGGCGACGCAGGCCCCGGTGGCGACCGACCTGCGCCTGATCGCCGCCCTGCTCCACGTGATGAAGAACATCGAGCGGATGGGCGACCAGTGCGTCAACATCGCCAAGTTGATCCCGGTCTCGACCGAGGCGCCGCATCCGCGCGAGGAGATGCTCAGCCGGATCGCCCGCATGGGCGACCAGGTGCGGGTCCAGATCCTGGCGGCGAAGAGGGCCTTCGCCGATCGTGACGCCGAGCTGGCGCGCAGCCTGCCGCGCGGCGACGATCTGATCGACGAGCTCAACCGCGAGTGCTTCGGCGTCGCCCTCGAGATGGGCGAGGATCAGATCGCCCGCGAGTGGGCGATGACGATGATGCTGGTCGCCCGCGCGCTCGAGCGGACCGGCGACTACGCCGTCGACATCGGCGAGCAGGTCGCCTTCGTCGTCACCGGCCTCTTCGAGGAGTTCGAGGATGCCTCGCATCCGCCTGAGTAGCTGTTAGGTTGCGGCCGCCGTGGCCCGCATCTCTCTCGTACCCAAGGATCGGGTCTTCTTCGACCTCTTCGCGCAGTCCGGCGCCAACACGCTGCGGGCGGCAAAGCTGCTCGAGGAGCTGCTCAACGGCTGGCCCGAGAGCGAGGCCCTCGCCCGCGAGATCCTGCTCGCCGAGCAGGAGGGCGACCGGATCACACACGAGATCGTCCGCCGGCTCAACTCCACCTTCGTCACGCCGATCGACCGCGAGGACATCTACTCCCTCGGGACCCAGCTCGACGACATCGTCGACTACGCCGAGGAGGCCGCCGACTTCCTCGGCCTCTACAAGATCGAGGCGCCGATGGCTCAGGCCCAGGAGCTGGCGTCGGTGCTCGTCGCCTCCTGCGAGCAGCTCGACGCCGCGCTCGGACAGCTGCGCGGGTTCAAGGACCTCGAGAAGTACTGGATCGAGATCCACCGGCTCGAGAACGAGGGCGACCGGATCTCGCGCGATGCGGTCGCCTCGCTGTTCTCCAACGGCATCGACCCGATGGTCGTGATCCGCTGGAAGGACATGTTCGCCGTGCTCGAGAAGGCGATCGACGCCACCGAGGCCGCGGCGCACATCCTCGAAGGCATCGTCATCAAGAACTCCTAGAGGCCGGACGAGTGCACACCGACGTCATCCTCGTGATCGTCATCATCACGGCGCTGGCGTTCGACTTCACCAACGGCTTCCACGACACCGCCAACGTCGTCGCGACCTCGATCTCGACCGGTGCGGCGGCGCCGCGCGTCGCGATCGCCTACGCGTCGCTGCTCAACTTCGCCGGCGCCTTCCTCTCGCTCAAGGTGGCGGCGACGGTGGGCAAGGATGTCGTCGACGCGGCGGTGATCACGCCGACGATCGTCTTCGCGGGGCTGATCGGGGCGATCAGCTGGAACCTGCTCACCTGGTACTTCGGCCTGCCATCCAGCTCCTCGCACGCGCTGATCGGCGGCGTCGTCGGCTCGGCGGTCGCCGCCGTCGGCACCAAGGCGGTGCTCTCGGACGGGTTGATCGGCAAGGTGCTGGCGCCGGCCGTCATCGCACCCGTCGTCGCTTTCCTCGTCGCCGGCCTGGCTATCACCGCCGCATACCTGACGGTGGGCCGGCTGCGCCCTGGCCCGGTGACTCGCGGCTACCGGCTGGGCCAGGTCGCCTCGGGCGGCCTGCTGGCGCTCGCCCACGGCACCAACGACGCCCAGAAGACGATGGGGATCATCACCCTGGCGCTGGTCGCCAACGGCAACCTCTCCGCCGATCACTTCGACGTTCCGGTCTGGGTGATCATCTCGTCCGCGTCGGCGATCGCCCTCGGCACCTACAGCGGCGGCTGGCGGATCATCAAGACGATGGGCACGCGGATCATCAAGATGGACGCCGCCCAGGGGTTCTCGGCCCAGGGCGCCGGCGCCGCGGTCATCCTCGCCTCCTCGCACTACGGCTTTCCGCTGTCGACCACGCACGTGATCAGCGGCGGGGTGATGGGGGCGGGCGCCGGCAAGCGGCTATCGGCGGTCCGTTGGGGCGTCGCCGGCAACATCATCCTTGCCTGGATCGTCACCCTGCCCGCGGCGGCGGCGATCGGGGCGGCGACCTATGGCCTCACCCGCGCCTTCGGCACCGGCGCAACCGGCCCGCTGATCGTCACGGTGATCGGCCTGGGGCTGGCGGCGGTCGCGTTCGTACGGCGGCTGCGCCGCGAGGCCCCGGTGGCGGCCTGATGGTCGTCGCGACCGTGGTCGACACGGCGTCGCTGCTGAAGACCGTCGCGGCGTCGTTCGCGGCGGGGGTCGGAGTGACGCTCGTCTTCTCGGTGGCGATCTACGGCGCGACTCGCTTCGCCGACTTCGGCCGCGAGGACAGGCGCTTCGCCGCCTTCGTCGCCGGGTCGGTCGCGCTGCTGGCGCTCGCGGCCTGCGCGGCCGTGGTCGTCCTCGCCATCGTCGTGATGACCTCGAAGTAGCCGCGGCCTAGAATCAGGCGCGTGCGGGCTCTGCGCAACATCGCGATCATCGCCGCGCTGGCGGCGGTCGTCGATCTCGTGCCGGGCGGCGGCAACGGCGCCACCACGGTGCTGACAGCGCTGATGATCGGCTTCTTCTGGGCGCTCGGGTTCTCGGCCCACAGGCTCTACCTCGAGAACCAGATGACGCTGGCGACGCTGAGCGAGACGCGCCGGGCGGTGCTCTTCGGCGCCGTCGGCCTGATCGTCCTGCTGATCGCGGGCAGCTCGAAGCTGTTCGCGACCCCGCGCGGGACCTTCGTCTGGGTGCTGCTGCTGGCGGCGGCGACGTTCGCCATCGTCCGCATCTGGATCGAAGCCAAGAGCTACGGCTAGGTCACACCGGCGTTGCATTTGGCGCGCCTCTGGTGCGTCTGGCGGATCTAGCTTGGCGCCGTGTCTGCGCAGCGTCGTGACAGCGGTCAGGCCTCGGTCGAGCTGGTCGCGGCGCTGCCGGTCCTGCTGCTGAGCGTCCTCGTCGCGGCGCAGCTCGCGGTTGCCGGCTACGCGCTCTGGTCGGCGGCGATCGCCGCCCGGGCCGGATCGCGGTCCGTCGCCATCGGCGCCGAGGCTGCGCCGGCGGTCCGCCGGGCGCTGCCGCCGCTGCTGCGGCGCGGCTCGCGGATCAGCGAGCGGCATGGGGTGGAGGTCCGAGTCCGCGTGCCGCGCGGCTGCTGCCGATCGCGCCGCGGTTGACCGTCGGCGCGGCGTCGCGGCTGAGCGCCGAGGCCGGGAATGGCTGATCCGGTCCCGCGAGAGCGCGGCCAGGCCTCGGCCGAGCTGCTCGCCGGATTGCCGGCGCTGCTGCTCTGCGGGCTGCTGGCGCTCCAACTGCTCGCCGTCGGCTACTCGCTGACGCTGGCCGACGGCGCCGCCGAGTCGGCGGCGCTTGCGGCGGCTGCAGGGCGGCCGGTGGCGGCGGCGGCACGGGCGAGCCTGCCCGGCTGGGCCCGCAGCCGGATCGCCGTCGCCGCCCGGGGCGGGCGGGTCGAGGTGACGCTGCGGCCGCCCTCGCCGCTGGCGTCGATCGCCCGCCGGCTTGCCGTGCGCTCCTCCGCCTGGGTCCGGCGGCCAGAATGAGCCGGCCGTCGAGCCGGCCGCGTCTGGCGGTGATGTTGACGAGCAGCGTCGGCACGGCGGCCGGCTCGAAGCCCCTGGCGGCGGCGATCGGGACCGCGGCGGCTGGGGCCGGCTGGCCGGCAGTGCTGGTAGCCGATCTGGCCGTGGATGCGCCGGCGCCGCGGCCGACGGTCCTCGCCGCGACGGCGGCGCGTGAGCTGGAGAGCGCGCTTGCCGAGGTCGACGGTCTGGCCGTCGCCGCCCGCGGCCACCTCTGCTTCGTCGCCGCACGCGACGGCGCCGAGCTCGAGGACCGCTGGCCGGCGCTGCTCGCCGCCCTGCCGCAGCCCGCGCTCGCGGTCCTGAACCTGCCGCCGCCACGCCTTGCGCTGGAGCTCGAGTCGCCGTGGCTGGGCGCCTCGGCGCTTCTGCTGCGGGCGGATCTCGGCCGCGACCGCTCGCTCGCCGCGCTCGGCGTCCGCACCGCCCGCCGCCGGGCGATGCGGGTCAAGGTCGCCGCCCGGCCGCTCGGGCGGATCGCCGCCCGGCGCGCGCTCGCCGGGCTCGATCCCGGCGGCGCGGCCTCGGCGCGGGCCGGCAGGCTGCTGCGTGGCCTCGCGGGAACCCGGATGGTAGGCGAGAGCGGACAGGCGCTGCCGGCCGCCCTGGCGATGGGCACGACGATCCTGTTCGCCGCCTTCGCACTCACCGCGATCGGCGGAGCGCTAACCGGCAAGGGGCGCGCGCAGCGGGCCGCCGACCTCGCCGCGATCTCGGCAGTGCGCTCGATGCGCGACGACCTGCCGCGCCTGCTGGCTCCGCCGCGCCTGCCCAGTGGTCGGTCGAATCCGAGCCACCTCTCGCAGCCTCGCTATCTCAGCCGGGCTCGTCTCGCCGCCCTGCAGGCGGGGCGGGGCAACGGCGTCGCCGCGCCGCGGCTGAGGGTCAGCTTCCCCGGCGCCTCGGCCTTCCCGCCGCTGCGAGCGCGGGTGACCGTGAGGGCGCAGCTGCGCTTCGAGCCGCCGAGAGACGCTGCTGATCCCCGGCGAGGCAGGCCTCGGACGATGCCTGTGCTGGCCGCGGCGACGGCCGAGGCCTCAGCGCCCGGCGCCTGGACGGGAATGGCCCCGTCGGCGAGCGGCGAGGGCGGCGGCTACGCCGGCCCGCTCGCCTATCGCCAGGGGCGGCCGATGCGCCCCGACGTCGCCACCGCCTTCGATCGCCTGGCGAGCTCCGCCCGCCGCGCCGGCCTGCGGCTGGTCATCGCCTCGGCCTTTCGCTCCGACGCCGAGCAGGCACGCCTCTTCGCCGCCCATCCCGACCCCCGCTGGGTCGCGCCTCCCGGCCGCTCGCTGCACCGCTGCGCGACCGAGCTCGACCTCGGACCGCCGGCGGCCTACGGCTGGCTCGCCGCCAACGCCCCGCGCTTTGGCTTCCTGCGTCGCTACAGCTGGGAGGCCTGGCACTTCGGCTACAGCCGCGGCTCGCCTCCGTGCTCGCGCGCGGCCAGCGCCCGCCCGAAGGGCGACGGCAGCTCGAGCGCCGCCGGCGGCCTGCCGAGCTTCGTCCCGCCACGTTTTCGCCGCTTGATCCTGCGCTCGGCATCGCGCTGGAACGTCTCCACCGGGCTGCTCTCCGCCCAGCTCCTCGCCGAGTCGAACTTCAACCCGTCCGCCGTCTCGCCGGCCGGAGCCCGCGGCATCGCCCAGTTCATGCCCGGCACCGGCCGCGCCTACGGCCTGCGCAACCCCTTCGACGCCGCCGCCGCGATCGACGCCCAGGCGCACCTGATGAGCGACCTGCTGCGCCGCTTCCGCTCGGTCCCGTTGGCCCTCGCCGCCTACAACGCCGGCCCCGGCGCCGTCGGCTCCTGCCGCTGCGTCCCCGGCTATCCGGAGACCCGCGCCTACGTCAGCCGAATCCTCGGCCTGATGCGCGGCGCCGGCGAGGTAGACGTCCCGCTCGAGGTCCGGCTGGTGGCCTGAGACCGGCGCGATCGCTTAGGGTCCCGCCATGGCTCAGGTCGAAGTCGCCGGCGTCGAGGGCGCCAAGCAGATGGTGGGGCAGACGTTCGGCCCCAGCGAGTGGCGCACCGTCAGCCAGGAGGACATCGACGCCTTCGCTGAGCTGACCGGCGACGACCAGTGGATCCACACCGACGTCGAGCGCGCCAAGACCGAGAGCCCGTTCGGCACGACGATCGCCCACGGCAACCTGACGCTGTCGCTGATCGACGGCTTTCGGATCGAGATGATCGAGAACAGCGGCTTCAAGCTCGGCATCAACTACGGCTGGAACAAGGTCCGCTTCCCGGCGCCCGTTCCCGCCGGCTCCCGCGTCCGCGCGACCGGTGAGATCACCGAGGTCACCGACGTCGGCGGCGGTTGGTGGCAGATCGTCACCCGCTTCACCGTCGAGGTCGAGGGCTCAGAGAAGCCCTGCTGCGTCGGCGACTCGGTCGGTCGCGCGCTGCCAGAATGACCGAGGCGCCCTGCGGCGCGCCTGAATGACCGAGGGCGCCTTGCGGCGCCCTCGGGGCAACTCCCAGTATTTCTTCGCTTACTTGACCGTCAGCGTGCCCTGCATGCCGGCGTCCTTGTGGCCGTCGACGCTGCAGTAGAACGTGTAGCTGCCCGGCTTCAGGTCGACGGTCAGCGAGGCCTTCGACTGCGTGATCACCGCCGTCTTGCCGATGTCGCCGCTCGGGCCGTCGATCGAGACGTCGTGGCCGATCGCCGAGGGGTTGTCGAAGTCGATCGTGACCTTGCCGGCCTTGGCGCTCAGCGAGGTCGTGTCGTACTTCAACGCGCTCGGGTCCGCGGCCAGCTGGAGGGTGCTGCCGCCGCCCTTGGAGCCGCCGCCGCTCGCGCCCGTGGTGGTGGGAGCCGCCGCGGGGGTCGAGGTCGAGTTGCTGTCGCTGTTGCTGCTGCTGCCGCAGGCTGCGAGTGCCAGGGCCGCAAGCGCCGCCAGCGCCCAAACTGAGATCGGCTTGCTCATCGGGGTCCTTTCGGTGGGGATCGCCGCCACTCTAACCGCGCTGCGACGTCTCAACCAGCCGGCGGCGAATCTTTAGCGGCCGTTGAACTCGGGCTTCTCGCCGGCGAAGAAGGCGGTGACGCCCTGGCGCAGGTCCTCGGTCGCCATCGAGTCGGCGATCCCGTGGCGCTCGAGCTGGAGGTGCTCGGCGATCGTGTTGTCGAGGCTCTGGCCGACCAGCCACTTGGCCATCCGCACGTAGTGCGGCGCCCGGCGCCCGTAGCGCTCGGCCGTCTTGCGAGCCTCGTCGAGGAGCTCGTCGGCCGGCACGACCCGGCTGACGATCCGCTCTTCAAGCGCCTGCTCGGCGGTCATGTTGGGGTCGTCGAGCAGGATCTCGATCGCCCGCGAGGGCCCGACGACACGCGGCAGGAAGTAGGTCATGCCGCCGTCCGGCGAGGCGCCGATGCGGCCGTATGCGGGGGCGAAGAAGGCCTTCTCGGAGGCGATCCGCGAGTCGCAGGCCAGCGCCAGCGAGAAGCCTGCGCCGGCCGCCGGCCCGTTGACGGCGGCGATCACGGGGTAGGGGATGCGGTGGAAGTCGATGATCGCCTGGTGGAGGACCTCGGCGCCGCGGCGGACGTCGGCCGGCAGGTCGAAGTCCGGGTCCTCCACGCCCTTCTTGAACCAGGAGACGTCGCCGCCGGCGCAGAAGGCGTTGCCGGCACCGGTGACGATCAGGCCGCGAAGCTCGGCGCGGTCGGCCAGCCACGAGGCGGCGACCGTCAGCTCGAAGATCATCTCCGGGCTCATCGCGTTGAGCGAGTCGGGACGGTCGAGGGTCAGCGTCCCGATCCCGCCATCGACGTCGATCGAGAGGGTGCTGAGATCGGGCGCTGCGGCGGTCTTCGTGGCCATGTGGCGGGCAGCCTACAGTTAGTTGACATGCCCAAGCCAGCCGACAGATTGCGCGAGCAGCGCTCGCGCCTGCCCGACTCGCCGGGCGTCTATCTCTTCTTCGACTCCGACGGCAAGGCGCTCTACGTAGGCAAGGCGCGGTCGATTCGCAAGCGCGTCGCTTCGCACTTCGGCAAGTCGGGAAAGGGCGGCTCCCCGGCCGAGATGATCGGGGCCGTCGAGCGTATCGACTGCCTCGTGACCTCGACCGAGGCCGAGGCGCTGATCGCCGAGCAGAGCTTCATCAAGCGCCACCGGCCGCGCTTCAACATCCGCCTGCGTGACGACAAGTCCTACCCCTACATCGCGATCAGCCTCGACGAGGAGTTCCCGCGCGTCTATTTCACCCGCGAGCGCCACCGCAGCGGCCGCGCCTACTTCGGCCCCTTCTCCAGCGCCCGCCGCGTCCGCGAGACGCTCGACCTGCTCGGCAAGCTCTTCCAGTACCGCACCTGCGAGGGACCGGAGCCCGGCCGCCGCTCCGGCGTGCCCTGCCTCGACCACTACATCAAGCGCTGTCAGGCACCCTGCGTCGGTCTGGTCAGCGCCGACGAGTACCGCCGCAACATCGAGACGATCGTCGACTTCCTCTCCGGCCGCTACCGCCAGATCGAGCGCGACCTCGAAGCGAAGATGGCCGCCGCCTCCGAGGCTCACGAGTTCGAGCGCGCCGCCCTCTATCGCGACCGCCTGACCTCGGTGCGGGCGCTGCTCGAGCGCCAGCGCGTCGCCGGCGAGTCGGTCGGCACCGCCGACCTGATCGGCGTCGCCGCCGAGGGCGCCGACGCCAACGCCCAGGTCTTCCAGGTGCGCGACGGCGCCCTCGCCGAGCGCCACAGCTTCTATCTCGACAACGCCGCCGAGCGCGGCCTCGACGAGGTCGCCGAGGAGTTCATCGGCCAGTACTACGCCGCCGCGCCGTCGGCGCCGAAGCTGCTGATCGTCGGCCCCGAGCTGCGCGAGCGCACGCGGGTGATCGCCGAGGGCCTCGCCGTCCAGCGCGGCGCGCCGGTCGAGGTCCGCGTTGCCGAGCGCGGCGACAAGCGCCGCCTGCGCGAGATGGCCGAGCGCAACGCCCGCCTGGCGCTGGCCCAGGACAAGCTGCGGCGCGAGCACCGGCGCCAGCGACGGGTCGAGGCGCTCAGCGATCTGCAGGCGGCGCTTGGCATGGAGCAGCTGCCCGTGCGGATCGAGGGCTTCGACATCTCCAACCTCGGACCCGAGCACACCGTCGCATCAATGGTCGTCTTCGAGGCCGGTGCGCCCCAGAAGGGGCACTACCGCCGCTTCAACATCCACGGCCGCGAGCGCGACAACGGCGGCCCCGACGACTACGCCTCGATGGAGGAGGTGCTGACGCGGCGGCTGGCCCGCTACAGCGACCAGGCCGACCTCTCGCCGCACGACGCCGAGCGCGACGAGAGCTTCGCCTCGCTGCCGGCGCTGATCCTGATCGACGGCGGCAAGGGCCAGCTCTCGTCGGGGCTGCGGGCGCTGCAGCCGTTCGTCGAGCGGGGGGTGACGGTCGTCGGCCTGGCCAAGCGCGTCGAGGAGGTCTTCCTGCCGGGCCGGCCCGAGCCGCTGCCACTCGCCCCCGGCTCGCAGGCGCTGATGTTGCTGCAGCGGGTCCGCGACGAGGCCCATCGCTTCGCCGTCGACCACCACCGCGGCCGCCGCAGCCAAGCGATGACCCGCTCGGTCTTCGACGGGCTGCGCGGCGTCGGCCCGGTTCGCAAGCGGGCGCTGCTCGAGCACTTCGGCACGCCGGAGCGCTTCCTCGCCGCCAGCCGCGAGGAGCTCGAGTCCGTGCCGGGGGTCCCGGGCAAGCTCGCCCGCGATATCCACCGCCAGCTCAATCGCACCGGCTGAGGCGCCGCCGCCCGAGCCAGCATGATTGACAGGCGCATGCGCAACGTTGCCCTCTACGTCGTCACCGGCTACTCGGGCGCCGGCAAGTCGGAGGCGATCGCCGCCTTCGAGGACGGCGGCTACTTCTGCGTCGACAATCTGCCGCCGCGGATGATCGCCTCGCTCGGCGAGCTCTTCCGCCACGAGGGCAGCGGCGTCGAGCGCGCCGCTGTCGTCTCCGACGTCCGCGGCCGCGAGTACTTCGAGGAGCTGATCGCCGTCCTCGACCAGCTCGAAGCGGCTGGCCTCGAGCCCAAGCTCGTCTTCCTCGAGGCCGATGCCGAGACGCTCGTCACGCGCTACAAGGAGACGCGCCGCCGCCACCCGCTCGCCCCCGAGGGCAGGGTCAGCGACGGCATCCAGGCCGAGCGCGAGCTGCTGGCGCCGCTGCGCGAGCGCGCCGACGTCGTCTTCGACACGACCGAGCTCTCGGGCGCGGCGCTGCGGCGGCGGATCGCCACCGAGCTGCTCGGCAGCGACACCGACGGCCGCCTGGCGCTGACGCTGCTGACCTTCGGCTTCAAGCACGGCCCGCCGCGCGAGGCCGACCTGACGCTCGACGTTCGCTTCCTGCCCAACCCCTACTACGACGACGACCTTCGCCCGCTTACCGGCCGCGACGCCGCCGTGATCGAGCACGTCGAGGCCGGCACCCAGGCGGGCGAGTTCTACGGCCGGCTGATGCCGCTGCTCGAGTTCCTGCTGCCGGCCTACGTCGCCGAGGGCAAATCGCACCTGACGATCGCGATCGGCTGCACCGGCGGGCGCCACCGCTCGGTCTGCGTCGCCGACCGCATCGCCCGCCAGCTCGGCCGCCGTGACGACGTCATCGCGCGCGTCGTCCATCGCGACATCGACCTCGACTGAGCCGCGCGCGCGGAGGAATGCGAAGCTGCGCCCGTGGCTGCCCCCGCGATCAGCGTCCAGGGCCTGCGCAAGGCCTACGGTGAGCTCGAGGCGGTGCGCGGCGTCGACCTCGAGGTCGCGCCCGGTGAGATCTTCGCCTTCCTCGGCCCCAACGGAGCCGGCAAGACGACGACGGTGGAGATCCTCGAGGGCTATCGCCGCCGCAGCGGCGGCGAGGTCTCCGTCCTCGGCCGCGACCCCAGCGACCCCGACCGCGCCTGGCGCGAGCGCATCGGCATCGTCCTGCAAAGCTGCAACCTGCAGCCCGAGCTGACGGTCCGCGAGGCCGTCGAGCAGTTCGCCGGCTTCTACGCCAGCCCGCGGCCGGTCGCCGAGACGATCGACCAGGTCGGGCTCGCCGAGTCCGCCGCGGTGCGGACCTCGCGCCTGTCGGGCGGCCAGCAGCGCCGCCTCGACGTCGCCCTGGCGCTGATCGGCGATCCCGAGCTGCTCTTCCTCGACGAGCCGACGACCGGCTTCGACCCCTCGGCGCGGCGTCAGGCGTGGGACGTCATCGCCGGCCTGCGCGAGCTCGGCAAGACCGTCTTCCTGACCACCCACTACATGGACGAGGCCCAGGTCCTCGCCGACCGCGCCGCGATCATCGTCCGCGGCGAGATCGTCGCCGAGGGCTCGCCCGACGCCCTCGCCAAGCAGACCGGCGGCGGCGCCGAGATCCGCTTCCGGCTGCCGGCGGGCGTCGCGCTCGCCGAGCTGCCGCTGCCGGGGGCGGAGGCAGACGCCGCCAGCGGCTTCGTCGTCGTCCGCACCGGCGACCCGGTCAGGGCCCTCAACGAGCTGACCGGCTGGGCGATCGGCCGCGGCGTCGATTTGCCCGGCCTTGACGTCGGCAACCCCAGCCTCGAGGACGTCTACCTCGAGCTGACCGCCGCGGAGGCCGACGGATGAGCGGCGCCCGGCTCGTCTGGCATCAGTTCCGCTTCGATCAGAAGATCTTCTGGCGCAACCCGGCGGCGGTCTTCTTCACGATCATGCTGCCGATCATCTTCCTCTTCATCTTCGCGACGATCTTCGGCAACCACACGATCGCCGCGCGCCACGGGCTCAAGGTCAAGACCTACTACGTGCCCGGCATCATCACTCTCGCCGTCAGCTCGGCGACGCTCGTCAGCCTGGCGATCTCGCTGACCCGATCGCGCGAGGACGGCGTGCTGAAGCGCCTCCGCGGCACGCCGGCCCCGGCCTGGGCGATCGTCGCCGGCCGCGTCGGCAACTCGATCGTCGTCTCGGCGCTGATGGTCGTCCTGCTGACGGCGATCGGCCGCATCGTCTACGGCGTCCACCTGCCGGGCGCGACGATCCCGGCGATCGTCGTCACCCTGCTCGTCGGCGCCTCGGCCTTCTCCTGCCTCGGCTTCGCCCTGACCTCGGTGATCCCCAGCGAGGAGGCGGCGCCGGCGTTCACCAACGCCATCGTCTTGCCGCTCTACTTCCTCTCCGGCGTCTTCATACCCGAGACCGAGATTCCCGACGGCGTGCTTCACGTCGCCAACGTCTTCCCGGTGCGGCCGATGTTCGAGGCCCTGCTGACAGGCTTCGACCCGACGACCACCGGCGCCGGCTTCGAGCCCGGCCGGCTGGCGGTCGTCGCGGCCTGGGGGCTACTGGGGCTGGCGATCGCGGTCCGCGGCTTCGCCTGGACGCCGCGCAGCGAGCGCAGCTGAGGCCCGCCGGTCGGCCGGGCGCAGCGGTGACGCACGACGGCGACCAATCGGGCGCCGCTGGCGAACCGCGCCCTCACCGCTGCGGATAGGGTTTTGCCGATGCTTCACCACGTCACATTCGAGGTCTCCGACATCGAGCGCAGCGGCACCTTCTACGACGGCCTGCTGCGGCCGCTCGGCTGGCGCCGCCAGATCGACACCGACACCGACAAGGCCTGGGGCATCGTCAAGCCGGTCTTCTTCATCGAGCTGGAGACGAAGGCGAGCGCCAACGGGGCGCTGGTCTGCTTCTCAGCCAGCGGCATCGTCGCCGTCAAGGCGTCGTGGCAGGCGGGAATCGACGCCGGCGGCAGCGACGACGGCGCTCCGGCGCAGCGGCCCGAGCGCGGCGGCGCCTACTACTCGGCGCTGCTCCGCGACCCGGACGGCAACCGGGTCGAGGTCGCCGTCGGGCCTGACTGAGCCGCCGCCGCGACGGCGACGAGCGCCGACGCTCAATAACATGGCGCATCCATGGCGGTGCGAGTTGGAATCAACGGCTTCGGGCGGATCGGCCGCAATCTCTTCCGCGCTGCCCATGCCGCCGGCGCCGACCTCGAGTTCGTCGCGGTCAACGACCTGACCGACGCCGAGACCCTCGCCCACCTGCTCAAGTACGACTCGATCCTCGGCCGCTTCCCGGGCAAGGTGGAGGCGCGCGGCTCCGCCGTCGTCGTCGACGGCACCGAGATCGAGGTCCTCTCCGAGCGCGATCCGGCGGCGCTGCCGTGGGGTGAGCTCGGCGCCGACGTCGTCATCGAGTCGACGGGGTTCTTCACCGCCCGTGCCGACGCCGCCAAGCACCTCGAGGCGGGTGCGAAGAAGGTCATCATCTCGGCGCCCGCCAAGGACCCCGACGTCACCGTCGCCCTCGGCGTCAACTTCGACGAGGCCTACGACCCCGACGCCCACCAGATCATCTCCAACGCCTCCTGCACGACCAACTGCCTGGCGCCGCTGGCCAAGCTGATCCACGAGACCGTCGGCATCGAGCACGGCCTGATGACCACGGTCCACGCCTACACCGCCGACCAGCGCCTCCAGGACATGCCCCACAGCGACCTTCGCCGCGCTCGCGCCGCGGCTATCAACCTGATTCCGACGACCACCGGCGCCGCCAAGGCCGTCGGCCTGGTCCTGCCCGAGCTCGACGGCAAGCTCAACGGCATCGCCGTCCGCGCCCCCGTCGCCACTGGCTCGGTCGTCGACCTCGTCTGCGAGACCTCCCGTGAGACCAGCGCCGAGGAGATCAACGCCGCCGCCAAGGCCGCGGCCGAGGGGCCGCTGAAGGGGATCCTCGCCTACACCGAGGACCCGATCGTCTCCACCGACATCGTCGGCGACCCGCACTCCTCGGTCTTCGACGCTGGCCAGACGATGGTCATCGACGGGACGATGCTGAAGGCCGTCTCCTGGTACGACAACGAGTGGGGCTACTCCAACCGCTGCGTGGAGCTGGCGGCCAAGGTGCTGCAGCCCAAGACGGCGGCAGCGCCCGCTTGATCGAAGCGACGCGCCGCCCGACCCCCGTTCGCCGCGCCGCATGACGGCCGGATTCGACAAGGCCAGCGTCCGTGACGCCGACGTCGCCGACGCCAGGGTCCTCTGCCGCGTCGACTTCAACGTCCCGATCTCCGCCGAAGGAATCGAGGACGACACCCGCATCCGCGCCGCGCTGCCGACGATCCGGCTGCTGCTCGAGCGCAACGCCGCCGTGATCCTCGCCTCCCATCTCGGCCGGCCGAAGGGGCGCGAGCCGGAGCTCTCGCTGGCGCCGGTCGCCGAGCACCTGACGCTGCTGGCGGAGACGCCGGTGCTGATGGCCCCAGCCGTGATCGGCGAGGAGGTCGAGCACGAGGCCGGCCTGCTCCGGCCCGGCGAGCTGATGCTGCTCGAGAACACGCGCTACGAGCCCGGTGAGACGAAGAACGACCCCCTCCTCGCCGACGCGCTGGCGGGGCTCGCTGAGATCTACGTCGACGACGCCTTCGGCGCCTGCCATCGCGCCCACGCCAGCACCGTCGGCGTCGCCGAGCGGCTGCCCGGCTACGCCGGCCTGCTGCTGGAGCGCGAGGTGCGCGAGCTGACGGCGATCCGCGACGACCCCGCACGTCCGCTGGTCCTGGTTCTCGGCGGCGCCAAGGTCTCCGACAAGATCGGCCTGATCGAGCGCTTCCTCGACTCCGCCGAGCGCATCCTGATCGGCGGCGCGATGTGCTTCAGCTTCTTCCGCGCCCAGGGCCACCCGGTCGGCGACTCGCTGGTCGAGGAGGAGGGCGTCGAGCTCGCCAAGCGCGTGCTCGCCCGCGCCGAGTCGGCTCGCTGCGAGCTCTCGCTGCCGACCGACCTCGTGCTCGGCGACGACTTCAGCGCCGGCGCCGAGCAGCGGGCGGTCGACGGCGTCGAGGTGCCGGACGGCTGGATGGGGCTCGACATCGGCCCGGCGACCGCGGCGACCTACGCCGAGGCGATCGCCGGGGCCGGCACGGTCTTCTGGAACGGGCCGATGGGGGCCTTCGAGCTGGAGCCGTTCGCCGCCGGCACGCACGCCGTTGCCGAGGCCGTCGCCGCGGCGCCCGGCAAGACGGTCGTCGGCGGCGGCGACTCGGCGGCGGCCCTGACCGCCTTCGGGCTCGCCGAAAAGGTCGACTGGGTCTCGACCGGCGGCGGCGCCTCGCTCGAGCTGATCGAGGGACGGGCCCTGCCGGGGATCGAGGCCCTGCGCGACGCCGAGGATGACGAGGAGGATGGGGACGATGGCTGATCGCCGGCCCTACATCGCCGCCAACTGGAAGATGCACAAGACGATCGCCGAGGCGGAGCGCTTCCTCGACGCCTTCCTGCCGGCCGTCGAGCCCCTGGTCGAGTCGGTGGACGTCGTCCTCTGCCCGCCGTTCCTCGCTCTTCAGACGACGGTCGAGGCCTGCCGCGGCAAGCGGATCGGCGTCGCCGCCCAGAACGCCCACGAGCAGGCCGAGGGCGCCTTCACCGGTGAGGTCTCGCTGGCGATGCTCGCCGAGACCGGCGTCAGCGGCGTGATCCTCGGTCACTCCGAACGGCGCCAGCTCTTCGCCGAGACCGACGAGGCGCTCGCCCGCAAGCTGCCGGCGGCGCTCGCGGCGGGGCTCGAGCCGATCCTCTGCGTCGGCGAGAGCGAGAGCGAGCGCGAGGCTGGTGAGACCGAGGCGGTGCTGAAGCGCCAGCTCGACGCCGATCTCGCCGGCCTCGGCGACGACCAGCTCGGCGAGATCGTCATCGCCTACGAGCCGATCTGGGCGATCGGCACGGGCCAGACGGCGACGACGGAGCAGGCCCAGGAGACGATCGCCGTGATCCGCGCCCGCATCGCCGAGCGCGACGCCGACGCCGCCGCGGCGACGCGAATCCTCTACGGCGGCTCGGTCAAGCCGGCGAACGCCGCCGAGCTGCTGGCGCAGCCCGACATCGACGGCGCCCTGGTCGGCGGCGCCAGCCTCGACCCCGAGGACTTCCTCGCCATCGTGGCGGCGGCGACGGTGTGACCGAGACGGGCCGATCGCTGCCGGTCGCAGGCGTCGCACTCGTCATCCTCGACGGCTGGGGGCTGGCTCCCGACGGGCCCGGGAACGCGGTCAGCCTCGCCGAGACACCGGTCTTCGACGACATCTGGAAGCGGCTGCCGCGGACCCAGCTGTCGGCCAGCGGCCGCGACGTCGGCCTGCCGGACGGCCAGATGGGCAACTCCGAGGTCGGCCATCTCAACCTCGGCGCCGGCGCGATCGTTAGGCAGGACCTGGCGCGGATCGACGCGGCGGTCGCCGACGGCAGCTTCTTCGAGAACCCGGTTCTGCTCGAGGCCTGCGAGCGAGCCCGCTCGTCGCCGCGCGGGCGCCTACACCTGCTCGGCCTGGTCTCCGACGGCGGCGTCCACTCGGGCTGGGCCCAGATCGAGGCCTGCATCGAGCTCGCCGCCCGCGAGGGAGTTCCCGATCTCGTCGTCCACGCCTTCACCGACGGCCGCGACACGCTGCCGCGCTCGGGCGCCGGCTACGTCGATCAGCTCGAGGCCTGGCTGCGCCGCGCCGGCCGGGTCGGCACGGTGAGCGGCCGCTACTGGGCGATGGATCGCGACCGCCGCTGGGACCGCACCGAGCTCGCCTACGACGCGATCGTCAACGCCGCCGGCGAGCGGGCGCCGAGCGCCGCAAAGGCCGTTCGCTCCGCCTACGAGCGCGAGGAGACCGACGAGTTCATCCGCCCGACCGTGATCGGCGATTACGACGGCATCGCCGACGGCGACGTCGCCTTCTTCATGAACTTCCGCCCCGACCGCGCCCGCCAGCTGACGCGGGCGCTCGGCGAGGACCGCTTCGAGGAGTTCGACCGCGGCCGCCGCCGCGACCTCTGGCTGGCGACGATGACCGAGTACCACGACGGCTGGCCCTACCCGGTCGCCTTCCCGCCGCGCGAGCCCGCGGTGACCCTCGCCGAGGTCATCGCCGAGCACGGCGGCCGCCAGCTCCATGTCGCCGAGACCGAGAAGTACGCCCACGTCACCTACTTCTTCAACGGCGGCCGCGAGGCGGAGTGGGAGGGAGAGGAGCGCTGCCTGGTCGACTCGCCGCGCGACGTGCCGACCTACGACCACAAGCCGGAGATGAGCGCCGCGGCTGCCTCGAATGCTTTTTGCGAGCACTGGCGCGGCGCCGACTACCGCTTCGGGATCCTCAACTTCGCCAACCCTGACATGGTCGGCCACACCGGCGTCATCCCGGCTGCGGTCGCCGCGATCGAGGCGGTCGACCGCTGTCTCGGCGACGTCCTCGCCGCGGTGGCCGAGAGGGGCGGCGCCTGCATCGTCACCGCCGACCACGGCAACGCCGAGAACATGCTCGAGCCCGATGGCTCCCCCAACACGGCCCACTCGACCAACCCGGTGCCGCTCGTCGTCACCGTCGAGGGCGTCGAGCTGCGCTCGGGCGGCATCCTCGCCGACGTCGCGCCGACGGTGCTGGAACTGCTCGGCATCGAGCAGCCCGCGGCGATGACGGGGCAATCCCTGATTCGCGGCGATGCGAGCTGACCCGGACCGGCTGCGCTTCGACGTCGAGGCGCGCGACGGCCGCGCTCGCGCCGGCACGCTCCACACCGGCCACGGCACGGTCTCGACGCCGGCCTTCATCCCGCTGGCGACCAAGGCGACGGTTCGCTCGCTGAGCAGCGAGGACGTCGCCGAGCTCGGCTACGAGCTGATCCTCGGCAACACCTTCCACCTGCTGCTCTCGCCGGGGCCGGAGCGGATCGCCGAGCGCGGCGGCATGCACGGCTTCATGGCCTGGCCGCGGGCGATCGTCACCGACTCGGGCGGCTTCCAGGTCTTCTCGCTCGCCCACGGCACCGTCGCCGACGAGGTCAAGGGCCGCCGCGGCAGGCGCGAGGGGCGCGGAGCCGTCCTCGAGATATCGGAGCAGGGCGCCCGCTTCCGCTCCTACGTCGACGGCGCCGAGAAGATGCTCTCGCCCGAGCGCTCGATGGAGGTTCAGGCCGCGATCGGCTCCGACATCGCCCTCGCCTTCGACGAGTGCACGCCCTACCACGCCGATCGCGACTACACGGCGCGCTCGACCGAGCGCACGCATCGCTGGCTCGACCGCTGCCTGGCCTGGCACGAGCGCGAGGGGCCAGCGGGCCAGGCGCTCTTCGGCATCGTCCAGGGCGGGGTGCATCCCGACCTGCGCCGCGAGTCGGCCGAGCGGGTCTCGGCGGCCGCCGTCGACGGGATCGCGATCGGCGGCACCCTCGGCCGTGACAAGCCGGAGATGTACGGCGTCCTCGACATGACCGTTCCCCACCTCGCCGCGGACGCGCCCTGCCACCTGCTCGGCGTCGGCGAGGTCGACGACCTGATCGCCGGCGTCGAGCGCGGCATCGACCTCTTCGACTGTGCCATGCCGACGCGGCTCGCCCGCCACGGGATGGCGCTGGTCCCCGACCCCGGCGGCCGCTTCCGCGTCAACGTCCGCAACGCGGCGATGGCGACCGAGGCCGGCCCGCTCGTCGAAGGCTGCCCCTGCCTCGCCTGCGGCAGCTACGACCGCGCCTACCTGCACTACCTCTCGCGAGCAGAGGAGATGACCGGGGTGCGGCTGCTGACGCTGCACAACCTCGCCTACATGCGCGAGCTGATGCGGGCGATGCGCGAGGCGATCCTCGCCGGCGGCTTCAAGGCCTTCGCGGCGGCGACGCTGGATGGCGCCGCCCCCTGGCAGGCCGGCGCCTGAGGCGGGCTGTCGTCGACTACTTCGTGTTCTGGTCGATCAGGTTCTTCAGCCCGTCGACCTGATCGTGGATGTTGTCCTTGACGACCTGACGGATCTGGACACCCTTGGGGCCGGACGTCGTCAGGATCACCAGGCCGGTGACGATGGCGGCGATCAGCACCAGCGCCAGCAAAGCCGCGACGGCGCGGGCGGCGCGGGCGGGGGCGCCGCGGCGGTTGCGGGGCGGCGGCGTGCGGCGCTCGATCGGCGCCGCCCGGCGTGGCGGCGGGGGGCGGCGGGGCGGCAGCGGCCGCGTCGCATCGGCCCCCGAGTCGGGCGCGAGCTGGCGCGTCAGCTCCTCGCTCGGCGGCAGCGGCGCCTCGAGGGTGACGTCGGTTCCGTTGAGCGCGGCCTGCAGCGCCTCGCCGAGCTCCGTGGCGCTGGTGTAGCGGCGCCAGGGATCGCTGTCGAGCGCCCGCAGGACGGCGCCGCCGAGGGTGTCGGGCACGTGGTCGTTGTAGGTGTGGGGGGGCAGCGGGCGCTCGTTTTGCTGGCGGATCGCCAGCTCGGTAAGCGACGATCCCTCGTAGGGCAGTCGGCCGGTTAGGAACTGGTAGAGGACGACGCCGAGCGCGTAGACGTCGGACGCCGGCGTCGCCTCGTCGCCGCGCGCCTGCTCGGGCGCCAGGTAGGCGGCGGTGCCGACCACCGAGCCGGCCTGGGTGATCCGCGTCTGCTCGCCGGCCCGGGCGATGCCGAAGTCGGCGAGCTTGACCGTCATCGCCGTCGAGTCGGACTCGTTGTAGGCGGCGGGCCCGCCGACGATCATCAGGTTGCCGGGCTTGACGTCGCGGTGGATGATCCCGTTCTTGTGGGCGTAGTCGAGGCCGGCGCAGGCCTGCTCGCCGATCTCGACCGCGACGTCCGGCTCGAGCAGGACGTTGGCCTGGAGCAGCTGGGCGCCCGATCGGCCCTCGATGTACTCCATGACGATGTAGTGCTGGTCGTCGTCGACGCCGGTGTCGTAGACCTGGACGATGTTGGGGTGGACGAGCTTGGCGACCGCCAGCGCCTCACGGCGGAAGCGGGCGACGAAGCGGTCGTCGTCGGAGAGGTGCCCGGCGAGGACCTTGACGGCGACCGTGCGCTCGAGGACCGTGTCCTTGGCCTTGTAGACCGTCGACATGCCGCCGGAGCCGAGCCGGCTCTCGATCTCGTAGCGGTCGGAGATGATGTTGCCCTGCATCTAGTGCTTCCGCTTCGGAGCCGGGGCGGGGGTGGAGCTGGTGTCGGTGGGCGGCCCCGTGCCGCCATCGGTGGGAGTCGTCGGCGTCGTCGGGGTGGTCTGCGTCTGGGTCTGCGTTGTCGGCGTCGTTGCCGTCGTTGTTGGAGGTGGTGTGGGCGGCGGCGGTGGCGCGCTCGTCAGCGCCTGGCAGGTGTTGGGGCTCTCGCTCAGCGCCTTGAGCTTGGCGATCCCCTGCAGGAGGTTGCGGCGAAGCCGCGGGTCGACGCTCGCGGGCAGCCTCTGCACCAGTGCGATCAGCGTGTCGCTCGCATGGGCGGCCGTGTCGCAGCTGCCGTCGTCGGCACGCGCCTCGACCTGATCGAGCAGGTTGTTGAGCTCCGCCGCGTTTCGCGGCGGGATCAGCTTGTCGCTCGAACCGCCACCGCACGACACGAGTCCCGCGGTCACCAGGCCGAGCAACGAGGCGAGAACGAGCGCCCGTATTGCCGGCATCGGCGCGAGTCTAGTGGCGCCCCGCTCCGGCGCCGCCGGCCGGCGGCCGCCTGGTCTGCCTCGCCCGCGCCTATTGACCGACATAGAGCCGTGCTCCGAGCTGGTCGGGGAGGCCGGCGGCCGCGATCGCCGCGGCGGCACGGTCGATGTCGTACTCGACGCGGTGGTACTCGGCGGTCCACTCATCGGTGTCGAGCTCGAGCCAGGCGGCGCGGGCATCGCCGTCGCGCGGCTGGCCGACGCTGCCGGGGTTGACCAGCCAGCGCCCTTCGCCGAGCTCGATTCGCGTGCCGCCCGCGGCGGCCGAGCCGCTGGCCGAGTCCACCAGCGAGGCGGCGTCGCCGTTGGCGGGGGCGGTGTAGTGGAGGGCGACGTGGGAGTGGCCGATGAAGCAGACCCGGTGCGCCTGCATCGCCATGCACTCGGCGGCGGCGTCGACCGACAGCACGTACTCCCAGACGGGGTTGCGGGGAGACGCGTGGTAGAGGCCGACCTCGCCGTCGTCGTTGGCGGGCTCGAGGCCCTGGAGGAACTCGGTCGTCGCCGCCTTGCACTCCTCGCGCGTCCACTCGACCGCCGCCTCGGCTGCCGGGGAGAATGTCGAGACGTCGATCTCGCCAAGCACGGCGAGGTCGTGGTTGCCGACCAGGCAGAGCTCGCAGCGCTCGCGCACGAGCTCGGTGCAGGCGTCGGGATCGGCGCCGTAGCCGACGACGTCGCCGAGGCACCAGACGGTGCCCAGCTCGCGCTCGTCGATCGCCGCGAGGACGGCCTCGAGCGCGGGCAGGTTGCTGTGGATGTCGCTGATCAGGGCTAGACGCATGCGGCCGGTGCCCCCGCGGTGCGGGCGGAGGGGTCGTTCATCGTAGGGCGACGGGCGCCTCCGCACTTGGCGGTTGCCGCCGCGGCCGGCCCGCCACGGTCGACCGGCATAGCATGGGGCCGATGCCGAGCCCCGCCGCGGTCGACCCGACAGCCGATCTCCGCGACGCAGTCGCCGGCGCCGCAGACTCCCTGCGCGGCGGCGCCGAGGGCGGCGCGCCGCCGGCGCTCGAACGCCCGCCGCGTGAAGAGCTGGGCGACTACTCGACGAACGCGCCGCTGCTGCTGGCCCCGCTGGTCGGATCACCGCCGCGAGAGGTCGCCGGCGACTTCGTCGAGGAGCTGAGCAAGAGGCTCGGCGACGACGTCTCCGAGCTGGAGGTAGCCGGCCCGGGCTTCGTCAACCTCCGCCTCGCCGATGGCTGGTACCGCCGCAGCCTGGCGACGGTGCTCGCCGACGAGCGCTTCGGCGCCGGCGTCCAGCCTGAGCCCCGCCGTTGCCTGATCGAGTTCGTCTCCGCCAACCCGACCGGGCCGCTGACCGCCGCCGGCGGCCGCCACGCCGCCTACGGCGACGCCCTCGCTCGGCTGCTCGAGTTCTCCGGCCACGAGGTCGGCCGCGAGTACTACGTCAACGACACCGGTGGCCAGGTCCGCCGCTTCGCCGAGTCGATCGCCGCGCGAATGACCGGCGACGAGCTGCCGGAGGATGGCTATCAGGGCGAGTACGTCGCCGAGCTCGCCGCCCAGCTCGAGAGCGAGGGGATCGCACCGACCGAGATCGAGCGCCTCGAGGCTCGGGGCACCGAGCTGATGCTGGCGCAGGTTCGCGAGACCCTCGGTCGCTTCGGCGTCGAGTTCGACGCCTTCGCCTCAGAGCGGGCGCTGCACGAGTCCGGCGGCGTCGAGGCGGCGCTGGGACAGCTGCGTGAGCGCGGTCAGGTCTACGAGAGCGAGGGCGCCGTCTGGCTGCGAACGAGCGCCTTTGGCGACGACAAGGATCGGGTGCTCGTCCGCTCGGGCGGCGAGCCGACCTACTTCCTCGCCGACGTCGCCTACCACTCCGACAAGCTGCGCCGCGACTGGGAGGTGCTGATCGACGTGCTCGGCGCCGACCACCACGGCTACGTCGGCCGGATGCGGGCGGCGCTCGCGGCGCTCGGAGCCGCGCCGGAGAGCTTCGAGGCGCTGATCATGCAGCTCGTCCACATCGTCGAGGGCGGCGCGCGGGCGCAGATGTCGAAGCGCAAGGGCGAGTTCGTCACCCTTGACGAGCTGGTTGACGACATCGGCCGCGACGCGGCGCGCTTCTTCATGCTCCATCGCAGCCACGACACCACCGTCGAGCTCGACCTCGAGCTCGCCCGCAAGCAGTCGAATGAGAACCCGGTCTACTACGTCCAGTACGCCCACGCGCGGATTGCCAGCATCCTCCGCAAGGCCGGCGTTGACGACGCGGTTGCCGCTACCGCCGCCGGCCTGACCGAGTCGGCCTGGCCGCGCGAGGCCGCCGAGCGGACGCTGCTCAAGCGCCTGCTCGAGCTGCCGGGAGAGGTCGCCGAGGCTACCGAGCGCCGGGCGCCGCACCGGCTCTGCGCCTACGCGGGCGCCGTCGCCGCCGACTTCCACTCCTTCTACCGCGACTGCCAGGTGGTCGGGGCGGAGGGCGAGGGGGTGGAGCAGGCCAGGCTCGCCCTCTGCGCGGCGACCAAGCGAACGATCGCCCGCACGTTCGGCCTGCTCGGCATCGACGCGCCGGAGCGGATGTAGGACCGCCGATGCCGCCGGCGCCGGGGCCGTCGCGCCCCTCCGTCCTGGGCGTCGCCCGCCGGTCGCTGGGCGCGCTGCCGCTACGGGCCCCGGCCCTGTTCTTCGCCGTGCCGGCGCTGCTGGCGGGCTACCTGGCGCTCGCCGGAGGCGGCTACGACGTCGTCGTTCGCCAGCAGCTCTTCCTTGCCATCTGGGCGTCGATCGCCGTCGGCGTGGGAACCGGCGTGCTCTCGCGCCGCCGTCCGCCGCGCGGCTGCCTGCTGCCGCTCGGCGCCCTCGCCGGCCTCACGCTCTGGATGGCGTTGAGCCTTGTCTGGACCGAGAGCACCGAGCGGACCACGGCCGAGCTGGCCCGGGTCGCCGGCTATGGCGGGCTCGTGGCGCTGGTCCTGATCGCCGTCGGGCGGCCGCGTTTCCGCCACGTGGCGACTGGCCTCTCGGCCGCCGCGCTCGCCATCGCCGTCATCGCCATCGCCAGCCGCCTGTTCCCCGGGCTGCTGCCGCAGTCCGCCGTCGAGGCGGCCTTCCACACGGGCAAGCTCAGCTATCCGTTCGACTACTGGGACGCGGTGGGCGTGTGGGGGTCGATGGGCGTCGCGATAGGCCTGGCCTGGAGCGCCCACGCAGGCGCAGCGGCGACGCGAGCGCTGAGCCTCGGCCTCGTTCCCGTCGCCGCGCTCGCCGTCTATCTGGCCGGCGCCCCTGTCGCGACGCTGGCGATCGTGGTCGCGGTCGGCGCCGTGCTGGCGCTGAGCCGCCACCGGCTGACCGCGGTGGCGCACCTGGCGGCGGCCGCGGTGGCCACGCTCGCCGCGGCCGCTGTGGCCGGCCACTATCCGCAGATCGCCCACTCCACGGGCGGCGCCGGCGGGCCGGCCGTCGCGCTGGTGCTGGTCCTCGGCGGCCTCGGCTGCGCCGCGGCGACCGTCCTCACGGCGGACGGCGCCCTCGATCGCCTTCGCCTGCCGAGGACCGCGGTGCGCCTCGTTGGGCCGCCGCTGGCACTTGTCGTCCTGACGCTGGCGATAGCGCTGGGCCACGGGCCGGTAAGCAACGCCTGGAATCAGCTCAGCAGCCAGCCGGCCTTCGACGCCGGCTTCGACCCAGCGGCCCGGCCCGCCGTGGGCGCCGAACGGCGTCAGCTCTGGGGATCCGCGCTCGACGAGTTCGCCCGCCAGCCGCTGGGCGGATCGGGAGCGGGCACGTTCGAGTTCAGCTGGAACCGAGACGGCAAGGACGCGGCGCTCGTTCGCGACGCCCACTCCCTCTATCTCGAGGCGCTCGGTGAGCTCGGCATACCCGGGCTGCTGCTTCTTCTCGCCTTCCTCGGCGGCCTGCTGACGCTCGCGCTGCGCGCCCGCTCGTTGCTCGATGACGACGACGATGTCGCCGCCGCCGCCGCGATGACCAGCGCCTTCCTGATCTTCGTCGTCGTCGCCGCGGTCGATTGGCTCTGGGAGGAGACCGCGATCGCCGTCTTCGCGCTGGCGGCGGTCTCAGTGGTGGCGGCCAGCGCCCGATCCCGGCGCGCCGAGGACGAGCGGCTCGGCTGGCACCCTCGCGCCCGCGCCGCGGCGGCGTTGGCCGCGGCAGCGATCTGCGCCGTTCAGGCGCCCGGGCTGATCGCCGTCGAGCGGGTCCGCGCCAGCGATGCTGCCCTGCGCCGGGGACAGCCCGAGCACGCCCTCGCTCTCGCCGGCGAGGCGATTGACTCCGAGCCCTGGGCAGCGACTCCCTACGTCGCTCGCGCTCTCGTGCGCGAGCGCCAGCATCGCTACGTCGAGGCGGCGGCCGACGTACGCCGGGCGATCGCCCGCGAGCCCGCCAACTGGCGCCACCCGCTGCTGCTGGCGCGGATCGATATCGAGAGCGGCGACCGCGACGCCGCCCGGCGCGACTTCCGCCGCGGTGAGCGCCTGGCGCCGCGGCTGCCGCTGTTCGCGCCGTCCTCGCCGATCGGCAGCCGCGTCTTCGCAGCGCCGGGAGCGCCACCGCTGCCAGCGCCGCCGGCGTCAGCCGGCGGCCGCCTTGCCGTGACGCTTGGCTTCGAGGACGAGACCCAGGCGCTTCAGGGCCTGCCCCCGCCGCGAGGCCTGGCATTCACGGCGCCGCTGCCCTGGCTGATCCTGGCCGGCGCGCTGGCGCTGCTCGCCGGCTTCGTGGTCGTCCGCGTTCGCAATGCCCTCGATTCGAGCGTCTCCGACCCCGAACGGCTGCGGCGGGAGCTCGAGCTGCCGTTGCTCGCCGGCCTCGGCGTCGAGACCCTCGAAAACTTCGGCTCGGGCCGCCCCGGGCCGGCGCGCTTGACCCAGCCCGACTTCGAGACATTCCGCGAGCTTCAGGCCCGGCTCGATGCCGTGGTGCCTTTCCGAGTGCCGCGCTCGCTCGTGGTGACGAGCGCGCTGCCCGCGGAGGGCAAGTCCGCCGCCGCCGCCGGCATCGCGATAGCCGCCGCCGCGGCCGGCCGTCGCACCCTGCTCGTCGAGTGCGATCTGCATCGCCCTGTTCTGGCGAGCCGGCTTGGCCTTGCCGGGCGGCCGGGGCTGACCGATTACCTCGCCGGTCAGGCCGGTCCGAAGGAGGTGGTGCAACCGGTCCGCCTGGTGCCGCCCGCGGCGCTCAGCACGGGCCTGCCGAGCGTCGGCCTCTTCTGCCTGGTCGCCGGCGGCGGCTCCGCTCGCCCCGCCGAGCTGCTCGGCTCGCAGCGCTTCCGTGCCTTCCTCGACCAAGTCTGCCGCGCCTATGACCTCGTCGTCTGCGATGGCCCGCCGATCCTCGACCACGCCGGCGCCGATCAGCTGCTGGAGGCCGTCGAGGCGGCGCTGCTCTGCGTCCGCCTCGGGCAGACCACCCACGAGCAGGCGGCGATCGCCAAGGCCGAGATTGACCGTGCCGGCGTCGAGATCGCCGGCCTGCTGGTTACCGGCGGCCGTCTCTAGAGCTCGTACTTCGCCAGGTCGGCGTCGAGGAGCTCAGCCTCCTCGTCGGGCATCCGCAGCTGCGGGCCCTCCGGACCGCTCTGCCGGCGCCACCTGCGCACGCCGGTGACGATGCCGGCAGTGGCGAGCAGCAGCGCCACCAGCGGTACCAGCCAGGCGGTGAGGTCGAAGCCGCTCTTGGCCGGCTCGGCGAGGACGCGCTCGCCGTATTCGGCGACGAGGGCAGCCTTGATCTCCGGCTTCGTCTTGCCGGCCGCGATCAGCGTGCGGATGAGGGCGCGCTCGCGGTCGGCCTGGGGCGCCTGCGAGAGGTTCAGCGCCGTGCCGCAGACGGTGCACATCACCTCGTCCTCGATGTCGCCGAGCTCAGCTCGTGGGGGAGGGGCGGTTGCGGCGAGCGCAACACCGGACGGGGCGGCCAGCGCGGCCAGCGCGGCGAAGAGCAGCAGGGCGCGCCTGGCCCTCATCGGCCGCTCCTGGCGATCATCGGCGTCACGTAGCGGTCGAGCAGGCGCTGATCGAGGACGCCGCGGCGGATCAGCGCCAGCCGCCCCTTCGGGTCGACGAGGAAGGACTCCGGCAGCCCCGTCGTGCCGAAGGCGCGGCTGCGGTCGTCGCCGACCGAGCGCAGCTGGGGGTAGCGGAGCTTCATCCGCCTGACGAAGTCGAGGCCATCGCTCGAGTTGTCCTGGACGTCGATCCCGACGACGGTGAATCGCTCGCGGCGATGCTGCTCGAAGTAGCGCTCCAGCGCCGGCGATTCCTGCTTGCAGGGCTCGCACCACGACGCCCAGAGATTGACGAGAACCCAATCGCCGCGGAAGTCGGCGAGGCGCTTCGGAGCGCCCCCGCCGAGCGGCTCCAGCGACTTGTCCGGCACCGGCTCGCCGACGCTGATCTTCGCCTCGCCCTTGCTGGCGAGCCCGTAGACCAGCAGCGCGAGCACGGCAAGGACGGCGAGAAAGGCCCAGAAGGCGCGCGCGGACAAAAAGCGGACGACGGGTCTCGAACCCGCGACCTCGAGCTTGGGAAGCTCGCGCTCTACCAGCTGAGCTACGTCCGCACCGCCGCGGATTCTAGGGTGCCTAGATCGGCTGGCCCGTCGGCCTGATCAGGATCTCGTTGACGTCGACGTTCTCTGGCTGCTCGAGGGCGTAGATGACGGCGCGGGCGATGTCGTCGTCCTCGAGCGCTCCCTGGGGGCGGTCGTCGAAGAACGGCGTGTCGGTCATGCCGGGTTCGATCAGGGTGACGCGGATGCGCCTGTTGTCGTGCATCTGGCGCAGCTCGGCTCGCAGCGCCTCGCCCATCGCGGTCACCGCCCACTTCGTCGCCGAGTAGAGGGATCCGGGGAGGGCGCGGCGCCCGGCGACCGAGCTGGTGATCAGGAAGTGGCCGTCGCCGCGGTCGAGCAGATGGGGGAGGGTGGCGCGGATCGTCAGGGCGACGCCGAGGACGTTGGTCAGCACCATCGAGCGCCACTGCTCGGGGCTCTCCTCGAGGAAGCCGCGCTTGGCGCCGAAGCCGGCGTTGGCGAAGACGCCGTCGATCCGGTCGAAGTGCCCGAGCGCGGCCTTGGCCATCGCCTCGACCTCGTTCCATTCTGTGACGTCGCAGGGCACGGCGATCGCCCGCTTGTCTCCGCCCAGCTCCTCGGCCAGCGCCCGCAGCTCCTGCTCGCGCCGCGCCGCCAGGACGAGACGGTAGGAGCCGGCCGCGCGGCGGGCGGTCGCGGCGCCGATGCCGCTCGAGGCGCCGGTGATCAGCAGGACCGGGTCGTCAGCCATCGGGGGCATTCTTCCCCATTGCCATAATCCAGCTCCGCTCAAACGCCGCGCCCGCCCGGCGCGGCCGCGGCCAAGCCCCGTCATGGACCCCGACCGCAAACGTCAGATCCGCCTCGTCGTCGCGCTCTCGGCGGCGGTCCTGCTCGCCGCGGCGCTCGCCTACACGTCGTTCAGCGCCTCGAGCGAGGCGCGCCAGCCCTCGCAGCTGCTGAACGCCAACCCCGACCGCAGCTACGACCTCACCGGCAAGGTGGCCGCCGGGTCGGTCCGCCGCCACGGCGAGCGGCTCGATTTCAGGGTGAGCGATCGCGACGGCAGCGGCGCCATCCCCGTCCGCTACCAGGGCACCGTCCCCGACCCGTTCCGCGAGGGCCGCGAGGTCGTCGTCAGCGGCCACGTCCGCGACGGCGTCTTCATCGGCGAGCGCGACACGCTCTCGACCAAGTGCCCGTCGAAGTTCAGCGAAGGCAAGCCCCGTTAGCGCCGGGCAGCGGGTGAGAGCTTGATCGCGCTTGGCACGCTCTGCCTGATCCTGGCCCTGGCGACGGCGCTGTTCGCTGCCGGCGCCGCTCTCTACGCGACCCGCCGTACGACCGGCCCCAGCGCTCTACCCGACCGCCGCTGGGTCGACAGCTCCCGCCGTGCCGTCTACGCCGTCGCCGCCCTGCTGAGCGGCTGCGTGCTGCTGCTCGAAGCCGCCTTCGTCCGCTCGGACTTCGGCTTCCAGCTCGTCGCCGACCACTCCTCGACGACGACGCCGGCCTTCTACAGGTTGACCGCGATGTGGTCGAGCCAGGCCGGGTCGCTGCTGCTCTGGGCCTGGGTCCTCTCGCTGGCCTCGAGCGCCGTCCTCTTCGCCACCCGCAACCGCCACCGCGAGGTCGTGCCCTACGCGACGGCCGTGCTGATGGGCCTCGGGGGCTTCTTCGTCTCGCTGATGCTGTTCGCCTCGAGCCCCTTCGTCGCCCTGCACCCGGCGCCGGCGGAGGGCCTCGGCCTCAACCCGCTGCTGCGCCACCCGAGCATGATGATCCACCCGCCGATGCTCTATTCGGGCTACGTGATGTGGTCGATCCCGTTCGCCTTCTGCATCGGCGCCCTGGCGGCGCGCCGCCTCGACGCCAGCTGGATCCGCTCGACGAGGCGCTTCGCGCTGATCGCCTGGACGCTGCTCTCGATCGGCATCCTGCTCGGCGCCCGCTGGTCCTATACGGAGCTCGGCTGGGGCGGCTACTGGGGCTGGGACCCGGTCGAGAACGCCTCCCTGATGCCGTGGCTTGCCGGCACCGCCTTCCTGCACTCGATCATGGTCCAGGAGCGGCGCGGCATGCTGCGGGTCTGGAACGTCTCGCTGATCGTCGCGACCTTCTCGCTGGCGCTGCTCGGCACCTTCCTCGTCCGCTCCGGCGTGCTGCAGTCGATCCACGCCTTCGGCGCCTCGACCGTCGGCGCACCGATCCTCGCCCTGATCGCCGTCGTCCTCGTCGGCTCGACGCTGCTGATCGTCTCGCGGCTCGACGAGCTGCGCTCGGAGCGGCGAATCGACTCGCTCGCCTCGCGCGAATCGATCTTCCTCGTCAACAACCTGCTGCTGATCGGGCTCTGCGCGGTGATCTTCTGGGGCACCTTCTTCCCCCTGATCTCGGAGGCGCTGACCGGCACCCGCGCCTCGCTCGCCGCCCCCTGGTTCGACCGCTACATCGCCCCGCTGGCGATCGGCCTCGTCCTCTTCGCCGGCATCGGGCCGCTGCTCGCCTGGCGCCGCTTCAGCGTCGCCGCGGCACGGCGGATCTTCCTCTGGCCGGCGCTGGCCGGCGCCGCCGTCGCCGCTGGCTGCCTGACGCTCGCCGACGTCCGCGCCAAGCCGCTGGCGCTGCTGCTCTTCAGCTTCGCCGGCTTCACCCTGGCCGCCCTGGCGCAGGAGTTCGCCCGCGCCGCCAGAGCCCGGCGGGCGCTGGACGGCGGCACGCTGCCGCGAGCCCTGCTCGCCGTCACAGCCCGCAACCGCCGCCGCTACGGCGGCTACGTCGTCCACGCCGGCATCGCCGTGCTGATGATCGGCGTC
This sequence comes from Solirubrobacterales bacterium, assembly GCA_033856175.1. GTDB lineage: Bacteria > Actinomycetota > Thermoleophilia > Solirubrobacterales > 70-9 > JAWVFK01. The sequence goes on along the minus strand of JAWVFK010000016.1, from coordinate 2,734 downwards.
GCCGCCTCATCGACCTTCCAGACCAACCGCGACATCGAGCTGGCGCCGGGGCAGAGCGCCCGCGTCGGCTCCTATGACGTCCATTACGTCAAGCCGACGGTCGATATCGCCAACGAGAAGATCGCCTTCGGGGCGCTGCTCGAGGTCCGCAGGGGCAGCAAGCAGTTCGTGCTCAGCCCGACGCGGAACTACTACCGCTCCCAGGACCCCTCCCAGGGGCCGATCGGGCGCTTCTTCCAGGGCGAGTCGACGAGCGAGGTCGGCCTGCGGGCCGGCATCCGCAACGACTTCTGGACCGCCGTGCGGCCGAACATCGACGGCCTCAACCGGGCGATTCGCGACGGCGACCGCCGCTTCGCCAGGGCGTCGCCCGACCTGCAGGGGCTGGCGATCGCCGCCGTCGCCCAGAGCTATCTGACCAACTCGCCGCCGGCGACCTTCCGCGTCATCGTCAACCCGCTGGTCAGCTGGCTCTGGATAGGCGCGCTGATCGCGCTGACCGGTGCCTTGATCGGAATCTGGCCCGCGGCCGAGGCGCGCCGTCGCCTGACCAGCTCCTACGCGGCGAAGCTCGGGCGCGAGCTCTCCCGCGCCTAGGGCCGCCGATGGAGGTCCTGCTCGCGCTGGCGATCTTCGTCGCCCTCGTCGTCTTCGTCAGCGGCCCGCTGCGGCACCGCCCGCGCGAGGTCGAGGAGATGGACGCCGGTCTCGCCGACCTGGAGGCGCGCAAGCAGGCGAAGTACGCCGAGATCCGCGACGCTCGCCTCGACCATGCGGCGGGCAAGCTCTCAGACGAGGATTTCGAGCGCCAGGACGCCGAGCTGCGCGGCGAGGCGGTGGCGATCCTCAAGCAGCTCGACGGCGTCGACAAGCCGGCTGAGAGCGGGGGATAGGAGCGTGGCTGCTACCTTGCCGGCGTGGAAACCATCCTCGGTGTAATCCAGGCGATCATCGCCGTCGTCGTCATCTTCCTGGTGCTGCTGCACTCGGGCAAGGACGCCGGCCTCTCGGGCGCGTTCGGCATCGGCGGCTCCGGCGGCAGCAGCTTCGGCGGCGGCTCGCTGGTCGAGCGCAACCTCGACCGGGCGACGGTCTTCTTCACCGTCCTCTTCATCGTCAACACAGTCGTCCTGCTGAAGATCCAGTAGGCGCCCCGTGGGGCCTCGGCGCCACCGTGGTGCTACCTGCGTCGCAGCGCTGCTCGCGCTTGCCGTGTCCTCCGGCTGCGGCGGCGGCGCCAACCTGCCCGCCTCGCCCTCGCCGCGGCCCTCGTTGACGCCTGGCGGCAACGGCCTCCTCGTCTACGCGCTCGCGTCTGCCCCCGCCGCTCTCGACCCGCTCCACGCGCGCGGCCACGACGCGCTGACGATCGTCGCCCAGCTCTACGAGCCGCTGACCGAGAGCCTCGCCGCCCCCTACGGCGACCTGCGACGCCGCCGAGGCATCGCCACGAGCTGGTCGAGCAGCCCCGATAGGACGGTCTGGAGCTTCCACCTACGCCGCGACGTCCGCTTCCAGGACGGCGAGCCGCTGGGCTCCCAGGCGGTGCTCGCCAACGTCGCCCGCTGGACCTCGTCGCGCCCCGGCCGCCGCCTGCTGCCCGGCCTGATCGGCGCCGACGCGCCGCGCCCCGGCGTTGTCCGCCTGATCTTCCGCCACGGCGTCGGCGGTCTCCAGGGCCGGCTCGCCGATCCCAGGCTCGGCCTGGTCTCGCCCGCCGCGCTGACGCCGCCGAGCGGCGAACGGGCAAAGCTCAGCCAGCCGAAGAGCGGCGGGTCGGGCCCCTTCCTCGTCGCCCGGCGAGCCGGGTCCGAGCTCGATCTGACTCGCAATCCCAGCTGGTGGGGCACCGCCGCCGGCCTCGGCCCTGCCCTCGACGGCATCCACTTCGCGATCGTCGCCGACCCCAGCCAGCGGGCAGGGCTGCTGAGCGATGGTCAGGCCCAGGTCGCCGCAGGCCTCGACAGCGCAACCGCGCGGCGGCTCGATGGCGACCCCTTGCTGATCACGCTGAAGACGGGCCAGACCTGGCTGGGCCTCGAACGCTCCGTCCGCGGCCTCGGCACCCGCCCCGGCCCCCTCTCGGCAGCCTGGCTGACACGGATCGGCCAACGCTGAGCCGATTTGCGGAAGCTCTGCGAACTGAACGTGACGTCGCAAGGGTCAGCATCTGCCGTGCCGCAGCCTGTGATCGTGCGACTGGCGTGAATTAGGATGGCCGGGACTTGGTGGCTGACCACAGAAATCGCATTAGGAGGCGGCCTCGATGGTCAGCGACCGGCATCTGCGCTGTCGGTCTTATTGCCTATTTGTCTGCCGGCGCAGCTCTGGTCGGCCACTCGCGCTGTGCCGGTGACGGAACGTTCGATGCAGCCGGTCCGGCCGCAAGGCCGAGCTTATTTTGTGACGTAACCCAGCTGCATACGTGGCCGAGCACAGCTCTCAGCGTTCTCGTGACCGCCGTTCTCTTTGGTGGCCCGACGGTCTTGGCAATAAGCGGCTTGCGTGAAGCGATCAAAGAAGGCCAGCCGAGGCTGCTTCGGACGGGCCTCCTCTTTGCATTCTGTTGGATTGCCCTGGATCTCATGCTGGCCGCGACATCGCATGTGGGTTACGCGGGCGAGGGTTAACAGATGGCCCGTTCGGACCCTACAAAAGCGACGGCGTTGCCTCCAGGATTTCCTTCCAGAACACCGAGACGAGACCGGACGGAAGCCATGGCTGCAGCAATGGG
>JAWVFK010000015.1:0-102884 GCA_033856175.1 Solirubrobacterales bacterium | reverse complement strand
TTGGTGGCTGCTCGGCCTGGCAGCAATGACGGTCTTGTTCGCCCTCAACGGCGGGCCAATCCAATGGATTCGCAATCTTGACAAGACGGGAGCGATGGCGCAGGGTTTGACCTATCTGATCTTCCTGGCGCTCGCGCTAAAGTTCGCTTCGGTCACGCTGGTCGCGAGGCGCTGGACCGATGGGGCACGACCCAGCGCAAGGTTGTGGATCGCCCTCGCGTTTTCGCTGGCACTAGTTGCCTTACTCGGAGCACGCACGTTCATTGCTGTGACCCTGTCAGAGCTTCTACTCATCCACGCAATCGTGCGGCGTCCGGTGCGCTTGCGAGTCGTTGGGCCTGGCGTAATTCTCATCGGGATCGTCCTCATCTTTGGCTTCGGAACGGTAAAGCGGTACCAATCATTTGTTTCGAGCCACCCGGGAACCGATATTGGCTTCCAGCAGTATGTCGAGGATGATGCAATCAGTGAACTCCCTGCCGCCTACGCGAACAACTACGCTGACGGCGTGCGACTTATCGCCCTGGCCCGCGCGATCGTCCCGAAGCGCGCCGAGTACCAGCACGGCCGTGTCGTCCTTCAGCTCCTTGTCCAGCCAATCCCCAGGGTGTTGCGCCCACCCGTTGACAGCGATCCGGTGATTGAGCAAACCTTCAACCCCGGGGGCGGTAACTCGTACGCCCTCCCACTACAGCTCGTAAGCTACATTCAATTCGGACTTCCAGGAGTCGGGGTCGTGGGGTTTTTCCTCGGTTTTTTCATGGTCGGGATTGAAGGTCTAATCAGGCGGCCGCAGCAATCGCTGCCAATGCTTCTGCTGGGGGTTGCGACTGCTATTCAGGTTCCATTCCTGCTGCGAACCGGGGTCCCACGCGGACTTGCGCTTGGTGCCCTTGAGGTGTTCGGGGCCTATGTCGTAGCGCGAACGATAATCCGTACTCGCGTGCCATCGCCAAGATAAAAGACTATTGCTTGCGCGCCTCGCGCTGCCGTGCCGCCGCTAGGGCGTCACCGGCCTCCGTCAGATAGTTGACATCAGCGAGTCGCCACTTCCCTTTGTTAACCATATGGAAACTGGTTGGGATACTAGATACCGGCTCTGTTGTCCCCGGGCTGAAGCCTTCAACCAGCAATCGAACGGATACCTGCTTTCCATCGGGGCTGGGGCGAAGATCAACGATCGCCGGCTTGCCGAGAGCGGAGCCCACGGTCAATACTGCTGAACGAAATCTGATCGGCCCCACACGGCGCAGCGTCCTCGCATCGACAAGTTGTGCGGCGCCAATTGCATCTTTGTACTGGACCGCCTGGAACCACTCGAGCAGCGTCCTCTCGGGGGTGCCTTTTCCATAGCGACCAATATCAGCATCGCTCACGATATTCCGTAGCCCCGGAATTCCCGTCGGGGTCGTGTGTATCGGGGCAGACGAGCTCTGCCGGTCGCCGCAGGAGATGGCCGTGACGCTCAAGCCAGCGCAGGCAAACGCCACCGCAGCGAGCAAAACAGCACGCCGAGGCGCCTGCGCCCCCCCAGCGTCTCTCAATAACCGAAATCCAGCCATATCGGCCGGGACCGTATCAGAGGGATGCGAATGTCGATCTGGCCTGGCGACACATCTCGTGGGAGCGCGGCGAACACTCTCATGCACGCGCGCGGCTCTTGCGAGCCAGGAACGGACGTTCGATCAAGTAGAAGCTCAAAGCAGCCAGCGCGAGGGACAGTGCGACACCGACAACGACCTCGCCCAAAAGAGGCGCCGGATGAAACCATGTGCGTGCACCGTGGTTCTCGAGCTCACGGAGGATCGGTAGGTGGTAGAGGTAGAAACCGTAGGACACGAGGCCCATCCACCGCAACCAGGACCAGCCGAGAAACCGCACAACGACGCTCGATCCTTCTGAGAAAATGGCCGGAACAACGATCAGAAGAGCAGCAAACCCGACCATGATGTGACGCGCTGTCCATTGCCCGAGGCTGTAGGTCGGAGGATAGGCAAGATCGCCGGGAAGGTCGAGCCCGATGACAACTCCTAGAAACAGGGCGAGCGCAAGTGTCCATGAGGCGAGTGGCCACTTAGCCAGCGGGGCGATTGCCCGCGGCAGCCGGCCGCCCACCTGAAGCCGAACATGGACGAGAGCGAGTGCCATGCCCAATGCAAAGATGTCCACATATCCGGGGAAGTTGATCAGAGCGAGCAGGTAGTGGCGACCCTCCACCCCGACCAGCACCCGGAACAGGTTGCCGCCCGCCCATACGAGGGCCAGCACGGCGAGTTCGCGACGCCATGTCCACGCGCCACCGCGCTTGGAAGCGCGGATCGCAATGGCCGCCCAGGTAGCCATCGACAGATAGAACACCAACTCGACGTGGAGGGTCCACGCAGGAGTAAGGCCGTTGAAGGCCCACTCCTGACGCAGCGGAGCGAGGAAGCCGAAGTACACCCAGGCATCACCACTGAACACGGCCTTCAGACCCGGATACAGCGACAGCAGCACCAGCGCGGACCAATAAGCCGGGACGACCCGCATGACGCGATTGCGGGCAAACGCACGGAACGTCGGCCGCCGCGCCTCGGCATGCCGTGCGGCGACAAAAGGCCGGTAAAGCAGAAACGCCGACACGCACATCAGCATTCCGAGCCCGACATCACCAACGTGCGGCGCGATCCGGCCGTAAATCGGCGCCGATTGGGACTTGCTGAGCACGGCGGCGTGCGTGGCGAACACGCTGAGGGCGCCAAGCGCGCGAATTCCGTCCAGCATCGGGAATCGCGGCTGCGCTACGGCCGTGGGTACCGCTGCCGCCTTCACCTAGTCGTCGGGAACTATGCGAACCTCGGGCAGGGGGACGATAAAGCGTCCGCCATCCTCCAGGAAGGCTCTTTCTCGCTCGAGGAACTCATCCAAAAAGTGCCACGGCAGGACGAGATAGTAGTCGGGTTTCATTGCTCGCGATTCCTCTTCACTGACAATCGGGATGCGGGTGCGAATCGTTTCTGAGCCCCACTTGTCCGGATTGCGTTCAGCGGCAAAGGGGACCAACGATCGATCGATACCAGCGTATTGCAGAATGGTGTTTCCCTTTGTCGAGGCGCCGTAGATGTGAATCGTCTTGCCCTGAGTAGTCAGCGTCTCACATAATTGACGCAGTTCGTCACGAACTCGTTCGGCGCGTAGCCGGAACTCCTCGTATGGCTCCGGTCCGTCCAGCTTCATCTCGAACTCATGAACGCGCAATGCTTGCAATGCTCCAGCCCGTTCCTCGTCGAAATCGTGCTGGCCCTTATGTCGGATAAAAAGCCTGATCGAACCACCGTTTACGTCATTCAGCTCTGCATGCTGAACTTCGAGACAGGCCTCTCCGAGCAACCGCTCAATCACAGCTAGCGAGTAATACTCCAGGTGCTCATGCACAATTGCGTCGAAGGAGTTCATTTCGAGCATCGCCGGCAGGTAGTGCAGCTCCATGACCCATACGCCGGTCTCAGCTAGGCCCTCGGCAACATCCGCGACAAACGCCGCAGGATCCTCGAGGTCGTAGAACATCGCGATCGAGGAGATGACCTTGGCCTTTCGGTCCGGGTGGCGGCGGCGGAGGGCATCGAAAGAGTAGAAGTCGCGGACGACCTCGTAGCCCTTCTCCACCGCATAGCGCCCGATATCGGAAGGATCAAAGCCGAGGTGCCGAAGCTGCTCGGTCTCGTACCCATCGAGCAATGTGCCGTCGTTGCAACCGATGTCTACGACGAGATCGCCAGCCTCGACCCCCGCAAGCTCCTCAGCGGCTCGAGCGATCTCATACAGGTTGTCGGTCATCGTCTGGTTAACCCCAGACCGATACCAGTAAGAGTGATAGAGGATGGCACCTGGGACCGTATGCCGTGTCTGGATCAGGCCGCACGCATCCTGATCTCGCGTCATGTCGCAGCGGACCAGCTCCAGAGGAACGGTTCGCTGAACCGGCTGGGCGCCCCCCGGCTCGGCGAAGGCACCGGCAATGGCCTGCTCTCCGAGGGAGAGCACCGGCACCAGCGCCGTCGATCCGCAGACCCGGCATGTCGTTCGGGTGATGAGACTCGAACGTGGGGTGTTGCGGTGAGCGATCCGGTCATTCCCTTCCGGGGCAAAAGGAAGACGGCACTATCTCAGATTCATCTGCGAGCAACCTGCCCGCCCCCCGACCATGGTGGAGGCCGCCCCGCGGGCTGTGCGATCACATCGAGATCGGCCCCCAGGACGATGCGTCCCCCCGTGCGTTCGGCTGCTAGGCCGGCCAGCCCTGCCCAGGCATTCTTGAGTCGTACGCTCATACTGCTTTCACGATTAAACCGTCTGAGCGGGCTGTCGGAGACAGCAATCTGTGGTGGCGGAAAGACTGGAAACTCCAACGATCCAAGGCCCACGGCTGTGAGCGCTCGGCGCAAAGAATGGGCAGTGAAGTACACCACGTGATTGGTGGGCCCAAGGACCGCAGCACGATGTCGGAATATCCTCCGGCGCAGGGTGTAGAGCGGTAGCACGTAGGCTAGATTGGGAGTTCTCAGAAAGAGCATGCCGCCGGGAGCCAGGAGGCGCGCGCAACTCCGCAAGAACGGAATTGGGTCGTAGATATGCTCGATGACGTCCCAGGCGCAAACCAGGTCGAAATATTCATCGGAGGCGAGATTTTCGACAGGCCCAACCCGGACGCGATTGGCACCGAGTCGCTCATTGGCAAGCGCTGCCCACGTTTTAGAGGTGTCGCAGCCGCTAACATTCCAACCTGTCCGCTGTGCTCGCTCCAGAAAAAAGCCGAGGCCACAACCGACGTCCAGAAGCTTGCCGGCTCCAAATGGGGGGAACCGTCGAAGAAAAGCCATATGGGCGGCCTGGCGCGCGTCGCCATAAAAGCTGAGCGACTCGTCCGTCGGGTCCACTTCGTCCCAGACGTTGTGCCTGGTGGTTGCATATTCTTCCGCCGTGAGATCGGAGAAGGTTCCCCTGCAATTGAGGCAGCGCACATAGCGATAGCGGTCCTCGACCCAGATCTGGCGACCATCGCGGTCGCCGCACCAAGGGCAACTGCGGCTCGCTTTGACTAGCGGTCTCGCGAGAAAAGCAGCCTTCTGCAGATGGGATTGCATGCCGACCCCACCTTACGCGACAGATAGGCCTCACCAATGAGAATTGGCTTGGACGCGCGCCTCGCGTCCCGCGGTCTTGGAATCGCCCGATTTCTGACGGAGCTGGCCGAGGGCATGAGCGAGCGTGTAGATGTCGTCTGGTTCGGGTCCCCGGTTACCGCTCCGTCCAGTGCCACAGACGTCGTAAACGTCAGCAGGTACCCGTATCCGCTGCTCGATGGGCCGGTGGGCCGTCGGCTGGTTGCCAGGCAAGGCCTTGATGTGATGCACTTCGCAGGAAACACGGGCTGGGGCTCCCCGGGCCCCGTGCCGAGCATCCTCACCGTTCATGATCTGATTTTCCTGAAGACCTCCGTGCAGGGACGCAGCCTGCGCCAGATCGTCGGCCATCGGTACCTTCGATCGACTGTCGGAGCCGCCGTACGCGCCGCTACTGCGGTCGCCTGCCCGAGCAGGGCGTCAGCGGTGGAAGTGCAGCAGACGTTCGGGCTCTCCCAGTTACCCCATGTAATTCCCCTCGGCGTCGAGCCGGTGCCGCCACTCGAGCGCGAAGAGCCCTCATACGCGGTGGTCTTCGCCGCCCGCGACCCGCGCAAGGGGGTCGAATTGGCGATCGAGGGCTGGCGCGCCGCACAGCGCACCCCCGGTCGCCTGCGCGTCCTCGCCGGCGCGGGGCTTCCGGACGGTTTTGCCGATCTCGCCGGCGACGACCTTCGATCAGGGCGGATCGAGGTTCTCGATTATCTGCCTCGGGGCGAGCTCTGGAAGGTGCTCGGCGGAGCAGCCGTGCTGCTGCACACGAGCGAGGCTGAAGGTTTCGGCATCCCGGTCCTGGAAGCGATGGCAGCCGGAGTGCCTGTGATTTCCGGGCTCAGCGTCGCCTCGAGGGAAGTCGGCGCTGACGCCATCCTGACGATCGATCCGGCTGACCCCGTCGACTCAGTGCGCAGGCACCTGATTGCGGTCATGGAACGGGAGGAGGTGAGAAACCGGCTCGTCGAGGCAGGCCGCCGACGCTCTCTCGAATTCGGGTGGCAGCGCACCGCCGACGCCTACACGGAACTGTATGCAGCGGCGCTCGACCTTCCAGTGAAGTAGCGCCAGGCTCGGGCCTTCCTGGTTCGCTCGCCAAGGCGAGAGATGCCCTAGCCAGAGACTTCGCGTACATCGAGAAAGGCCATCGCCGCCACGGCCACCACGGCGAAGACGATAAGCACAATCAGGCTGGCGTCAAAGCCGTGAGCTACAGCGAAGACCGCCAGCGTGGACCCCGCCACCTGCAGCGTCGTGAGCACGCCCGCCACCGCCCTTGCGCTCCCCAGCCGGCGCTTCCACCAATGGGCCAAGCCATCGCGGCCGCCGGTTAGAAATGAGACCTTGGTTCGTCGCCGTGCAATAACCCGGAGGGCGCAATCGACGGTCGGCACCCCGATCAGCAGCAGACCTAGCCCGAAGGATGGCCACTGATTCTCGGCCTTCCCGAGGCTTCCCATGACCAGCACAGCCATGGCGAAGCCAACCGCCATCGAGCCGCCATCGCCAAGGAAGATTCGCGCTGGGGAAGCCAGATTGTGAGGCAGAAAGCCTAGGCATGCCCCACAAAGAGCCGCCGCCGCCGCCGCAAGCCAGAGGTCGTCATCGACGATGCCGAGCGCTGTGGCGCCGGCGGCCACCACGCCGGCCATCGCGGCCGCCACGCCGTCCATGTTGTCGAAGATGTTGAAGGCGTTGACGATCAGAACCAGCCAGCCGACCGTCACCACAACGTCGGCAAGGTCACCTGCGCCGGTGTGCCAGCCGAGGTCGAGTCGCCAAAGGGCCACGGCGGCGCCGGCCTCGATGCCGACCCGGGCCAACCAGCTAACGCCGCGCCGGTCGTCGACCGTTCCGATGATGCAAAGCGCCGCCATGCCAGCGACCAAGGGCACCGCCCGCCGGTCTCCGCCAGCCAGCGGGACGACGAGGAAAAAGCCGATGAGCACTGCGAGACCGCCGAGATATGGCGTTGGTCGAGCGTGATCCTTGTACCCGCCAGCGGGCAGATCGTAAAAGTTGACGCTCTTCGCCAAGCGAACGACCCACGGGGTGGCACCATAGGCCGCGGCGCCAGACAGCGCCAGCGTAATCGGAAGCTTGGCCTCGAGGAGCAACGGAGAGCCCTTTCACCGACCGACTTGAACGTGCTCGGAGCGCGTACCGAACGCGGCCTCTTCGAGGATCGCTTCAAGCCTGCTCGCAAGCTCCTCGGAGCTGTGCCGCAGCACCGCGGGCCGGGCAGCGTGCACCTGGCGGCACCTGAGATCCTCACTCTCGAGCAGGCCAAGAGCGCCGGCAGCGAACTCGTCCGCGGTGGAGGCGACGGTTGCCGCCATCCCGTAACACTCCACGGTCCAAGCGAAGCCGACCACGGCGGCGCCATTGGCAGCTGCCTCGATCGTCTTGAATGGAGATCCAGCCCCCTTCACTGGAACAAGCGCCACCTTCGCTCGGCGTAGGAACGCATGAAGATCGGGGACGTTTGCCGCGGTCTTGATTCCTCGGAAGCTAACGCGGTCCGCATGCCGGCCGACGATCCACGCCGTCGTGTTGGAGCGACGCTCGAGCATTCTCGGCAGGATCTCGGCGGCGAGCCACTGTGCCGCCTGACGGTTCGGTGGATAGCTCATATCGCCCGTGAGGATCACGTCGATGTCGCGACGGTGGCCCGGCGGATCGACGAACACCTCTCCATCCCATCCAGTCGGGAGCAAGATCGGGGCCGGCGAAGAGGGAAGCATCTTCAAGACCTCCTGCGACGCGCCAAGCTGCGCCCGCGACCACCCGGCCACCGATCGTTCCCAGCGACGAAAGGCCGCCGCCTCAGAGCGGGCCACCGAGCGCCGCGGCCATCGTTCGGGGCCACGAGCGCGCTGCGCCATGTTGTAGCTCAGTGCGTCGATGTGGTCGATGACCAGAGGCGCCTCCAGCGGTCCACGGATCGATCGCGTGGTGTTTATGAGTGCAACCTCGAAGTTGGGTGCCAATCGCGCGGCAACTCGCCAGGGCCGCGGAGGCATCATCCAACCGGTTTGGGCCGGCCGTCCGCTGGACGCGAACCGAGCCGCGCTAGTCGCGCGCTCGCCGCGACCAACTCGGATGACCTCGACCTGAGCGATGGCCTCGAGCCGACGGCCTACCGCCGCGGACGGTGGAGGCTCGGTGGTGAGGACCGTGATCTCGTGGCGCCGGCCCAGCCGGTCCAGATGACTCGCGAGACGGCTCTGGTCGCCGCGCAACCCGGCCGCCGGATAGCGGGCACTGACGACGAGCAGCTTCACGTATGCGCCTTCAGCGGTCCACCAACGTTCGCTCTCAGCCCTCGGAGCATGCGAAGGTATCGCGCAATCAAGAGCGTGTGTGTGAGCGCCAGCCCAGCCGCGCAGCCGGCGGCCGCTGCGCTGGAACCACCCCGGGGGGCGAGCGCGACGACCAGCGGGAGGCCGACCAGCGCCCCGCTGCCATAGGCAAGCACCACGAACCGGCGATCCTCCGAAGATGTGGAAAGGGCAGTCGTGGCGACGAAGCCGACAAAAGCCAGAGGCGTCAGCAACGCAAACGGAACCACTACGCGGGCGACCTCGCCGCCGAGCGACCCGAACAACGCCTCGCACAGTGGCCGTCGAGCCAGTAGCAGTACCGCGGCGGCGCCGAGGCCAAGGCCCGCCGCTACCCCTCCGAGGCGCGCCAGAAGACGATGGAGCTCCACATGGCGCTCAGCGCCGAGCGCATCACCAATGAGCGGTGCCGCCGCCGTCGAGATCCCACCCGCCACGTACTGGCCGAGCTGGAACAAACGCCAAGAGGCCTCGAAGACGGTGGCGGCGCGCAACGACAAGATGGCGCTGAGAATCACCGTGTTCAGCCGACCTCCCGCAAGGACGAAGAACTGAGAAAGCCCCAGCGGCAGAGCCACCCGCAGAAGTGGCTTCGGACTCGACTCCCGGGAGAGCCTGCGGAAGGCGCGCAAGGCCAACGCGGCCGGCACGGTGCCAACCAGCGTTCCGGCCGATATGGCTGCGCACGTCCAGACACCGGAATCGGTGGCAATGGCGGCGGGAACCGCCAGAAAGGACCCGAGCCGGGCGACCGCCACCAGCCCCACCGAACGACGAAATTCTCCGGTTGCCCGCAGCAGCCCGTCGGCGCCAGAAATGAGCACGGTGCTCGCCGCAGCCGGCGCTACGAGGACGACGGCGAGGCGTGCATCGGCCGGCACCGCGACGGCGGCGGCCAAGCACAGGACGCCACCCGCGATCGCCGCCAATGCGAACGCCCGCACTGCGCCGGCGAGCAGCCTCTGGCGATCACCCGGTTGTTGCGCGATCATCGCCGGAAGGACGGTCACGGTGGCCGGCGATAGCCCGAAATCCCCCATAGCCTGGGCGATGACGAGCACTGCCTGCGCCACTGCCGTGATCGCGAAGGCGCCGACGGGCAGGGCGTGGGCAAGCGCGGCGAAAAGGGCGAGGCTGAGACCCCCTTGGATGAACAGATACGCGAAGCGCCATGCGGTGATCCCCCCGATTCCCCGCTTGGTCAGGCGAACGTCGTCCGGTACGCGGCCGATGTCTTCTTCGTTCGCTGAGCTCAGAGTGCTAAACGGCGAGCTGAGAGCGCGCGACTTCCTCATGCTGGTAGGCAATCACGTCGTCGATCGCCTCAGCAATCGTATGCTGGGCTCGCCAGCCGGTGAGAGCCTGAATGGCCGACGTGTCGGGCTGACGGCGGCCCAGCTCCTCAAATCCGTTCTCGTATGCCTCCACATAGGGAACGAAGCGAATCGTCGAGTCTGATCCCACCCGTTCAATTACCAACTCTGCCAACTCTAGGATCGTAATCTCGGTGTCGCGGCCGATGTTGTAGACCCCGCCGAGGGCCAGGTCACTGTCGCCGAGTCTTATGAGGGCGTCAACGGTGTCGGAGACATGTGCGAAACAGCGCGACTGAGTTCCGTCGCCGTAGACGGTCAATTCCTCCCCCCGCAGCGCCTGTTCGACGAAGCGCGGAAGCACCATTCCATAGAACCCTCGCTGGCGAGGGCCGACCGTGTTGAAAAGGCGCGCGACGATCATCTCGGCGTTGCGCTCACGAAAGTAACCAAATACGAGCATCTCGCCAAGGGTCTTCGCCGTGGCGTATGACCAGCGTGACGTGGATGCGGGGCCTAGCAAACGGTCGGAGCCCTCCCTGAGCGCACCGGTGCTGTTCTTGCCATAGATCTCGGAGGTCGATGTGAAGAGCAGGCGGTTGCCATGCCGAGCAGCAGCGTCGGTGACTATGTCGATGCCGCGAACGTTCCGCAGTAGAGACTCCAATGGGCGTTCAACGATCAGCTTCACTCCCACCGCCGAGGCGAGGTGAAAGCACATATCGGTCCTGCGCATCAGCTCATCGACAAGCTGATCGTCCAGAACCGATCCCTCGATGAACTCGGCCCGCTCGCAATCGAGGAGGTGATCGAGGTTCTCGCGCCTGCCGGTGCTGAGATCGTCGAGGATCACCACCTCGCCCCCCTGCCCGATAAGGGAGTCAGCGAGGTGAGACCCGATGAAGCCGGCTCCGCCCGTGATCAGGTACCTCATCCCGTCGTCAACCATGACTCCCTCGTCAATCCTTCTCTCGCTGGCCGAGGTCGCCATGCTACCTAAAATCTCCGCGGTTGGGGAGCTCAATAACGAGTAAGCCAAGGGATAGGATTCGCAACCCGGCTGAAATCGCGGGCAATCGAGGACGGAGCGTTTGCCGCAAGAAGACGATTTTCTGCAAGCCTACGATCTCCTCGTTGGCAAGATCTATGGATTTCTCGCCTACCGGGTTCGCTCGGCCGCCGATGCTGAGGATCTGACCCAGCTGACCTTCGAACGGGCGCTCCGCGCCTGGCCCAGATTCGATGAGCGAAAGGCGAACGCCACGGTCTGGATCATGGCAATCGCTCGCAACACCTTGATCGATCATCAGCGCCGTGAACGGCTTCGAAATCACCCCAGCCTCTCTGCCGGCGAGGTCAAGGAGGCCGACCTGCCGACTCATCCAGGCCCTGATGAGCTGCCTGGACCAGGCCCGGAGCTGGCCGCCGCGCTGGATCGTCTTCGCCCGCGCGAGCGAGAAGCGGTGGCCCTGCGCTTCGGGGCGGACCTGCAGGGATCTGAAATCGCCGAGATGCTCGGCATCAGCGTCGACAACGTCCACCAGCTCCTTTCGCGTGCATTGCGAAAGCTGCGAGACAGGCTGGCTTAGCCTGGATCAATCAAACGTGAATGGAGCTCAGTAGCCGAGCGGTCCCGACCCCGCGAGGCCCAGGATCGCGATCCCCAGCAGGGTCGCAGCAGAAGTCAGGTAGGCAGCAACCGTCAGGCCCAGGCGGCGCGGCCTCGAGCCGTAGGCCACGTCGGGCGCGGGCCTGTGGCGCTGCTCGTTCAAGCGCATGCGAAGCTCGACGCGAAAGGCGGCCGTCGGCTCTCGCCGAGCCGCCACGAGCTTGTCGGCGATGCGATTGATCGACGATGAATCCTGCGGAGGCACATGGGGCCGAAGCTCATCTGAGATATCTCGGCGCGGTGTCATCGTCCGACAGCCCCCGGTACGAGCGCATTCGAACGTGGATTCAACGCCCGCGCGTGACGGTAATCGTCGATCGCTGCATCGATGCTGCCGCGACGCGCCTCCAAACGCGACAGCACCAGCCAATGGCGCCAATTTGTCGTTTCGCGCCGGACCGCGAGACGGGCGGCAGCAAGGGCGTCGGTCAGATTTCCCTGTTGCTCGAAGACGAGCGCCTCTTGAAGGCGGGGCGTGGCCGAATAGGGCTGAACCGCCGCCGCATCTCGGGCTGAGCTCAACGCGGCACCGAGGTCACCGCGGGCGAAGGCCGCCCGGCTCTTCTCGATCGCGACGTTCTCGGCGAGTGGCAACACGATGGCGACAAGCGCAGCCACGGCAAGTCCGATGACCGCAAGTCGCGCGGGGTCGGGCAGCGGCAACCTGCGGTTCCTCGCTACGCCCCGGTTGGGTGGCCGCCCGAGCCCCGTGCCAGCTCCAGCACCGACGGCGACTGCCGCGAGCACCACAAAGATCGCCGGCAAGACGGCGAGCTCCCATACCCAGTCCAGTCCGGCGGCGACCGCAAATCCGACGCAGCCGGCCGCCGCGGCGGCTCGGCCGGTGCGAAGCTCGGGAGGACCGCGAACGGTCCTCACGGCGCCGATTCCGACCACTGCAAGGATGAAGCCTGCGACCAGCACGAGGCCGAGGATGCCCAACTCGGCGAGGCTCTCCATGTACAGAGAATGGGCATCTTGAAGGAAGCCCTTGAACCCCCCCTGGCCACCTTCGCGTGACCACCAGAACTCGAAGGTCCCAGGCCCGATGCCGCGCCACGGATCGGTTGCGTTTGCATCGATCGCCGCTTGCCAGAACTGATACCGCCCGCTGCTGTTCGGATTGAGGATCTGGCTGGCCCGCGTAGAGCTGGATGAGCTTGATCCGTTTGGATCCCGAAAGGTCTTGACGCCGTCCGAGACCGTTGCCGGAAGATCGACCGCCGCAGCGCAGACCACAGCCGCGACAAGTCCGACGGCCACCGCGCCCGCCGCTCGCTGACGAGACATGATCAGCCACGCCGGTCGTTCGCCGTAGCGAACCGCCAGGCTGATCGCGGCCTGAGCGAGTGCGACCGCCGCACAGACCACGACCACGAACATCATCAACTCCTGTCCCTGCTGCTCCGCGAGCGGTGTCGGCAAGCCTCGATCGAGGGCATGGCGCTGACCTTCGGCTGCCAGCAGGACCCCCGCCCCACCGGCCGAGAGCAAAAGCGTCCCGAGCTTTGGCAGACGATCAGGAGTGAGTACGAGGAAGGCCAACAGGCAGATCGCGGCGACAGGCACCGAGAGGCTCGATGCGGTCAACCAAAGCGTCAGCGCGGTCAGCGGCAGCGCCGCGGCCGCCGCGGCTTGGCCGAGAATGGTGCGCGCCGTCGACGTCGCCGCAAGCAGCAGCGGCAAACCTATGGCGGCCATCGCCCCAAGGCCGCTCGAGTAATTGATCGGGTAGGCAAGACGGCGTTCGATCTCAAAGCCCGGCAGGTACTTGCCGGCGATCTGCTCAGGAAACCAAGACGGCTCGAGGCGAGAGAGCAGGGCCAGCAAGCAGAGGATCGCGATGCCGACGGCGACGCCGTGGAGCAGGGTCCGCCAGTGCCCTTTTCGCTGAATGGCGAGGGCGAGAAGCAGGAAGCCCAAGTAGGTCGCGACACGTCCGAGCTCCACCGTGGTTCGCTCGGCGCTCTCGGTCCAGCCCAGCGAGAACGCGGTCCAAGCGCCAAACGCCAGCAGTAGCCCAACCACGACCCGCGAGGGCCACGTCGAGATCGCAGACGGAAGCGCTCCCGCGAGGGTTCCGAGCAGGATGAGCCACCAGACGGCGATTCCCGCCTCGCTCCGCTCGACGACTCCGAAGCCGCCGTTGCTCATGCCCAGATAGACGATCAGAGCCACCGGCAGCAGCCACGCCGCCACTGCGGACCATTCGATCCTTGGAACGGCGGTGCGAGTTCGGTTGAATGGCTGCTCGGCGACTGCTTCCATGGTCCGTTCTTGAATACGCATCAGATCTGAGACTCCTGACGACGAATCGCTGTCAGGATTTGCGGAGCACGTCCGTAGTCACAGTTGATGGCCAAACGCACCCCCCCATGTATCGCTGCGCTGCTGGCGCTCGCCTTCATTCTTCCCAGCTCGGCCCTGGCGAAGTGCTCCCAACCTACGACTCCGCAAGGCAACTCGGAGGTCCAGCAGTACTCTGAGACCTTCAGCGGCGGCTGTGGCGGCGGCGCCATCGATCGTCGTCATCGAAGCTCCGGGGGCGGAGTGCCGAATGGCACCCAGCATCGCCTCAATTCACGCGGACCGGACGGGCAGGCGACGGCAGAGCTCGCCCAGGCCACCTCACCGGACGCTCGCTCGAGCGCAGGCGCCAGCCGAGGCGCAGCCAACCGGGGTCGCGGGGCTCAGCCGGCGTCGAACGGCGGCGGCTCGGTGCCCAAGGACATAGCGGATGCATTGACAGGCAAATCGGCGGCGGGCGACGGCATGGGCGCACTGCTTCCTATCCTGCTCGGAGCCACCCTCGTGCTCTGCGCCGGCTATGCGCTGCGGCATCGTCTGAGAAGCTGATGTCGTTGCGTCGCCTCGCCGGGGCGGCACTGATGGCGACCGCACTGCTTGGCCCGATGGCCAGCTCAGCACAAGGCGAGCGCGGTCTTACCCTGGGACTCACCGACCCTGTCTTTGAGGACGGCGATGCCTCCGTTCGCGCCGACTGGCTGGACCGCGCCGTTGACAGCCGCGCCGGCCTGGTTCTACTCGAGGCCGGCTGGCGCGAAATTGCCCCCGACCCGCGGCCTGTTTTGTTTAACCCAGCCGATCCGGGCGATCTCGCCTACAACTGGACGGCGCTTGACGATGCCGTCCGCGACTCGGCGGCACGGGGCCTCACCATCGTCATGCTGGTCAATAGGGCACCAGACTGGGCGGAAGGACCGGACCGACCTGCGACGGCGGACGCGGGCACGTGGCGTCCCGATCCAACAGAGCTAAACGCATTTGCCAAGGCGCTGGCGTCTCGGTACTCGGGCAGCTATGCGCCCGATCCCGCTTTTCCCGGCGACCCGCTGCCGGCGGTGCGCCTCTGGCAGCTGTGGGCGGAGCCAAACCTCTCTGTCCATCTCACTCCGCAATGGAACGGTCGCAGCGCCGCCAGCCCAAGCCAATATCGCGCGATGCTCAACTCGTTCTACGCCGGCATCAAGTCGATCAGCTCAGCCAGCCGGATCGTCACAGCCGGGACCGCCCCCTACGGCGACGGGCCCGGAGGGCCACGAATGCCGCCGGTCCGTTTCTGGCGCGAACTCCTCTGCTTGAAGGGCGCCAAACTGCACCCGTCTCCCTGCGCTCATCCGGCGCACTTCGACATCTTCGCCCATAACCCGATAAACCAGAGCCAACCACGTCGCGGGGCCCGCAGCAGCGACGATGCGACCACCCCGGACCTCGGCAGGATCAAGCGAGTCGTCGCGAAAGCGCTGGAGAGCGGCCGAGCACTGCCCAAGCGCAACAAACCGATGTGGGCCACGGAGTTCTGGTGGCCGAGCAACCCGCCCGATCCCGGGGCGCGCTCCTCGGCGACTCAGGCTCGATGGCTCGAGGAGGCCCTTTACCTGCTGTGGCGGCAAGGCGCCTCGGTCGCGGTCTGGTTTCAGATCAGAGACCCCGCTCCGATCCCCGACTATCGCTCGACGTTTCAGACGGGCCTCTTCCTGAGAGACGGCACGCCCAAACTCGCCTATCAGGCCTTTCGTTTTCCACTGGTCAGCGAGCGCACGAGCAAGCGGCTCGTACGCGTCTGGGGCAAGGCGCCTCGGCCCGGGTCCATTTCGATCCAGCGAGCGAAGCATGGGGTCTGGCACACGCTCAAGCGCGTGAACGTCGGTGGTTCCCGGGTTTTCCTCAGCTCGGTCAAGATGAGGGGGTCGGGCAGCCTACGGGCTCTGAGCAGCACCGAATCGAGCCTGCCCTGGGCGCAGCATTGAGAGGTAGCCCTAGAATGCGCCGTCAGGAATGACTCACATGGGGCGTATTGCAATATGAGCCGTTCCAATGACAGCCGACAATCCCGAAGGAGTCTCGATGAAATTGAAGGTCATTTTGCTAAGCGCCTGCGTCGGCATCATTGCCGTGCCGGCACTCGCCAACGCCGCGGTCGGGCAGTACGCGCCGGCGGCCGGTAACGGCAACTACTACTCGCAGGACCGTTGTGGAGACAGCTCCACGCTGTTCATAGGTGATCAGGAGGATGACGCGATCACCGGCACCAACGGGCCGGACATCGTTCGCAGCGATGGTGGTAACGACAACATCAAAGTATTGGCCGGTAACGACTGCGTGTTTGCAGGCGATGGTACCGATAACGTCCTGGGCAACGAGGGGAATGACTACGCTGCCGGAGGCCGCGGCGGTGACACCCTGCGCGGGCGCAGCGGCAACGACGAGCTCGCCGGTGGGCCCGGCAACGACGTGGTCACGGGCGGACGCGGCAATGACACGCTCCGCGGCGGGCCCGGCAACGACCTGCTGATCGGCGGGCCGGGGCGCAACTCGCTCAACTGCGGGTCAGGCCACGACCGCGCGGTCGCATCCCAAGGCGATCACGTCAGCCCCACCTGCGAGGAAATGGTCATCCGGTAGCAATCAGTCTGCGCTCCGTGATGGAGCTCGACTACGAGGTAGCTCCGAAAGAATCGGCTGATCGGTTCATGAATGAGTAGCAACGAGGCCGGGCATTGCCCGGCCTCGTTGCGTCTTGCAGGCTCAAGCCAGCCCCACGGCCAGGATGGCTGTTGGTCAGCTGAGGCTTGCGAGCGTCTGGGCAATCCCGCTCTGCAGATCAGTCTTGGCTCGCCAGTTGATCTCCTCGGCGGCTCGGGCCGGGCTGACGGCGATGCGCTGGACTTCGCCGGCGCGAGCGGGCTCAAAGGCTGGGGCGGGAACGGCGGTCCGCCCCTGGGATCCAAGCACGTCGATCAACTCGAGGACGCTGGTTTCGAGGCCGGTTCCGATGTTGTAGGTCCCGAGAGCGGTCGATCGGCCGGCGGCAAGCAGCGCCTCGACGACATCGTGGACGAAGACGTAGTCCCTCGTTTGACGGCCGTCCCCGTAAACGACGGGCGGTAGGCCCTGGGACAGCCGCCCGCAAAAGATCGCGACGACACCAGCCTCCCCCAGCGGATCTTGACGCGGTCCATATACGTTGGCCAGGCGAAGGGTGGCCGCCGAGAGTCCGTGCTGACGCCGGTACAGGTCCACGTAGCCTTCGGCCGCATACTTGCTCTGGCCATACGGTGCCATCGGCAGGCAAGGGGCATCTTCGGTGAGCGGCAGGCTTTGCCCCTGACCCTCGCCATAGATCGCGCCGCCGGTTGAGACGAATACAAAGCGCTTCACGCCAGCCTCTCGAGCGGCCTCGAGGGCGTTGATGGTTCCCTCGACGTTGATCCGAGCGTCGAAAGCGGGTTCGGCGACGGCACGCCGGACATCGATCTGAGCGGCCAGATGAAAGACGCATTGGACCCCTCGGTCAGCAGCAAGGCCGCTCGTTGCCGCGGGGTCGGTCAGATCCGCGACCACCAGCTCAGCACCCCGCTCGAGCGCCGAATCCAGGTTCGCCCTGCGACCGGTGGAAAGGTCGTCGATCACCACGACCTCGGCGCCCTCGTCGAGCAGAGCGTCGACGAGGTTCGAGCCGATGAAGCCGGCACCGCCGGTGACGAGCGCTCGCATCGGCGCGACGATAGACGAAGTAGGGCCCCGCCCGGCGACGGAACGAGCTAGTAGGCGCCTTGGCCCGACTGCACGACGACACCGGCGGTCTTCATCAGGATGCGCAGATCCTCGATCAGCGTCCAGTTCGAGACGTAGGCGTAATCGAGCCTGACCATGTCCTCGAAGGGAATCTCGCTGCGGCCGAGGGTCTGCCAGTGGCCGGTGATGCCGGGCCGGACGCTCTCGCGGACTTCGCGGTGGGAGTCGACCAGGTCGACCTCGTCCAGCGGCAGTGGCCGCGGGCCGACCAGGCTCATCTCGCCCTTGAAGACGTTGATCAGCTGCGGCAGCTCGTCGAGCGAGCGTCGCCTCATCCAGGCGCCGAACTTCGTCACCCGGGGGTCGTCGCGGATCTTGAAGAGGCCGTCGGCACCGTTGACGCTGAGATGACGCAGCTCGTCGCGGCGAGCGTCGGCGTCGACGCCCATGCTGCGGAACTTGAGCACATGGAAGATCTCGCCGTCACGTCCGCCGCGCGCCTGGCGAAAGAAGACGGGGCCCTTTGAGTCGAACCGAATGCGGAGGGCGAGGTAGCCCAGCAGCGGCGCCAGCAGCAGCAATGCGCCGCCGGAGATGGCGACGTCGAGCGTCCGCTTCAGCAGTCGCGAGGCGGGCGTGATCTGCGGCCGGCCGAGGTTGAGCATCGGCACCCCCTCGACGTGGTGAAGCACGCCGCCGGAGTTGAGAAGCTCCGAGTCGCCGGAGACCAGGTCGACGTGGAGGCCGTCGGCCACGAGCCCCCGGATCAGCTCGGTCCGCGAAGCCATGTCCCCCGGCCAGCAGCCGATGATGACCCGCTCGATGCCGAGCTCGTGGACCATCGCCATCAGGCCCTCCGGATCGGGCAACTCCCGCTCGGCGACGCCGATCTTGCGCAGGGGGACGATCCCCAGCTCGCGCTCGATCCGGCCGTTGAGGTCATGAGAGGTGCTGACCGGCAGCTCGGCCGTGGTCGTCAATCCCCATTCCGGGTGGCGCGCGATCCGCGTGCGCAGTCTGTCCAGGTCGGCGTCAGAGCCGATCAACAGGACCGACTGGCGGTACCAGGCGCGCGTGCTCGCGAAACGCCGCACCCCGGCACGAAAGATCGGCACGGTCACGAGCGTCGCGGCCCACAGGGTCAGCGAGCCGAGCACCGGGATGACTCCCGAGCTCACACCAGCCGTGCCGACGAGCAGGAACCAGCTCCAGACCGTCGCTGCCAGAAAGAGCGGAACGAGCTCGTCGGAGGCCGACGAGTCGATCCGGCGATCAGCCGAGTGGTAGAGGCGGGCCATCGTCGCGACGACGACGAAGACCGGGACGAATACGGCGAAGAGCGCGAGGTCGGTGAGGTCGACGACCGGCCGGCCGACGAGGCCGTTGAGCCCCATCCGAACCGCCTGAGCCAGGAACAGCGCCATGACGTCTCCGGCGAGCAACATGCGGCGGAGGACGAAGCCCCGGCGCTGGGCGCCGAGCTGAGCGGAGCGGTGCGCGGCGACCCGGGCACGTGCCTGCCCCGCGAGATCGCCAGAGGCGGCGCCGAGAGGAACCCCGACCGGGACTCTGAGCGTGGCTGTCTGGGTGGCGGCTTCCATGTCGTCCGATCTCGGGCGCAGGAAGGCAACTACCGTGGGCGCGCGCAGCTACGACAGCTGCGCCCCTCGCAGACGAAGAACAAGCCCCCACACGGCCGATGTGACTCCGGCCTCCTGGATCCCTATTGGAATCCCGGCAATTCCCTTCCCGAACTTCGGAGCAGAGTACGGACTGCCTACCCGTTTGTCAAATGGACATTCGGCCAAAATCGGGGAGGCGGAATTGTCAGAACTGTCCAGGTTCAGCTGCTGCGAGCCGAGAGCTCTGCAGGGTCATCTCGAGACAGCGCCGTACGCGTCGAGCACGGCGGCCTTCATTCGGTCCCACCTCGCCGACATGGCCGACGAGGTCGCCGCACGGCGCCGAGCCTCCTGGTCGCCGATCCGGATGGCTTTAAGTGCTTCGAACAGCTCGCCCGGGTCGAACGTCTCGATCGCGGGTGGGGTCGCTATCTCTGTCGCCGAGCCACGCGCCGGCGCGACGACGGGGAGGCCGTGGGTCAGCGCAAGCAGCAATGCGCCGCTCGTGAAGATCTCGTCATAGGCGAAGACCGCGGCATCAGCGGCGGCGTGATACTCGGCCACCCGCGCATCTGGGACATGCTGATCAGCCACGAGCACGCGAGGATCGCCCTCGGCGCGAGATCGGAGCTGCTCGCCAATCTCGCTCGTGACAGCGCGACCCGCGATCAGCAGGCATACGTCATCCCCCGGCAACAGTCGCACGGCCTCAATCAAGCGCCCAAGCTGCTTGTAGGGCCTGATCTGGCCGAAGGCGAGATAGACGAACGCGCTCGGAGCCACGCCCAGCTCTCTCCGAATATCGCTGCGGGACCTGTCGGTAGCCGGATAGAGGCCGGCGAAGTTGCCGTGCGGCGCGACCGCAACGAGCTGTCGAGGCCAGCCCTCCTCGGCGAGCACACGCTGGGCATGCACCGAATGGACGATCGCGCGGGTAGCGAGAGCTCGGACCGCGCGATTGACGACACCGTCGAGGCGTCGGTGGAAGGACTCGTGCGGCCGGCGGTTGTGAACCGTCCAGACGACGGGCTTGCCAAGAAGCCGGAGCAGACCGAGCCACACGATCAGCCGAAGCGCGCGCTGGGCCGCCAGCAGCCACTCCACCGGTCCCCTTTTCTCGGCGCGATAGAGGAACTCGATCCAGTGGAGATGGGCGGCATCGATTTCTCGTAAGGAGGTCAGCGCGGTATGCCAATCGAGCGATTGCAAAGGCCTGACGACGACTCCGGCCTGCTCCACCTCGCGTCGCAGCCAATCGAGGTAGGGCGCATGATCCGGATACGGCAGCCACATGGCGACTGTCTCCGCACGCGTGGACGCGTCCTGTCCAGGGCCCATCCGATGTTCCGGAATGCCTTGGGTGGCGGCATTGCTACCGAGATAGCCGACGAGGTGGCTGAAAGTGGCGACCACGTCAAGTACGTAGAAGCCGGCCTCTTCTCGGCGGCCACGCAGGGCAGCCGATGCCGCCCGCAGGCTGGCGCCGGCGAAACGGCGGGCATAGGGCGGGCGGTCCACCTTCTCTGGATGGCGGCGCCGCAACCAGGCGAGTCCAGCGCCATACCGACGCCATTGTCGCCGTAGTCCCGCCACCGTCGTGCGATGCTCGTGCTCGACCACCGCCCCCTGAGCCGTGACCAATGACCAGCCCTCCGATCGCATCCGCCAGCAGAAGTCTTGATCGCCACCCGATCGAATACCTTCAGCGAATCCACCGAGCCGACGCCACGCTGCCCGTCGCACCATGAGGTTGGCCGTGGCCCCGAAAGCTCTGTCCCCGCCCGACATCGATTCGTCCTGGTCAAGGAAGCCACGCTCGCCCGAGTACCTGGCGACGAACTCGTCTTGCCTCGCGGGCTTGATCGCTCCGGCGATCGCTCCGCAGCGATCGGAAACCTCCATTGCGAAGTACGCATCCAGGATCTCCCTAGAGGGGGCGCAATCCGCATCGAGAAACAGCAGCCATTCGTTTGCGGCATGCCGTGCACCACAATTTCGTGCGTAATACGAGGACCAGATGCCAGTAGCCGCAATAACCTCGAACGGCCTTTGCTCTCTGCCGGTCGCCATAACCTGCTCGCGCGAGTTGTCCACGACGATGACCTCATCGCCTTTTGAGAGTCCGATGCGGGAGAGATTCGGCTCGAGCTCCGCAGCGTCCGAGGCGGTGCCGGCGAACGGAACGATGACCGTCACGGCCGGCCGCTCAATCACCATGCTCTCTGCCTTCGACTCTTTCATCGCCAGTTGGCTGCGCTGAACGACAAACCCCGGGTCACAGCTGTCTTCATTGGCGCGAGCCAGAGCCCTGAGCTTACGCGCGCTCTCGCATCGGTTGCCGCTCAACGCCCGAAGCCGATCGAGATCGTGCTCTTCGGCAACGGCGCGGACCTCATCGCCCCAGCCGTGGCCCTGGCACACACCGAGATCGTCGTCGCGGGGTCAGAGTCCAATCTCGGGGTCGCTGTCGGTCGAAATGCAGCGGCTCGGCGCGCCACGAGCGAGTACCTGCTCTTCGTCGACGACGACGCGGCCCTGGCGGACGGCGCGCTCGAGGCCGCCGTGCGCTGTCTTGACGAGGACCCGACAGTCGGCGCCGTAGCGTTCTCGATCCGAGATCCCGAGACGAAGCAGCAGGCTCTTTGGTACTACGCCCAGCCCGTTGACGATGCGGCGCGGCGGTTCGATGTGCCCTGGTTCATCGGCTGCGCCAACTTGATCAGGCGGGACCTGTTCTGGCAGCTCGGTGGTTTTTGGCCCGGTTACTTCCGCGAGC
Source organism: Solirubrobacterales bacterium (assembly GCA_033856175.1). Classification (GTDB taxonomy): domain Bacteria; phylum Actinomycetota; class Thermoleophilia; order Solirubrobacterales; family 70-9; genus JAWVFK01. The sequence goes on along the minus strand of JAWVFK010000015.1, from coordinate 80,968 downwards.
TCGAGGAGATCGACCTCAGCTGGCGGATCTGGGACGCCGGCTACCGCATTCGCTTCGAGCCAAGAGCCGTCGCCGAGCATGCCGAGCGCAGCGAGCGCCATCTGCGTTTTTCGTTCGTCAGCAATCTGATGATCACCTGGCGACTGCTTCCGGCTTCACTGGCATTGCGTCAAACGGTGTTTTTCCTGGCGCTGTTCACGGCTCGAGCCATTCGGCACGGGGAGCTTGGCGACCTCTTCAGAGGACTGGCCGACCTCTGGAGCAAACGCAGGCTGATCAAGCGTGATCGTCAACCCCTCAACTCATCCACCGTCGCCTATCTGCGTGCCGTCTACTCTCGACAGGGCTGGGGCAAGCGGCTTCGCTGGTCGCTCCGGCGCAGGCCCCTTCCAGACAGCCGCAGCGAAGCCGCCGACCGATCGGGTCGAAGCGGTGGGCGTTGATAGCCTGCGCCGCCGACTGCTCTCCATGCGCCGACAAAACAACGCCCTCCTCGACAGTCGCCTGATCCAGCGCGTCGAAGACCGGATCCTCCGTCTGGCCGCCTCCGTCCCTGGTCTCGGGGAGCGCGCCAAGTCCGCCGCAGAGATCAGCTATTGGAAGCGGGTCTGGCGGCACGAGGGCGGGTCGCTGTCCAACTCCCACTACGAAAAAGCGTTCACGACGTCGTTCGGGCTGCCGCGCTCGTACTTCGACGGCAAGCGCATGCTGGACATCGGCTGTGGCCCGCGAGGCAGCCTCGAGTGGGCGGACAACGCGGCGGAGAGAGTTGGGTTGGATCCGCTCGTGTCGGCCTACGGCCGACTTGGAATCGGCACCCACTCGATGGCATACGCGGATGCTCCATCGGAGGAAATTCCCTTTCCGCCCGGCCACTTCGACATCGTCAGCTCGTTCAACAGCCTCGATCACGTAGCCAACCTCCAGGAAACCGTCGCCGAGCTCACGCGAGTTACAAAGGAGGGTGGCGATCTTCTGCTGATCACTGACGTCAACCACGAGCCCACTCCGGCGGAGCCGATCAGCTTCTCGTGGGACGTGCTCGACGAGTTCACCTCACGTGGGTGGAGCGTCGCCAAGGAGAAGCATTACGAGAAGTCGGTGGCGAACATCTACGGCGCGGTTAGTGCCGCCGTGCCGTACGACCAGGCCGACGCGACCGATAGGTACGGCGTGCTGCTTGCCCAATTGACCCGGACGGGCTAGCCAGATCTCGCTCGACCGTTTGGCGAGTGAGCGCCTGACCCGGCCAGGACGGCGGCCGCGCAGACGGCCAGGATGAAGGTCGTCAGCGCTTCAGGCGTATAGATCGTCGGAGTCGACTCGGTGACCCCGATCAACGGAAAGTAGATGAGAACCGCGAGTGTCGCGGCAGCTGGGGCGCCGCCATTCGCCGCGTAGCGAGCGATGTTGCCGAACGCACGAGCAAGCAATACGACGAGAACGACCAGGCCGACATAGCCAAGATCGAGCACGGTCTGCAGGGCGAGGTTATGAGCGCCAACGAAGTAACGGTTCGTATAGAAGATGTCGAAGAGGTAGGCGTACTGGAGAGAGACGCCGGACTTGAACTGCCCGTAGGCCCCGTAGCCGATCAGGTGCTCAGGAGAGAAGCTGCCGAGCAGCCCCAACACTGGCTCCCAGATGAGCAGGCGGTTGGTGCCAAAGCTCTCACCGGGATTGCGGGCGAGCGTCCCGACCAGATCTGATCCGGCGAGCAGGCCGATGCCTCCCAGCAACAGAGCCGGCGAGGCCGGTACGAGCAGCGCCCAGCCGCGGATTCCACCACGTGCGGCCGCGGGTATCAGCAGCACCCCCGCAGCCGCGGCCAGCGCCAAGAACAGGGCCGCTCGCGAGTCCGTGAGCAGCAGGGCGTAGATGGCGACCAGCAGGCCCACGCCCGCCCAGACCCGTCCAGCGGACCGCAGCCTCACCATGAGCACAGCCATGCCGGATGCAGCCGCCCCTGCCACGTCGCCGAAGTTGTTGACCCCCGCAGCGAGGGGAAAGAAATGGCGCGTCTGGGCGACGCCGAGGCTGTTCAGCAGGGTTGCCGGATCACCAGCCTCCGGGGGTGCTGCTCTGCCAGCCTGGACACCCAGCGCGTCCAGAGCCACATTGGCTGCCACGTACAACGCCGGTGCTGCACAGATGGCAAGCAGGAGACTCGGGATCGCGTCATCGCCTAGCCGCGCGAACGCGACCAAGCCAAATAGGCCGAGGGTCATCCATACGGTCGCCTGGTACAGAGCGACGTTGAAGTCGAGCGGGACGCCGGTACGGCCGACCCGCAACAGCGCAACTGCCAATAGCGCAACGAACGCAGCGATCAGCGCGGTCAGCGCCCCGTCTCGCTTGCGTACCGGACCGACGGCGAGAGCTATCGCCGCGATGACGACGTACGGGATCAGCGCGAGGTAGAGAAACGGGAGGCTCGGGGCACCCTTCAGGTAGGGCAGCCGGATCGCGAGGCAGCTGAAAGCGGTGGCGAGCAACAACAGCCCCGCCCCTTCCAGACGCGGCGAGCGCGATTGGCCACCCACACCCGGAGCAACGGGATTCGGGCGATGTGTCTGTTGCTCAACCGCGACGTGCATGAGCCCTAAGTACGTCGGCGACGTCATCGGCCATCCGGCTCCACGGCTGCCCACTGAGGTAGTCGCGACCGCCGCTGCCCAGCTCAGGCGCTTCGCTTCGACAGGCGTCGACGACGCCACGGGCAAAGCTCTTGGCATCGTCTTTCTGCAGGTAGACGCCTTCGAGCTGCGCTGCCTCCGCCAACCCGCGAAATCCCTCTTGGGTCGACACTATGCGCCTGGCGGCGGCGAGATACTCGAGCAGCTTGTTGCGGGCACCGCCAAAGAGACGCGCGCTGTCGTCGAAGGGCAACAGGCAGGCATCGGCTGAGCTCAGCCAGATCGCGAGCTCATCGACGAAGCCCTCATAGCGAAACAGCGGGTGCTCTGGGCCAGACTCGGAGCCCAGGATGTGGAAGGTGATCGGGTCGCTCGCGGCCGCCACCTCGTCCGCCACCGTCGCGAGAAAGCACAGAGCCTGCTTGTTCTGCGGCGACGCCTCTGTCGGCAAAACCGCAACCACATGGCCACCTGTCCGTTCCATCTCAGGAAGCTTCCGGTCGGTCTCGCGTCGAGCGAGGAGCTCGTCGCCGACGCCGTTCGGGACGACCTTGACGTCGGAGCGACCATAGCTCCGGAGCAGATCGTCCGCGACCTCGGCACCGGCGGCGATGACGCCACTGGCCCGCCCTGAGACGTAGCGCTCAGCCAATGCCGCTATCCATCGCCGCCGCTGGGCGGTAAAGCGCTCCGCACCTGACACCGAGCCGCCAAGCTGTCGCCACTCCAGCGAGGGCACCGCGTGGAAGTCAGCGACGACTGGGCCGGCCCCGGCCAGCAGCGCCGCGGCTGCGGGGAGGTTCTGGTGGGCATATATAACGTGCGGCGAGAACGCTTTGGCAGCCTGCCGAGTCGTTGCTCGAAGGCCCCGCAACGACCGCCTTTCGACGTTCCAATGGCGCGCGAAGTCGATCCCATGAGTCTCGAGCCCAACCACCGCCATCTCACAGCCGCGCTGCGCCAGCGCCTCGGCCAGCCGAAGCGGTCTCACCGACTGCCCGTAAGGACGTTCGGTATCGAGATCGGCGACGACGAGCACGCGAAGCGGCTGCGAGAGAGGAGCGGCAGCCTCAACGGTCGTCTCGGGTGGGCCCATCGCCGCATTATCCCCTGTGCTCGCCGCAGCAATTGACCCGCCCAGGCCCTCATTCCGACCAGACTCGCGACGTTGGCTGAGCGCGCCTCGTTTCGCTCCGGGATGGCCTTTGCCTTTGCGAGCTTTGCCGTGCTGGCAATCTTCGGCCTGGCCAGCAGTGTCCTGATCGCCCGGCTGTACGGGCCATCGACGCTGGGAAAGTTCGCGCTCGCTCTGGCACCCACGGGCATCCTGATGGCCCTATCGAGTGTGCGCGAGCAGGCCGCCCTCCAGCGTCGCTTGGCGCTGCTTCCGCCGCGCCATCCCCACGTCACAGGGCTCGCCGCGGCCGTGCTGGCGTTCTCGACCGCTCTGACCATCGGAATGGGTGCCCTCGTTGTCGGCATCGGATCCCTGGTCCTTGCCAACGGGCTTCACCGTCCCGATCTCGTCCTTCCGTGCATCGTGCTCGCGGCGAACTACGCCCTATTTCAGAATCCCAGCTGGAACCTCGACATGGTCTTCTCGAGCTTTCGTGCCGGCCGCGAGCTGTTTGCAGTCCGGCTTCACCAGGTCGTCGCCTATCTGATCGCGGCAATTGCGCTGGCCCAAGGCTCGGCCACCGTTTGGGCCTTGGTCGCGGCGACCGCGCTCGGGTCGATTGGCCCCTTGGGGCACCGGATGTGGCTCGTACGGCGCTTTATGTACCTGGTTCCGAAGCGGGAGGACCTCGCCTATGGGCGCCAAGAGCTGCCGGAGCTGATCCGCTGGGGAATACGCCTCACCCCCGCCGCCGCCGCCGAGGGGCTCGGCAAAGAGGGCGCCACGTGGGTCCTCGGCTTCTTGCTGCCCGTGGCTGCTGTCGGCGCATACAACCGCGCTTGGCTGCTCTCCGCACGCCTGATCGACGTGAACTACCGCGTGACCGAGATGTTGTTCCCGACCCTGCTCGAGCGCCGTCACGCGGCCGACCATCAAGGATTCGACCGCGCGCTGGTCGACTCACTTCGCTACTCGAGCGCGTTGATGGTCTTTCCCGCCGCAATAGCGGGTGGCGCCGCCGTTGGGATCATGCGGATCTTTGGCGATGGCTTCGTCGGAGCTTCAGGGGCATTGGCCTGGCTGCTGATCGTGCCGGCACTGATCACCGTCTCCGCAATACAGGGATACGCGTTGTTGTCTGCGGATCGAGTCTGGACCGTGACCGGCATCGTCGTCACTCGCACGATCGCGATGCTGGCGCTCATGGTGCCGCTGGTCAAGCTCGACGGCATGACCGGCGCCGCGATCGCGCTGGTTGCCGGCTACGCCGCCGATGTGATCGCTACCGGTTACTTCGCGAGCTCGCTGCGCAGCTCACCGTTCGTGCTCCACTGGCCGGTCCGAGGCTGGTTGGGGCTGGCGGCGGCTTACGGGGCGGGGTTTACGACCTCGCGCCTGATCGACTCGAATCTGCCCGACGCCGGGGGGCTGGCCCTCGCGCTGGCCGCGGGCTCGCTCGCCTACTGGATCGTGCTCGTCGCAGTATCCGGCTTGACCGCAGCGGATCGACAGCGATTGGGAGAACTGCGCCGCCGCATCCGCCCCCCGCGAAGCGGGGTCACAGACCTCGAGGCGCCGGACTGATGAGGGGATCGACCAGCTTGGCAAAGGCGGCCACGGTGTCGTTCACTCCGCTGTCCTGAGCGTCGTCGATCGCGAGCCAACTCGGATCCTTTCTCGCCCTAGACAACATCGCGTAAAGGTCGTCCTCGCTGCGAACCAGCTCGATCATGCCGAGGTTCGCGAGGTGTTCGGCGAACGCGACCTGGTGATCGTTCAAATGCTCTTCGAGCCCGCTCTTGCGGGGCACGACGAGGGGGCGCTTACCGGCACGCCGCGCCGAGGCGATCGAGCCAGGTCCGCCTTGGGTCACCGCAATCGTGGCGGCGGCCATGAAGCGTTCGAAGCGCGGGTAATCGAGGGACTCGTAGGCCTCACCGTGCCGCGGCGGCCGAGCGGTGCCGTATTGGATTACGCAACGAATGGACTCCGCCTGCTGCGTCCAGCGTTCAGCCCAATCGACCAAGCGATCGAAGCGATGATGGTCAGTCCCGACCGTGAAAAAGACAAAGGAGTCGTCCTGGCTCATGGGGGGACTAGAAAAGTGGGCCAATCAGGACGCCCCGGGGATAGAAGCGTCGCTGCTCCTCCCACTGCAAGAGGAAGAGCGTCGTGAACGGGTAGCAGAGGCGCCCGGTCAGCGTCGGGTATTCGTTGATCCTGTCGTAGATCTCGATGTAGACGGTGGGAATCCGGCGCAGTCGAGCGATGACGAAGAACGGCAGCGCCACACCGGCGCCATTCGAAACGACCAACTCGACGTGTCTGCGGCGACAGAGCCTCCAGGCGAGCCGTAGGTTACGCAGCAGGTTTGGAATGTTCCGCGTCGTCGGCCGTGCCGCCCAATGCACGGACTCCCCGGCCAGAAGCGACTTGCCGTCGGCGGTGTCGAAGCAGACCCATGCGCGACGGCGCCTCTCCCACCACGGCTTTAGCTGGTGGAGCTGCGCCAGGTGACCGCCGGAGGAGCAGACCAGCAGGACGGCGCGCTCGGAATCGCGTTCGTCGCCCACCCTCGACGGCCCTAAAAGGCACAGGAACGGCACTCGAAATGCCGGTCCTTTATCTTGCCCCCATGCCCGATAGCCACGCGAGCGATTATGACAGTCGCCCCTCTGACAGCTCAGGCGGCGGCCTCGACTTCTGGCGAGCCGCCACGATCGCCCGTCGCCATGCGCTCCTGATCCTGGGCTGCGGCATCATCGCGGCTGGAGCGATGCTGGCCTATTCGCTGCTGCAGACGAAGCAATACACAGCGCAGGCCAGCCTGCTCTTCCGAGACCCAGGCTTCGACCAGCGCGTGTTCGGAGTGCCAAGCTTCCAGGTGACCAACGACCCGGCCCGCGAGGCGGAGACCAACGTGCGACTCGTCAGCCTCGCCGTCGTTGCCGCTCGTACCGCTCGCCGCCTCGACCACGGCCTGGCCACGGCGGCGGTCAGATCGCGGATATCGGTCGACAACAAGGGAAACTCGGACGTGATCGCCGTATCGGCCACCGACCACGATCCCAAGTTCGCCGCGCGGCTCGCGAACGCGTTCGCTGAGACCTACATCAGCTTCCGTCGCGGCGCGGATCGCGCCAAGATCGCCCAGGCGCGAGCGCTAGTCCAGCAGGACTTCGGTCATCTGGGCGCTGCTGAGCAGCAGTCCAAGGAGGGTCAAGCGCTGCGCGAGCAGATCAGCAACTTGGCAACCCTGCAGGCCCTGCAAACAGGCAATGCAGAGCTGGTGCAGCACGCCGACGTGCCAACCTCGCCATCTTCGCCTAAGACGACGCGCAACACCGTTCTGTTCTTGATCCTTGGCCTCGGGGCCGGCTTTCTCATCGCGATATTCCGCGAGCGACACGACCGCCGGCTTCGAAACGCGGACGAGTTCACTCAATCGTTCGAACTGCCCATTCTCGGTCTGGTGCCCGAGAGCGCTGCGCTCGAGGTCTCAGAGAGCGGGGCTCCGCAAGAGCTTCCCTTCGCCGAGCGTGAAGCCTTCAGGCTCATCCGAACCCGGCTCCGTTATTTCAATATCGATCGCGAGATCAAGTCGGTCCTGGTGACTTCGCCGTCCCCCTCGGACGGAAAGACGACCGTCGCCTGGAACCTCGCGCTGACGGCCGCCAGCGCCGGCCTTAAGACATTGATCATCGAAGCCGACTTCCACCGAGCCTCGTTTGCCCAGCGCGGAGGCCTGGCGCCGATTCCCGGACTTTCCGAGCTGCTTTCGCGGCAGACGCCCCTCGACCAGGTCCGACAGCAAGCCACCATCGCGCCACGGGGAGAGAAGGGCGACGAGCACGACGGCGACAACGGCAGCAGCCGCGGCGAGACCCGCTTCCTCGACGTGATCGTCGCTGGTGCCTCCCCTCCTAACCCAACCGAGCTGATGGAGAGCAAGGAGATGGCGAAGCTGCTCGAGGAGCTTCGAGCCGAATACGACTTGGTGGTCATCGACACGCCGCCGATCGCAGTCCTAGCGGAGGCGATCCCGCTGATGAAGCTGGTCGATGGCGTCATCGCGGTCGGCCGCTTCGGCAAGACGACGCGGGACGACGCCATCGAACTCAGCGATCACCTCAAGAGACTTGGAGCCCCGACCCTCGGGGTCGTGGCGAACCGCGCCCGCAAGGGCCGTCGCTATGGCTACGGCTACGGCTACGGCTATTACGGCAGCGAAGGGGAGCGCAGCGGCCCCACAGGCCTGCGTGTCGGCGGCCGGGGCTCCTGACACCGCAAGTCCAGCCGCGGCCAGCCTGAGGGGAGCCCAAGGTCGCAAGCCCAGACTTCACCGACGCCTACAACGACCACGTCTGGGACGTCTACGGCTTTCTCGCCTACCGCGTCAGCTCGAGAGCTGACGCGGAGGATCTGACCCAGCTCACGTTCGAGCGGGCGCTGAAAGCGTGGGACCGCTACGACGAGGGTCGGTCGAAGCCGCGCACCTGGCTGATCGCGATCGCCCGCAACCTGCTGATCGACCATTACCGGCGCGATCGCTCGTCGCAGCAGGAGCCGATCGCCGAGGAGGAGAGCTCGACTCAGCTCCCGCCCACTCCGCCGCCTCACGAGAAGCTGGGCGTTTCGCCGGAGCTCGGAGCAGCCCTTGCCGAGCTCGGCCAGCGTGAGCAGGAGGTGATCGCCCTGCGCTTCGGCGGCGATCTCAGCGGGTCGGAGATCGCCGAGCTGCTCGAGCTCAGTATCGCCAACGTCCAGCAGATTCTCTCGCGCTCGCTGCGAAAGCTGAGGGCGACACTCGAGGACGCAGACCTCGAGCCAGGCGCCGGCGGCTAGGCCGCGAAGGGACCGGCGCCGGCAACGCCGAGGGCGCCAATGGCCAGCAACAGCGAGCCCGAGCTGACGTAGGCCGTAACCATGCGGCGCAGCCGTACCACCGGCATCGAGCGCTCGCGCCTGCGCTCCAAGCGCCGTTGCAGCTCACCTCGGAACGATGCGGCGGGCAGCGGCCGGTCCTCGCGAAGGCGCTCGGCGAAGCGGACGAGCCGGTCGCGCTCCTGGGGCTCGAGAGCGGGATCGAGGTCGCGGCGGATGTCGTAGCGGTCGGTCATTGCTGGAAGAGCGGCGATCGTGGGTCGAGGGCCTTCGCCCGATCGTAGGCGATGACGGACTGCTTGCCGCGGCCCCGCTCTGCCTCGATCCGGGAGAGCACGGCCCAGGTGCGCCAGTTCGTCGGCTCGTCGGTTGTCGCGGCGCCGGCGATCGTCGCTGCCGAGCTGAGATCGCCGGCCTGCTCGAGCAGTAGCGCCTGCTGCAGCTTGGGAGCGGCGGCGTAACCCTGAATTGCAGCGGCCGACCGGGCCTTGGCCAGTGCCGGGCCCAGGTGACCCGCCGCTGCCTCCGCCTGGCTCTGTCGCAGCGAGACGTCGCTGGCCAGCGGGATCGCGATCGCGACGAGAGCGGCGACGGCACAGACGCCGAGGATGGCTCGTGAAGCGAGCGCCTGCCGCCGGCTGCCAGGCGCCGCGGCGCGGTTTCCGTCGGCGCTGATCGCCGCGCCCATCAGCAGTAGGAAGGCGGCCGGGATCACGGCTATCTGCCAGGTCCAGTCGGCCGCGGCCGCAGTGGCGAAAGCGACCCCGGCGGCCACTATCGCCGCCGCGTGGGTGCGCACCCGCGGCCCAGCTCGCACCGCTCGAATCGCGCCGAGGCCGAGAGCCCAGAGGAGGAACGCGCCTAGAAGAAGCAGGCCGACAATGCCGGTCTCGGCGAGCGTCTGCATGTAGAGCGAGTGGGCGTCGCGGACGAAGCCCTGGATCTGGCCGTCGCGCGACCACCAGTACTCGAAGGTGCCGGGGCCGCGGCCCTTGACCGGATCGGTCTGCTCCGCCCTCGCCGCGGCCTGCCAGTACTGGTAGCGGCCGTTTCCTGCCGTGCTGGCGAGGCGACCGGCACCGCTGCCTGGCGTGGCGTTCGGCTGCTTGAAGTCCTGCCAGCGCTGGGAGAGCTCACCGGGCAGGCCAGCGGCAAGCGCCACAACGAGCAAGGCGGCAAGGCCGGCACCGAGGATCGCGCCGCTGGTGCGCCGCTGCGGCCGTGCCCATCCGGGCGCCTGACCATGGCGCAGAGCCAGCGCCAAGCCCACCTGGATCAGGGCCACCCCGGCGCAGACGACCAGGACCATCGCCAGCATCTTGTCTCCCTGCTGGTGCGCCAGGCCGGTGAAGGGATGGTTCGAGAGCGCGTCCCGCTGATCGGCGGCGGCGATCAGGATGGCGCTGCCGGCACCGGCGAGAAGGATCGTCCCCAGCTTGAGGACGCGCTCGCGGGCCAGCGCCACGAAGGCGATCAGGCCCAGCACCGCCGCCGCGGTGCCGGCGCGGGAGAAGGTGAAGTAGACGGTCAGCGCCATCATCGGCAGCGCGGCGGCGGCCAGCGCGCGTGCGAGCAGCGTCCGCGCCGAGGTCGCAACGCTCAGCATCAGCGGCAGGCCGATGGCGACCAACGCCGCCAGCGCGTTCCAGTAGTTGAGCGGATAGCTGAGGCGGTAGCCCTCTCGAGGCAGAAAGGCCGCTGTCTGATCGGCGGGGAACCAGGCCGGATGGAGGCGCGAAAGAAGCGCCAGGCCGGCGATCAACGCGATCGCCGAGCCGACCGCCGAGGCCGTCCGCCGGCTGCTCGACCGCGCTCCGAGCGCCAGAGCAAGCGCCAGAACCCCGAGGTAAGCGGCAACGCGCCCCAGCTCGGAGACGCTGCGCTCGGCGCTCTCCGACCAGCCGATGCCGAGCGCCGTCCAGGCGACGAAGGCCGCCAGCAGGCCGAAGGCGATCCAGCCGGCGCGGCCGATGCGAGCGAGCGGCAGGGCGCCGACAGCGGCACCGATCAGGACGATCCACCAGACAGCGATGCCAACCTCGCCGCGGACGATCGGGTCGAAGCCGCCGGTGCTGAGGCCGAGATAGACGATCAGCAGGAACTGGACGAGCCAGGTGGCCGACGTGCCGGCATCGACTCGGTTTGCGACCCGATTTGCGGCCCGGCTGAGGCTCGACGCGCGGCTGCGCAGGGGAAGGGAGGAAGCGTTCTCCAAGGTTCTCTGCCGTCTCTTACGCAAAAAGGTCGTCGAAGCTGACGCCGGCCGCCTGTCAGCTTCGTCGCGGCTCAACCGTATGGAGAAGCGTGCGCAGGGTGCCCACAATCCTCGCTGGTCTTCTGCTCGTCGCAGCGCTCTCGCTGCCGTCGCTGGCTCTTGCCAAGGGGTCCACTGCCCCGCCCGGGAACTCCGGCGTCACCGAGTACCAGGAGACGATTCCGTCGGTGGGCGGCGGCAAGCCGACCAACCAGGGAGGCGGCGGCGGAGGTCATCTCAGCAAGCGGGCGCAGCGCGCTCTTGCGGCACAGGGAGCCGCGGGTGCTGGGGCGGCACGGCTGGCGGCGGCGACCGCGCCGGAGGCATCCGGGGGCCAGAGCTCGGTGGGCGCAAGCGCCAGCGGCAGCGGCGGCTCCGGCGAGCCCTCCGGCGGTGGCTCGGGAACCGGCGCTCTGAACGCACTTGGCGGGGCAGCATCCGGGGCAGGGCCCGGAGGCATGGGCATCGTCTTGCCGATCATCCTGGCAAGCGTTGCCACCCTTGGCGCAGCCGTCGCCCTGCGGCGCCGGCGCGCTGTATGAGCAGACCGGCTCGGCTGCTCTCAACCTCTCTCGCCGGCCGGCTGGCCGGCGCCGCTGCCGTCTGCGCCTTGATTGCGGCACTGCAGCTTCTGGGAGCCGCCGATGCCCGCGCAGCCGCGCCGTTCACGACCGGCTTCTACGACCAGGGCGCCTATACCTCGTCGTCCAGCGATATCTGGTTCGGCCGCAGCGAGGATGCCGGCGCCGGCATCGTGCGAATCCAGGCCTTCTGGTCTCAGCTGGCGCCGGGCAGCCGACCGGTCGACCCGTCGAGCTCGGCCGACCCCGCTTACGACTGGAGCTATCTCGACGATGCGGTCCGCGGCGCCAATGCCCACGGCCTCGAGGTCCTGCTCTCCGCCGATCGGGCGCCGGCCTGGGCGGAGGGGCCCAATCGGCCCGCCAGCGCCCCCGCCGGCACATGGCGACCGGACCCGGCTGAGTACGGCCTCTTCGCCCACGCCCTCGCCCAGCGCTACTCGGGAGCAATCCTCGACCCGGACAACCCGACCAAGCTCCTGCCCAGGGTTCGCTACTACCAGGCCTGGAACGAGCCCAACCTCTCGACCTACCTGACGCCGCAGTGGTCGGGAAAGACGGCGGTCAGCCCGCTGATCTATCGCCAGCTGCTGAACGCCTTCTACGACGGGGTCAAGGGGCCGATAAACGGGGCTGACCAGAGCAACTTCGTCGTCGGCGCCGGCACCGGCCCCTTCGGCGATCTCGGCACGGGCGGCAGGCGGATCTCGCCGCTGCTGTTCGCACGCACCCTCTACTGCCTCAGCGGCAAGAAGCTCAAGACCACCAGCTGCCCCGACCCTGCCCACCTCGACGCGATCTCCCACCACCCCTACTCGGTCGGCGGTCCGCGCTGGAAGGCCTACAACGCCGACGACGCCTCGGTGCCAGACGTCTGGAAGGTCGTCCGCGTCCTGCGCCGAGCCGAGAGCACCGGCCGGGTGCTGCCGACCGGTCGCAAGCGCGTCTGGGCCACGGAGATCTCCTGGGACAGCAGCCCGCCAGACCCCCAGGGCGTTCCCGCCGCGACCCAGGCCCGCTGGTTGGAGGAGAGCATGTACGTGCTCTGGAGCCAGGGGGTCGACACGATGATCTGGTACCTGATCCAGGATGCGGCACCGACGCCGAGCTACGCCCAGACCTACCAGTCGGGCATCTACCTCCGTAACGGCACCGCCAAGCCCTCACTCACAGCCTTTCGCTTCCCCTTCGTCACCGAGCGCCGCGGCAAGTCAAAGCTGCGTGCCTGGGGACGGGCGCTCGAGGACGGCACGGTGAGCATCCAGCTCAAGGGTCGCCACGGCTGGCGGACGATCAAGCGGTTGCAGGGAACGGCCGATGGGGTCTTCATGACCAAGCTGAGCGTCAAGGGGCCTGCGAAGCTGCGCGCGCAGGCGCCGTGGGGCACGAGCCTGATCTGGCCGCAGCGCTGATTTCGCTCGGATTGTCAGCAATTGGCTGCCGGGCGCGTATAAGACCGGCAACGCGCTTCATCCCTTGTAATCGAGCTTTTTGAAACGGAGCCACACGTTGACCCAGATCAAGCCCAAGATCGCTTTGTTCGTCGCCTGCCTGACCCTCGGCGTAATGCCGGCGATCAGCCAGGGCGCCGACTACGTTCCCGCGCCGACCGGCAAGCGCGCCAAGGCCGTGAAGAAGTGCAAGAAGATCAAGAACACGAAGAAGCGCAAGGCCTGCATCAAGAAGGCCAAGAAGCTGCCGGTCTGAGGCACCCGCTCGCGAGAGCGAGCGACAAGAGTTGAAGCGCCAGCGGGCCCGCGAAAGCGGGCCCGCTTCTTTGTTTCGTCATATTTGGGTACCCGTCCCCGCGGTGAAGGGGAAGTGGCGAGGGATTCGCCGAGCTGTCTGCATGGCTGCGCTCACAGGGCTCTGCCTTGGCGTGCCGCAGAGCGCCGCTGCGGCGACGTTGACCGTTGACGACGACTCGGCCTGCGCTGGAGCGGCCTACACGACGATCAAGGCCGCCGTTGAGGCGGCCGCTACGGGCGACACGATCCAGGTCTGTCCTGGCGTCTACAGCGAAGCCGTCGCGATCGACAAGCCTCTGACGCTGCTCGGCGCCCAGGCCGGCGTCGATGCCCGGACGCGTGCGTTGCCGGACTCCGAGGAGACCATCCTTGATGGAACCGACGCTCCGAACGGCGGCGGGTTCGTTGTTTCGGCAAACAGAGTCAAGCTCGACGGCTTCCTGGTTCGCGACGTCGCCGGGGCATTCTCGGGGGCGGGCATCGCGCTGATGGGCGGCACGCAGGGTCACGGCGTCTACAACACGATCTTTCGCGGCAACACGTTCGGCCTCTACCTCAACAACGCGCCGGCGGAGGAGACTCACGTCCGCCATAACCTGTTCGACACCAATACCGCGCTGGGGGCCGCGTCGGGCAACGCCATCTACTCCGACATGGGCACCTCCAATGTGGCCATCGACGAGAATCGCTTCCAGGGCCAGACGAATGCGGCGGTCCTGCTGAACACCGGCAGCAGCGGCTCCGGCATCACGATCAGCGACAACGACCTCGTCTCCGACAGTGAGATCCGGATCTACGACTCATCCGCAGTCACGATCTCGGGCAACAGGCTGATCGATCCCCGCAGCGACGGCATCGTCCTGGCCGGCGGCAACAGCGGCGTCGCCATCGCCCGCAACACCGTCGAGAACGCGGGGCCGGGCTCGGCCGCCGTCAGGCTCTTCTCCGCAGGGCTGCAGGTTCCGTCGCTGTTCGGCCCAAACCAGGACGTCAGCATCACCGGCAACAGCCTCCACGGCGATGGTGACGAGTACGGGATCCGCGTCGGGGGCTCCACGCTTGGGCCGCTCGCACCGGAGGGCGCCGACATCGATCTCGGCCCCCCGGCCTACCTCGGTGCGCTCGAGGCGCACTTCAATCGCATCGCCGGCAACCAAACCGGCGTCTCGGTCAGCGCCCCGACCGCCTGGATCAATGCCGACAACAACTGGTGGGGATGCAATGCCGGTCCCGGAGAGGTCGGCTGCGATTCGGCGATCGGGTTCCTGCCTGGCAGCGCCGCAGGCATCGGTCCCGGCAGCATCGACGCCGAGCCCAACCTCCTGCTGGGCGCCTCGGCCGATCCTGCTGCGATCGCGAACAACGGCGAGCGCTCGACGGTCACGGCCAGCCTTGCCGAGAACTCCGGCGGCGAGACACCGGCGCCCAATCTCTTCCCTACGGGTGTCAGCCTCCGCTTTGCAACCACGCTCGGCAGCGTCGAGACGCCGAGATCGACGACCGGACCGATGGCGACCTCGATGCTGACGGCAGGCTCCGAGTCCGGCGTGGCGACTGTCTCGGCCGGCCTCGACGCGCAGACCGCAACGGCCGAGGTGGAGATCGACGACGTCCTCCCACCCGAGACGAGCCTCGAGACCGGGCCGAGCGGCAGCATCGACGATGACACGCCGACGTTCGGGTTCTCGTCATCGCAGGCCGGCTCGTCTTTCGAGTGCAGAGTCGACGACGACCCGTTCGCCGCCTGCTCAGGCCCGGGACAAACCCACACCACCGATCAGCTCGGTGACGGGGAGCACGTCTTCGAGGTCCGGGCCGTCGATCCGGCCGGCAACATCGACCCGAGCGCCGCATCGCGCTCATTCACGGTGGCGGTTCCGCCACAGACGTCGATCGACAGCGGGCCATCGGCCATCACCCATGACGAGACGCCCAGCTTCGGCTTCTCCTCCAGCGAGACCGGCTCCAGCTTCGAATGCAGGCTCGACGACGCTGCGTTTGGCGCCTGCTCGGGACCAGGGGCGACCCACACGACCACGGCGCTCGCCGATGGTGACCACGTCTTCGAGGTTCGCGCCACCGACCCGGCGGGGAATGTCGACGCGAGCCCCGCCTCCCTGGCCTTCACGGTCGCTGTTCCACCCCAGACCTCGATCGACGCTGGTCCGGCGGGCAGGACCGACGACGACACCCCCAGCTTCGAGTTCTCCTCCAGCGATGCGGGCTCGACGTTCGAGTGCCGGATCGATGACGCCTCGTTCGAAGCCTGCTCGGGCCCTGGTGCGACCCACACCACGGCGCCGCTGAGCGACGGCGATCACGTCTTCGAGGTTCGCGCCACCGACCCGAGTGGCAACGTCGACGAGAGCCCGGCGTCACGGTCATTCACGGTCGGAGTGCCGCCCGAGACGTCGATTGAAACCGGGCCGTCGGAGACCACCGCCGACGACACGCCGACGTTTGGGTTCTCATCCTCCGAGCCGAGCTCGAGCTTCGAGTGCAGAGTCGACGACGACCCGTTTGGGCCCTGCTCGGGGCCGGGGCCGACTCACACGACGATGCCGCTAAGCGACGGCGGCCACATCTTCGAGGTGCGTGCCACCGACCCGGCCGGCAATCTCGACCAGAGCCCTGCTTCGAGATCGTTCACAGTCGCCGTCGCGCCCCAGACGACGATCGGGCCAGAGCCTGCCGGCACAATCGACGATGCCACCCCCACCTTTCTCTTCTCCTCCGACGAGGAGGGCTCGAGCTTCGAGTGCCGTGTAGACGACGACCCCTTTGGCGCCTGTTCGGGCCCCGGCGCCAGCCACACGCCGGCGCCACTCGCCGAGGGCGACCACGTCTTCGAGGTTCGCGCCACGGATCGGGCGGGCAACCTCGACGCGACCCCGGCGTCGCGGTCGTTCACCGTCGCGATTCCGCCGCAGACCGCGATTGACAGCGGCCCGTCAGGCGACACCGAGGACGACACCCCGAGCTTCGGGTTCTCCTCCAGCGATGCCGGCTCGACGTTCGAGTGCCGGGTCGATGACGACCCGTTCGAAGCCTGCTCGGGCCCTGGTGCGACCCACACCACCGCGCCGCTGAGCGATGGCGACCACGCCTTCGAGGTTCGCGCCACGGATCCGAACGGCAACCTCGACGCGAGCCCCGCCTCCCGCTCGTTCACGGTTGCGATCGCCCCTCAGACGACGATCGACACAGGCCCGAGCGGCACGACGGCTGACGACACACCGAGCTTCGGCTTCTCCTCGAGCGAGGCCGGCTCGACCTTCCAATGTCGCGTCGACGACGACCCCTTCGGCTCCTGCTCGGGCCCGGGGGCAACACACACCCCGGCTCCACTCGCCGACGGCGACCACGTCTTCGAGGTCGCGGCCAGGGACTCAGCCGGCAACCGCGATCCGAGCCCGGCGTCGCGGTCGTTCAAGGTGGCGGTTCCGCCTCCACCCGGGCCCTGCGGCCATGGACTGATCGGCGATGCGAGCAACAACACGCTCGTCGGCGGCAGCGGCCCCGACCGGATCCGCGGTCTTGCCGGCGATGACCTACTTCGCGGCCAGAGCGGGCGTGACTGCCTCAACGGCGACAACGGAGACGACCGTCTCTACGGTGGCGATGGCGACGACGACCTCAGCGGTGGCACCGGTGACGACCTGCTGCGCGCCGGCGAGGGCAACGACGTGCTGGTCGGCGGCCCGGGAGACGACGAGATCTTCGCCGTCGGCGGCGGTTTCGATGTGATCCGCTGCAACGCAGGCATCGACCTGGTTCACGCCGACAAGCAGGACCAGATCAGCCCCTCCTGCGAACGCGTCACCTACCGCCCCTGAGGGGCGGGCGTGCCCGCAACCGTCCGAGGCTTCGGGCCAGCTCCTGCTCCCCATCCAAACTCCTCGCCCTTACCATCGTTCTGTGGAGCTCATCGGGCAGGCTCCGCGCTCCTCGGGCAGAGTCACCCAGCGCCTGTAGATCGCTACTCCGTCGAGATGCTCGGGTCGGCCTGCACCTTGTGCGGGACGACCATCAGGAAGTTGTCCGCAGCGGCCGAGGCGAGGGCGAGGACGCGGTCGGCCTCCTCGTCCTGGTCGGTGGCGCGAAGCTCGCCGGCGTAGTGGCCGAGCAGGTCGTCGAGGTCGAGCAGGCCCTCGGGGTCGAGCGGAACGAGCTCGACCAGCGCGCCCTCGCCGAGGCGTCGGACGATCGTGTCGCGGTCGAGATTCCAGTCCTCGTTGACCCTGACGTAGACGCGACCGCCGGTCATCCCGGCGCAGGCCCAGGGGCCGATGTCGCCGAGGACGACGGCGCGGCCCGAGGTCATGTACTCGAAGGCGAAGCCCTTGGCGTTGGCGCGATCGACCACGCAGCCGCGGGCGTCGTCGATCGGCTCGGCGGGCTCGCCGCCGAGGACGACATCGGCGCCTGAGAGGCGGATGCAGAAGCGTGAGTCGGCGGAGCCCTGGACGAAGAGGCGGCCGCGCTGGGCGCCGTAGGCGAACGATTTGCCGACCGAGCCGTTGAGGCGCTTGCCGTCGGCGCCCTTGCCCTTGAGGATCGAGATCGTGCCGCCGAGCATCGTCTTGCCGACGCCGTCCTGGGCGCCGCCCTCGATCCGCATCGAGACGCCGTAGGCGTTGAAGGCGCCGAAGCCCTGGCCGGCGACCGAGCCGCCGTTGAAGTGGAGGTCGGCGAGGGTGTCCTCGGAGGCCTCGGGGCCGTCGCCATAGATGCGGGCGCGTGAGAGCGCGCCGGCCAGCTCGGTGCCGAGTACGCGGTCGTTGGCGTCGGTCGGGCGGGGGAACTCGCTGGTCACGCGCGAGCCGCCGCAGATGTCAGGCGCCAGCGCGGCGATCTCGGCCGAGGCCGTCTTCGGCGCCATCCGGATCGGCTTGGCGACGACGAGGCCGGCCTCGGCGCGCGCCTCGATCAGCTCCTCGGCGACGGGCAGGTCGAGCGGCTCGAGGTCGAGGTACTCCTCCAGCGGCGTGATCAGCTCGGCGAGGTCGAGGCGGTCCTCGTAGGCGATCTGCTCGAGCAGGTCGTAGCGGCCGACGAGGTCCTGGGCGCGGTCGTAGCCGAGCGAGGCGACGACCTCGCGCACCTCCTCGCCGATGCCCTGGAAGAAGCGGGCGCAACTCTCGGCGGCCTCGTCGACGATCTGCGGCGTGAACTTCTTCAGGCCGTGCTCCTGGGCCTGCTCGACGCTCTCGATCTGGGTCGCGATGCCGACGTGGCAGGTGTCGAGTTGGCAGCCGCGGCAGATCGTGCAGCCGAGCGAGACCATCGCCAGCGTGCCGAAGGCGACGCGGTTGGCCCCCATGCAGTGCAGCTTGACGACGTCGTGGCCGTGGCGATAGCCGCCGTCGGCCCAGATCTCGACGCGGTTGCGGATGCCGGCCTCCATCAGCGCCCGGTGGACGGCGCGGGTGCCGATGTCCGACGGCAGGCCGACGTGGCGCAGCGCGTGCTGGCGGGCGGCGCCGGTGCCGCCCTCGAACCCGGACAGCGTGATGATGTCGGCCCCCGCCTTGGCGATCCCCAGCCCGATCGTGCCGATGTTCGGCACCACCGGGACCTTGACCGAGACGCGCAGGTCGGGGTTGACCGTCTTCAGCTCGTCGATCAGCTCGGCGAGATCCTCGATCGAGTAGAGGTCGTGGTTGTTCGAGGGCGAGATCAGGTCGGTGCCGGGCGCCGCGTTACGGGCCGCGGCGACCTTCTCGGAGACCTTCTTGCCCGGCAGGTGGCCGCCCTCGCCCGGCTTGGCGCCCTGGCCGATCTTGATCTCAGCGACGTAGGAGGAGTTGAGCATCTCGGCCGAGACGCCGAAGCGGCCCGAGGCGACCTGCTGGCCGCGCCACTTGCGGAACTGGCCGTACATGTCGCGGATCTCGCCGCCCTCGCCGTTGATGCAGAGGATGTTGATCGCCTTCGCCGCCTGGGCGTAGGCGCGGAAGGCCGGCTCCGACTGCGAGCCGAAGCTCATCGAGCTGATCACGACCGGGTAGTCGTGATGGCCGACGCCGGTGTCGACCTGGGCCGGGTCGATCGGCTCGCGGTCCGAGCGCAGCCCGGTGATGTGGCGCATCGAGATCGGGCTCTGCTTCTCGAGCTCGCGAACCTTGGCCGAGTACTCGGCGTAGTCGCCGGCGCCCGTCGCCGCAGCGATCGCCGCCTTGTAGACCTTGGGGTAGAAGCGGAACGTCTTCGCCGGCTTGGCCTCGGTCTCGCCCTTGAGGATCAGGTGGCGCTCGTCGGTGTCGC
Organism: Solirubrobacterales bacterium; assembly: GCA_033856175.1. Lineage (GTDB taxonomy): Bacteria > Actinomycetota > Thermoleophilia > Solirubrobacterales > 70-9 > JAWVFK01. The sequence goes on along the minus strand of JAWVFK010000015.1, from coordinate 61,481 downwards.
CGTCGAGCTCGGCGAAGCCGACGCCGGCCCGCGCGGAGGCGGCGAAGTGCTCGGACTGGAAGATCTCGGCGAGCTCGGGCTTGAGGCCGATCGAGGAGAACTGGCGCGCGTAGCCGCGGACCTCGTGGATGCCGATCGTCGAGATCACCTTCTCCATCCCCTTGCGCAGCGCCGCGCAGAGGTTGTCGACGTCCTGGCGGTAGTCCTCGACGCAGATCACCTCGAGCATCACGTAGGGGCAGACCGCGTTGGCGCCGAGGCCGAGAGCGACGACGACATCGTGGACGTTGCGGATCGCCGCCGAGCGCAGGACGATGCCGCAGCGGCGGCGCAGATTCTCCTCGCCAGGCTCGACGCGGAACTGCTTCAGCGCCTGGTCGACCGCCGAGGTCGCGAGGTGCGGATCGAGGTAGCGGCGCTCGCCTCCGTAGACGATGCGGTCGGTCAGAACCAGAAGCTCGGCGCCGTCGCGGACCTTGCGCACCGCCTCCTGCTTGAGCCGCTCGATCGCGCCCTTGGTCGTCTCCGACTCCAGCAGCGAGATGTCGAGAGCGTCGGCGCGATTGCCGAAGGCCTCCCAGAGGTCCTCGAGCAGGTAGGTCTTGTGGTCGCGGGCGATCTTGCGGTAGACCTCGTCGGAGAGCGGCGCCATCTCGTGATGGCCGCCGAGGATCAGCGGGAAGGAGGTCTCGACGGTCTTGGTGTCGGTGGCGGGGTCGTCGATCGCCGGCCGGCGGCCGAGGACGGTGCGAGTCGAGAAGTGCTCGATCTCGCGCTCGCGGTCGATCGCCGGGTTGGTGACGACGGCGACGGTCTCCTTGAAGTAGTCGGCGAGGTTCTGGCGCTCGGGCGAGAGCGCCGCCAGCGGGCCGTCGTAGCCGAGCGAGCCGATCGGCTCGGCGCCGTTGGAGGCCATCTGCTGGACGAGCTTGACGTCATCGCGCTGCCAGCCGAAGCCGGCGAGGACGCGATCGTCGACCTTGACCGGCTCGGAGGGACCGGCCTTCTCGTAACCGGGGATCTCGTGGCCCTGCAGCGGCCCGCCGGTCTTCAGGGCGCGGTCATAGGGCCCGGCGTCGTCGACCCCGGCGCGCTCGAGCCAGCGCTGGCGGACGATCCGCTGCAGCTCATCGTGGGGATGAAGCGTCGAGCGCCGCTGATCGCGGTCGGAGCCGACGAGCACCTTCTCGCCGGGAGCGAGTGGCTTTGGCTCCGAGACCATGTCGTGGACCGAGACGACGCCGGGCTCGGAGCTGAAGACGAAGTCGTCGCCGGTCTCGATCTGCCACAGCGGCCGTAGCCCGAGCGCGTCGGCGGAGAAGACGCACTCGTCGCCGTGGCGCGAGACCAGGGCGACCGGGCCCTGTGAGAACGGCCCCATCGTCTGCCGCATGTACATGTAGAAGCGGTGCATCTCCTCGGGCATCGCCCTGATCTCGACGACGATCGGCGGCAGCACCATCTCCAGCGCCTCGGCAAGGCTGAAGCCGCGGCGGCGGACGAGCGTCTCGATCGTGCGGTTGAGGTCCTGGGAGTCCGAGGAGCCCGGCTGGATCGGCACGCCGAGCATCACGGCCTCCTGGCGCAGCTGGGCGATCGTGTTGATCTCGCCGTTGTGGCCGAGGACGCCGAACGGCTGAACGCGCTTGAACGAGGGCCAGGTGTTGGTCGAGTAGCGGTTGTGGCCGAGGACGCTAACGGTCTCGAAGCGCTCGTCGGTGAGGTCGGGGTAGTACTCGCCGAGGACGGTCGGCGCCCCCATCACCTTGTAGACGCAGCTCGCGGACGACAGCGACGGGATGTGGACGTCGAGCTGGCGCTCGAGCTCGACCATCAGGTCGAAGAGGACGCGCTCGCCGTTGTCGACGTCGGCGATCAGTCCGCCGATCTGCCAGAAGTGCGGCTCATCCTCGCGCGCGGTCGGCCCGAGCGCCGCCGAGTTGACGGCGTCGAGCCGCTCGCCGAGGACGCGGAAGCCGCCGTTGCCGAGGATCTCGCGGGCGTCGTGGCGAACCCGGTCGAGGTCCTGGGAGCGCTCGATGAAGACATGGGCAACGGCGAAGCCGGCCTCCAGCGCCAGCGCCGGGTTGTGGCCGCCGCTGCGGACCTCCTCGGCCCAGATCTTGCGCGGGATGTCGACGAGAACGCCGCAGCCGTCGCCCTCACCGTCGACGTTGCCGGCGCGGTGGAGCATCTTCTGCAGCGCCGTCAGCGCGAGCGCGACAGGCGCGTGGCTGGGCGTCGCGTCCTTGCGGACCGAGGCGTAGATCGCGCAGGCGTCCTTGTCCTCGACGCTGGGCGGCGACACGCGCGGCTTGTAGGCCTTCTCAGGCGAGTAGCGAGGGACCGATTGGCCTCGCTCGTTGGACGAGCTGCGAGTCAAAACCTGAACCTCCCGGGTTCCACGCCTTCTTCGAGCGGGCGCGCGACGGGTGACGAACGAACGGGGATTATAGGCGGGCCGGCTCGTATAGTCGCCGCGTGGCTCAAACGATCGCTGTCCTCTCGCAGAAGGGCGGCACCGGCAAGACGACGCTGGTGCGCTCGCTCATCGACGTCCTCTCGCGGGTCGGGATCGACGCCCTGGCGATCGACGTCGACCCCCAGGGCAACCTCAGCGACTACTTCGACGTCGATCCCGAGGCGGAGCCGACGCTGTCGGACGTCCTGGCGGGACGGGCGCGGGCGGTCGACGCGATCCACCGCGGCGTCATCCCCTCCAACCTGACGCTGGCCGAGGCCGAGCTGATGCTGGCGGGCAAGGTCGGCCGCGAGATGACGCTGCGAAACGCGCTGCGCGAGGCCAAGCGGCGCTACGACTTCGTCTTCCTCGACTGCCCGCCGACGCTCGGCCTGCTGACCGTCAACGCGCTCGTCGCCGCCGACCACGCTCTGCTCTCGACCCAGGCCGAGTACTTCTCGCTGCAGGGCGTCGAGCAGGCGCTCCAGGTCACCGACCTCGCCCGCGAGCACCTCAGCCCCGAGCTCAACGTCCTCGGCATCGTCCTCAACATGGCCGACATGCGCAGCTCGCACGCGCGGCGGACGCTCGAGGCCCTCGAGGCCTACTTCGGCGAGCAGGTCTGCCGCACGGTGATCGCCCGCTCGGTCGCCTACGCCGAGTCGACCGAGCGCGGCGTGCCGATCCTCGACCACCGCCCCTCACGAGGCCTCGACTACGTCGACCTGGCGATCGAGCTGCTGGAGCGGCTCGAGATGGATGAGCCCCGGCGCCGGGTCGAGAAGCTGCGCCGCGGCCTGCTCGACGAGATCAGCGCGGAGGGCGAGATCGAGGCCGAGGAGGAGGAGATCCGCGAGGCGATCCAGGCGCCGGCGGCGCCGGTCGAGGCTTCGCCGGCCGGGCCCTCGCCGGGGGAGCCCTCAGCGGAGGAGCCCTTGAAGCAGGAGCCGGCCGAGCCGACGATCAAGCCGTGGCGGCCGCTTTCCGAGGACCCTGACGGCCGAGCTGCCTGAGGACATCGTCGCCGAGCCTGCCCGGCTCGGTCGACTCGATGAACTCGCGCAGGACGGCGGCGAAGCGTCGCGGGTCGGATAGGTGGGGGAAGTGCCCGGCCCCCTCGAAGAGCTCGAAGCGGCTGCCGGGGATCGCCGCGTGGGCGGCCTGACCGTGATCGGCGGGGATCATCTGGTCGCGGTCGCCCCAGACGATCAGCGTCGGCAGCGCGGCGGCGAGATAGAGGCGGTCGCTGGCCGATACGCGCTGACCGCCGAGGTCGATGACAGCGCGGATCGTGTGGATGAAGGCTCGTCGGGCCTCGGCGTCGCCGAGCGAGGCAAAGCCGGTCGCCATCTCGGCGAGGTCGGGCCCCGCCGTCATGCCGAGACGGCCGAAGAAACGAGACACCGCCTCCCCCGCTCCCAGCAGCTGGCGCGAGCAGAGCAGCGGTAGCACCAGCTCGGAGCCCGGCAGCCAGGCGGCGCGCAGGACCGGGCTGACGCCGCGGCCGAGGCCGCCGCTCGAGACCAGGACCATGCGCTCGGTCCGCTCGGGGAACTGGTAGGCGAACTGCAGCGCGATGCCGCCGCCGAGCGAGTGGCCGACGATCGTGCCGCGGTCGTAGCCGAGCATGCCGACGAGGTCGCGGACGCCGCTGGCGTAGGCGCCGAGCGAGTAGTCGCCCTGCGGCTTCGCCGAGGCGCCGTGGCCGAGCAGGTCGGGCGCGACGATCGTGAAGTCCTCGGCCAGCAGGGGCATCACCTCGCGCCAGGTCCGCGAGCTGCCGGTGATGCCGTGGATCAGGACGATCAGCGGGCCGCTGCCGCCGTGGCAGAAGCTGACCCGATGGCCGTGGAGCTCGATCTCTTCGGTCGCGATCGCTGCCATCCGCCTATCCAAAGTACCCCCTGGGCGGGCCGTTACGCCCGAGAGTGGCTGAATGGCGGCGAACCGGCGCCTAAAGCTCAGGCACGTCCATGCCCAGCGGCGAGAACGGCAGGCGCTGGACCTCGGCCCAGCCGGCGACCCGACCCCTGAGCGCCTCGGCGACCTTGCCGGCCTCGCCCCACGTCGTCCAGCAGAGGACGGTCGGCCCGGCGCCGGAGACCGTCGCGCCGAGGGCGCCGAGCGACTGGGCCTCCTCGACCAGCTCCATCGAACGCGGGTAGAGATGGGCGCGGCGCGGCTGGTGGATGCGGTCGCGCAGGCCCCGCCGGATCAGGTTGAGGTCGCTCGTCTGCAGGCCCAGTACGAGCGTCGACGCGGCGGCGACGTTGGCGACGGCGTCGGCGAGCGGGATCTCCGCCGGTATCGCCGCCCGCGCCCTGTCGGTCGGCACCTCCTCGGCGGGGATGACGGCGATCGTCTCGAGCTCGCTCGGCGGCGCGAAGCGTGCCGCCACCGGCCTGCCGTCCTCGACCGAGCAGGCGACGAAGCCGCCGTAGATAGCCGCGGCGACGTTGTCGGGATGGCCCTCGAGCTCGGTCGCGTGGACCAGCAGCTCGTCTGGGCCCAGCGCCAGCTCGTAGAGGTGGTCGGCGGCGGCGAGGCCGGCGACGATCGCCGCCGCGCTCGAGCCGAGGCCGCGGGCCAGCGGGATCTCGCTGCGGATGCGGAAGCTCAGCCCGTCGGCGGGATGCAGCGACTCGAACGCCCGCACACAGAGGTTGGAGCGATCGCCGGCGACGTCGAGGTCACCGGCGTCGACCGAGAACTCGCCCGTCTCGGTCACCTCGAGCTCGAGCTGCAGCGTCAGCGCCGCCGCCAGGACGTCATAGCCGGGGCCGAGGTTGGCCGAGGAGGCCGGCACCTTGACGATCCGCTTGCGGCTCGTCACGCCGCCCCCGGGGTCATTTCCACTTGATCGTGCAGCCGACCGGGTCGGTCTCGGCCGGGGCCGGCTCGGCGCCGCTGAGGATCCCGTCGAGCGCGCCGCGCAGCCAGGCTGCGTCCTGGGCCGGGTCCTCGTAGTCGGCGTCGGGCGCGCCGCGATAGCGCAGCCGCAGATCGGCGTCGAGGACGAAGACGTCGGGTGTCTTGACGGCGCCCCAGGCGCGGGCGACCGCCTGGCTCTCGTCGTGGAGGTAGGGATGGGGCCAGTCCTCGCGGGCGACGCGCTCGGCCATCGCCTCGAAGGAGTCGAGCGGGTAGCGCTCGGCGTCGTTGGAGTTGATCGCCAGGACGCGGACGCCGCGATCGGCGTAGTCGCGCGAGACCGCGTGGATGCGGTCCTCCCAGGCGAGCGCGTAGGGGCAGTGGTTGCAGGTCCAGTAGACGACCGTGGCGACCGCGGCTGCGGCGCCGTCGACCTCCAGCGCCTCGGAGCTGCCAGCCGCGGCCGGCAGCTCGAACGGCTGCGGTCGCTCCCCCAGGTTCACTTGGCCGCCACTCCGCCGTCCACGCTCAGATCCTCGCATTCGCGGCGGCGGTCAGGGCCTCGCGGAGGTCTGCGCGATCGGGCAGCGGCGAGACACGGCCGTCGCGCCGGCGATAGACGCGGCAGGCGAGCCCGACGGGATTGTCGCCGGGCGGCTGGATGTCCTCGCCGTCGATCCGGATCGTCGGTGAGCCGATGAACCGCTCGGCGACGGCGTCCTCCTCGGCGAGCACCTCGCGCATCTCGATCGAGTCGGGGTCGAGGCCGGCGGCCTGCATCTCCTCGCGCAGCTCGGCCAGTGCCCGCTCCCAGGAGGGGCATTGCCGCCACCAGAGCAGCTCGACACGCGGCGCGTCGCTCATCGTGGTTGAGCTTGCCAGATCCCGCTCGGCGCCAGATCGGCGCCGGGCGCCATGCGGTGCGCTACGTTGTTCAGGTCGTGCGGGGCCATCGGGAGAAAGGCTGGCGCCGCGGCCGCAGGAGGGTCGCAGCGCTGATCGGCGCCCTGGCGCTGATGCTGTCGCTTGCCGCGGTGGCCCGGGCGGCGTTCCCGCAGGACGCCCCCAACGACCCCAGCTACGCCCCGGCCGAGGGCACGCCCGACAAGTGCTTCCAGAACTCGGTCAACGACGAGGAGCACCACCACTACTCGTTCATGCCCCAGTGCGCCCCGGGCGCGACCGACCCCGAGAACGCCTCCGGGATGTCGACCGACAAGGCCTGGAAGGACTACACCGCCGGCAACGACCAGACGCTGATCGCCTACGTCGAGGGCGGGATCAACTGGCGAAACGGCGACGCCGAGGAGCTCGCCAACCGCGTCTTCATCAACAGGGCCGAGCTGCCGGTTCCCAACCACGCACGCGCCGCCCCGGTCCCGGTCGCCAATACGACGCCGACATGCGCCAGCTACGTCAACGCCTATGACGCCAACGGCGACGGCTCCTTCAACGTCGTCGACTACGCCTGCGACGGCCGGGTGGGGCCGCAGCCGGCGGACACCGGCGACAGCAACGGCAACGGCGTCCTCGACCCCGAGGACCTGATCGTCAAGTTCTCCGACGGCCACGACGGCTACGGCGCCGAGAACGACGCCAACGGCTACGTCGACGACATCTCCGGCTGGGACTTCTACAACGACCAGAACGACCCGGCGACCCTCGACTCCGCCTACGGCCACGCCAACGGCCAGCAAAAGCAGGCGGCCGCCGAGGTCAACAACGGCCACCAGGGCGTCGGCGTCTGCCCGCGCTGCCGGCTGCTGCCTGTCAAGGCAGGCGCCGAGGCCCTCGACGCCTCCTACCAGCTCGCCGAGGCCTGGCTCTACGCCGCCGACATGAAGACCGACGTGATCGTCTCGGTCACCGCCGACCTCGGCTACTCGACCTTCATGGCCCAGGCCGTGCAGTACTGCTGGGACCACGACATCGTCATGGTCGAGGCGTCGAACGACTTCAACTCGATCGACCACCAGGGCGGGATGTTCCACGAGCACGTGCTGCCCGGCAACGGCGTCGTCACCAACTCGCAGAACATCCCCGGGCCCGAGGCCAACGCGATCACGACGACCTACCGTGCCCGCTCCGGCCTGACCTCATGGGGCACGCACAACATGTTCTCGGTCGCGACCCAGGGCGGCTCGACCTCAGAGTCGACGCCGACGGTCGGCGGCGCCCTGGCGCTGGTCATCGCCGAGGGCAAGGAGGCGTCCGCCCAGCATCTGATCAACACGCCGCTGAGCAACTCGGAGGCGATCCAGATCGTCCGCGACACCGCCTCGCCGATCACCGGCAACCCCAACCCGCCGCTCGGCTGGGAGGGCAACGCCAACTCGAACTGGAACATGCAGTACGGCTACGGCCGGCCCAACCTCTGGAAGGCGCTGAAGAAGGTTCACGACAACCAGATCCCGCCCGAGGCCTGGATCGACTCGCCCGAGTGGTACCGCGTCTTCGACCCGTCGAAGCCGGCCCAGCAGAGCGTCGCGGTGACCGGCCACGTCGAGGCGCCGCGCTCGAGCGTGCAGGGCTGGAAGCTCGAGTTCGCGCCCGGCGCCGAGCCGGCTGACGCCGCCTTCCACACCGCCGCGACCGGCACGACGGCGAAGGACGGCACGCTCGGCAACATCGACCTCAGCCAGGTTCCGGCGTCGTTCTGGGACCAGGCCCAGAACCCCTTCCACCTCTCGAGCACGAAGACGCTCGAGACCAACGACCAGTACACGGTCACGATCCGCGTCCGGGTCACCGACGCCAACGGCCGCCTCGCCGAGGAGCGGCGGGCGATCGCCGTCACCCACGACCCCTCGATCCGCGAAGGCTTCCCGAAGCTGCTCGGCGACCACGACGGCATCGCCCAGCCGCAGCTCGTCGATCTCCAGGGGACCGGGCGCCTCGACATCGTCTTCGGCGACAGCGACGGCGTCATCCACGCGATCGACCCCGTTACGGGCAACGAGCTGCCCGGCTGGCCGGCTCACACGACGGCGGTCCAGGTGACCAAGGCCCACCCCGGCCTCAGCCCCGGCTACGAGTCGGTCCTCTTCTCGGTCGCCGTCGGCGACGTCAACCACGACGGCACGCTCGAGGTCGCGGTGGCCAGTGTCGGCGGCCACGAGTACCTCTTCGACAGCCACGGCGCACTGCTGCCCGGCTGGCCGCGGGCGCTCGACGCCGGCGTCAGCAAGCCGGCGATCCCGCGGCCGGACCTGCCATTCACGCGGGTCCCGATCCAGGCGGCGATCTCGCCGCCGGTGATGGCCGACCTCGATGGCGACGGTCACCTCGAGGTCGTCCAGACGGCTGGCGACGGGCGGATCCACGTCTTTCGCACCGACGGCAGCGACTTCCCCGGCTGGCCGGTCGAGGTCAAGCTGCCCGACGGCTACCAGCCGGGCAACGGCAACTCGATCGTCATCCAGGACCACAAGCTCGACACGCCGCCGACGATCGCCGACCTCGACGGCGACCGCCATCCCGAGATCGTCGTCCGCAGCCAGTACGGCGACGCGCAGGGCGGCGACATCCAGCCCGGTGGTGTCTCCCACCTGCATGCTTTCCACGCCGACGGCTCGCCCGTCAACGGCTTCCCCAACAACGTCCAGGGGATCATCATCTACTACGGCTCCGCCCAGGAGGCGATCACCGAGGGCACCAACTCGCCGATCTCGGCCGACGTCAACGGCGACGGCTCAGACGAGCTCGAGACCTCGCCGGTGATCTTCTCGCCCAGCTACCAGATCAAGGGCGACGGCTCGGTCGGCACCGTCTACGGCCCCGAGCCCGACCCGGTCGTCGTCGACGCGCTGCAGCGCCAGGCTTCGCCGGACCAGCTGACCGGCTTCCTCAACGGCAACCTGCCAACCGACGTCCCGGTCAACTTCACGACCTCGGGCGCCTTCGGCCACTTCGGCCCCGGCGACAACCTGACGATGGCCGAGCCCGGCTCGGGCGGCGCCAGCGTCGCCGGCTCCCTGGTCACCGCCGGCAGCGGCGTCGCGATCAGCAACTACATGCGCGCCTTCGACGCCCAGAGCGGCGCCGTGATGCCTGGCTTCCCCGCCAAGCAGCAGGGCCTCAACTTCCTCGGCTCGCCGACGATCGCCGACGTCACGGGCGACGGCAGCGCCGAGATCCTCGCCGGCGGCGACTCCTCGGCGCTCCACGGCTTCGCCTTCGGCGGCGGCCAGGCCGCCGGCTTCCCGAAGTTCCAGTCCGGCTGGCTGCTCGGCTCGCCGACCGTTGGCGACCTCGACGGCGACGGCAAGGTCGAGCTGGTGGCGACGACGCGTGAGGGCTACCTCTACGCCTGGAACACCGACGGCACGACCGCGGGCAACGACGAGTGGTGGTCGGTCCGCCACGACGAGCGCAACAGCGGCCACTACGGCAGCGACACGCGCCCGCCCGGCGCGCTGCGCGACGCCCAGCTCTCCGGCGACCACAACACGATCTCGTGGAAGGCGCCGGGAGACGACTGGTACGCCGGCAAGGCCGACCACTACGAGATCGTCCAGTCCGACAGCCGGATCACGCCGCCGAGCTACGACCAGGCCGAGAGCGTCAGCGGCCCGCCGGCGCCGGCCGATCCGGGCGCAGCGCAGACCTTCCAGGTGCCAAGCGGCGCCAAGCGCTACATCGCCGTCCGCGCCGTCGACAACGCCGGCAACCTCGGCCCGCCCGCGATCTTCCAGCTGCGCCCCGAGCCGCCGCCGCCGGTGATGAAGCTGACGGTCAGCCCGCGCGAGGCGCGGACCGGCAAGACCTACAACTTCCGCCTCAGCGTCAGCTCGGCGAGCACGAGCTGCCGCAGCGGCGCCACCGTCCGCCTCGGCGGCGAGAGCGCCACGACGGGCTCAACCGGCGTCGCCCACATCAGCCACCGCTTCAGCAGCCCCGGCAAGAAGGTCGCCAAGGCGGCGAAGAGCGGCTGCGCACCGGATGAGGCGACGGTGACGGTCGTCCGCCGGCGCTGAGGCTGGGACGCCTGCGCCCCGGGCGGCTGTCCTCGGCCCGCGCCACCGAGCCGGCACGAGACGTGCCTAGGCTGGCAGCGTCAGGGCATTCTCGATGCCCTCGACCGTGACCTGCTCGCCAGTTGGAAGCGTGACGACGACTGCGCCCAAAGCTTCCAAGCGCTCCCGCGGCTTCAGCAGCTGCAGGGCGACGATCTCATCGGAGCCATCCCCTGCGACAAACCACCAGTGGCCCTCCGGCGTCTCTTCGTCGCCGACACCCCAGCGACCGTCAATCGAGAGGTCGAGCAGGTCGGACTGCGAGTTGTAGTCCAGCGCCGTGAACTCGTATGGGCCTGCGTGAATTGTCATGTTCGGTCCCTCATCGGCAGCTTGCGATTGGGAAATGCGTTGTAGACGCGTCCTTCACCGTGCTCATATCGTACGACGACCCGCAGCCAGGTCGATGGACCGACATGGCGCTTGTAGTACCTGCGGCAACGCGGATCGGGGTCGGGCCGCTCGATATCCGGAGCGCGGATGACATCCAACAGGATCGCTTCTGTCAAGCCTCGATCCGGTTTCCGCGAGACGTAGGACCAGTCGCTCGGCAACAGCACCACTCTTCGACCGCTGGGATCTCTTGTTTCCCATATTGGCTGCTCGCCCGACTCCATGGCGGTCCAACTCTGCGGTTGAGCAGCCGATGGGTATCGCGCGGAGCCTCAGTTAAACGTCACGTCTCTGTGCCTAGTTGTCGCGTGCGTTCGCGCCTCAGCCAAACACCGCCCGCTCGACGGCGGCGACGTCGTTCTCGCAGCCGATCACCGACGGGGCTTTGCCGAGCGCCGTGTCGGGGTCCTTGAGGCCGTGGCCGGTGAGGACGCAGACGACGCTCTCGGGCGGCGGGTCGCCCTCGATCACCGGCAGGCCGTGGGCGAGCAGGCCGGCGACCGAGGCCGCCGACGCGGGTTCGCAGAAGACGCCCTCGCTGGCGGCGAGCCAGCGGTAGGCGTCGAGGATCTGCTCGTCGCTCACCGCGGCGACGCGGCCGTGGGAGGCGGTGAAGGCGTCCATCGCCTCCTCCCAGCGGGCCGGGTTGCCGATCCGGATCGCCGAGGCGACCGTCTCCGGTCGCTCGACCGGGTGGCCAAGGACCAGCGGCGCCGCGCCCTCGGCCTGGAAGCCGTAGAGCAGCGGCCGCTCGCCGCGCTCGGAGAAGCCCTTCCACCAGGCGGTGACGTTGCCGGCGTTGCCGACCGGGATCGCCAGCGCGCCGGGCGCCTCGCCGAGCTCGTCGAGGACCTCGAACGCGGCCGTCTTCTGGCCCTCGATCCGGTAGGGGTTGACCGAGTTCACGAGCTCGATCGGGTGGCGCTGGGCCAGCTCGCGGACGATCGTCAGCGCCTCGTCGAAGTTGCCCTGCAGCGCGATCACCCGGGCGCCGTGCATCAGCGCCTGGGCGAGCTTGCCGACGGCGATCTTTCCCTCGGGGACGATCACGGCGCCCCGCATTCCCGCCCGCGCCGCGTAGGCGGCGCAGCTCGCCGCCGTGTTGCCCGTCGAGGCGCAGATGATCGCCTCGGCGCCGGCGCCCTTGGCGCGCGAGACGGCGACGGTCATGCCGCGGTCCTTGAAGCTGCCGGTCGGGTTCGCTCCCTCGAACTTGAGGTAGGCGACGGCGCCGATCCGCTCGCTCAGCCGCTCGGAGTGGATCAGCGGCGTCGAGCCCTCGTTGAGGGTGACGACGGGGTCGCCGGCCTCGAGCGGCAGCGAGTCCCGGTAGCGCTCGATCAGCGGCAGCGGCCTGGCGCACCGCCGCGGCTCGGGCAGCTCAGGTGAAGACCTCTTCGATGCCGCGGAGCGACCGCGGCGGCGAGCGCAGCTCGCCGAGGCCGCCGAGCTCGTCGAGGGCCTGGCGGAAGCGCGCCTCGGGCGTCTCGTGCAGGACCATCACCAGGCGGGCGTCGTCGCCGAGGCCACGCTGAACGACGCTCTTGACCGAGATCTCGTTGCGGCCTAGCACGTCGGCGACCTTGGCGAGCACGCCCGGGCGGTCGGCCACCTCCAGGTGCAGGTAGAAGGACGAGGCGACATCGTGGGACATCGCCAGTTTCTCGCTCAGCTCGTGGATCGGCGCCGACTGACGCTCGCTCTGGGCGAGGATCGAGGTGACGTCGCCGAGCACCGCCGACGCCGTCGCGGTCCCCCCCGCTCCCGGGCCCGACATCGTGATCTCGGTGATCGCCGGCGCCTCGACCATGACGGCGTTGAAGGCGCCCTCGACCGGCGCCAGCGGGTGGCCGCCGTAGAGGAAGCAGGGGAAGACGCGGACGCTGATCTTGTCGCCGAGGCGCTCGGCCACGCCGAGCAGCTTCAGCGACAGGCCAAGCTCCTTGGCGTAGGCGAGGTCGTCGGGGCGGATCTGCTCGATCCCCTCGTAGGCGACCTCGTCGAGGCTGACCGGGGTGTGGAAGGCGAGCCGGGCGAGGATCGCCATCTTCGCCGCGGCGTCGGCGCCGTTGACGTCCTCGGTCGGATCGGCCTCGGCGTAGCCCAGCTCCTGGGCGCGGGCCAGCGCGTCGGCGTAGGCGGCGCCGGTCTTCGCCATCTCCGTGAGGATGAAGTTGGTCGTCCCGTTGACGATGCCGAAGACCTTCTCGATCTCGGTCGCCCCGAGGCTCTCCTGGATCACGCGGATCACCGGGATCGCCCCGGCAACCGCGGCCTCGAAGCGCAGCTGGACGCCCGCGGCCCGCGCCGCCTCGAAGAGCTCGTCGCCGTGGCGGGCGATCAGCTGCTTGTTGGCGGTCACCACGGGCTTGCCGGCGGCGAGCGCCGCGAGGACGTGCTCGCGCGCCGGCTCGATGCCGCCGATCAGCTCGACGACGACGTCGGAGGCGGCGAGGATCTCGCCGAAGTCGCCCTCGCTGCGCCGCAGCACCCCCGCCAGCTCGGGGCGGCGGCCGGTGGCAGCTTCGATCGCGGCGGCACGCTGGCCCAGCATCTCGGCGAAGGCGCCGCCGACGGTGCCGCAGCCGAGCAGCCCGATCCGGGCGACGGCGCTCATGCGTCCCGCACCATCAGGTCGGCGTAGGTCTCGCGCCTGACGACGACGCGCGCCCGGCCGTCGCGGCAGAAGATCACCGGCGGCCGCGGCACGCCGTTGTAGTTGTTGGCCATCGAGTAGCCATAGGCGCCCGTCGCCGGCGTGACGAGGACGTCACCGACGGCGGGCTCGGCGAGCAGCGTGTCGCGGACGAGGATGTCGCCCGACTCGCAGTGCATGCCGGCGATCGTCGCCGGCGTCTGGGCCGGTTCGCCGGCGCGGTTGGCGATCAGCGCCTCGTAGCGGGAGCCGTAGAGCATCGGCCGCAGGTTGTCGGACATGCCGCCGTCGACGGCGACGTAGGTCCGCACGCCGGGGATCTGCTTGACCGTGCCGACGGTGTACGCGGTGACGCCGGCGTTGCCGACCAGCGAGCGGCCCGGCTCGATCAGGATCCGCGGCACCGGGTCGAAGACGCGCTCGACGCCGCGCACCTTGACGTCGACGTAGTCCTCGATCGAGGGCGGCTCGTCCTCGGCCGTGTAGGCGATGCCGAGGCCGCCGCCGACGTTGACGATCCGCATCTCGAAGCCGCCGATGCGACTGAAGTCGGCGAGAACCTCGATCGCCTTCGTGTAGGGCTCGAGCTCGAAGATCTGCGAGCCGATGTGGGCGTGCAGACCGACCAGGGTCAGCCGCTCGGAGGCAACGACGCGGCGCACCGCCTCCTCGGCGAGCCCATCCTCGATGCCGAAGCCGAACTTCGAGTCGAGCTGGCCGGTCTGGACATAGCTGTGGGTAGAGGCCTTGATCCCCGGCGTCACCCGGATCATCACGTCCTGGCTGGCGCCGGCCTCGGCGAGCAGGCGCTCGAGCCGCTCGATCTCGTCGAAGGAATCGACGATCAGATGGCCGACGCCGGCGGCGATCGCCTCGCGCAGCTCGTGCTCGGTCTTGTTGTTGCCGTGCATGTAGATCCGCGCCGGGTCGAAGCCGCCGGCCAGCGCCATCGCCAGCTCGCCGCCGGAGGCGACGTCCACCGACAGGCCGAGCTCGGCGAAGGTGGCGTAGGCGGCGGTGCAGGGCAGCGCCTTGCTCGCGAAGAGGACCTCGAAGTCGTCGCTGCGAGCGCTGAAGGCGTCCAGGTAGGCGCCGGCGCGGGCGCGGATGTCGTCCTCGGCGTAGATGTAGGCGGGGCTGCCGTGCTCGGCGAGCAGCTCGACTACGTCGCAGCCGCCGACCTCGAGATGGCCGTGCTCGTTGACGCGGCTGCCCTGCGGATAGACCGACGAGGCGGCGACGGGGTCGTGCCTGGGGCCGTCCGCGGCGGCGACCGCAGCGGCTGCGTCTTTCTGGGCGCCGGGCATGGGCCGAGGATTCTGACGAGTTTGGGGACAATCCCCGCATGGGCCATCCCACCCCCACCCTGCCGACGCGGATCGGCGCTCACCTCGGCCTCGCCTACGAGATCTGGCTGCCCGACTCCGAGCCGCCCTGGCCGGGCATCGTCATCCTCCACGGCGCCGGCTCGCGCAAGGAGAACCACGCTGACTTCTCGCGCCTTGCCGCGGCCAACGGCTGGGCGGCGCTGGCCTTCGACGCCCGCGGCCACGGTTCCTCCGACGGCGCCCTCTCAGGCACGGCGACGGCCGAGGTCATGCTGATGGTCGACCTGCTGGCCACGACAGAGGGGGTCGACCAGCGCCGGGTCGCGCTGCGCGGGTCGAGCATGGGCGGCTACCTGGCGCTGCACGCGGCGACCTCGCCAGGCGTCGCCGGCGTGATCGCGATCTGCCCGGCCGCCGAGTCGCAGCTGCTGCGGGGCCTGCGCCGGGGCGAGTACGAGATGCGGGTCGAGCGCGAGCCGCTGGAGGCCTGGCTGGCCTCACACGACGTCCGCGCCGCGGTCGAGCGGATCGGCGCCAAGCCGCTGCTGATCATGCACGCCCGCGGCGACGACTCGATTCCCTGGACGCAGTCCGAGGAGCTCTACGCGCGGGCGGCGGACCCGCGCAAGCTGATCGTCGTTCCCGGCGGCGACCATCGCTCGCTCCAGCACGACGCCGAGGTTCAGGTCTCCGCGCTGCGCTGGCTCGACCAGCAGCTCTAGCCGAGCTGGCTTGCGAAGGCTCGGCTCAGTTGCCGGTGAGGCCGAGCAGGCTGCCGAGCAACCCGCGGTGGGTGCCCTTTGCAGACGCGCCTGAAGCTGTGTTGGTGCCCGACCCTGGGCCGCCGAGCAGGCTGCCGACGGTCGATCCAACCGGGCCGCCAACGCCACCGACGAGCTGACCCACCGTCCGCAGCGTCGGATCGAGCGGCTCGGTCGCGCCCACGACCGCGCTGACCGTCGGTCCGAGCAGGCCGGTCGAGGCGCCGCCGCCAGAGGGACCGGGACGGGGTCTGGGCCGCGGCTGGCGCGGATTCGACGGATTGTTCGGGCCGGGTCCGTTGGGGCCTGGGCCGCCGCTCGGCACCTGGGCGCCTGTGGCGATCGCGATCAGAGTGGGCGAAGCGCCGGCGGGCGCTCCGGCCACAGCAGCCGGAGCGCCTCTCAGCGCCAGTCCCGCGGCCTGCGCCGCGGATCCGCCGGCTTGCTTGCCGGCTTGCCCCACGAAAGTGGAATCAGTGCCCGGATTGCCCGACAGGCTGGGCCAGCCGTGAAAGGCCACGAAGGTTCCAACGAGGAGAAATGCCGTGGCGGCAGCGGCGATCAGGGCCGCGCTGACCCCGAATCCGGCCAGGTATGTTCGACTGGAGCCTGCGTCCATGGTGGCAGTGCGCAATCGGGTTTGAAAAATCACTGGTTGTTTGCCGTATCGGCCGCGGCGCGCCGATCCTTTAGCCCTCCCAGAGATTGTTTAGCGGTCGCGGCGTCGCCGCGCGCCACCAGCCGCGGCGAGAGGCCTACAGGTATCCCATCGGATCGACGGCAGTGCCGTTGACCCGGACCTCGAAGTGCACATGCGGCCCGAAGCAGTAGCCGGTGCAGTCCGAGTAGCCGATGACCTGGCCCTGCTTGACCGACTGGCCCGTCGAGACGGCAAAGCTCTGCTGGTGTGCGTAGCAGGTGCCGAGCCCGCCGCCGTGGTTGATGCAGGTGAAGTTGCCGTAGCCATCGTAAGGCCCGGCCTGGACGACCAGCCCGCCCTTGGCAGCGCGGATCGGCGTGCCGGTGCCGACGGCGATGTCGATGCCGCGGTGGAACTCGCGGCCGCCGAAGCGCCAGCCAAAGCCCGAGACCACGGGGCCGTTGACCGGCCAGATGAAGCCGCTCCCCGCTCCCTTGATCGGCCCGGCGGGCAGCGTCGAGCCGCCGGCGCTCAGCTGGGCCATCAGCGCGCCGGAGATCTCGCTGGCCTCCTTCTCGAGCTTGTCGGTCTGCTTGTTGATCGAGGCCAGCGCCCCCTGCTGATGGCTGCGGGCCGAGGCGAGCGCCCCTTGCTGGCTCTGCAGCGAGCCGCGCGTCGCCGCAAGGGCCGCCCGCTGAGCGGCAATCGCATCGCGCGCCTTGTGGATCTGAGACTCGACGCTGGCGAGATGGTCGACCGCCTGCTGCGTCTGGTTGCGCAGGTCGCGGACGCGGGCGACGAGGGCCGAATCGCCCTCCTGGATCCGGTTGAGGTACTCAGTTCGCTCGAGCAGGTCCTGGAAGCCGTTTGCCTGCAGGATCACGGTCAGCACGTCGGGGCTGCTGGACTCGTAGATCGCGACAAGCCGCTGCTCGAGGACGCCGATCGAGCGTCGCAGGCGCGCCTTCAGCTCCTTCAGATGGAGCTTGGCCCGGCGCAGCTCGACGCGTGCCGTCTTCAGCTCGGCCTGCTTGCGGTCGAGTTCGTCCTGAACGGCGGCCTCGCGGTTGCGGAGAGTGGCAACGCGTTGAGTCAGGTCATGGACCCGGGTGCTCAGATGGGCGATCGTCGTCGAGAGCACACCCGCCTTCTTCTTGTTCGCGGCGATCTTCGACTGCTTCTGGGAGAGCTGGGTTTGGAGGTCGACGGCGGCCGAGGAGCGCTGCGCCGTGGCGCAGAGCACCGTCGCCGCCAGAACAGCGAAGAACGCGCTGAGAACCCGCCAGCTGGCGGGCATTCGTGCCTGGTGGCGAATGCTCGGATCCATGTCTGTAGCCGCAGCGGCCCGGCGCCTGTGCGGCGCCTGGGCCATGCTCTAGGGGCCTTCGCCGTGCGGGCGTCCGCCCCTGCCTGACGGAAAAACGGCCTCGCTCAGGCTAGCAACGGGTCTTTTTGCCGCCTGCAACCGTAGCTGCAGGCAAAAGCGGTCTCGTGCCTGGTATCCCGACGCACAACTGGACGCCGGCGAGAGAGCCGGCGGCGGCGACCCTCAGGCGAGCGCGGCGACCTTCTCGGCCGCCGCCTCGGCGGTGCCGTTGGCCGGCGCTTCGGCGGCGATCGCCGCCGCCTCACGCAGCTTGCCGAGGTAGTCCTGGGCCTGCAGGCGCGAGATGACCAGGCGCTGAACCTGGGCCGTGCCCTCGAAGATCTGGTAGATCTTGGCGTCGCGGTACCACTTCTCCAGCGGGCACTCGCTCGACTGGGCGAAGGGGCCGACGAGGTCCATCAGCACCGTCGTCGCCCACATCGTCACGTCGCCGGCCTTGAGCTTCGACATCGAGCCCTGGCCGGCGGTCATCGGCACGCCGTTGCGGCCCATCCAGGCGGCGCGCTGGACCAGCAGCCGCGCCGCGTCGATCTCGGTGGCGACGTCGGCGAGCGTCTGCTGGATGCCCTGCTGCTGGAGCGCCGGGACGCCGTCCATCGACTGCGTCTCGAGGTACTCGAGCGTCCACTCATACGCCGCCTGGGCGATGCCGAGAGCCGAGGCGCCGACCAGCGGCCGCGTGATCTCGAAGGTGGCGAGGGCATTGGAGGGGCCTGACTTCTGGCCCGAGCGCGCCCGCTCGAGCTTGCGCTCGAGCTTGTCCATGCCGCCGAGCAGGTAGTCGAGCGGGATCCGGCACTCCTCGAGCACGACCTCGGCCGTGTGCGAGGCGCGGATGCCGAGCTTGGACTCCTTCTTGCCCTGGAGCAGGCCGGGCATCTCCTTGGGGATGACGAACGAGGCCTGGCCGCGGTGGCCGAGCTCGGGGTCGACCGTCGCGACGACGACCGTTACGTCGGCGATGCCGCCGTTGGTGATGAAGATCTTGGTGCCGTTGAGCACCCACTCGTCACCGTCGCGCTTGGCCGTCGTCCGCAGGCTCTTGACGTCGGAGCCGGCCTGGGGCTCGGTCACGGCGTAGGCGCCGAGCTTGATCTCCTCTTCGCTGCCGAAGCACTCGGGCACCCAGCGGGCGATCTGCTCGGGCGTGCCCGAGGCGGCGATGCCGGCGGCGGCGAGGCTCGAGCCCTGGATCGCCAGGGCGATTCCGGCGCAGCCCCAGTGGAGCTCCTCGGCGTAGATGACGGAGAGCTGCCCGTCGGGGTCGGAGCCCATGCGCTGGATGTGCTCGAGGCCCTGAAGGCCCTGCTTGCGCGCCTCCTTGATCGCCTCCCACGGCGTGCTCTCGTCGGCGTCGTGCTTGGCGGCGACGGGGCGAATGACGTCGGTGGCGAACTTCCGGCACTGGGCCTTGAAGTCCTTGTGCTCTTGGCTGAGGGCGAAATCCATGCTGGCGAGAACCTCCCGGGCTGCTCAGTGGAAAACCGATTGACTGGTCAGTCAACCAGTCTACAAGGCGGTCCTGCGGAAGCCATCGCTTAGGTTTCCGGGCGTGCAGCTCACGCCGAAGACCTGGTTTGCGATCGCGGCGGCGGCCCTGGGGGTCGCGATCGTGGCCTTCATCGCCCTCGATCCCTCCGGCGGCGACTCCAGCGCCCCGCGCATCGCCCAGACGCCGCCGGCGGCTGCCCCGAGCAGCTCCAGCAGCCAGGCCAAGACCAGCGAGAGCCTCGGCTTCCCGGCCTTTGCGACCAAGGACACGACGCGGATCGGCGGCCGCGACGCGGCGAGCAACGCCGCGGCAGCGGCGCTCGCCGTCTTCCCGGGTGTCGACCAGCGCCCCCAGGCCGTCGCTCTGGTGCCCGATGGCAACTGGCAGGCCGGCCTCGCCGCGGCGGTATTGATGGCACCACCGCTGCGGGCGCCGCTGCTGATCGCGGCGAGCGGCGGCGGTGATCTTCCCTCCCCCACCGCCGACGC
This sequence comes from Solirubrobacterales bacterium, assembly GCA_033856175.1. Lineage (GTDB taxonomy): Bacteria > Actinomycetota > Thermoleophilia > Solirubrobacterales > 70-9 > JAWVFK01. The sequence goes on along the minus strand of JAWVFK010000015.1, from coordinate 41,989 downwards.
GCTCGACGTCCTCCAGCCGGCGGGCGGCGACGCCAGCGATCGCGCCCAGGTGTTCGCGATCGCCGGCGCCACGACGCCCGGCGGGCTACGCGGCGTCAACGTCCCGGGGGCCGACCCGGCGGCCACGGCGGTGGCGATCGACCGCCTCCGCGGCCGCCTCGCCAGCGCACCCGAGCCTGCCCATCTGCTGATCGCCAGTGAGGACGACCCCGCCTACGCGATGCCGGCGGCGGCCTGGGCGGCGCGCTCCGGCGATCCGATCTTCTTCACCAGGCGCGGCAGCGTGCCGCAGGCGACCGCCGCCGCGCTAAAGCGCCACCGCGGCGTCCCGGCCTATGCCCTCGGCCCGGAGACGGCGATCTCGCCGGCCGCATTCCGCCAGCTGCGCAAGCTCGTGCCGACGCTGAAGCGGGTCGCCGGGCCCGATCCGGTGGCGACGGCGATCGCCCTCGCCAAGTTCCAGGACGGCACCTTCGGCTGGAACATCAACGACCCCGGCCACGGGCTCGTCATCGCCAACGCCGCCCGGCCGATGGACGCCGCCGCAGCCTCGCCGCTCTCGGCCAGCGGTAAGTACGGGCCGCTGCTGCTGACCGACAGCGCGGCCAAGCTGCCACTGCTGCTGCGCACCTACCTGCTCGACATAAAGCCCGGCTATGAGAGCGACCCGACCCGCGCCTTCTACAACCACGCCTGGCTGATCGGCGACGCCGCGGCGATCGGCCTGGCGATGCAGAGCCAGATCGACGGGCTGCTCGAGCTGACCCAGGTCGGCCAGACGCGGGCGCCAACGCAGGTGCCAGCGCCGAAGCCCAAGCCGCAGCCAAAGCCGACGGCGAAGGCCACCGCCAAGGGCAAGCCGGCGAAGCACTAGCATCGCCGCGATGAGCCAGCAGGAAAGCCCCGAGCGGTTGCAGTCAGGTCGCGAGCCGACCGTCAACGACATCCGCGACCTCGTCGGCCCGGCGACTCCGCACTTCGCGCTGCAGATCCGCGAGCGGGTGCGGCGGCTGATCGCGCCGCTGGCGGAAGGCCACCCGGCGCGGGTCGAGGGCGAGCGGGCAATCGAAGAGCTCAGCGGCCTGGCTCAGCACAGCGGCGAACCGCGGGGCATTGGCCCGAGCCACTAAGTCATCTGAATCGGGCGCTCCGCGGCCGGCGCTCGAGCGCGTCCGGGCGATCCTGCGCCCGGAGCACCGCGATCGCGGCGGCGAGACCGCCGCCCGCGCCGGCTACATCGACCTGCTGCCGGCGAACCTGGCCTCTACGGGGCCGGTCCAGGACCTGATGACGAGCCGGCTCGTACCGCAGATCTACGAGCGCTGGTGGCGGCCGGCGCTGAGCCGGATCGCCAAGGGCGTCACCGGCCCGGGCATGGAGGAGGAGATCCGCATTGCTCGCCTGATGCTCGGCCTGACTCCCGGCGACGCCGTCCTCGACGTCGCCTGCGGCCCCGGCAACTTCACTCGCGAGTTCGCCCGCGCGGTCGGCCCGGAGGGCCTCGCCGTCGGCATCGACGCTTCGCGGCCGATGCTCGAGCGCGGCGTCATCGACCTCGTCCGCTCGCGGCTCGCCAACATGGCGCTGGTTCACGGCGACGCCTCCTCACTGCCGTTCGTCGACGACTCCTTCGACGCCCTCTGCTGCTTCGCCGCCCTGCACCTGTTCGCCGACCCCTTCGGCGCCCTCGACGAGTTCGCCCGTGTGCTGCGGCCGGGGGGCCGGGTCTCGATCATGGCCTCGGTCCGCCGCCAGCTCACCCACCCGGCGCTGCGACCGCTGATCGAGCGCAGCAGCGGCATCAAGCTCTTCGAGCAGGACGAGGTCGTCGAGGCGCTGCGCGAGCGCGGCTTCACCGCGGTGCACCAGCGGCTCTCAGGCATGGTCCAGTTCGTCGGCGGCACGCTCGAGGCCTGATCCGGTCATGACCTCGGGCGTGGTCCTTTTTATCGCTGACATCGATCAAAGAAAGGGACCACGGGGTGCGCAGAGCGGTAGGTTGGCGCTGTGAAGGAGCTGGCACCCGACGTCTGGCAGCTCGGCCTGCGGCCGCCGAACTGGATCAACGCCTACCTGATCGGCGACGTCCTGATCGACGCCGCCACCCGTCACTCGGGCAAGCGCATCCTCAGCGAGCTCGAGGGCCACGAGGTCAAGGCACACGCACTGACCCACTCGCACCCCGACCACCAGGGCGCCAGCCACGAGGTCTGCGAGGCGCTCGGCATCCCGCTCTGGTGCAGCGAGAAGGACGCCGACGCCGCCGAGGACCCGGACCTGATCCGCCAGCGCCAGCCCGCCCATCCGATGGCGCGCTTCTTCGTCAAGATCTTCACCGGCCCCGGCCATCCGGTCAGCCGCCACCTCGCGGAGGGCGACGAGGTCGCCGGCTTCGAGGTCCTCGACGTGCCCGGCCACTCCGCCGGCCACGTCGCCTTCTGGCGCGAGTCCGACGGCGTCCTGATCCTCGGCGACGTGCTGACGAACATGGACCAGCTGACCGCCTTCCCCGGCCTGCACGAGCCGAAGAGCTTCCTCACCCCAGACCCGGCCCGCAACCGCGAGTCGGCGCGCAAGCTCGCGGCGCTGGAGCCGAAGCTCGCCTGCTTCGGCCACGGCGCACCGCTGCGCGACCCGCGCAAGTTCGTCGAGTTCGTCGAGAAGCTGCCGGTCTAGCCGGTCAGAGCCGGGCGGCGCTGCCCGGCCCGAAGGCCTCGACGATCCGGCGCTGGTACTCGGCGATCTCGGCGGGGTCGATGAAGTAGGTCGGCGGTGTCAGGAAGAGGCCGTCGCCGCGCTCGGCGGTCTCGACGACGCGGGCGCGGACCTTGTCGAGCGGGCCGGCCGCGGTGTAGGTGTCGACCATCTCGTCGCTGACGTGGCCCGGCATCGACGCCAGGTCGCCGCTGCGAAAGGCGTCGCCGACGGCGAGCGCCTGGGCGCCGAAGCCGTGCATGTCCCAGAGCGGCGCGTAGGTGCGAACGGTGGCGTAGAAGGCGATTGTCCGCCGGGCCACCTCGCGCGCCCGATCCTCGTCGTCGTCGATCGCGCAGCAGACGGTCGGCAGGTAGTCGAACGAGCCGCGCTCGCGGCCCGAGCGGCTCAGCCCGAGCTCGAAGGCAGGGACGATCGTCTCGTCGATCCAGCGGATCGAGCAGACCGGGTGGCCGACGAGCCCGTCGGCGACGTCGCCCGCCATCCGCGCCATGCCGCTCTGCACGGCGGCGGCGTAGATCGGGATCGTCTCGCGCGCCGGCTTGTGGGGGCGCGCCCAGCCCTTGATGTCGATGTCGTAGTAGCTGCCCTCGTAGCGGATCGGCCGGCCGCTGCCGGCGCGCTCGATGATCAGCCGCGTCGCCTCGATCGCCTCACGAAGGTGAGGGGCCGGGCGGCCGTAGGAGGCGTTGTGCCAGCTCTCGTTGAGCCGGCGGACGCCGGCCCCCATGCCGAGGCGGAAGCGCCCGCCCGACATCTCGTCGATGTCGAGGGCGCTGACGGCGGTGATGAAGGGGCTGCGGGTAAACGCCCAGGCGATGCCGGTGGCGACGCCGACGCGCCGCGTCTTCGCCGCGATCCATGTCGCCTGGGTCACCGAGCTGCGAAACAGCTCCGGCGTCCAGATGCACTCGATGCCGGCGTCCTCGGCCTCCTCGGCGGCGACGGTGAGGTCCTGCGCCGAGTCGCCGAGCGCGGCGATCGAGATTCGCTCGAGCGCGGCGGCGGTCAAGCGGCGGCTGCGGCTGCGCCGACGGGCTCGCCTCGCGGCGCATCGGCGGGCTCGTCGACGATCAGCTGGGCGACGCGCTCGCGATGCCAGCCGGCGTCGCCGAAGAGGGCGGCGTCCACCCGGGCCCGCTTGAGGAAGAGGTGGATGTCGTGCTCCCAGGTGAAGCCGATGCCGCCGTGGACCTGGAGCGAGTCGTGGGTTACGCGGCAGCCGGCGTCGGACGCCGCGGCCTTGGCGATCGAGGCCGCCAGCGGCAGCGAGTCCGGTTCGGCGTCGGCGGTCCAGGCCGCGTAGTAGGTGGCCGACCGGGCGTTCTCGGTGTCGAGCAGCATGTGGGCGCAGCGGTGGGATACGGCCTGGTAGGCGCCGATCGCGCGGCCGAACTGCTGGCGCTCCTTGGCGTAGGCGACGGCCATGTCGAGGGCGCGCTGGGCGATGCCGGTCAGCTCCGCGGCGGTGGCGACGAGCAGCCGGTTCAGCACCGGCAGGTAGTCCTCAGCGGCGCCGGGCAGCGTCCGCTCGGCCAGCACCTCGACAGCCTCGAGCTTGACGCTGCCGAGGCGGCGGGTCGGGTCGAGCGAGGGCTCGACGGTCACGGTGACGCCGTCGGCGTCGCGCTCGACGATGTGGCGGGCGCCGTCGGCCGTGGCGACGAGGAAGAAGTCGGCGCTGCCGGCGTCGAGGACGAGGACCTTCTCGCCGTCGAGGACGACGCCGGCGTCGGAGGGCTGGGCCTCGAGCGTGAACTGGCCGGGGGTGCCGGGTGAGCCGGCGTCGACGATCGCCGGCGCGCCGCGCTTCTCGCCCGTTGCCAGCGGCCGCAGGAACTCGTCGCGCTGCTCGTCGCTGCCGCCGGCGGCCAGCGCAAGGCCGGCGATCGTGGTCGAGAGCAGCGGCGAGGGAGCCAGGGCGTAGCCCATCTGCTCGAAGACGACGGCGAGGTCGACGATGCCGAGGCCCTGGCCGCCCCATTCCTCGGGCAGCGCCAGGCCAGGCCAGCCGAGCTCGCACATCTCGGCCCAGTCGGCGTCGTCGAAGCCCTGGTCGGTCTCGATCAGCTCCCTGATCCGCTCGGACTTGTAACGCGAGCCGAGGAACTCGCGCGCGGTCTCCTGGATCTGGCGCTGCTCGTCGTTGAGGTCGAAGTACACCGCTACCTCAGCTTCGGCAGGCCGAGGATCCGCTCGGCGATGATGTTCTTGAGGATGTCGGTGGTGCCGCCCTCGATCGAGTTGGCCCGCGAGCGCAGGAACTCGCGCTGCCAGCGGCCGTCGGCGACGGCGTGCTCAGCGCCGCGTCCGAGCGCCGCGTAGGAGCCCTCGAGCTCGAGCGCCAGCTCGGTCAGGCCCTGGTTGATCTCGGCCCACTGCCACTTGCCGAGTGAGCCCTCCGGCCCAGGGACGCCGTGCTTCATCGTCGCCGTCAGGCCACGGTAGGCGTTCAGCCGCATCGTCTCGACGTCGATGTGGAGCTGGGCGAGGCGCTGGCGGATGGCCGAGTCGTCGGCGGCGGTGTGGCCGTTGACCGGCGTCTGGCGGGCGAGCTCGATCGCCTTCTGGAGGCCGTTCTGGATCTGGCCGAGGGCGCCGAAGGCGAGGCCGGCGCGCTCGTTCATCAGCGTCGTGATCGCGACGTTCCAGCCGTTGCCGACGCCGCCGATGACGTTCTCGTCGGGGATCCGCGCCTCCTCGAGGAAGAGCTCGTTGAACTCGGGCTCGCCGGTAATCTGGACGAGCGGGCGGACCTGAACCTGCTCCTGATCCATGTCCATGATGAAGTAGGTCAGCCCCTTGTGCTTGGGGGCGTCGGGGTCGGTGCGGGCGACGAGCATGCACCACTTGGCGTGGTGGGCCAGGCTCGTCCAGACCTTCTGCCCGGTGACGACCCACTCGTCGCCGTCCTTGACGGCGCGGGTCTTCAGCGAGGCGAGGTCGGAGCCCGAGTCGGGCTCGGAGAAGCCCTGGCACCAGATCTCCTCAGCCGAGAGGATCGGGTCGAGCCAGCGCTCCTTCTGGTCCTCGGTGCCGTGGACGATGACGACGGGACCGCCCATGACGAGGCCGAGGACGTTGGCGGGCTGGGGAACCTCGGCCCTCGCCGCCTCCTGGGCAAAGATCGCCTGCTCGATCAGCGTCGCGCCGCGGCCGCCGTACTCCTTCGGCCAGGAGATGCCGGCCCAGCCGGCCTCGTGCATCTGGCGCTGCCAGGCGATCCGGAAGGGAATGAGCTCCTCGAGGTCGTTCGGCTCCGGCCCGGGGTGGTTGGCCTCGAGCCAGCCGCGAACCTCTTCGCGGAATGCCTGCTCCTCCGGCGTCGGCGTCAGGTCCATCGGCTGCGGAGCCTATCTAGCGCGACCCTCATGAGGGCTCGTTGTGGAGCGAGCGCCAGAGGTAGAGGCTGGCGAGGGTGCGGTGCGGGCTCCAGCGCTCGGCGATCACCGCCGCCTCAGCCTGCTCGGGCAGATCGTCGAGGCCGTGGGCGCGCTCGATGCCGCGGCGAAGTCCGAGGTCGCCGGGCGAGAAGACGTCGGGGCGGCCGAGGTGGAAGATCAGGAACATCTCGGCCGTCCAGCGGCCGATCCCCTTGACCCGGGTCAGCTCCTCGATCACCTCCTCGTCGGGCATCTCGACGACGCTGCCGAGGTCGAGCTCGCCGTCGTCGATCCGCTCGGCGAGGTCGCGGAAGTAGGAGACCTTCGACCAGGACAGGCCGGCGTCGCGCAGCGCCTGCGGCTCGGCCTCGATCACCTGCTTCGGCGTCGGCGTCCTGCCGTCGAAGACCGCCAGCACCTTCTCCCAGATCGACGCCGCGGCCTTGGTCGAGAGCTGCTGGCCGACGATCGCCCGGGCGAGGGCCTCGTACGGGTCGGGCCTGCTGGCGCGACGATCCTCGGCGGAGTCGATCGGCCCGCCGGCCTCGATCAGGCGACCGATCGCCGGATCGGCTTTGGCGAGCGCGCGATCGGCCGCCGAGAGCTCCTTGGCGGCAGGCAGCTTGGCGGCGCCGGCGGCGCCTGGTGTCATCGGCTCGGTCTCAGACCCGCTGGATCAGCGTGCCGGTGCCGATGCCGCCGCCGCAGCACATCGTCACGAGACCGGTCTCCTTGTCGGAGCGCTCCATCTCGTGCAGCAGCGTCGTGATCAGGCGGGCGCCGGTCGAGCCGAGCGGATGGCCGAGGGCGATCGCGCCGCCGTTGACGTTGACACGGTCCATGTCGGGCTCGAGCTCACGGCGCCAGGCGGCGACGACCGAGGCGAAGGCCTCGTTGATCTCGATCAGATCGATGTCGTCGATCGTCATCCCGTTGCGCTCGAGGAGCTTCTTCGTCGCCGGGATCGGGCCGGTCAGCATGATCACCGGGTCGACGCCGACGGCCGTCTGGTCGACGATCTTCGCCCGCGGCTTGACGCCGAGCTCGTCGGCCTTCTCGCGCGTCATCAGCAGCACCGCAGCGGCGCCGTCGGAGATCTGCGAGGAGTTGCCGGCGGTGATCTTGCCGTCCTCCTTGAAGGCGGGCTTCAGCTGCGAGAGCTTCTCGAGGCTGGTGTCCGGCCGGGGGCCCTGGTCGGTGACGTAGGTATCGCCGTTGACCGCGAAGGGCACGATCTCACGCTCGAAGCGGCCTTCCTCGGTCGCCTTGGTCGCGAGCTGGTGCGAGCGCAGGCCGATCTCGTCGAGCTCCGAGCGGGGGATCTCCCACTGGTCGGCGATCATCTCGGCCGAGATGCCCTGGGGGACGAGGTTGTAGCGGTCCATCAGCGGCCCCGAGAAGGCCATGCCGTGCTCCTGCATGACCGAGAAGCCGTCGGCGAAGGAGATGTGGCCCATGTGCTCGACGCCACCGCCGATGACGGCGTCGTGGACGCCGGAGGCGACGAGGGCAGCGCCGAAGTTGACGGCCTGCTGGGCGGAGCCGCACTGGCGGTCGATCGTCGTCGCGGGGGTCTCGATCGGCAGCCCGGCCTCGAGCCAGGCGTTGCGGCCGATGTTCATCCCCTGCTCGCCGAACTGCTGGACGCAGCCGGCGACGACGTCCTCGACGACGGCCGGCTCGATCCCGGCACGCTCGATGACCTCGCCGTAGACCTTGGCAAGCAGCGTCGAGGGATGGGTGTCCTTGTAGTAGCCCTTCTCCTCGTGACCGCGGCCGATCGGCGTGCGAACCGCCTCGACGATCACAACCTCGCGACCCTGGAACTTGCTGCCGTTGCCGTTCTGCGCCATGCGTTGAAGCCTCCGTAAGTGATTGGGACGACTGGTCAGCCGAACGATAGCCGATCGATTGACTGGTCAGTCAGCCAGGTTTGTCTGCCTCGCCGGGATGCCAATCGCCGGCGATTGCCTCTCGGCATACTGCGGGTCGATGGCAGGCTCGTCCACTTACGAGAAGGTGGGGATCGCCGGCAGCGGCACGATCGCCGCCGGCCTTGCGGCCGCGGCGACGCGGGTGTCTGAGGTGATCCTGCTGGCGCGCAGCGAGGGCTCGGCGGAGCGCGGAGCGCAGGCTGCGCGCGAGCTCTGCGAGAAGGTCGAGGGCGCCGATCCGGGCCGGTTGCGCTCGACCGTCCAGGCCGACGACCTGGCGCGCTGCGATCTGGTGATCGAGGCGATCGTCGAGGAGGCCGGCGCCAAGGCGGCGCTGTTGCGATCGGTGGCCGACGCGGCGCCGGGGGCCGATCTGGCGACGACCACCTCCTCCCTCTCGATCGCCGATCTGGCCGCCGCGAGCGGTCACGGCGAACGGCTCTTCGGGCTTCACGTCTTCAACCCGGTGACGAAGATGGAGCTGATCGAGCTCTGCTTCATCGACGGCTCGCCCGAGGATCTGCGGCGGCGGGCCCGCAACTGGTGCGAGGCGATCGGCAAGACGCCGGTCGAGGTCCCCGACCAGGCCGGTTTCGTCGTCAACCGCCTGCTCTTTCCCTACCTCTTCGACGCGGTGCGACTGGTCGAGCGGACCGGCATGGGCGCCGACGACGTCGATGCCTGCATGAGGCTCGGCGGCGGTCACCCGATGGGACCGCTGGCGCTGCTCGACATGGTCGGCATCGACGTCGCCGTCGCGATCGGCGAGTCGCTGCACGCCGACAGCGGCGAGCCGGGGCACCGGCCGCCGGGCCTGCTGATCGAGATGGTCGGCGACGGGCGCCTCGGCCGCAAGAGCGGCGAGGGCTTCTATTCCTACTGAGAGTGGAGCGCGCTGAGAGCCTGTCTCAGGCGGCGCGCTTTTGCTGGCGGGCCTTGCGCGGCGCCTTTGCCGCCGCGGCGGCGCGTTGGGCCTTCTTGCGGCGGCCGGCGAGGTCCCAGATCACGTCGGCCTCTGAGATGCCCTGCTTGCGGGCGGCGCTCATCACCTCGTCCCAGGGCAGCTCGGCCTCGGGCAGGTCATCCCAGCGGGCGAGGTCGAGCGCCTCGAGGGCGCCTTGGAGCGCCGGGCCGAGGTGCTCCTCGGAGCGGAGGACCGCGCGCACGACTTCAAGCTGCTTGTCCGTGAGGCGGACTACCCACATCGCCGGCTCTCCCGCGTTGCGTGCCCGATGCCCAGGCAAGCTAAAGAGCCCTACGGACGGATTCGCGCGCCGGCGGACGCTTGGTCAGCCAGAGGCGCCGGCCGGGGCGCTGGCGCGAATGCGAAGCGCCTCGATCCGGTTCTCACGCACGGACTCGACACGGATCGTGTAGCCGTCGGCGGTGATGCTGTCGCCGCGCTTGGGCAGCCGGCCCAGCTCGTTGAAGACATAGCCGCCGACCGAGTTGAAGGCCTCGGTGTCGACCGGCAGATCGATGCCGGCGTCGTGGAGATCGCCGAGCGAAACGTGGCCGCGGACGAACCAGTCGCCGTTGGTCAGCCGGCGGATCGCTGCGGCGAGGGGGTCGGTCTCGTCCTCGATCTCACCGACGACCTCCTCGAGGATGTCCTCGACGGTGACGATGCCGATCGTCCGCCCGTACTCGTCGACGACGATCGCCATCGAGGTTCGCTGCCGCTGGAGGTCCTGCAGCAGGTCGTCGAGCGGCCGCGTCTCGGGGACGATCGGCGCCTCGCGGATCGCCCGCTCGATCGACGCCTCGGCCCCCTCGTTCATGTAGAGCCGGGCGAGCGAGTTGTTGTGGACGATGCCCTTGACCTTGTCGGGGTTCTCGTCCTCGATGACGACGAGCCGCGTGTGGCCGGAGGAGACGCAGCGCTTGAGCGCGGTCTCGACGGTGTCGGAGACGTCGACGGTGACGACCGCCGGGATCGGCGTCATCACCTCTCGCGCCTCCTGCTCGTGGAGGTGGAAGACGCCGGTCAGCATCACTGCCTCGCCGGGGTCGAGGACGCCGCCCGTGCTCGACTGGGCGATCAGGACCTTGATGTCCTCGGAGGTGGGGTCGGCGGTCAGCTCGTCGGTGTGGACGCCGAACATGCGGACGACGCGATTGGCGACCGCCGAGAGGCCGAGCGTGACCGGGGCGCTGACCTTGCGAAAGGCGCCGAGCGGCCCGGCCAGGCGGCGCGCGGCCCCCTCGGTGCGGGAGATCGCCATCAGCTTCGGCACCAGCTCGCCGAAGGTGATGTGGAGCGAGGTGACGATCGCGAAGGCGATGCCGAGGGCGATCGCGGTGGCCAGGGCGTGGGAGAGACCGCCGAAGGCGGGCCTCAGCAGGCCGGCGAAGGCGGGCTCGCCGAGGAAGCCGATGCCGATCGAGCAGAGCGTGATGCCGACCTGGCAGGCGGCGACGAACTCGGCGATGCGATCGATCTGCTCCATCGCCTGCTGCGCGCCCCGCTCGCCCTCCTGCGCGAGCGTCTCGAGCCGCGCCCGGCGCGAGCGAACGAGGCCGATCTCGGCGGCGACGAAGAGGCCGTTGACGGCGACCAGCACGACCAGCAGGATCAGCAGGACGACGGTCATGCGAGGGGCCGCCGCGAGGGCGGCCTGGGACTAGGAGGTCGGTCGTCGTCCATCGGCGACGGGGTCAGGCTAGCAGCGGGGCGGGCGCCCCAGACAAGGCCATATGCGGCACGTTACCCGGCCGCCAGCGTTTCCACCGCTTCCAGGAACCGCTCGGCGCTGCGCAGCAGCGCCTCGGCCTGCTCGCGGCTGAAGTCGCGGGCGGCGTAGTCGGCGTCCCAGCGGAGTTGCTGGGCGCCCTGGCCGGCCTCTTGGAGCTCGGCCGGGAATCGCCCCGCCTCGACGAGGGCGGTGCGGAGGACGTTCCAGACGCCGGTGTGAGTCTTGGCAAAGAGGTCTTCCTCGCTGAGGGCAGCGCGGGCCGCGTAGAGCATCGAGTAGTAAGCCAGGCTGATGGTCACCGGGTAATCGTCGTCCTCGAAGACCATTCGCGCGGTCCTCAGGCGCGACCGCGCCATGTCGAAGTACTCCTGCGAGCGTGGGCTCATGCGGCCCGGTTCGATTGACGGCGGTGGAACGTCGAGTCCGACGGCGTCGAACGAATCGCCGAAGAGCACCACCTTGTCGCGATCGACCTCCTTGATGAAGAAGGCCTCGATCGAACGCCGCTCGGCCAGCCAGTCGAGATCGCCGACGGTAGGCGACAGCTCGACGGTGCCGCGACGCGATCCATCGCCGGCCTGCCAGGCGAGATCTCCGACACGCTTGCGGTCCCTCGATGCATCTTCCGTCAGTACAAGCAGGTCGACGTCGGAATCCTCCCCCCCGGGCGCCTCGCCGCGGGCGCGCGAGCCGTAGAGCCAGACGGCGAGCAGCCGATCGCCGAGGTCCCGTTTCAGCAGCTCGACGAAGGTCTCGAGCCGTTCCCGCTCGACCTCGCGCAGCGATGTCGTCGCCAGTGTCAGCATCGCCCCAGGGTACCCCGGCTCAGCCGTGGCGATGACTGGGCGGTGACTGGTTAGAACCGGCGGTCGCGCGACCGCACCCAGGCGGGCGCGGGCAGCTCCGGCTCGCGGCGCCGGGGAGTCGGACGGACCGTGATCCAGCCGAAGGCGAGCACCAGCGCCATCAGGGTGAGGCCGCCACCCCACTGCAGGTCACGGGCCCAGGCCGAGGGCTGGCCGTGGTGGGCGAGCGGGGTGAACGATTGGCCCGGCGCGGCGCCATCGCGGCGGCTGAACGCGTTGGGGTCGTGGCGAGTCATCGCCGCATCGCCGGTACCCGGCGGACCGGGAGCCTGATCGCCGCGGTTCTCCATCGCCTCGGGCGCCTGCTGGTCCGTCCCTGCCCCCGAGTCCTGCGTAGCCGCCTGCTTCTGGCGCGCCTCCTTGCGGGCACCACCCGGGGGAGCGGGCTGGATCGGGGGCGCCGGCGGGGGCACCACCGTTGACTGCGGGGCGATGTTGAGCCCCGGTCCGTTGAGGAAGAGATTCAGCGGAGTTGCGTTGGATGCGCCCGGGGGCGGCGGCACAGCAGGAGGCGGCGGCGGCACCAGCCCGGCGTCCAGCGGCACGCTCGGCGGCACCGGCGGCTGGGGCAGGTTGATCTGTGGCAGCTGGCCGTTCGGCGGTGGCGGCGGTGGCGGAGGCGGAGGCGGGTTTGCCGGAGGCGGCGGAGGCGGCGGTGCCTCAGGCGTGAAGCTCGGCCTGGGCTCGAAGGAGATCGGGTAGCTGGCTACCTTCTGGTTGACCGAGAGGATCGCGATCGCGAAGGTGCGCTTGACGTTGCCATCGCCGGCTTCGATCTTTCCCTGCTGGTCGTCTGTGAGGCGACCGATGGCCGGGTCGAGGCAGACGTAGGGGTCGCAGGGGTTCGCTGCTCCACTGTCATTCGAAGCGGAGGCGGAGGCGGAGCCGAGGAATCTCGCTCGACAGCCGGCGCCGGCTGCCCCGGCCAGCTGCTCCTTGGAGGCGTCCTCGGCCTTCAGCGGCAGCCACGGCTTCTCCTGATCGGCCCAGACGAGGTCGTAGCAGTGGGTGATCGCCGGGCTGGAGATCTCGTCGTAGCGGGGGCTGGTGTCGATGCCGAGAACCTCGCGGCCATAGCCGGCGAGGGTGATGCTCTGCTTGGGACGCAGGACATGGCCCTTGTTGCCCTGGCCCGGGGCTGGACCGACGCCTATCCAGTCATAGACGGGTCGCTGCTCGATCCGGACCTGACCCGTCTGGGTGTCGAGATGAGCGATCGAGTAGCCGCGCCAGAAGCCGCTGGTGGCCGAGCCCTGCGCTTGACCATCGGGCCCGAACTTGCCGCCGGCTGAGTGGGCGACGAGGAACGGAAGGGTGCCGGAGGCGCTGACCCCGCCACCGCTCAGCTCCGCCGCGCTCTTTTGAGCGTTGGCTGCTGCGTTGTCGGCCTGGGAGGAGCCGAGGCCGTTGCAGCTGGGGAGTCCTTGCGGTGGCGCAGACTTGTAGGTATCGCCGGGACAGGGCCAGTGGACCCCTGGGGCTAGCGCCCAGTAGAGGGCGTTCCAGCCCAACCTGCCGTCGACCACCAGATCGACCTTGTTCTGCAGCAGGATCGATTCGAGGACCGTGCCCTCGGTGAGCGTGTCGGTGTTGGCGCCGGGGCCGTAGGAGTAGGTCGGGGTGTTGGTGAGGACGACGGCACGCTCGTCCGCCGGGCGCTGCAAGGCGTCCTTTAGCCAGCCGAGCTGCTCCTCGACCGGGTTCTGATTCGCGTTCGAGGCTGCGAGTGACTTCAGCGAGGTGTCGAGGACGACGAGGCGCATCAGCGCCTTGCCGTCGCGCTTGACATCGAGCGCGTAGTGGGTGTGGGCGCCGCCGGTCCGCACCGTCTGATCGCCGACGAGACCATCCCCGGGCAGAGTCTTGTCGCCGGCAGCACCATTCCTCGACGTGACCTGGCGATCGCCCAGAGAGTGGCCAGGCGTGGGATCAGGGAGCGTTCTGTCGCCAGCCGCTTTTGTCGGGTCCTCGACCGGTGTCCCCCCCAGGGCCTTGGTCGGATCGGCGATCTGGACGTCATCGAGCTCGCGTTTGGTGCCACCGGTATCGACGGCCTCAAAGGTCAGCCCACGCGAGGAACTCGCCGCGGCGGCCCCATTTGCTCCCCACGGGGCCGGCATTCCGGCCATCGACTGGCGCCAGGCGAGGCTCGCGCCCAATCCGCTCTCGTGAGTACGGGCGCAATACTGCGGGATTGTCGGGGGCTGGCACGTGAACGCCAGTGAGGTATCCCTGGCGCCGATCGCGCCATAGATCGGGACGCCGGCTTGATTAAGCGGGGTGGCGATCAACTCAGCCCAGCGGTCGTGGATCACGCTGTTCTCGAGGGGCGTTCCAAGGGGATGCTTCGTGCCGCTCCCAGCCGTGTCGCCGACGTCGCCGGTGAACAGCGAAAAAGCGGGGGCGCCGGCTCTGCCGCGGCGAGCGAGGATCTCGTCCCGAACCTCGAGCGCAGTCCGGTCGTGGGCCTCGTTCGATCCAAGCAACTCCAGGCAAGGATCGCCGTGGGGTATGCCGTTCTGACAGCCTGAGTTTCCGAAGGCCGCGAAGGAAAGATCTTCTGTCGGGGAAACAGGCGTGTCGGCGAGGGCCTGCGCTCGTCCGTGGCCGCCATCCAGGAGAGGATCCGCGGGATCGCTGCTGTAGTGCAAGACCGCCGTCGGCTCGGGAGTGCGGTTGTTTTGGGCCACGGGCACCTGCGTTACTGCCCACGCCTCCACGCTGCCTTCTTTCGTACCCGCCAGCAGCCCCAGGCCCGCGACTCTCGAGACGTACTTGACAAAACCAAGGTTGACCGGCTCGTATCGGTCGGGAACGTGCGCCTGCTCGAACCTTCCATTCACAAGCGTCAGAATCAATCCGTCGTCGCCCCCGATCAGCGCCCCCTTGCCGTGGGGTCCAAGCACGACCGAGCGGAGGTCGTCCAGCTGGCCCGCGTCCACGCGACGCCATGGGGGCGTGCCCTGCCCGGTCCGCTCGATGATCGTTCCCTGCTCGCCGACGGCGAACCCATGCCCTGAGCCATCCATCGCGATGCTGAGCAAGGGGCGTTGCTTGCGGTTGACATCACGGCTGATCGAGTCCCCGAACGGATCGGTGTCCTCCCGGGTCCAGCTCCAGCTGCCGCCGCTAAGGGCTCCGGCGTAGATCTCGCCGGCGTCGGTGACGACCCAGGCCTCGTTGGGCTGAGGCATCGATACACCGGTGAAGCTGCTGTAAACCGCCGTGGGAGGCGGAGGGACGGCATGGAACTGCCCGGCGGCGCCGTCGCGGTAGAGCAGGGCGCGCGCATCTCCTCCAGCCATCGCCGATCCGTCAGGGGCAACCGACACGGCGCGAAGGTCGCGGCCGGTACCGCAGGGCGGCTGGTTTACGGGTGTCTGTCTCGAGCAGAGGATGCCTGCCGCTTGGTCGAGAACCGCTCCCGCCGGTCCGACATCGGCAATGCGCCCCTGCTTGCCGACCACGAGACCCTTGCCGTCAGGGCCGATCGCGATCGCGTTGGCGGGGGAGGGATTCGTAACGATCCGGCCCGGGTCCCAGCCCGGGACCGTCATCCTGTCCCAACCGGTCTGGCGGTCGTAGCGATAAAGGACGTTTGAATTGGTCGCTACCCAGAAGCTGCCATCGCCGCCGCCGGCAGCGGCGTTGACGAACTCCCTGAACGGATGTGCAACCTCCTTGAAGAGCTCCGGTCGCGTGCGATCCGAGAACCGGTAGAAGGCACTGTCAGACACGTCAAAGGGACCGGGGCCGGCGACGAGCCAAATCCCGCCGGAGTTGTCGGGAGCAAGCGCCTGTACCGCCGCCTGCTCCAGCGGGTTGTCGCCATGGACCATCTGTACGAAGGGGGTCTGCAGGACATGCCAGTGGCCGTCGGCGGGGTCGAACCAGACCGCGGGGCGATCGGCGCCTGACCCGGTCCCCTCCGCTCGGGCGAACTCCGCAAAGACGCGACCGTTGCCGCCCGGGCCGGGCACTGCTACGACCTCGGTCTGCGGAGGGTCACCAGGCACATGACCGTTACCCGTCTGCGTCAAAGGCATGGGGAGCAGGTAGTCGGCAGCTACATCGTCAACGTGAGCCGGCTGCCAGCTCGTCCCTGAGGGATCGGAATGGAGGAATGGCGTCTCCTTGGCGCCCTTCTCGAGCCGGGCGGCGGTGGCCGGGGCGCTGAACTGTCCGGCCGCCCAGCCGTTATAGGAACCGTTAGGACCGACGGCGACCGAAAGCGAGGTCAGCGTCCCGACCTTGGATTGATCGGAGTCGGCGACGCAGTTCCTCTTCGTCGGGTCCTGCGGATCTTGGTCCTGGCGGATGCAGCCCGGGTCATAGGCTTGCTGCCAGCAGCCGGCATCGCCCGCCTTCTCACAGGGACCGGGGCCCTTGTAGAGGATG
This sequence comes from Solirubrobacterales bacterium, assembly GCA_033856175.1. GTDB lineage: Bacteria > Actinomycetota > Thermoleophilia > Solirubrobacterales > 70-9 > JAWVFK01. The sequence goes on along the minus strand of JAWVFK010000015.1, from coordinate 25,997 downwards.
ACCGGCCGGTTGGCCTTGTCGGCGCCCAGCCGGTGGCCGTAGAAATAAAGACGATCGCCCGCACTTGTCAGGTGCATCCCCGCCACGCCGCGGACGGAGTCGTCGACCGGAATCACGCCGTTGTAGTCGGCGCATCCCGCTGGATCCATGGTGTTGGTGAAGCCCAATGTGGCGCACTGACTCCACCGCGTCCCGTCAAAGTGGTAGATCGCGTCGTTCTGACCCTCGTCACTTCTGATCCAGCCATCATTCGGGCCCGCGAAGGCGATATCGGTGACTGGGCTCTTGATCAGCTTCGACGCGTCCTGATCGACCGCCCAGCGACCATCCTGGTAGCGGTAGATCGCGTGTCTGTCAGCGTCCGTGGCCGCCATGATCGCCTCGAACTCGTCGCTCTTCGTCGGGTCCGACCCATACTCCATCGGGATGCGGGCAATGGCGCTCAGCTGGGCGCCATTCTTGTAGTGGCTGAGAGGCCGCAGCGCCTCACACGCCGGGTCGGCGGCGATGACGCCTTCGACCGAGTCGATGTTGCACCGTCGCCAACGGGTGCCTTCGAACCGATAGAGCGTCGTCGCCTGGCCGTATCCGAAGGTATTCGTGTTGAACGGCCCGATTGCCCAGCCATCAGAGCCGTCTCGGCTCATCACGAGCTGCTTGACGCTTTCACCCCCGAATCTTTCGGACTGTGGGTTGGGCGCCCCGTATGACTGCAGGCGCGGCGTCGAAAGGAGCTGCGATGGCTGGGAGGAAAGGGCAGGAACGGTCCCGGGATTCCCCGTCACCGGCGGCGCCGTCGACTCGTACGGCTGATGGGCTGGGGCTGACGGATTTCTCCGTCCACCGAGGGTGGGCCGGTTCTCGGGCTGCACCGTCCCCCCCGCCGCCGCGTCGTTGCCCGCCAGCCGCTCAATCGCGCCACGGTCGCCGACACCCCAGCCAATGCCCGAAGTGCCGGCAAACGCAAAGCCGTTGAGGAAGTAGGACGAGAGTGAGAAGAGGTAGCCGGACTTCGTCTGGTCGGCAACGTTCTGGTCCGGTTTGCACCGGGTCGCGTTGTTCTGATTCGGGAAGCCATCATCGGGACAGGCGATTGGATATGGCCCGTCGACATTCTGGAGGCCGAACAACAAGCGAAACATGCGCTGGGTGGTGGTCGTGTAGGACGCAGCGCGCTGACTACCGCGAAAGCCTCCGACCGCCCAGTCCATGAGGCCGTTCGGGTTGGCGTAATCCTCAGAACTAGTCAATAAGGGACGAACGGTTCTCTCGTACAACGGCTTCCCGTGGCCCTGGAAGTCGCCGTCGCCCGACACGAGCCGGGCCGATGAGAGGTGTAATGCAGCAGGTTCGCCGCTGTCGGTTCCGGTGGCTGAGCCGGACGACTCCTCGGAGATGCGCGACGCAGCTTCGCCCGAGCGCTCCGGCCCCCCCGGGCTTGCCAGCACCGAGGCGACTGGGCTCTGAGTGCGTTGCATGAAGGCAAGGGCATAGATGCTGTCGGCAAGCCTCTGTGGGCCGCAGGTGCGGACCCCTGTCAGCGGTGGGCCGGAGCAGCCAAAGAGGGTTGCCGGCCAGGTCACCGTCCAGCGGCCGCTGTTGCGGTCGAGATGGAGCAAACGCGCGCTGCGCGATTCAAAGGACGGCGACTCGGTGCAGCAACCGGCCGTCGTGGCCGTCGCGCCGCCGAGCTCGCTCGGGCTGAACTTGAGCGCCCGGATGCGGTAGTGCCACTGACAGGCCCAGCTCGTCGTGCATGCGCCCTCGACGCCGTAGGGCGGTGTCGTGGCCGTATGTGGCTCTTGTGGCTGCCCCGCCCCTCCCGTGAATCCGACCGGCTTCGACGGAGAATTCGGCGAGCTGTCGGGCTTCCACGGCATCGCGTCGAACTCCCCGTCCTTCCACATCCAGATCTGCTGCAGCCCGCCCGCCATCGCGCACTCACTTGTCGCGCCTTGGCAATTGCGGACATCGAGAGCGGCGTCGAGCGCGGTCGCGCCAGCCATCGCGCGCGGCAGCCCGTCGCCGGGGGTTCCAAGATCCTGCCATCCGCCGTCCGAGTAGAGCCAGGCGCGGCCCTTGCCGGCGGGATCGTGTTCGCGCCGCCATTGATCTTCGCAACGCGTCAGCTCCTCCTCTGGCTTGTGGGGAACAACCGCTGTTCCACCCTCCGTGAGGTCCGGCGGGCTGCCATTCGGGTTGATGTCAGGAGGCTGAGCCGTCCCGGCGACCATCGCCTCTGTGCAGCCGGCAGCGGTCGGTATCGCCGGCTCGCGCCGCGGATAGCCACCGCAATCAGCGGGCTTGCCGTTGGCGACATCGGGATAGGGCGGATCGGTCTCGCTCTTCGGACACTCCGGCCGGGGGGTCGAGTCACCGCCGACGGCCAGTGCCCTCTGCCCGTGATCCTTGGTGTCGAGGTTGTGGAGCCAGGAGATCGCGCCGACATAGCCGGGCGTCGTCCCCCTGTAGGCCTCCTCCCAGAAGGGTCCCTTCTCCGTGTTATCGGTGAAGCGGTAGATCACCGGCACGCGTACGCAGCGGTCGAGGAACGGCGTGATCCGCTGCTGGTAGTCGGCCTCGGACTCCCCCGCTGTCTTTGCCGGAGCTTCGTCCTTGCACTGGGCGCCGCCGGCGAGGCCGTTGTGCGTATTGGCGAAGCTGACCGTGTAGAAGTCGACCGTGATCGGGACCCGCGAAAGGGTCGTCGCGGGGTTGTAGTTGCCGTCGCCGCGACTCTTGCCTCCGTAGACCGCGCCGGCGAACTGGCCCCAGCTGATCGTCGAGCCATCCTTGGCGATCGGTGTGTATTGGTTGTCGCAGCCGGCTCCCTGGGTGGTCGAGCCGAGACCGTTCTTGTCGACCTGACCCTGGCAGGCGGGGCCGGGATCGCTGCTCGCCTGATCGATCAACGCGCCCTGGCCGCTGGGGTCTGGGCCTGGGTCTACGGGAAGGGCCGGGTCGTCAGCCCGAGCGATGCCCGCCAAACCGCCAGCCAGCAGAACCCCTGCGCTCAGAAGCGCTACCGCTCTCGTCTTGACCCGTCCCACGGAGCAAGAACGACCGGGGGGCCGTTTCGCAACAACTTTTTGGCTGCAGGCGGTGGCGGCTGCAGATCTAGACGTGCAGCGCCCAGCGCCGCGAGCGCAGCACCGTCGCCTCGCGCGGCCAGCGGCGCATGCGCACCGAGCCGCGCTCGCGCGAGCGGCGGCGGACGGCGCCCAGACGCTCGCGCAGGAAGCGGTGAGCCCGTGACTGCAGCATCCGCACGTCGGCCTCGGAGCGACCGAGGATGCCCGCGATCTGCGCCACCGACAGGTCGCCGCTATAGCGCAGCATCAGAACCTGGCGCTGGGCGAGCGGCAGGCGCTCGATGAAGAGGACGAGATCGTGGTCGGTGACCCAATCGAGCGCTCCAGGGTCCTCGCCGTTGACCTGGCTCACCTCGTTGCTGCGACGCTCGCGCATCTCGTGTGGGTCAACCGGCTCGATCCGGTTGCGGCCGCGCAGCTGGTCGATCGCACGGTTACGGGCGATCGTGAAAAGCCAGGCGCGGAAGGGCTGGCCGCGCAGCTCGTAGGCGGGCAGGTTCTCGAGGGCGCTGACGAAGACGTGCTGGGCGGCGTCCTCAGCCTCGCGCTGGTCGGTCAGCATCACCAGCAGGTAGCCGTAGACGCGGTCGAAGTAGCGGCGGTAGAGCTCGGCGAACAGATCGCTGTCGCCGGCCTGGATGCGGGTGACCAGACGACCGGTATCGACGTCCTCGAGCTGTTCCTCGCTCGCCGAAACGCGCTCGACGAACGCAAACGTCGGCTCGATCTGTACCCCTCGCCTCATAAGCCCGCCCGCATCCTACGTCGCGACAGCCGACGGAATCAAGCGAGAGCCGTCGCCGGCGCCAACCCAGCACGCCGGCAAACACTCAGGCGAGCGCGTCGATCTGCTTCGCCAGGGCGAAGTCGTTCTCGGTCAGGCCGCCCTCGGAATGCGAGGTGATTGTCACCTCGACCTTGTCCCAGGAGATCGCCACGTCGGGGTGATGGCCCATCTGCTCCGCCGGCTCGACCAGCGAGTCGACGAACTTCACCGAGCCGACGAAGTCGCCGCGCTCGAAGGTCTTGACGATCGCCTCGCCGTCGCGCTTCCAGCCGTCGAGGCCCTCGAGCCTCTCCCCTATCTCCTGTTCGTCCAGAAGCGCCATCGCTCAGGCGACCATAACCGCTGCGACGAAGGCACCGCCGGCCAGCGCCACCAGCGCCAGCAGCTCGAAGGCGGCCGCGCCTGGCCCGTGCCTGCGACGCTCGCCGAGGATCACGATCAGGCCGGCGATCGCGCCGGCCGCGAGGCCGCCGAGGTGGCCGCCGACCGAGATCCCGGGCACGCTCAGCGTCAGCACCAGGTTGATCAGCAGCCAGAAGCCGATCTGCGAGGCGACGCCCTCGAGGCCGCGCCGGCGGGCGATCAGGAACGTCGCCGCGAAGAGGCCGAAGATCGCGCCCGAGGCGCCGACCGTCGTCTCGTTCGGGCTCATCAGCACCGCGCCGAGCGAGCCGCCCAGCAGCCCGGCCATGTAGATGCCGAGGAAGCGGAGGCTGCCGATCGCCGGCTCGAGCATCGTGCCGAGGACGTAGAGGGCGAACATGTTGAAGGCGATGTGGAGCGCGCCGGCGTGGAGGAAGCCGCCGGTGACGAGGCGGTACCACTCGCCGCTGGCGACGTGGGGGCCGTTGATGCCGCCGTCGTTGATCAGGCTGCCGCCGGCGCTCAGCGAGGTGCCGCCGCCCTGCCCCATCTCGGCCAGGAAGGCGGCGACGTTCAGCGCGATCAGCGCGTAGGTGATCCAGGGCCCGCTGACGGCGGGGGCCACTCGACCGGCCACCCCCGGCCGCTTGCCGGCGCACTCCGGGCAGCGCATCCCGACTGGCGAGGGGCTCATGCAGTCGGTGCAGATCGGCCGGCCGCAGCTCGAGCACGACACCGCCGTCTCCCGGTCGCTGTGCCGGTAACAGGTCTGGCTCACGGGCTCCACGCTATCCGACGCCTGCCGGCTGTGGACGTTTCTCGACCGAGGACCGGGGCAGAATGATTGGCACCGGACCCCGATCGGAAGGAGCCCCAGGATGGAATCGCCCGCTCGTCTCTATGCCTCGCTCGTCGGCGCGGTGCTGACGATCGCCGGGATCGCCGGCTTCTTCTATTCCAGCGACTTCGGATCGCCCGGCGCCACCAGCGAGGTCCTTGGCCTGCTCACCGTCAACGGCTGGCACAACGTCGTCCACATCGCCACCGGCGCTCTCGGCCTGCTGGCGATGGGCTACGCCGCGCGCGCCTATGCCGGCGGCCTCGGCGTCGTCTACCTCGGCGTGGCGATCTGGGGATTCGCCATCGGCTCGGGCGAGAACATCCTTGGCTTCCTGCCGGTGAACACGGCCGATAACTTCCTCCACCTCGCGCTCGGCGTCCTCGGCATCGCCGCCTACCTGGCGACCCCGGCCGAGGCCGAGGCTCGCGCACCGGCCCCGAGCTAGAGGACCGGAGACCAGAGCCAGCGCTAGGTCTCGAAGCGCGAGACGATGTCGTCGGCGAAGGCGCGAAGGCCACTCGGCTTGCGCCGCCGCCGCATCTCGAACAGCAGCAGCGCCCCGCCGGCGACGCTCCCCGCCGCGACGGCGACTACCGGGCGGACCCAGTTGCGCGGGTCGCGCAGCGACTCGGCCTCGCTCTCGGTCAGCTCGTCTGCCCAGGCGTGAAGCTCCTCGGCCGCGGCCTCGGCGACCGCCGACAGCGTCGTCTCGACCCTGCCGCTCAGCCGCTCTGGCGGCTCGATCGGCCGCAAGGCCTCGGCCAGCAGCGCCTCGACCCTGGTCTGTCCCCCGCCAACGTCACTCGTCGTCATCGCCCAGCACCTCCTCGAGCTGCTTGATCGCACGGTGAATCAAGACCTTGGTGGCGCCGTCGCTGCGGCCGAGGGCACGCGCTATCTCGCGGTTGTCCATGCCGAGGGCGAAGCGCATGATCAGCGCCTCGCGGCGGTCGCCGGGAACCTGCTCGAGCCCGATCAGCACCCGGCGCAGCTCCTCGCGGCCCTCGACCAACCGCTCGGTGTCGTCCGAGGAGGCGATCGGCTCGACGGCGTCGATGTCCGAGGTCGGTCGCCGCGAGCGGTCGCGGTGGTAGTTCGAGGCGAGGTTGTGGGCGATGCGAATCAGCCACGGCCGCAGCGGCCTGCCGTCCGACTCGCGCAGCGCCCGCCCGAAGTGGCGATATGCCTGGAGGAACGCCTGCTCGGTCAGGTCCTCGGCGTCGTGGTGGTTGCCGACGCGGTAGTAGGCGTACGAGTAGACGTCGCGCAGGTGGTCGCGATAGACCTGCGAGAAGATCTGATCGAGCTCGGCCTTGGTCGCAGGCTCGGGCGGCGGGGGCGCCGCGGCCGGGGAGGCCGGTGTGTCCTCGGTCCTGGTCTGCTCGGCCGCCACCGGTCAAGCCTAGATCAGTGCCGCCGGCTGAGACGAGGTCGCTCGCTGTCATCTATACCTCCTCGGCGATCCCGATCACCCAGGAGTCGGCCTCACGGCGGCTGCGCTCGGCGCGGCGGACGCTGGCGATCCACTCGGCTGCGGCCATGTTGCCCTCGACCAGCGCCGAGAGGCCGCTGAGGCCGGGGGCCTCGATGCCCGCGGCGGCGACGCTCTGGGCGAGCAGCGGCACCGAGTCGAGGGCCTCGGATGTCTGGCCGATCTTCGCCGGGATCTGCGCCGGCGGGATGCCGCGGCCCAGCAGCTCGCCGGCGCGGCGGTTGCGCGACCCCGGCGCCAGGATCGTCGCCGTCAGATCGCCGACGCCCGCCAGGCCGGAGAAGGTCTCTAGCCGGGCGCCGCGGGCGAGCGCGTAGGCAACGCACTCGCGCCAGACCTCGGCGGCGGCGATGCCGGCGGCGTTGAGACCGTGTGGCTCGGCCGCGGCGGCGGCGAGCGCGGCGGCGTTCTTGGCGGCGCCGGCGATCTCGACGCCGGCGACGTCATCGGTGCGCTCGCAGACGAGCTGGGCGTCGTCGAAGACGTCGCCGAGCTGCTGGCGCAGGTCGGGATCACAGCTGCCGAGGACCAAAGCCGCGCTTCCCGAGCAGGCTTCGACCGCGTGGGCCGGGCCGCCGAGGCAGGCGACCGCGCGAGCTCGAACGCGCTCGGACAGGTAGTCGGTCGGCAGCGCGCCCATCGGCGCCACCAGCCCCTTGCTCAGCATCAGCACCGCGGTGCGATCGCCGATCTGGTCGGCGAACTGGCCGACGGCGGCGGGCAGCGACTTCGAGGGCACGGCGAGGCAGATCAGGTCGAGCCCGGCGAGCTCGATCTCGGTCGCGCGCTTGACCTGGAGCGTGTCGGGCAGCTCGATCCCGGGCAGGTAGCGGGCGTTCTCGCCCTTGGCGGCGATCTCCTCGGCCTGCTCGGCGGTGCGGCAGCCGAGCTGAACCTCGAGCCCGCCACGGGCGAGCAGCACGGCGACCGCCGTCCCCCAGCTGCCGGCGCCGATGACGGCGGCGCGGCGAAGCGGCGGCAGGCCGCCGAGCCACTCCCACTGCAGCTCGATCGCCGGCCAGATGCGGTCGCTGACGGCATTTGCAAGTGAGGGGGACGGCGACGTGGTCCGGGGAAACGTCAGCGCCCGCCCGGCGCGGAGCTTGACCCGGCGGGGCCGGATCAGCCAGCCGCGGCGCACGCGCTCGGTCCCCTGGACGGCGACCGGGAGGACGGCGGCGCCGCTCTCCAGCGCCAGCCGGCCGGCGCCGCGCTTGGGCCGGCCGAGGGCGCCGGTGCGAATCCGCGTGCCCTCGGGAAAGATGACGACGGCGCCACCGCGCTCGAGGATCCGCCGCGAGGTGGTCAGCACCTCCTGGTCGGACTCGCCCCGGCGCACCGGGTAGGCGCCCAGCCGGTTCAGCAGCCAGCCCTGCCAGCGATTCTCGAACAGCTCGACCTTGGCGACGAACTGCAGCCGCCGCGACCAGGGCAGCATCACGCCGATCACGAAAGGGTCGAGGAAGCTGCGGTGGTTGGCGGCGACGACGAGCGGGCCGTCGACCCTGGTGTGCTCGCGCCCGTAGCGCGAGAGCCGCAGATAGACGAGGAACACTGGCTGCAGGACGATGCGGGCGAGGTAATAGAGGAGGCGGTTGGCGCCATGCTCGCGGGCGTAGCGGTGGTAGGCGAGCAGGCGTTCCTCGGGCAGCGGCGAGCGAGGCTTCGGGGACGACGAAGTGGCGGGACTTCCCTCGCTCATGCCCATGCCTACACAGGCTTGGAGCGGGGGTTACCGCGGGGGTCGTGCGTGCGCCGAGCGGTCCGGGAGCTGCGCCGGGCCTACCAGGCCTGCTCGAGCAACCGCCGCAGCTGCTCGCGGTCCGGCGGCTTCGGCATCAGCTGCAGCTCGGCGCGCGCCAGCGCCGCCTCGAGGACGTCATCGAGGCAGGTTCGCGCCGCGCCCAGCTCGGAGAGCGTCCGCGCCCCGCCGGCGAGCTCGACGATCCGCGCGGCGAGCCCGTCGAGATCGCTGCCGAGGGCGGCGGCCAGCGGCTCGAGCCGCTCCGGCGCCCGCTCGGCGAGCGCAGCCAGCGTCAATGGCAGCATCGCCGCGTTGGTCTCGGCGTGAGCGGTGCCGCAGATGCGGACGATCGTCTGGCAGACGACGTGATGAAGCGCGAACAGCGCCGAGTCGAGGGCGTAGGCGCTGAGCAGCGAGGCGAGAGCCAGCGCCGCCCGATCGTCCTCGCCGCGCTGGTCGCGCTTCTCGTCGAGCGCCTGCGCCAGAAGCTCGGCCCCGCGCAGCGCCGCCATCGTCGAGACCGGGTTGGCAAAGGGAGTGCAGAGCGAGTCGGCGCCGTGAGCGAGGGCGTTCATGGCGCTCGCCCGCAACCGCTCCTCGGGCTGGCTCGTCATCGCCTCGGGATCGGCGAGGACGAGCGCCGGCCGGATGAGCGCTCGGCCCTCGTGGCCCGGCGGCAGGCGGTGGATGCGCGTCATCTCGGCGCCCGAGAGCGTCGTCGGGATCGCCGCGACACGGCCGCCCCGCGCGGCGGCGATCGCCTTCGCGGTGTCGATCACGCGGCCGCCGCCGAGGGCGACGATGTCCTCACCTCGAACCTCGCCGATGATCGCCGCAGCGGCCTCGGGAACGCCGCCGCCCGGCACGAGATGCGTCGCGCCGACGGCCCGCAGACCCGGCGGCGCCTCGGCCAGGGCCCGCTCGGTGCTCAGCAGATCGAAGCGCTCCCAGCCCTGCTCGGCAAACAGCTCCGGCGCCGTCGCGAGCGCACCACGCCGAAAGACGACGATCCGCTCGCCATCGCGCCAGAAGAAGTCCTCAACCGCGGCGGCAGGTGCGCTCATCGGCGAGCGATTCTCGCAGGGGTCGCCCTAAGCTTGGTCGCTCAGCCGGAGTAGCTCAGCTGGTAGAGCACTTGATTTGTAATCAAGGGGTCCCGGGTTCGAGTCCCGGCTCCGGCTTATGCCCACGCTTAATGCCTTCTGTCGCGGGTAAGTAGAGGCGATGCCACGACTTCCGAAGATCGGTTGGATCGGCTGGACGATGATGCTCGGCGAGGTCGCGATGCTGCTCAAGCGCCATTGGGACCTGCTCGAGCCCAAGGACCGCACCCGGCTGGCGACGATCCTGCGCAAGTCGCACGGGCGGCCGGGCAACCTCAGCGCCTCCGAGAAGCGCGACCTGCGGCGCATCGTCGAGAAGATCGAGCCGCGCGAGCTGGCCCGCGGCGTCGCCTCGAAGGCGATCCCGTTCGGTCGCAAGCGCCGGCTGAAGCGCAGCTAGCCGCGAGCCGCGATCAGATCTTCACCTCGCGCGAGCTGAGGTGGATGCCGACCTTGCGCTTGACCCGCTGGAGGGCGTTGTCGACCGTCTTCGTGTCGCACTCGAGCTGCTCGGCGATCTCCTCGTAGGGATGACCGTCGAGATAGAGCGAGAGAACACGGCTCTCGAGCTCCGAGAGCACGCTCGTCAGGCAAGCGACGAGGCTGCGCAGCTCCTCGGTCGCGATCACCTGATTGGCGGGATCGTGGCTCGAGGGGCCCGGCAGGATGTCGTCGAGCGTCGTCTCGGACTCGCCCGGCGCCGCCGGCGACTGGCTGAACGAGACGTACTGGTTGAGCGCCGTGTGCTTGTGCCGCGTCGCCGTCTTGACGGCGGTGATGATCTGGCGGGTGATGCAGAGCTCCGCGAAGTTGCGGAAGCTCGACTCGCGGTCGGTGCGGAAATCGCGGACCGCCTTGAAGAGGCCGAGCAGGCCCTCCTGGATCAGGTCGTCCGAGTCGCCGCCCAAAAGGAAATAGGACGAGGCCTTGAGGCGGACGAAGCCGCGGTAGCGGCGGATGATCTGGTCGTAGGCATCGGAATGCCCGGCCTTCGCCATCGCGACGAGGTACGTGTCCTCTAGCTCAGGCTGAGACTTAGACGTGCTGCCGTGCCCGGGCTTGAAAACAGGGCCAACAGCGGTTTGGGGGGTCGGTACGGCCACAACAACCTCCTGGTTGGTTGTGGCGCCACGTACCTCCCCTGGGCGCCCTCTCCTACGGCTCACCTATACCTCAGGTTCACCCTTATGCCGCGTACTGTAGCCCAGGATCTTGTTCTGTCAACCCCTGATCGAATATTCGTGCAAGCCAGCTTGCAGAACCAGCGCCGCCCCACGCCTGCGGCCGTGCCGGTCGAGCCCTTCCGTCCGCGGCCCCCGTTACGAGGCAGCTCAGGCAGAGGCGCCGGCGGCGGCGCGGCGCTGGCGCATCGCCTCGAAGACGAGCACCGCGGCCGCCGCGGAGACGTTGAGCGAGCCGACCTTGCCTCGCTGCGGGATCGCGACGAGGGCATCGCAGGCGGCGGCGACGCGTGGGCGCAGCCCCTTGCCCTCCGCGCCGAGGACGATCACCGTCCTGCCGCTGAGCTCGACGTCGTCGGGGGCGGCCGCCCCGTCACCGTCGGCCCCGTAGATCCAGGCGCCCTGCTGCTTGGCCTGGGCGAGCCAGTCGGCGAGGTTGCGGACGTGAGCCACGGGCAGGTGCTCGACCGCGCCCGCCGAGGCCTTGCAGACCGCGGCGGTCACCTGGGCCGCCCGGCGCTCGCAGATGACGAGGCCGGCGGCGCCGGCGACCTCGGCGGTCCGGCAGACGGCGCCGAGGTTGTGCGGGTCCTGGACCTCGTCGAGGGCGACGACGAGCGCGTCTTCGGCGCTCAGCAGCGTCGTCGGATCGGCGTAGGGGTAGGGATCGACCTCGGCGACGATCCCCTGGTGGTCGGGAGAGCCGGCGCGCCGCTCGAGCTCCTCGGCCGAGGTCTCCGGCGCCTGCCAGATGCGATGGACGTGACGCCGGCCGCGCTCGGCCTCGGCGACCGCGTTCCTGCCGTAGACGACCTCGACCGCCGCGACGCCTCGCTCGCTCAACGGCGCACCAGCCGGGCGCCCTCGGCCGAGTCGCGGACCTCCCAGCCGCGCGCCGCCAGCTCGTCGCGGATCTCGTCGGCGCGCTCGAACTCGCGCGCGGCGCGCGCGGCCTCACGCTCGGCGAGCAACCGCTCGGCGTCGGCATCGGGCCCGTCCTCGACGCTCAGCAGGGCCTCGAGGCCGACCACGGTCAGCATCTCCTCCAGCGCCGGGCGTGCCCCGGGCAGCTCGCGCCGGTTGCCCTCGGCGACCAGCTCGGCCACCGCCGCCAGCGCCCGCGGGGTGTTGAAGTCGTCGGCCAGGGCGTCGAAGAACGCCTCGCGATGCTTGGCGACGAAGGGGTCCTCTCCCCCCTCGGCCCCAACCGCGAGGGCGCTGCGCAGGTAGTTGCGGATCCGCTCGCAGCGCGCCGCCGCCTCGGCCAGCGCCTCCTCGCTGAAGGCCAGCGGCTGGCGGTAGTGGCCGGAGAGCAGATAGGCGACCATCGCCGCCGGGCCGAAGGCGTCGAGGGCGGTCGAGAGCTGAAAGATGTTGCCGACCGACTTCGACATCTTCTCGTCGGCGATCTGGACCATGCCGTTGTGCATCCAGATCCGCGCCAGGGGCGCCCCCCGCGCCGCCTCGGTCTGGGCGATCTCGTTCTCGTGGTGGGGAAAGATCAGGTCGACGCCGCCGCCGTGGACCTCGAAGTCGACGCCCAGCTCGGCCTCGGCCATCGCCGAGCACTCGATGTGCCAGCCGGGGCGGCCGCGACCCCAGGGCGCCTCCCAGGAGCTGTCCTCGCCATCCTTGGTCGCCTTCCAGAGGGCGAAGTCGAGCGGGTCCTGCTTGAGGCTCGCCGAGCCGGCCTCCTCACCCTGGTCCATGTCGTCGGTGCGGCGATTGGAGAGCTTGCCGTAGCCCTCGAAGCCACGGACCCTGAAGTAGACGTCGCCGCCGGACTCGTAGGCGTGGCCGGAGGCGATCAGCGCCTCGATCAGCTCGACGATCGGTCCGATCGTCTCCGATGCCAGCGGCTCGGCGTCGGGCCGGCCGAGGCCGAGCCGGTCGGTGTCCTCCCTATATAGGCGCGTCATCTCGGCCGCCAGCTCAGCCGAGGGCACGCCCGCCACCCGCGCGGCGTCGTAGATCTTGTCGTTGATGTCGGTGACGTTGATGACGAGCCGCGGCTCGTAGCCCTCGTGGGCCAGAAATCGCTTCAGCGCCTGGAAGACGACGTAGGGCCGGGCGTTGCCGACGTGGATCCGTGCGTAGGTCGTCGGCCCGCAGGCGTAGATCCCGACGCCGCGGCCGCGGCGCGGCTCGAGCTCGCGCAACTCGCCGCTGAGCGTGTCGTTGAGCCGCACCTTGCGCACGCGAGTGATGCTATTGAGCCGACCCGCCCGCTACGCTTGAGACACCGCTTAGGGGATTGACGGCACGACGCCGGGGTAGCGGTAGCGAATGGCACAAGCTTCGATGCAAGAGCATCTTGTCCGCCGCGTTTCCGAGGCGTTCAGCTCGATGCCCGAGCGCTATCTGGGCGCCGAGGAGAGCTTCAGCGCCACCTACCAGATACGGCTCGGCGACATCGGCCGGACCTGGGACGTTCGCGCCCGCGGCGACCGCTGCCACGTCCACCCCTCCGGCGGCCCCAAGCCCGATGTCGTCATCGGCACCGACGCCCAGACCTGGCTGGCGCTGCGCGAAGGCAGGCTCTCCGGCCTCGACGCCTTCGCCCAGCGCAGGCTCTACGCCCGCGGCAACCTCGACCTCGCGGTCGGCTTCGAGGGCCTCTTCCGCCTGCCCGACGACCGGCCGCCGCTGCTGCGCATCCACGAGGTCCGGGTCAAGGGGGCGACGATCTCGTCGCTGACTGCAGGCTCCGGCAGCGAGCACGTGCTGCTGCTGCACGGCCTCGGCGGCAACAAGACCTCGTTCTTCGAGACCGTCGCCGCGCTCTCGCCCGACTACACCGTCCACGCCGTCGATCTGCCCGGCTTCGGCTCCTCGTCCAAGCCGGGGCGAGCACCCTACGACGCCGCTTACTTCGCCCGGATGATGATCCGCTTCATGGACACGCTGGCGATCGACCGCGCCCACGTCGTCGGCAACTCGATGGGCGGCCGCGCCGCGCTCGAGATGGCGCTGGCCTCGCCTCAGCGCGTGCGGACGCTGGGCCTGCTGGCGCCGGCGGTGCCCTTCCTGCGCCGGCGTGAGCTGGTGCCGCTGGTCAAGCTGCTGCGCCCGGAGCTGGCGGCACTTCCACAGCTGCCGATCCGCGACGAGATGGTGCGGGCCCAGTTCTGGAGCATGTTCGCGCAGCCGGATCGCCTCGACCCGAGCGTCGGCGACATCGCCTGCGACGAGTTCCGGCGCATCTACCGGACGGCCGCCGGGAGGGTGGCCTTCTACGCCTCGCTGCGCAACATCTACCTCGACCCCGCCGAGGGCCGCAACGGGTTCTGGGCCCGCCTGGCGAAGCTCGAGCCGCCGGCGCTGTTCATCTGGGGCGACCACGACAAGCTGGTGCCGTCGAAGTTCTCGCGCCACGTCGCCGAGGCCCTGCCGCAGGCGCACCAGGTGGTCCTCGAGCAGTGTGGCCACGTGCCCCAGGTCGAGCTGCCCGAGCGCACGAACGGACTGCTGAGAGATCACATCGCCGGCCAGCGGCTGGGCGGCGTCCTCGCCCGCCGCCGGCTGAAGATCGCCTGATAGCGAGCGCGCGGCGCCCGGCCGCAGCCCGTATCTAGACTGGAGCACGATGACCGATTCGACAGCCCTGGCCGAGCACGCGAAGCAGAACGGCGGCGGCGGCCGGAACGTGGAGGGGCGAACGAACCGCGTCCGCCAGGCGGTTGGCGGAGCCGGCGGGCGGCTGCTCGGCGCGACGCTCGGCAACAGCCGCACGGCTCAGCGGATCGTCGGCGGCGCCTACCAGGCGGTAGCCCGGCGGCTGAGCGCCGACCTAGACGACCGCGATCCCGACTACATCCGCGAGAAGCTGCCGCTGCTCTGGCTGCTCGCCAGCTTCTGGTTCCGGGCCGAGGTCCGCAACCTCGGCGAGATCCCCGAGCACGGGCCGGTGCTGCTGGTCGGCAACCACTCCGGCGGCAACATGACGCCGGACACGCCGATCTTCACGCTCGCCTTCTCGACCTACTTCGGCGTCGAGCGGCCCTTCTACCAGCTCGCCCACAACCTCGTCCTCGCCTCGCCCTACGGCCAGATCCTGCGCCGCTTCGGCACCGTCTCGGCCTCGCACGAGCACGCGCGCGAGGCGCTAGACGCCGGCGCCGCCGTGCTCGTCTACCCGGGCGGCGACTGGGAGGTCCACCGCCCGAGCTGGAAGCGCGACGAGGTCGACTTCGCCGGCCGCAAGGGCTTCATCCGCCTGGCGCTCGAGGCCGGCGTGCCGATCGTCCCGGTCGTCTCCGCCGGCGGCCAGGAGACGGCGCTGTTCCTCAGCCAGGGCGGCGGCATCGCCCGCGCTCTGCGGCTGGACCGCTACCTGCGGCTCAAGGTCGTGCCGATCTCGATCGCCCTGCCCTGGGGGCTGAACGTCGGCGACATGCTCGGCCACCTGCCGCTGCCGGCGAAGATCACGATCGAGGTGCTGCCGGCGATCGACATCGTCAAGCAGTTCGGCGAGGACCCCGACGTGGACGAGGTCTATGACCACGTCGTCTCGGCGATGCAGGCCTCGCTCGACGCCCTCACCGCCGAGCGCCGGCTGCCGGTGATCGGCTAAGGGACACCGCGATGAGGCTGAACGAGAAGATCGTCATCTCGGCTCCCTGCGAGGCCGTCTGGGAATACCTCGCCAACACCGAGAACTACCTCCACTTCCTCCACGGCATCACCCGCTGGGAGGTCGAGGGCGAGCGCAAGAGCGGCCTCGGCACGCGGATCAGGATGCTGGTCCGCATCGGCGCCGCCGAGGTCGGCGGCCTCGTCGAGGTCGTCGAGTGGAAGGAGGGCTCTGACATCGCCTGGAACTCGGTCACCGGCCTCGACCAGCGCGGCCGCTGGATGATCCGCAGGGTCGACGACGAGCGGACCCGGATCGAGATGCGCTGGTCCTACGGCGTCGCCGGCGCCGGCATCTTCGGCATCCTCGCCGAGCGCGTCGCCGCCCCCAGCCTGCGCGGCCAGCTGCGCCGCTCCCTGCGCCAGCTCAAGCGCCAGGTCGAGCACGAGCAGCTCCGCGCCGAGGCAAAGCGCCGCCAGGGCCTCCGCGGCGCGACCGCCTGAGCCGGGCTCAGTCCAGCTCACGCTTGAGGACCTTGCCGCTGGGGTTGCGCGGCAGCTCGTCCATGAAGACGACCTCGCGCGGAACCTTGTAGCGGGCGAGGTTGGCCTTGACGTAGTCCTTGACCTCGTCCTCGGAGAGCTTGGCCTTGCCGTTGGTGACGACGTAGGCCTTGAGGCGCTGGCCGAACTTCTCGTCGTCGACGCCGACCACGGCGGCCTCGGCGACCTTCTCGTGCTTGGCGAGCAGGTCCTCGACCTCGCGCGGGAAGACGTTCTCGCCGCCGGAGACGATCATCTCGTCGTCGCGGCCGTCGATGAAGAGGCGGCCGGCGGGGTCGAAGTGGCCGACGTCGCCGCTCGAGAGCAGGCCCTCGACGCGCTCCTTGTCGCCGCCGCCGGTGTAGCCCTCGAAGGCCATCTCGTTGCCGACGAAGATCCGCCCGGTCTCCCCCGGCGGCAGCTCGTGGCCCTCCTCATCGAGGATCTTGACCATCGTCCCTCGCGGCGGACGGCCGGCCGTGCCCGGCGCCGCGCGCAGATCCTCGGGGGTGGCGATCGTCGCCCAGGCGACCTCGGTCGAGCCGTAGAGGTTGTAGATGTTGTCGCCGAAGCGGTCCATCCACTCGGTTGCCAGCTCGCCCGGCAGGGCCGAGCCCGAGAGGCCGGTCACGCGCAGCTTCGGCAGCCGGTAGCGGCGCAGGGTCTCGTCCGGCAGCTCGAGGATCCGCTGGATCATCACCGGCACGGCGATCAACGCGTCGGCACCGTGCTCGGCGGCCGCCTGCAGCGACCCCTCGGGGTCGAAGCGCCGTCGCAGGACCAGCGTCGAGCCCAGCGTCAGGCCGAGGAGGAAGTGGGTGAAGCCCCAGGAGTGAAAGAGCGGCGCCGCGATCGCCGTCGTCCCCCGCGCCCGCAGCGGGATCTTCGAGAACAGCGCCGCCAGCGGCCCGAGGCCGTCGGGCTCGGCGCGCTGGGCGCCCTTCGGCGTGCCGGTCGTTCCCGAGGTGAGGATCGTGAAGCGACCGTTCTCGGCCGGCGGGCTGAGGTTCGAGCGATCGCCGACCTCGATCAGCTCCTCGAGCGTCGGCTCGATGCCCTTCTCGCCCTCGTGCCAGGCGACGAAGCGGCGGATCCCCTCCCCCGCGCCCTCGAGCAGGCTGCCGAACTCGCTGTCGTAGACGATCGCCGTCGGCTGCTCGCGGGCGATGACGTCGCGCAGCTGCGGCGCCGCGAAGGAGGTGTTCAGGTAGAGCGCGTTGGCGCCGAGCTTGGAGGCCGCGATCGTCGCCTCGATGAAGCCGCGGTGGTCACGGGTCATGATCGCGATGCCATGGCCGGGCTTGATGCCGGCCTCGGCCCAGGAGTTGGCGAGCGCGTTCGAGCGGGCGTGGGTCTCGGCGAAGGTGAGCTGTCCGGCCTCGTCGATGATCGCCGGCTCGTCGGCGTATAGCAGCGCCTGGATCGTCGCGCCGGCGGCGGGCGAGGTGCCCCAGCGCTGCAACTCGTACACGGCGCGGGCGACGCGGTCGGGGCGGTGCGGGCGCAGCAGGCCGACCTGGGTCAGCACCTTCAGCTGGAAGAGGCCGTTGGCGATGCTGTCGAGTGACTGCGTCACCGGCTGGATTGACAACGGGCCCGGTCCCACGCGCGACAGCCTATTTCAGATGGTCGGTGTGGGCTGCCGCTGGAGCGCCAGCCGCGGCGCTAGAGCTCGAGCATCGCGACGGCGAGCGCGGCGATGCCCTCGCCGCGGCCGATCGCCCCCATGCTCTCGTTGGTCGTCGCCTTGACGCTCACCCGGGCGCTGAGGACCTCGGCGAGGATCCGCTCCATCTCGGCGCGATGCGGCGCCAGCCGCGGCGCCTCGCAGATCACGGTCGCATCGACGTTGACGACCGCCCCGGGCAGCATGCCGACGGTTACCCGCAGCAGGTCGATCGAGTTGGCGTCGCGCCAGGTCTCGTCGTCGTCGGGAAAGTGGCTGCCGATGTCGCCGAGGCCGGCGGCGCCGAGCAGGGCGTCGATCACCGCATGCGTGAGGACGTCGGCGTCGGAATGGCCGGCGAGGCCCTGGTCGTGCTCAACCTCGACGCCGCCGATCAGCAGCGGCCCGGGGCCGCCGAAGCGGTGGCTGTCGTAGCCGAGGCCGACGCGGCCGCTCATCCGATCGGCTCGAGCCGGCGCTGGCGGCGCTCGAAGACGCAGATCTCGGTCACGCCCAGGCCCTCGAGGAACTCCACCGCGCGAGCGTACTCGTAGCCGACGTCCTCGGGCCGGTGGGCGTCGGAGGAAAGGGCGAAGGGCGCCCCAGCCTCGACGCAGAGCGCGGCGAAGGCCGGGTCCGGGTAGATCTCGCCGACGGGCTTGCGTAGCCCGGCCGTCGAGACCTCGACGGCGATCCCGCTCTCGGCGATCGCCTCGATCGCCGGCTCGTAGTAATGGCGCAGGTCGCGCTCGGGCTGCGGCCGAGCGGAGCCCCAGACCTTGACCAGGTCGGGGTGGGCGAGGACGTCGAAGAGCCCGCTGCGCGCGGCCTCGGCCAGAGCCTCGAAGTAGCGCCGCCAGACCTCGTCGGGGTCGCCGCCGGAGCGCCAGACGTCCCAGCCCTCGTGGTCGACGGCGCCGTCGCCCTCGCCGATGAAGTGGACAGAGCCGACGACGTAGTCGAAGTCCCGCGCCGCGAGCAGCGAGGCGGTCCGATCCTCGGCACCGGGGATGAAGTCGGTCTCCAGCCCCAGCTTCAGCGGCGTCGTGCGGACGAAGTCGCAGTAGGCGTCGAGGTCGTCGACGGCCTGCTCCTGCCAGAAGGGATGGCGCCAGAGATCGAGCGCCTGGCGAAAGCGATGGACGTGCTCGGCGACGCCCAGCTCGGCGATCCCCGCCGCCTCGGCGGCCTCGAGGTAGCGACCGACGTTGGCCTCGGTGAAGTAGTCGGCGGCGGCGGTGCCGGCGTCGTCGGGGCGCAGATGGAGGTGGTAGTCGCTCAGCACTGCCCCAAAACTAATCGGCCCGCCGATGGCGGGCCGTGAGGTGAGTCGGGATCGAGGGCCGCCGCGAGGCGGCGGGTGCTCAGCGGTCGGAGAGGCAGAAGCCGCCGGATGGCCGCGGCACGAAGCCGATAATGCGGATCGGCGGCGTCGAGACGTTGATCGGGCTCTGCGGCGACGCCAGGTGCGAGCGACGGGCCGAGGCGGCTGCGAGACCTGTTGAGAGCGAGGACTTCATATACCTCTTTTCGACATTCGCCCCGGAAAACTTGAACCCTGCCTCCGGAATGTTTTCGCCGGTCTCTGGAGGCCCGGTTTCAGCCCCGCTCGGCGACCAGCAGCTCGGCGATTCGAAGGTCCATTGGCGTCGTCACCTTGATGTTCTCGGGCGGCGCATCGTGCAGCAGAACCTTGCCGCCGATCCGCTCCAGCAGCATCGCGTCGTCGGTCGCCTGGGCCAGCAGCTCGGTCGAGGCGAGCGCCCGCCGCAGGGCCTCGACGCGGAAGGCCTGCGGCGTCTGCGCCGCCCAGAGGCTGGAGCGGTCGAGCGTCCGCTCGACCTCGCGGCCGCGCAGCAACTGCTTGACCGTGTCGGTGACCGGCGTGGCGGCGACGACGCCCTCGACCGTGTCGTCAGCGAACTCGGCGAGGACGGCGCCGATCAGCTCGGGGCTCACCAGCGGCCGTGCCGCGTCGTGGACGGCGACGAGATCGGTCTCGACTCGCTCGAGCGCCGCAGCCACCGACTCCGAGCGGTGCTCGGCGCCGGCGACGACCTGCGTCGCCGTGTCGCCGGCGGCGGCCTCAGCGATCGCGGTGGCCCGCTCCTCCTCGCCCGCGGGCGCGGCGACGACGATCGCCCGCACGGCCGGGACCGCGGCGAAGGCCGCTACGCACCACTCGAGCAGGCTGCGTCCCGCCAGCTCGACGAAGGCCTTCGGGCCGCCGGATCCGAGACGCTGCCCGGATCCGGCGGCCGCGATGACGGCCGTTGCCTCGACGCCGCTAGGCGGTCGCCGTGGCGGCGAAGCGGTCCTCCAGCAGCCCGTCGAGGAAGGACTCGGCGCCCTCCTCGTCCTTCTCGAGCGCATACATGAACTCCGACGCCAGGATCTTCTTGGCGCGGGTGTACATCTGCTTCTCGCCCGTCGAGAGGCCCTTCTCCATCTCGCGCAGGGCGAGGTTGCGAACCACCTCGGCGAGCTCGTAGACGTCGCCCGTCTTGATCTTCTCGCGGTTGTGCTTGAAGCGACGGTTCCAGTTCTTGGGCATGTCGGAGACGTCGTCGGTGAGGACGCCGATGACCCGCTTGACCTGCTCCTCGTCGATCACGCGACGCAGACCGGCGACGCCCGCGTTCTCGGACGGGACCATCACGGTCATGTCGTTGTGGAGGATGTTGATCGTCAGGTAATCGCGCTTCTCCCCCATCAGCTCACGGGTCTCCTTCTTGAGGATGACGCCGGCGCCATGGTGGGGATAGACGACCTTGTCCCCCTTCTTGAAGTCGCAGACGTAGGGCTCCTCGAAGATCTCCTCGAGGGTCTCCTCTGTCACTTCCACTTCGTCAACTAGCTCCGGAATCGTTGCCTCCTTCGTTGGGATGGCCGCCCCTTAGCGGCCATCAGCTCTGCAAGTAGCGGTCGACGAGATCGACCTCTTGAAGCCTGCGGACGCCCTCGCGGATGTCCTTGGCGCGCGTGGCGCCAACGCCCTCCACCGACTCGAGGTCGGCGTCAGAGGCGGCGAGGATCTCCTCCAGGCCGCCAAACTCGTGGATGATCTTCTGGACCACGAGCTTCGGCAGCCGCGGTATGCGTCCGAGGACGCGATGGCCGCGGGGTGAG
Organism: Solirubrobacterales bacterium; assembly: GCA_033856175.1. Taxonomy (GTDB): domain Bacteria; phylum Actinomycetota; class Thermoleophilia; order Solirubrobacterales; family 70-9; genus JAWVFK01. Next base: position 5,484 of record JAWVFK010000015.1, on the reverse strand, counting down.
ACGGGAAAGTCGAGCGTGTTGAGCTTGCGGTCGTAGCCGAGCAGCTCGGCGAGGCGACCGAAGTCGAGCAGGTCCTGGTGGGTGAGGCGGGAGAGTTCGGCGAGCCGTTCGGCGAGGCCCTGCTCGGAGTCGTCGACGGCGTAGTCGCGCAGCAGCGCCGACTTGTCGGAGGCGACGCCGACCATCGTCTCCTCGAGCTGCATCTCGATCAGGCGGCCCTCGGTGCCGAGCTCGATGATGTAGCGCTCGACCTCGACCGCCATCCGCGTCACCAGCTCGGCGCGCTGGAGGACGGCGAGGACGTCGTAGAGGGTGCCGCCGCCCTCGAACTCCAAGGCTGTCAGCCGCGACGAGACCTGGTCGAGGCGGGCACGGTACTTGTCGAGCGTCGCCAGGCCCTGGTTGGCCTTGGTCAGGACGGCGGGGATGTCCTCGAGGATGTACTTCATGCCGCCGAGATAGAGCGAGACGACGTCGCGCCGCTCGGAGATCGCGACGACCAGCGCCGGCGTCTGCTTGGAGACACGCTCGGCGGTGCGGTGGCGGGTGCCGGTCTCGCTCGAGTGGATCGTCGGGTCCGGCATCAGCTGCACGTTTGCCCAGCAGATTCGCGTCGCGTCGAGGTTGAGGATGATCGCGCCGTCCATCTTTGCCACCTGGTAGAGCAGCGCCGGCGAGTAGTCGACGTCGAGCGTGATCCCGCCGGAGAACAGGAACGACATCTCCTCGGGATCGCCGATGACGATCAATCCGCCCGTCTTCGAGAGGACGATGTTGTCGATTCCCTCGCGCAGCGGCGTGCCTGGGGCAGCCATGTCGAGGGCTCTCAGTAGGCGGGGGTCCTGCCTGGCCTCAAGTTCTTTGAGGTCATCCCCCGTCGTCGTCACCATCTGAATTGATGATGGCAAAAAGGGCTGCTCGGCGCGTAGTACGCATTTCCTAGTGGACAGGTCGGGATGGAGCTTGTCAAGCTGGGGCCCGAAAGCCATCGCCTGAGGCGGCCGGGAAACGTCGCGATCAGGCGGCGCGCTGGGCCGCCGGCGCGGCGAAGGCGGCGCGGAGCGCCTCGGGCAGCGTGGCGCTCGCCGCCAGGCCCTCGATCCGCTCCTCCGCGGGCGGGCCGAGGATCGGCCCGAGGCCGAACTTGAGCCCCTCGGCGACGCGGCGATCGGGGTGGCCGACGTAGCGCAGCTCACCCGTCAAACCGACCTCGCCGAAGCAGGCGAGCGGCCGCCCGCCGCCGCTGAGCGGCTCGCCGCGGTGAGCTGAGGCGAGCGCCAGCGCGACCGCCAGATCGGCGCCCGGCTCCTCGACGCGGACGCCGCCGGCGACGTTGACGAAGACGTCGAAGGTGCCCAGCGAGAGCCGCGCGTGGCGGGCGAGAACCGCGATGATGAGGCTGAGGCGGTTGCGGTCGATGCCGTTGGCGACCCGCCGCGGATGCTCGATCTCGGTCGGCGCGACCAGCGCCTGGACCTCGACCAGCACCGGGCGGGTCCCCTCCATCGCGCAGAGCACGACCGAGCCGGCGGCCGAGGTCGCCTCGCTGACGAAGCGGGCGCTGGGGTCGAGAACCTCGGCGAGGCCGCCGGAGCGCATCTCGAAGACGCCAACCTCGTTGGTGGCGCCGAAGCGGTTCTTGAGCGCCCGCAGCGTCCGGTAGGTGCGCTCGCGCTCGCCCTCGAACTGGAGGACGCAGTCGACGAGGTGCTCGAGCACGCGCGGGCCGGCGAGGGCGCCGTCCTTGGTGACGTGGCCGACGAGGATGACGGCGGTGTCCTGGCGCTTGGCGACGTCCATCAGCGCAGCCGCGGCCTCGCGCACCTGGCCGACCGAGCCGGGCGCGCCGGCCAGCTCGGCCGAGTGGAGGGTCTGGATCGAGTCGATCACGCAGACCTCGGGGCGCTCGGCCTCGATCGTCGCGACGACCGCCTCGAGCGAGTTCTCCGCCAGGATCGGCACGGCGAGCGCACCTTCGCCGAGGCGCTCGGCGCGGAGGCGAACCTGGGCGGCGGACTCCTCGCCGGAGACGTAGAGAGTGTTGCGGCCGTTGGCGGCGAGGCGCGCCATCGCCATCGCCGTCAGCGTCGACTTGCCGATGCCCGGCGAGCCGCCGAGCAGCACCAGCGCACCGGGGACGAGGCCGCCGCCGAGGACGCGGTCGAGCTCGCCGATGCCGGTCTGGTGGCGAGCGACGGCCGGGGCCTTGACGTCGCGTAGCGGCACCGGCTTGAGCGCGGCGGCGCGCTTGCCGCCAGGGCCAGACTTGCGGCTCGGCTCAGACGGTCCCTCGACGAGCGTGTTCCACTCGCCGCAGCCGGCGCAGCGCCCGGACCAGGCAAGCGCGGCGTGGCCGCAGCCGTTGCAGACGTACTTGGGAGAGGACTTGGCCACCTACCCACACTAAGCAGCGGCGCCGACGAACTATGCGCTGTGGGTTAGGCGAAAAGCTCTTCGACGCGGCAGGACAACCCGGCAAGGGGGCCGGAGGCCTCGATCGTGTCCTCCGCTGCCAGCTCGCGGGGAACGACACCGGGGCGGTGCACCGTGGCAGTTCGTTGCGCCGGATCCACCACCCAGGCTTCGCCGACGCCGCGATCGAGCCACCAGCGGGCCTTGCGGTGAACCCTCTCCGCCGGATCGGTCTTGCCGACGATCTCGACGAGGAAATCCGGGACGAGCTCCGGATAGCCATCCGGGGCCGGGTCAGGCAGGCGGCCGGCGGCGATGAAGGCAAAATCGGGTGCGCGGACGGTGTCCGGATTGCGGCCCGTGATGAAGCCGGGCTCGCCGCCAAGGCAGTGGCCGAGCTTGCGCTCCTTGATCCAGGGTGCGAGGGCCACCGCGACGGCAACCGTCGAGATGCTGTGCGGCCTGCCCCCCGGCTCCATTATTCGCAGGCGCCCCTCGATGAGCTCGACGCGGTGAATCTCGTCGTCGATCGAGAAGAGCTGCTCGGCGGTGATCGGAGGGGCCATAGATGCCTCCATGAATTCGATTGTAGGGCCACCTCCCCCTTGAGTGGCTGGCCTCAGATTTTCTCCCCCGCTGCTGCGACATCGAGGGCAGCACCCGGCAGGACGGTCGCTCCCAGAGGCTCGCGCTCCTTCGGCGCCAGCGCCAGCGAGATCAGCGACGTCGCCACACCGGTCCCGACCATGAACCACCAGCCGCGGCGCAGGCCGGCGAGCAGCTCGCCGGGGGCGGGGTTGGCGAGCAGGGCGATCAGGATCGCGACGCCGATCGCCGAGCCGAGCTGGCGGGCCATGCCGAAGACGGCGGTACCGGTGGCGAAGCGGTCATCGGGCAGCTCGGCGGTGACCGCGCCCGGCAGGCTGCCGACAAGCAGGCCGACGCCGATGCCGCCGATGATCAGGCCGGGCAGCACGTCGCCCGCGTAGTTGGCGTGGACGCCGACGCGCTCGATCAGCCAGATGAAGCCGCTGCCGAAGGCGAGGCCGCCGGCGACGCCGACTGGCCGCTGGCCGATGCGCGAGCCGAGCTTGCCCGCCGGGGCCGCGAAGATCGCCGCCGAGAGCGGGCCGGGGACGAGGGCAACGCCGGCATGCAGGGCCGAGTAGCCCCAGACCTCGGTCAGCAGCAGGACACCACCGAGCAGCATCGCCGCGAAGCCGGCGAAGAAGACCATCGTCGCCAGATTGCCGACGGCGAAGGAGCGAACACGGAGCAGGGGCAGCTCGATCACCGGCGCCGGGTGGTGGGCCGAGCGCCAGCCGAAGCCGGCGATGAGAACGGCGGCGGCGGCAAAGGCGGCGGCGATCCGCCAGTCCGACCAGCCCCAGTCGGGCCCCTTGACGATCGCCGTCGTCAGCAGGGCGATGCCGGCGGCGAGGACGACGGCGCCGAGGGCGTCGGGCCGGGCGCCCCCCTCACGCTCACGCGACTCGGGCAGCGACCGCAGCGCGACCGCCGCGGTCAGCAGGCCGATCGGCAGGTTGACGAGGAAGATCCAGCGCCAGCTGAGGGTCAGCAGCAGGCCGCCGACCGGCGGCCCGAGCGCCGCGGCGACACCGGCGACCGCGGACCAGGCGCCGACGGCGACGGCGCGCTCGCTGGCCGGAAAGACCGAGAGGATGATGCCGAGGCTCGCCGGGATCATCAGGGCACCGGCGGCAGCCTGAAGGACGCGGGCCGCGACCAGAAGCGGCACCGTCGGGGCGGCGGCGGCCAGGAGCGAGGCGGCGGTGAAACCGAGGACGCCGGCGATGAAGACGCGCTTGCGACCGACGCGGTCGGCGAAGCGGCCGAAGGGGACGAGCACGGCGGCGACGACGATCGAGTAGGCGTTGAGTACCCAGGACAGGTCGCTCAGCTTCACTCCGTGGAAGTCGGCGGCAATCTGGGGGAAGGCGATGTTGACGATGAACAGGTCGAGGCTCGCCATGAAGACCCCGATCGAGGTGATGAAGAGGACCTTCCAGCGCTGCTGCATCGATGCCTCCCGGTAGGCGTGGCGCGTCGCGACTCCGGCGATCCTCCGCGCTGGGGTCAGGCACGTGTGTGACGTCGGTCACAAAGTGCCGACCGGGCCTGGGCGGGCGGCGACTCAGCGGCGGTGTCGGTTGCGCGCCCAAGCCGGCGCCGGCAGCTCCGGCTGGCGGCGCCTCGGTGTCGGGCGAACGGTCAGCCAGGAGAACGCGAGCACGAGCGCCATCAGGGTCAGGCCCCCGCCCCACTCCAGCCCCGTCACCCATGCGGAGGGCTGGGCACGGTGGACGAGCGGCGTGAAGGACTGCCCCGGCCCGACGCGGTCGAGGCGACTCATCGCGTTCTCGCGTCGCGTCATCTCGGAGCCGTGCGGCGATTCGCCGCCTCCGGCGAGGTCGCCCGTCGCATCGCTGCTCTTCTCGTCGGTCCCGGCCCCCGAATCCTGCGTCGCCGCCTGCTTCTGGCGAGCCTCCTTGCGAGCACCGCCCGGGGGAGCGGGCTGGATCGGCGGCGCCGGCGGGGGCACCACGGTCGACTGCGGCGCGATGTTGAGACCCGGTCCGTTGAGGAAGAGGTTCAATGGGGTCGCCGAGGACGCGCCTGGGGGCGGCGGCACGGCCGGCGGTGGTGGGGCGACCAGGCCGGCGTCGAGCGGCACGCTCGGCGGTACGGGCGGGGTCGGCAGGTTGATCTGCGGCAGCTGGCCGTTTGGCGCTGGGGGCGGCGGCGGTGGCGGCGGTGGACCGTTTGGGGGCGGAGGTGGCGGCGGCGCCTCAGGCGTGAAGCTCGGCCGCGGCTCGAAGGAGATCGGGTAGGTGGCGACCTTCTGGTTGACCGAGAGGATCGCGATCGCGAAGGTGCGCTTGACGTTGCCGTCGCCGGCTTCGATCTTTCCCTGCTGGTCGTCGGTGAGGCGGCCGATAGCTGGGTCGAGGCAGACGTAGGGGTCGCAGGGGTTCGCCGCGCCACTGTCATTCCGCGCGGGGACGAAGCCGGAGTCGAGGGATCTCGCTCGACAGCCAGCGCCGGATGCCG
>JAWVFK010000014.1:0-134450 GCA_033856175.1 Solirubrobacterales bacterium | reverse complement strand
AGTTGAGCTCCAGGATTTCACCCCTGACTTAAAGACCCGCCTACGCACCCTTTACGCCCAGTGATTCCGAGCAACGCTAGCCCCCTTCGTATTACCGCGGCTGCTGGCACGAAGTTAGCCGGGGCTTATTCTTGCGGTACCGTCATTATCTTCCCGCACAAAAGAGCTTTACAACCCTAGGGCCTTCATCACTCACGCGGCATGGCTGGATCAGGCTTGCGCCCATTGTCCAATATTCCCCACTGCTGCCTCCCGTAGGAGTCCGGACCGTGTCTCAGTTCCGGTGTGGCTGGTCGTCCTCTCAGACCAGCTACGGATTGTCGCCTTGGTGAGCCGTTACCTCACCAACTAGCTAATGGGCCGCGGACCCCTCCCGATGCGGAGGCCGAAGCTTCCTTTACGCACCACCCTTAAAGGTGGAGAGCACATCCGGTATTAGCCCGAGTTTCCTCGGGTTGTCCCAAACATCGGGGCAGGTTATCCACGTGTTACTCACCCGTTCGCGGCTTCGCCCCAGGGCAAGCCCTGGTTCGTCGCTCCACTTGCATGTGTTAGGCACGCCGCCAGCGTTCGTCCTGAGCCAGGATCAAACTCTCCATGAAAAGTGATGAGAAGACGGCTCGAGAGCCGTACCTCAAATCGTGAAGAGTTGTCATGCCTTCCGATGGCCGCAAGCTTCGCGACCGCCGGGTCCTAAATCGAACTTGACCGGCGCGTACACAAGAGCGCCAGTCAGGCATGACGGGGTTCTATGTCCGCCTCCAGCTGGCCAGAGGCGGATCGGACTCGAACATGCCCAACGTCTATGCCCGCCGTTTGAAGGCAGGCAGGAGCGTTGGACACGCACGCTGCTCAGTTTTCAAGGATCGCGGCTCTCCGGGCGCCATTGGCACCAAGACGCGGGCACTCCGCATCTCGAGAGCGGCCAGCGAGTATAGCTCCTCGACCGCGCAAGGCCAACTCGCCCTAGGTCGCGAGGCTCAGCCGGCGCGCAGCCGCCTGTGGCGGCGCTTGCCGATCTGCAGCACCGCCCCATCGAGCTCGCCGGGATCGACATCGAGCGCCGAGGCGTCGAGCGGGCGGCCGTCGAGCTTGACACCGCCCTGCTCGAGCAGGCGACGGCCCTCGCTGCGGCTGACCCCGAACTGCTCGGCGATCAAGGCGGGCACGTGGACGGGGCCGGCGGCGCTGAACTCGCCCTCCTCGATCTCATCGGGAACGCCGCCGTCGACGTGGAGGCGATCGAAGGCGGACTCGGCGGCGCGCGCCGCCTCGGCGTCCCAGAAGGTCTCGACCACGCCAGCCGCCAACGCCCGCTTGGCGGCGACCGGCGACCGGTCGGCTGCGGGCTCGCGTCCGAGCAGGAGCCGGTAGTACTGGGGCATCGCCGCGTCGGGAATGCTCATCAGCTTGCCGAACATCTCCTGCGGCGGATCGGTGACGCCGACGTAGTTGCCGAGCGACTTGCTCATCCTCTGGGTGCCGTCGAGGCCGGGCAGGATCGGCATCGTCACGATCGACTGCGGCGACTGGCCATGCGCCTGCTGGACATCGCGAGCAAACAGCAGGTTGAACTTCTGGTCGGTGCCGCCGAGCTCGACATCGGCCTCCACCGCCACCGAGTCGTAGCCCTGAAGCACCGGGTAGAGGAGCTCGAGCGCAGAGATCGGCTTGCTGGCCTCCATCCGCCGGGCGAAGTCCTCGCGCTCGAGCAGCCGGGCGACGGTGGCCTTCTTCAGCAGCTCGAAGAGCTCGCCGGTTCCCATGTCGAGCCACTCGCCGTTGAACCTGACCTCGGTGCGCTCGGGGTCGAGCACCTTGAAGGCCTGCTGCTGGAACGTCGAGGCGTTGGCCTCGATCTCCTCGGCGCTCAGCAGCGGTCGCTCGGCGGAGCGGCCGCTGGGGTCCCCCACCCTGGCGGTGAAGTCGCCGATGATCAGGACGACCGTGTGGCCGGCGTCCTGGAAGTCGCGCAGCTTGCGCAGGACGACGACGTGCCCGAGGTGGATGTCGGGAGCGGTCGGGTCGATCCCGAGCTTGACCCGCAGGGAGCGCCGCTCGTCGAGCTGCTCGGCCAGCCTGCCCTCGGGCAGAGCCTCCTCGGCGCCGGCGAGCAGTGAGCGCCCGTCAGGCGCGTTTGGGGTCATGGGGCCAATGCTAGACTGACGCTCGCCGCCTGGCGGGGCGCCCTCGGGGCCTCGGCCGAGCCTCGATCCGCTGAAGATCAACCGACGCGCCGCCCGAGCTGGTGGAAGGCGACCGGCGGCAACCGAATGGCCGCACGTAGAGAGCTACGTAGAGATCGCCGTGCCGGCAGCAACGGCAACGGCGCCGCGCCCTCCTCTGGCGACGGGCCGGCCGCCGCAGGCGGCGGCCGCCGCAAGCGGCCGCGGATCAAGAAGCTGCGAGTGGCGGCGATCCTCGCCGGCCTCGGCCTGCTGGCGCTGGTCTCGACGGTCTTCGGAATGATGATGGCGGTCTCCCAGGACCTGCCGGCGATCGAGAACTACACCGAGTTCAGGACCTCGCAGAACTCCCAGGTCTTCGATGCGACCGGCAAGAAGATCGGAACGCTGACGGGGAACAACAACCGCATCCTCGACGCCTCCACCGACATCTCTCAGAACATGAAGCAGGCGGTCGTGGCGGTCGAGGACCGGCGCTTCTACGAGCACCAGGGCGTCGACTTTCGCGGCATCGGCCGCGCCATCCTCCAGGACGTCGTCACCGGCAGCGGCCAGCAGGGCGGCTCGACGATCACCGAGCAGTTCGTCAAGAACGCGCTCGAGGCACAGAACTCGCGCACCGTCTTCGAGAAGTTGCGCGAGGCGGCGCTCGCCTACCACCTCGAGAAGCGCTGGACCAAGGACAAGATCCTGACCACCTATCTCAACACGATCTACTTCGGCGAGGGCGCCTACGGGATCGAGGCTGCGGCGCGGACCTACTTCGGCCACTCCCACCCGGGCTGCGAGAACGACGGGCCGCCGACCTGCGCCTCCCTGTTGCTGCCCGAGCAGGCGGCGATGCTCGCCGGGATCATCTCCTCGCCGAGCGCCTATGACCCGCGCCTGCACCCCGAGGCGGCGCTCGGCCGGCGCAACCACGTGCTCAAGAACATGTATGACCAGGGCGTCCTCTCCGGCGCCGACTTCAGGAACGCGACCGCGCAGGCGCTGCCGGCCCCGTCGCAGATCGAGCCGCCGCGCGAGGACTCGCGGGCGCCCTATTTCACATCCTGGCTGCGCCAGCAGATCGTCGACCGCTATGGCGCCGGCGCCGCCTTCTCGGGCGGCCTGAGGATTCGCACGACGCTCGACCTCGAGCTCCAGCAACGGGCCGAGACGGCGATAACGAGCCACCTCGCCGGCATCGCCCCGACCGGCTCGGCCGTCGTGATCGACAACAGGACGGGCGGGGTCAAGGCGATGGTCGGGGGCTTCGACTTCCGTCAGCGGCCGTTCAACCTGGCGACCAACGGCCATCGCCAGCCCGGCTCCAGCTTCAAGCCGTTCACGCTGATCACGGCGCTGGCCAAGGGGCGCTCCCCGAACGAGGTCTTCACCTCGGAGCTGAAGCGCTTCCCGGTGCCCGGCTCACCGCACGAGCGCTTCGTCGTCCACAACTACAACGACACCTACGTCGGCAGCCGGACCCTGGCCAATGCGACCACCTTCTCCGACAACTCGGTCTACGCCCAGCTCGGGCTCCAGGTCGGTACCAAGGCGATCAAGAGGACCGCACAGAACCTGGGCATCGAGACCAACATCTCGACCAACCCGGCGATGATCCTCGGCGGGCTCAAGCACGGTGTCACGCCGCTCGAGATGGCCTACGCCTACAACTCGATCGCCCATGACGGCGAGCGGGTCAGCGGCACGCTCGGCTCGCTCTCCGACCCGAAGGTGCCGCCGGCCGATCGAGGCCCGGTCGCGATCCAGGAGGTCAAGGACTCTCATGGCCGTCTGCTGAAGGGCGGCAAGAACCAGATCGCCACCAAGCGCGTGATCCCGGCGAAGGTCGATCACACGGCGATCCAGATCCTCCAGACCGTCGTCGCCTCGGGCACCGGCAAGCGCGCCCAGACCGGCAGCTTCGCCTGGGGAAAGACGGGCACCACCGAGAACAACGGCGACGCCTGGTTCTGCGGCGCCACCCACGAGATAACCGCCTGCGTCTGGGTCGGCCACGCCGACTCCAACCAGCCGATGGAGACGGAGTTCGCCGGTCAGCCCGTCGACGGCGGCACCTTTCCGGCCCAGATCTGGCACGACATCGTCGTCGCCTTCCAGGACCTTCAGGTGCAGCGCGGGCTGAGCAAGCCCAAGACGCCGATCGCCCCGGTGACGCCGGGTGCTGTCTCCCCCGCTCCGGCCGCGCCGGCACCACAGCAGCCGGCCGCGCCGGCTCCCACCCCCGTCCCGCAGCAGCCACCCGCCGCGGCGCCGGTCCCACCGGCGGACGGCGGCGGCACCGGCGGCGGGGCAACCGGTGGCGGCGATGGCGCTGCGACCGGCGCCAGCACGCGCCGCCGCTAGATTCAGCTCAGCCCGTCACGAGCGGCCGCGACAGGTGCGGCGTGCCGACGGCGCAGTAGCGCCAGGGGCGCTCGGTGGCTTTGGAGATGCCGATGCGAGGGCCGCTGGCAACCTCTATCTCGAGCCCTCCGGGTCTTTCGTACAGCTCGAACGGAGGCTCGAAGAGGCTTGCGCCGTCGAGGTCGAGGCCGATGTCCAGGGCCTCGCCGAGCTTGCCGGGGCCCGAGCAGAGCTCCGGCAGCGGCTCGCGGCAGCGGCGGGCGCGCATCGCCTCGATCCCGGCGGCGGGCTCGAGGGCACGGATCAGCACCGCGGCGGCACGGCCCTCGCGCTCGCAGACGAAGTTGAGCAGGCAGTGGATCCCGTAAGACAGGTAGACGTAGGCACGTCCCGCCGGGCCGAAGATCGTCGCGTTGCGCTCGGTTGGGCCGCCGTAGCCGTGACAGGCGGGGTCGTCGCCGTCGTAGCTCTCGGTCTCGACGATGACGCCGCCGACGCCGCCGACGAGCAGGGTGGCGCCGATCAGGTCGGGGGCGACGCGATGGACCGAGCGGCGAAAGAACTCAGGGCCAAGCGCAGGCCCGAGCGCAGGGCCGGCAGCGCTCGTGGCCGCACTCGGGGTGCCGCTCATGCCTCCAGCTCGCGGAGGGCTTCGGTCGCCGCTTCGAGCTGCTCGGCCAGCCTCACCGCTGAGGTCCCCGGGCCTGAGACCTTCGAGTCGATCCAGCCCTGGCCCTCGAGCAGCCGGCGATACTCGTCGCCAAGCTCCGGCGGGAGCCCCTCGAGCTCCTCGTCGCCGAGGTCCGAGAGCTTCCTGCCTTCGGCGAGCGCGCGGCGGACGATCGAGGCGACGATGCCGTGGGCCTCGCGAAACGGGACCCCCCTGCGCACCAGCATGTCGGCGACGTCGGTCGCAGCGGGAAACTCGTCGGCGGCGGCGGCGGTGAGCGCCTCGCGGTCGAACTCGATGCCGCCGAGCATCCCGGCGGCGGCGGCGAGGCAGAGCTGGATCGTGTCGGCGGCGTCGAAGAGCGCCTCCTTGTCCTCCTGCATGTCCTTGCTGTAGCCGAGCGGCAGAGCGTGCAGCGAGCCGAGCAGCGAGCCGAGGCGCGAGGAGATCCGCGGCGCCTTGGCGCGCAGCAGCTCGGCAGCGTCGGGGTTCTTCTTCTGGGGCATGATGCTGGAGCCCGAGGAGAAGGCGTCGGCGACCTCGCAGAAGCCGAACTCCTGGCTCGACCAGAGGACGATCTCCTGGCCGAGCCGCGAGAGGTGGGTGCCGCAAACAGCGGCGGCGTAGAGGTAGTCGAGGACGAAGTCGCGGTTGGAGACGGCGTCGAGCGAGTTGCTGGCCAGCCGCTCGAATCCGAGCGACGCCGCGATCGCCTCGCGGTCGAGCTCCCAGTTGACCCCGGCGAGGGCGCCAGAGCCCAGCGGCAGCTCGCCGGCCGCCGCCAGCGCGGCACGGAAGCGCTCGCTGTCGCGGCGAAGCATCCAGAAATGGGCGAGCAGGTGGTGGCCGAGGTAGATCGGCTGGGCCCGCTGAAGGTGCGTGTAGCCGGGCATCGGCCAGTCGCGATGGCGCTCGGCAAGCTCGAGCAGGCGGCCCATCAGCTCGCCGATCAGCTCGATCGCGGTCAGGGAGTGAGCGCGAACGAACATCGAGACGTCGGTGGCGACCTGGTCGTTGCGGGAGCGGCCGGTGTGCAGCTTGCCCCCGACCGGGCCGGCGATCTCGGTCAGCCGCCGCTCGATCGCCATGTGGACGTCCTCGTCGACCGGCTCGATCCGGAACTCCTCGCGCTCGAGCTCGCCGGCGATCGAGTCGAGCCCCGAGACAATCTGCTCGAGCTCCTCGGCATCGAGGACACCGAGCGTGGCGAGCGCGCTGGCGTGGGCTCGCGACTGGTCGACGTCGTAGGGGGCCAGGCGCCAATCGAAGCCGATCGAATCGTTCATCCGCTTGAACAGCGGGTCTGGGGGGTCGCGGAAGCGGGACATGGCGGGGCTCGCCAGTTTAGGGTTCGCTTGATGCGGTTCCTCGTCACCGGCGCGACCGGCAAGATCGGTAACGCCGTCGCCCTCCAGCTCGCCGCCCGCGGCGACGAGGTCATCGCCCTGGTCCGAGACGTGGCGACGGCCCGCGAGCAGCTGCCCGCGGGCATTGAGCTCAGCCAGGGCGACGTCACCGATCCGGGCTCGATCGCCGCCGCCGCGGAGGGCGTCGACGGCGTCTTCAACTGCATGGGGATCTTCGAGCAATGGGTCGGCGACCCCGGCGAGTTCGACCGCGTCAACGCCGAGGGCGCCGCAAGCGTCGTCAGGGCGGCGCTGGCCGCCGGCGCCGGCCGGGTGGTCCACACCTCGACCTTCGACGTCTTCCACGCCGAGCGCGGCGGCACCGTCGTCGAGAGCCGCGTCGCCGACTACCCGAAGGCCACCGCCTATGAGCGCTCGAAGCAGCACGCCGAGGAGCTCGTCGTCGCGGCGGCCAGCGGCGGCCTCGATCTCGTCATCGTCAACCCGGCGACCGTCTATGGCCCCGGCCCCTGGGCTCCGGCGGGCCTGGACGACGCGCTGCGCGACGCGATCCGGCGGCGGCTTCCGGCCTGTCCGCCGGGAGGACTGACCACCGCTTATGTCGATGACGTCGCCGCCGGCCATCTCGCCGCCTTCGACCGGGGCCGCGCCGGCGAGCGCTACATCCTCGCCGACGGCTACGCGACGATTCGCGACCTCTGCCGCGTCGCCGTCGAGGAGGCGGGCCGCGGCTTCGTGCCGCCGTCGATCCCGATGCCGATCGCCCGGGCGATGGCCGGCGCCGGCGAGGCAATCTCGAAGGTCATTCGCCGGCCGCCGATCCTGCCCCGCGGGCAGCTCGAGTTCCTCAGCTGGCAGGCGCGCGCCGACTCGTCCAAGGCCCAGGCCGAGCTCGGCTTCGCGCCGACGCCCTGGCAGGAGGGCGTCAAGCTCACGGTTCGCTGGATGCTCGAGACCGGCAAGGTCTGACCGACCGGGCCATCGGGCTGGGCGGCAGATCCGTGCCCGCGGCAGGTATGGGGGCGCGACGGCGGAAGAGACCGCCATGCCGTGGATCGAGAACAGGCTGCGCGACTCGCTGCTGCTGGAGGCGGTCGCCCGCGGTGACGCTGAGGCGGCGGACCTCTTCTTCGCCGCCTACGCCGAGACGATCTACGGCGCCCTGCTCAAGCTCTTTCCCAACGCCTACGACTCGGCCGAGGCGCTGCGCCGCGTCGTCCTGGCGGCGATAGAGCGCGCCGGCGAGTTCCCCAACGACGGCCGCACGGCGGCGCGCAGCTGGCTGCTGGCGATCGTCGCCGAGATCGCCGGCGTCGGCCGCGATCGTCTCGCCGAGCTGGAGGGCTTCGATGCCGGCGAGCTTGCCGACCTGGTCGAGCGCCACCCGCTCGACTACCGCGTCGCACGGGAGACCGCGCGCCACCTGCGACCGCTGGGTGGCGAGCGCGGCGACGGCGTCATCGTCGCCCGGGGCACGTCGGCCCAGGTGCAGCTGCCGCCGCAGGGCAACCTGCTCGAGCTCGCCTCGCGGGCGATCCTCAAGCTCAGCGAGGACTTCGCCGCCTGGCGTGAGCGCGAAACAACAGATCTCGCAGACTCAGGCACCGGTGGCATCGCCGGCGAGCTGGCCGACCCGCAGCTGACGCCGACGATCGGCACGACCGGTGGTCACCACCCCACCCCCGGCCCGCCGCCGCTCGATGTCGAACGGCTGCCGATGCCGCCGCCGACCCCCTCGACCGGCGGCATCCGCGCACCGCAGCGAACGCCGTCGACGGAGATCCTGCGGATCTGGCAGCGCCCGCGCGGCGACCGCTAGGGCGCGACGCCAAGCTGAGCGCGCAGCGCTTCGCAGACGCGGTCGACCTCGGAGCCGGTCATCGCGGTGAAGAACGGCAGCGCCAGCGAGCGAGCGGCGACCGACTCGGCGACCGGGAACTCGCCGCCGCGGAAGCCGAAGCGCTCGCGGTAGTACGGCTGCAGGTGGATGCACGGCAGGTACGGCTTTGCTGCGATGCCGGCGGCGGCTAGCCCGGCGATGACCGCCTCGCGGTCGGCGTCCTCGGGCAGCTGGACGACGTAGACGAACCAGCTGCGGCGCTCGCCGCCACGGTCCGGGCAGGGCAGGGTCAGGCCCTCGACCTCCGCCAGGCGCTGCTGGTAGGCAGCGGCGACCGCGGCTCGCCTGACCAGGGTGTCGTCGATCCGCTCGAGCTGGGCCACGCCGAGCGCCGCCTCGAGCTCGTTGATCCGGTAGTTGAAGCCGAGGCGAACGTGCTCCATGACCTCCATGCTCGGCGAGCGCCCCTGGTTGCGCTCGCTGCGGGCCGCCTGGGCCGCCGCGCCGGCGGCCGTGACCAGCATGCCCCCCTCCGCCGTCGTCAGCTGCTTGTTGGCGTAGAAGGCGAAGGCGGTCGGGTTGCCGCGCGAGCCGACGTAACGGCCGTCGGCGTGGATGGCTCCGATCGCCTGGCAGGCGTCCTCGAGGATCGGGATCCCGCGGCCGCCGGCGAGGGCCTCGAGCGCGAGCGTGTCAGCCGGGTAGCCGAAGATGTGGACCGGCAGCAGGCCGGCCGCACCGTCGATTGCCGCCGCCGCGGCTTCGGGGTCGATGTTGAGCGTGACCGGGTCGATGTCGCAGAAGCGCGGCTCGGCGCCCTCGTAGAGCAGGCAGTTCGCCGAGGCGACGAAGCTCAGGGGGCTGGTGAGAACGGCATCGCCGGAGCCCCAGCCGACCGCGCGGACCCCCAGATGCAGCGCCGCGGTTCCGCTCGAGACGGCGACCGCCTCCTCGACGCCGATCCAGGCCGCGAAGTCGCGCTCGAAGCGTTCGGTCAGCGGGCCGATCGAGAGCCGGCCGGAGCGGATCGCTTCGAGCACCAGCGCCTCCTCGCGCTCGCCGAGTTCCGGCCGGGCGAGCGGGATCTGCTCGCTCACGGCTGTTCCGGCGGCAGCGCAGCCGCGGGCTCGACGGCCGCAGCGGCCTCGCGGTGGGGCTGGAACGCGTACTCGAGCGAGTCGACGAGCGCCTCCCACGACGCCTCGATGATGTTCTCGGAGACGCCGATCGATCCCCACTCGCGATGGCCGTCGGAGGCGTCGAGCAGCACCCGCGTGACCGCGCCCGTGCCGTGGTCGGAGTCGAGGATCCGCACCTTGTAGTTGGTCAGCTCGATGTCGGCGAGGTGGGGATGGCGGTCGGTGATCGCCTCGCGCAGCGCGCGGTCGAGCGCGTTGACCGGTCCGTTGCCCGCGGCCGTCCGCTCGTAGCCCTCGCCATCGACTGAGATCTTGATCGTCGCCTCCGTCTGGACGCGACCACCCTCGTGCTTCTCGGTGACGACGCGAAAGCTCTGCAGCGCGAAGAGCGGCTCGTAGCCACCGGTCTCGCGGCGCAGCATCAGCTCGAAGGACGCGTTGGCGGCCTCGTACTGGTAGCCGCGGTGCTCTCTCTCCTTGAGCTTGTCGACCGCCCGCCGCGCCTCCTCGTCGTCGAGCCCGATCCCCGCCTGCTCGGCGTGGCTGAGCACGGTCCCCTTGCCGGAGAGCTCGCTGACCAGCAGCTCGCGCGAGTTGCCGACCTGCGCGGGGTCGATGTGCTCGAAGGTGCGGACGTCGGCGTTGACGCCGGCCGCGTGCATGCCTCCCTTGTGGGCGAACGCGTTGCGGCCCACGTAGGGCTGGTCCGCGTCCGGCGACAGGTTGCAGAGCTCGGCGACGAGGTGCGCGGTCTCGGTCAGCATCCCCAGGCGATCGGCGTCGACGCATTCGTAGCCGAGCTTGAGCTGCAGGGCGGGCAGGATCGAGACGAGGTTGGCGTTGCCGCAGCGCTCGCCGTAGCCGTTGATCGTCCCCTGGACGAGCCGCGCCCCCTCGCCGACGGCGGCGAGGGCGTTGGCGACGCCACACTCGGCGTCGTTATGGGTGTGGATGCCGATCTCCAGCTCACCGCCCAGGGCGGCGATGACGCCGGCGGTGGCCTCGGCGACCTGGCCGGGCAGGCTGGAGCCGTTGGTGTCGCAGAGGGTCGCGTTCTCGGCGCCCGCCGCCGCGGCGGCTCGCAGGCACTCCAGCGCGTAGCCGTCGTCGTCGCGGTAGCCGTCGAAGAAGTGCTCGGCGTCGTAGATGACGCGCTTGCCGGCCGCCGCCAGAAAGGCCACCGACTCGGCGATCATCGCCAGGTTCTCCTCGGCGCTGACCTTCGTCACCTTCTCGAGGTGGAGCCTCCAGGTCTTGCCGACGAGGGTGCAGGCGGGGGCGAATGTCTCGGCGAGCTGGCGCAGCCCCTCGTCCTCAACCGCCTCCACCCCGCGGCGCCTGGTCATGCCGAAGGCGCAGATCAGCGAGCGCTCGAGCGGCTCTGAGGTCAGCAGCTCGAAGAGCTCCGCCTCCTTCGGGTTCGAGCCCGGAAAGCCGGCCTCGATGAAGTGGATGCCGAGCTGGTCGAGGCAGTGGACGACGCGGATCTTCTCGCGCGCCGAGAGCGACATACCCTGACCCTGCATGCCGTCGCGCAAGGTCGTGTCGTAGAGCTTCACCTGGGTCACTTCGATGCCTTCCTTTGCCTGCCGGCCGGTCGTATGGACCGTGCCGGGCCTTTCTCAGGGAATGCGAGCGTGCGCTGCCGCGAGCCCTAGAGCTCGTCGGCGCTGCTAATTCGCTCGATTGCCTGCAGGCGCAACATCATCAGCTGCTGACCTTACCGGCCGGCGACTCGACGGCCGAGCCCTGGGATGCGTCCTGCGGGCGCTCGACGAAGTCGAGCCACTCGCGGTACTCGTCGGCGCGGCCGCAGATGACATCGTCGAACTTGGACTGGACGTGGCGGGTGATCTCTCCCGGCTCGCCGAGCGGGTGGTCGTCGATCTCGCGAACCGGCACCAGCTCGGCGGCCGTCCCGGTCAGGAAGACCTCCTCGGCGAGATAGAGCTCGGCGCGGGCGAGGTCGCGCTCGACGACCTCGTAGCCGAGATCGGTGGCGATCTGGATCACCGACTTGCGGGTGACGCCGTCGAGGATCGAGGCCGTGTGCGGCGGCGTCACCAGCTTGCCCTCGCGGACGACGAAGATGTTCTCGCCCGATCCCTCGCAGACGAAGCCGCGGGCGTCGAGCAGGATCGCCTCGTCATAGCCGGCCTTCGCGGTCTCGGTCTTGGCGAGGATCGAGTTCAGGTACTGGCCCGATGCCTTGGCGTGCGGGATCAGGCCGTCGGGCGAGATCCGCCGCCAGGACGAGACCTTTGCCCGGATGCCGTGCTTCTTGCCGTCCTCGCCGAGGTAGGCGCCCCAGGGCCAGACGGCGATCGCCGCCTCGACCGGCGCGGTCGGGGCGTAGAGGCCCATCTCGCCGGCACCGCGGAAGACGATCGGCCGGATGTAGCAGCTGTCGAGGCCGTTGCGGCGGATCAGCTCGTGCGTCGCCTGACGCAGCTCCTCGATCGGATGCGGCAGGTCGAGCGCGTAGAGCCGCGCCGACTCCTCGAGCCGCCGCAGATGGTCGGCGTGGCGGAAGACCGCGGTGCCTTGGTCGGTCGCGTAGGCGCGAATTCCCTCGAAGACGCCGCTGCCGTAATGGAGCCCGTGCGTCAGCACGTGGACGTTGGCCTCTTCCCAGGCCACGAACTCGCCGTTCATCCAGATCAGCTCGGCTTTTTCCACGCTCTTCCTTCCGATCGCACTGCGCTGGCGAGAAGTATGCCGGATGGCGCGAGGCCCGATTCGGGCTGGGCCGCAGCCTTCACCGCCGCGCTCACGAGAGACCGGCCAGGACCGCGTCGGTCATCGCCGCGGTCCCCACCGCCTCGGCGCCGTCGGCGGCGATGTCCGCGGTGCGCAGGCCCCGCTCGAGCGCGCCGTCGACGGCGCACTCCACGCGGGCAGCGTCCTCGCCCCGGCCGAGGCCGTGTCGCAGCAGCATCGCCACGGAGAGAAAGGTCGCCAGCGGATTGGCGATGCCCTGACCGGCGATGTCGGGGGCCGAGCCGTGGACCGGCTCGAACAGGCCGGGGCCAGCGGCGCCGAGGCTGGCGGAGGGCAGCATCCCCAGCGAGCCGGTGATCATCGCCGCCTCGTCGCTGAGGATGTCGCCGAACATGTTCTCGGTCAGGATCACGTCGAAGCGGCGGGGCTCGCTGACGAGCTGCATCGCCGCGTTGTCGACCAGCATGTGATCGAGCTCGACGTCGTCGTAGCCGGCGGCGACGCCGATCACAGTCTCGCGCCAGAGCCGTGAGGTCTCGAGGACGTTTGCCTTGTCGACGGACGTCACCCTGGGCGCCGCGCCGTCCACGCCGGCGCTGCGGCTGCGGGCGGCCTCGAAGGCGACCCGGGCGATCCGCTCGATCTCCTCGACCGAGTACTCGCAGGTGTCGTGGGCGCGGTCACCGTCGCGGCCGCTGTCGCCGAAGTAGATCCCCCCGGTGAGCTCGCGAACGACGAGCAGATCGGTGCCGGCGATGCGCTCCTCGCGCAGCGGGCTGGCGCCGAGCAGCGAGCGGCTCGGGCGCACGGGGCGCAGGTTGGCGTAGAGGCCCAGTCCCTTTCGCAGCCCGAGCAGTCCCTGCTCGGGCCTCGGCGCCGCGGGATCGGTGGTGTCCCACTTTGGCCCGCCGACCGCCGCCAGCAGCACGGCATCGACCTGGCGGCAGGCTTCGAGCACCCCGTCTGTCAGGGCGACGCCGTGCTTGTCGATCGACGCGCCGCCGATCGGCTGTTCCTCGAAGCTGAACTCGCCCAGCGCCTCGAGCAGGGTGCGGGCGGCGGCGGCGATCTCGGGGCCGATGCCGTCTCCCGGGAGCAGGGCGATCGTCGGCCGGGCGCCGCTCACGGGTAGATCGCTCGAGCCCGCGTCGCCTCGGCGACGCGCTCGATCGCGACCGCCTGGGCCGCCGCTCGCCATTCGACGCCGAGACGCTCGGACGCCTCGACCACGCGCTCGACCGCTTGGCTCAGGTGGAGCTTCAGCCGCTGGGCGACCTCGTCGGCGTCCCAAAAGTAGTTCTGCTGGTCCTGGACCCATTCGAAGTAGCTGACGGTCACGCCGCCGGCGCCGGCGAGGATGTCGGGGATGATCGGGATCCGGCGCTCGAGCAGGATCGTCTCCGCCTCGGGAGTCGTCGGGCCGTTGGCGACCTCGAGCACCAGCTTGCAGTCGAGCCGTCCCGCGTTCTCCTCGGTGATCTGATGCTCGAGGGCCGCGGCGACGAGGACGTCGCAGGGAACCTCGAGGACGCCCAGCCGGGTGATCGCGTCGCCGCCGGGGAAGCCGCGCAGGAAGCGGTTCTCGGCCACCCACTGCGTGAGATCGTCGACGGCGAGGCCCTCCTGGTTGACGACGCCGCCGCTGACATCGGCGACGCCGACTATCGAGGCTCCGCGGGCGGCGAGCTCGTGGGCGATCACCCCGCCGACGTTGCCGAACCCCTGGATCGCCACCCGCAGGCCGGAGAGCTCCCAGCCGAGCCGTTGTGTGGCCAGCTCGAGGCAGAAGATCGCGCCGAGGCCCGTCGCGGCCTGCCGCCCCGCCGTTCCTCCGAGGACGACCGGCTTGCCGGTCACGATCCCCGGGCTCGGATGGCCGACCTGCTGCGAGTAGGTGTCCATGAACCAGGACATCTCCCGCTCTCCCGTCGCCATGTCTGGGGCGGGGATGTCGCGATCGGGGCCGATGATCGGGAACATCTCCGAGGCGTAGCGGCGGGTGAGCCGCTCCAGCTCTGTCACCGAGAGTCGGTTGGGGTCGCAGCGGACGCCGCCCTTGGCGCCGCCGAAGGGCAGCCCGACCAGCGCGCACTTGAAGGTCATCCACATCGCCAGCGCGGCGCACTCGCCGAGCGAAACACCGGGCGCGTAGCGCACGCCGCCCTTCGTCGGCCCGAGGGTCAGCGTGTGCTGAACGCGGTAGCCGGTGAACATCTCGACCTCGCCGCTGTCGCGCCGGACGGGGAAGTTGACGATCATCGCCCGCCGCGGCTCGAGCATCCGCGCCTGGATGTCCGGCTCCAGCGAGAGCAGGCCGGCGGCGCGCTCGAACTGGGCGACCGCTATCCGCCACAGCTCCGAGCGCCATTCGCCGCCCGGGGCGACGAGATGGCGCTCGCTGTCGAGTACTTCGTCCCAGCCGCCGGTGCCGCGGCGCTCGTCGCTCATGGCCGCAGCGCCGTGATGTTGAGGCGGATGTACTCGAGCTCGGCCTGGGCCCGCTGCCTGGCGCGCCCGCGGGCGCCCATCCACGACTCGTGGGCAGGTAGATGCGAGGCGACCCTGGCGATGAAGTCACGATGCTTCTCGGCGGGCAGGCGGTCGAGCTGGGCGCCGAGGCAGACTGTCTCGAGGTAGCGGCGCGGGTCGGGCGGCTCGACGACCTTGCGCTCGAGCCAGCAGTCGACGTTGGCGAAGCCGGCTCGTTCGAGGATGATCTTCTCGTCCTGCGGCGTCGGGAAGTTCCAGAGCTTCGGGATTCCCTCGAAGTGCTCGGCGAAGGGCTGCTCGCGGATCACCTGGCTTATCGCCGCCCGCACCGTGGCGACGTTGCCGGCGCCGCCGCACTGGGCGACCAGGCGGCCGCCGGGACGGATCAGGCGGTGGAGGTTGGCGAAGAGTCGCTCGTGGTCGAGGATCCAGTGGAAGGTCGCGTTGGAGAAGACGAGGTCCACCGGCTCTTCGAGGTTGAGGTGGACGAGGTCGGCGACGACCAGCTCCGCGCTCTCGCCCAGCGCCCTGCCGGCGACCTCGATCATCGACGGCGAGGCGTCGGCGCCGATCACGCGGCCGCGCGGCAGGCGCTCGACCAGCAGCCGTGTCACGCGGCCGCTGCCGCAGCCGGCATCGAGGACGGTCTCGTCGCCGTCGAGTTCCAGCCGCTCGAGGATCTCCCGCCCCCACTCCTCCTGCGGGTCGGCGACGCGGTCATAGCTGGAGGCGTCCCAGTCGCGCGGTCGGTCGGCTGGCCCCTCAGCGGCCTGGCGCCTGTCCTCCTGGTCGTAGAGCTCCTCTCGCATCGTCTGCCTCAGACGGCCCTGGTGTCCGCGCCGATGCTCGGGGCGGCTGCCTCGAAGGCATCGATGGCGGCGGCGTTCTGCAGGGTGATGCCGATGTCGTCGAGGCCGTGGAGCAGCCGGTGCTTGACGTCCTCGTCGATATCGAAGCGGACGACACCGCCCTCGCCGAAGCTCACGGTCTGGTCGTCGACGTCGATCCGTCCGCGCCCGGCGGCGGCGAGCGCCCGGCAGTCCTCCTCGCCGAGGATCACCGGCAGCAGCCCGATCTTGGTGCAGTTGACGTAGAAGATGTCGGCGAAGGACGGTGCCACGATCGCCTCGAAGCCGAAGTCCTGCAACGCCCAGGGCGCGTGCTCGCGCGAGGAGCCGCAGCCGAAGTTGCGACCGGTGACGAGGATCGGGTTGGGCTCGATCTCGATCTCGCCGGACCGGACCCAGTCGTAGAAGAGGAACTCGCCGAAGCCGGTTCGCTCGATCCGCTTCAGGAACTGCTTGGGGATGATCTGGTCGGTGTCGACGTCGCCGCGGTCGAGCACGGAGACGCCACCCTCGATCACCTCGACCGGGTTCACGTTGCCCTCCCCCACTCGCGGATGTCGACGAAGTGGCCCTCGATCGCCGCCGCGGCCGCCATCCTCGGGCTGACCAGGTGCGTGCGCCCGCCCTTGCCCTGGCGGCCCTCGAAGTTGCGGTTCGAGGTCGAGGCGCAGCGCTCGCCCTCGGCGAGCGTGTCGGGGTTCATGCCGAGGCACATCGAGCAGCCGGCCTCGCGCCACTCGAAGCCGGCGCTGCGGAAGATCTCGTCGATCCCCTCCTGCTCGGCCTGCGCCTTGACCTGCTGCGAGCCCGGCACCACCATCGCCCGCAGGCTACCGGCGACGTGATGGCCGTCGAGGACAGAGGCCGCCTCGCGAAGGTCCTCGATCCGCGAGTTCGTGCAGGAGCCGATGAAGATCCGGTCGAGCGCGAGATCCTGGATCGGCGTCCCCGGCTCGAGCGCCATGTAGGCGAGGGCGCGCTCGGCCGCCTCGCGGTCGGCGGGGGAATCGAAGTCGGCCGGGCTCGGCACCGTGTCGGTCACCTCGACCACCATCCCGGGCGTCGTCCCCCAGGTCACCATCGGCGAGATCGCCGCGGCGTCGATGGCCACCTCGCTGTCGAAGCTCGCCCCGGCGTCCGTCGGCAGGCTCCGCCAGCGCTCGACGGCGGCGTCGAAGTCGTCGGGCACCCCGGGACGCCCTTCCATGTAGGCGTAGGTCTTCTCGTCGGGGGCGATCATCCCGGCGCGGCCGCCACCCTCGATCGTCATGTTGCAGACGGTCATCCGCCCTTCGATCGAGAGCGCCTCGATCGCCGGGCCGGCGTACTCGACGACGTGGCCGGCCATGCCGCCGGTTCCGAGGCGGCCGATCGTCGCCAGGATCAGGTCCTTGGGCGTGACGCCGGGCCCGAGCTCGCCGGCGTAGTCGATCCGCATCGTCTTCGGGCGGCGCCCGAGCAGGCACTGGGTGGCGAGGACGTGCTCGACCTCGGAGGTGCCGATGCCGAAGGCGAGAGCTCCGAAGGCGCCATGGGTCGAGGTGTGGCTGTCGCCGCAGACGATCGTCAACCCGGGCTGGGTCAGTCCGAGCTCGGGGCCGATGACGTGGACGATCCCCTGGCGGGCGGAGCCGAGCGAGTGGATCGGGACGCCGAACTGCTCGCAGTTGCGCTCGAGCGTCTCGACCTGGACCCGCGAGAGCGTGTCGGCGATCAACCGGGCGGCCCTGGTGCCATCTGTCGGCACGTTGTGATCGGCGGTGGCGACCGTCTTGTCCGGCCGGCGCACGCTTCGCCCGGCCAGCCGCAGGCCCTCGAAGGCCTGCGGCGAGGTGACCTCGTGAACGAGGTGAAGGTCGATGTAGATCAGGCCGTCGTCGACGGCGTGGGCCTCCCAGATCTTGTCGAAGAGCGTCTTTGCCATCAGCTTCTGAGCCCAGCCGAGACGACGGCGAGGAACCTCGCCTCACCGGCGTGCCGGTTCTCGAAATGATGAGGCAGATCGGCGTCGAACGTCACGCTGTCGCCACGGCGGAGCTCGTGCTCCTCGCTGTCGATCACCAGCGTCGCCGCTCCTTCGAGGACGACGGCGGTCTCGCGACTGCCGGGCTCGTGGATCGGTGGGTCCTCGGCGGCCCCGGTCACCGCGCCGGCGTCGAGCTGGTGGACCGAGACGTCGACCCGCTGGCCCGGTAGCGGCGGGGTCAGCTCCTCGACCTCATGGCCGTGGCGGCGACGGCGACGGCGATCGCGACGGCGGATGACGACGACGTGCTCGCCCTCGTCGAGACGGAGCAGCTGCGACAGCGTCAGGCCGAGCCCGGCGGCGATCCGGTTCGCGATCGCCAGCGTCGGGCTCGTCTCGCCGCGCTCGACCTGCGAGAGCATCGGCGCCGAAACGCCGCTGCGCTCGGAGAGCTCGCGAAGCGACAGCCCCATGCTGTCGCGCAGCGCCCGGACCCGCGAGCCGACGGCGGCCGGGGCCAGCTCCTGCACCGGGCTTTGGGCGGTGGCCATGGCTTGTACGTTATCACGTACAAACGTATGCCCCAGATGGCTACGGGGGAACGGGGGAAGAGCTGAGCTGGCCGTGTTTTCGTAAGCTGGCGCCCGTCCAGGGAGCGCCGGGGGCGCTCCCGCAATCGTTCGACGAAAGGGAAATCGTGAAGAGATTCGTGAAGCCGGGCGTCCTGCTCGGCGCGGGGCTGGTGACGCTGGCGGCAGGGGCGCTGGGCTGCGGCGCGAGCAACGACCCGACGGCCCTCGCCATCCGGCTCGCCGGGTCGGGCAGCGGCAAGATGAGCGCGCCATCGACGGTCAAGGGCCCGCTCGTGCGGCTGACGTTCACCAACGCGACCAAGGCCCGTGCCGACGCCCAACTCGTCCGCTACGACGCCGGTCACACGATCGACGAGGTCGTCAAGGCGGTCAGCAGCGAAACGCCTACGGTCCCCGACTGGCTCCACGGCGAAGGCGGCGCCGGCGACACCGATCCCGGCAAGTCGAAGGCCACGACCCTCAATCTGGACGCCGGGAGCTACGTCGTCCTCGACGACACTGCCCAGCAGAACGGCAGCCAGGGCAAGTCACCGCTGGCCTCATTCAAGGTGACGGGCGGCAACAGCGGCGATCTGCCGACGACCGACGCAACGATCATCGCGGCGAAGGACGGCAGCGACGGATACAAGTGGGAGATCTCCGGCCTCAAGGCGGGTTCGAACACGGTCACCTTCAAGAGCGAGGGCGACAAGGCACTGCACCACGTCCAGATTGCCCCCGTGATTGGCAACCCGACGGTCGACCAGATCAAGAAGTTCTTCAAATCGAACGGCAGCGGCAAGCCGCCGGTCTCGCAGGAGGGCGGCGCTGGGACCTCGGTGCTCGACGGCGGCAAGTCCGAGGTGACGACGATCGACATCGCCAAGCCCGGGCGCTACGCGTTCATCTGCTTCCTCTCCGACCGCGACGAGAAGAAGCCAAAGCCCCACTTCGAAGAGGGGCTGCTGACAATCCAGGAAGTCAAGTAGCGCCGGCCGGATAGGCGCAGGGACGGCCCGCCATGTGCGGGCCGTCCGCTTTTCCGGTGGCGCCCGGTGTCAGGGGCCGGGCGTGCGCTCGACCGCGGCCTCGGCTGTCGCAGCCTCTGCCTCGCGGATCGCCGCGCCCTCGAGGGCGTTCGAGAGGGCGCGCACGTAGGCGATCGCCGACGCCTCGAGGACGTCCGTGGCGACGCCCTGGCCGGCGGCCAGGCGACCGGCGGCGCGCAGCGTGACCGAGACCTCGCCCAGAGCGTCCTCGCCGGCTGTCACGGCCTCGACCGTGTACTGGCGCAGCTCGCACTCGGTGCCGCAGGCCTTCTGGATCGCGACGAAGATCGCGTCGACGGGGCCGTCGCCCGAGGCCTCGGCGACCGACTCCTCGCCCGAGGGCTGCTTGACCGCGACCCGCGCCCGCGGCTCGCGCCTGGACCCGGCCTCGATCTCGAACCAGGCGAGGCTGTAGGCGTCGGCCCGCTCGCGCATCTCGTCGGAGACGATTGCCTCGAGGTCGAGGGCGGTGACGCTCTTCTTCTTGTCGGCGAGCTCCTTGAAGCGGGCGAAGGCCTGGTTGAGGGCGTTGCCCTCGACCTCGAAGCCCAGCTCCTGGAGGGCGTCGCGCAGTGCGTGGCGGCCCGAATGCTTGCCGAGGACGATCGAGTTCGACTCGAGGCCGACCTCGGTGGCGTCCATGATCTCGTAGGTCGTCCGCTCCTTGAGGACGCCGTCCTGGTGGATCCCCGACTCGTGGGCGAAGGCGTTGCGACCGACGATCGCCTTGTTCGGCGGCACGACGTATCCGGTCAGGCGCGAGACGAGGCGGCTGGTGCGGGCTATCTCCTTCGTCTCGATGCCGGTGTCGAGGCCGTGGACGTCGTGCCGCGTCCGCAGCAGCATCACGATCTCCTCGAGCGAGCAGTTGCCGGCGCGCTCGCCGATGCCGTTGATCGAGCACTCGACCTGGCGGGCGCCGGCGAGGACGCCGGCGTAGGAGTTGGCGACGGCGAGGCCGAGGTCATCGTGGCAGTGGACCGAGAGCCTGAGGTCGCGCAACTCGGGCACGAGGCGGTAGAGCTCCTCGAAGTAGCGGCCGTACTCCTCCGGCGTCGTGTAGCCGACGGTGTCGGCGATGTTGATCACGCCGGCGCCCTCGGCGACGGCGATGGCGCAGACCTCGGCCGTGAACTCGATGTCCGCCCGCGTCGCGTCCATCGGCGAGAACTCGACATCCTCGCAGTAGGACCGCGCCAGGGCGACGGCCGCCTTGGCCTGTCCCTTGACGTCCTCGCGCGTCGTCTGCAGCTGGTGCTCGATGTGGATGTCAGAGGTCGAGATGAAGGTGTGGATCCGCGGCCTGACGGCGTCCTTGACGGCGCCCCAGGCCGCGTCGATGTCGGCCTTGTGGGTTCGCGCCAGACCGCAGATGACCGGGCCCTCGACCTGACGGGCGATCTTCTGCACCGCCTCGAAGTCGCCGGGGGAGGTGATCGGGAAGCCGGCCTCGATCACGTCGACGCCGAGGCGGGCGAGCTGCTGGGCGATCTCGACCTTCTCCTGGGTGTTGAGCGAGATCCCGGGCGACTGCTCGCCGTCGCGCAGCGTCGTGTCGAAGATCTCGACGCGGTTCTCTTGAACTGGATGCTGGGGGCCGCTCATGGCCTTCCTCCTTCTTTGCTGGCTACCGATGACCTCTGTGTTTGCGGCTTGCGGCCGCCACGCGCTATTCCCCCCGAAGGGGGAGAAGGAGGAGAAGCGCGAGGCTGTTGGCGCGCTGCGTCATCGGCCTGCGGAGCTTAGCGCAGGCCTCGAGGCGCCACGGATCAGGCGCCTACTGGCTGCCGCTCTCGCAGTGCTTGAAGAGGTCGAGACCGCCGCCGCCGTGGCAGGAGTCCTTGCCGGAGCCGCCGTCGAGCTTGTCCTTGCCGCCGTTTCCCCTCAGCAGGTCGCTGCCCGCGCCCCCGCGCAGCAGATCGTTGCCGCTGCCGCCGACGGCGACGTCGCTGCCCTTGCCGCCCTCGACCCGGTCGTCGCCGCCGTCTCCGGCCAGCCCGTCCGGCCCGGCGCCGCCGGTGATGTGATCGCGACCGTCGCCGCCCCTGAGCCTGTCGAGGGTGCTGTGGCCGGTCGAGTCCGTGATCACGGCGCCGATCAGGATGGTCAGGTTGCCGGCGGCGTGGAAGCTGTCATCGCCGCCGACGAGGTTGCCGGCGATCGCGCCGACGGCGCCGGCGTCGCAGCGGAAGCTCTGCGGGCTTTCGAAGTGGCATGAAGCCGTCGGCGGGGTGGCGATCGTCTCCGGGGCCGGGACGCTGACGAAGAGGTCGCCGTTGGACCGCAGCGACGCCCCGATGTGATTTGCGCTCGGCGTACCGTTCAGCGTCAGCTCGAGACTGCTCGCGCTCGCGCTCGCTCCGCTTCCCGCGGAGATCGTCGCCGTCGTCGCCTCGGTCGTGATCGAACCAGCCGCATGGGCCGGGCCCGCGATGACGACGACGCCAGCGAGAGCCGCAAGCGCCAGCCAGGCGGCCCGCCTCGAAGCTCCCCTTCCCCTAGTGGCTGACGGCATCGTCTCCCCCATCTACCCCGTAGGAACAAGCACGACCTTGCCAAGGTTGCGGCGCTCGGCGATGAATCTGTGTGCGTCGGGCGCCTGCTCGAAGGGAAACGCCTCGGCTACCACCGGCTCGAGCTCGCCGCTGTCGAGCTTCTCGACGAGCGGCTCCAGCAGGCGGTCGAGGCTGCCCTCGCGGTCCCACCAGGAGAGCATGTTGAGGCCGAAGACGCCCTTGTTCTCGTTCATCACGCCGAGGCTCTTCCACCAGGGCATCGTCGCCAGCGGCATCCGCGCCAGGGCGCCGAGCGCCTTGGGGATGCTGCGGCCGGTCTGCGTCGAGGCCTCCGAGAGCCCGTACATCACCAGGCGCCCGCCCGCCCGCAGCAGCCGGTAGTCCTTGCGGAAGGAGCGCGGGCCGAGGGCGTCGATCGCGACGTCGATGCCCTCGCCGCTCGTCAGCTCCATGATCTCGTGCTCGAAGTCCTTCTGGCGGTAGTCGATCGCGTGCTTCACCCCCTGGGCCTGGATCGCGGCGTGCTTGGAAGGCGAGGCGGTGCCGAAGATCTCGGCGCCGATCGAGCGGGCGATCTGGGTCGCGGCGATGCCGACGCCGCCACCGGCGGCGTGGATCAGGACCCGCTCCGCCGGCCTGAGGCCGGCCATCATCACGAGCGCAGCGTAGGCGGTGCCGTAGTTGACCGGGAAGGCCGCGCCCTGCTCGAAGCTGAGCCGCTCGGGAAGCGGCACCGTCTGCTCGGCGGGAACGCTGACCAGCTCGGCCTGGCCGCCGAAGCGGGTCCCGGCCATGACGCGGTCGCCGAGGCGGACGGACTCGACCCCCTCCCCCAGCGACTCGACCTCGCCGGCGACCTCGTAGCCGAGAACGCAGGGCGTCGGCGGCGCGTCTGGATAGAGGCCGACGCGGGCCATCGTGTCGGCGAAATTGATGCCGGCCGCCCGGACTGCGATCCGAACCTCACCGGGGCGGACAGCGGGATCGGGCCGCTCCTCGACCCGCAGGACCTCGGGGCCGCCGTGACCGGTCAGCACTACGGCTCTCATCGCACCACCCTACGCGCCGCTGCGAGCAGGCGCCTGCGGACTGCTCAGAAGCTGATCGCCCGGCCGAGGTCGAAGCCGTCGAGCTCGGTGATCCGCTCGATCGTCGCGTCGCGCACCGGCGCGTCGGTGGTCAGCACCATGACGGCGTTGTCGCTCGAAGCCTCGGCGCCGACCGCAGCCGAGACGATGTTGACGCCCTCCTCGCCGAAGATCGTGCCGACCCGGCCGATCATGCCCGGGCGGTCGTCGTAGCGGAAGACGGCGAGGTGGTCGGCGAACGGCAGGTAGAAGCTCTCGCCCCAGATCCGCACGAGATAGGGCACGTTGCGCGGGCCGACCCCGGTGCCGGCGACGACGACCGATTCCTCGCCGGACTCGATCCGCACGCAGACGAGCTCGGTGAAGTCATCCGAGGCCGACTCCTTGACCTCGAGCAGCTCGATGCCGCGCTCCTCGGCCAGCGAGGGGGCGTTGACGAGGTTGACCGCCTCCTCGGTGTGGCCCGAGAGCATGCCGGCGAGGACGGCGATTCCGAGCAGGCGGGTGTCGAACTCGGCGAGGCGGCCGCGGAACTCGACCTGGACGCGATCGACGGAGCCGTCGCCGAGCGACTGGGCCAGGCGCCCGAGCCGCTCGCAGAGCGGCACGAACGGCGCCAGCGCCTCCCTCACCTCGGGGCGGACGGCGGCGATGTTGACGGCGTTGGTGACGACGCCGCCGTTGAGGGCGGCGCTGACCTGCTCGGCGGTGACGACCCCGGCGCGGTCCTGGGCCTCCTCGGTCGAGGCGCCGAGGTGTGGGGTGACGACGACGTCGTCGCGGGCGAAGATCGCGTGCTCGGTGAACGGCTCCGCCGGGAAGACGTCGAGCGCCGCGCCGGCGACCTTGCCGGACTCGAGGCCGGCGAGCAGCGCGTCGAGGTCGACGAGCTCGCCGCGGGCGCAGTTGACGATGCGGACGCCGTCGCGCATCCGCGCGATCGCCTCGGCGTCGATCCAGTTGACCGTGTCCGGCGTCTTCGGCAGGTGGACGGTGATGAAGTCGGCGCGCTCGTAGAGGGTCTCGGTCTCGGCGACCCCCTCGACGCCGAGCTCGCGGAAGCGCTCGGCGGCGACGAACTTGTCGAATGCCAGCACCTCCATCTCGAACGCCTGGGCCCGCCGGGCGACGAGCTGGCCGATGCGGCCGAAGCCGACCACGCCGAGCGTCTTGCCGTAGAGCTCGGCGCCGCCGAAGCGCGAGCGCGCCCACTCGCCGGCGACGAGCGAGGCATGGGCCTGGGGGATGTTGCGGCAGAGCGCCAGCAGCATCGCCAGCGTGTGCTCGGCGGCGGCGACCGAGTTCGACTCGGGGGCGTTGGCGACGATGATGCCGCGCTTGGTCGCGGCCGCTATGTCGACGTTGTCGACGCCGGTGCCGGCGCGGCCGATCACCTTGAGCCGATCGGCGCGCTCGATCAGGTCGGCGGTCAGCTTCGTCGCCGAGCGGATCAGGATCGCCTCGTAGTCGCCGATCCGCTCGGCCAGCTCGCCGTCGGCCATGTCGAGGCCGAGGTCGACCTCGAAGTCGCGGCGCAGCAGCTCGACGCCGGAGTCGGCGATCTTCTCCTTGACCAGTACCCGCGGCTTTGTCTCGGGGCTCATCGGCTAGCCGACGGGCTCCGGAGCGACGCCGGCCTCGGCGAAGACCCCCTGCGCGGCTGCCGCCGCGGCTCCGGGCTCACACTCGTGGCCGAGGTCGCGCAGCGTCATCTCCAGCGCGGTCAGGGCGACGACGATGTCGAAGGCGCCGTAGTAGCCGCAGTGGGCGATCCGCACGATCCTGCCCTTGAGCTTGCCCTGGCCACCGGCGACGGTGACCCCGTAGCGGTCGCGCATCCGCTTCGGCACGGCGCCGCCGTCGATGCTCTCGGGCAGGCTCGCCGCCGTGAGGACGTTGGCGCCGGGGTCGTCGGGGCCGAAGCGCTCCAGCCCCGCGGCCTCGATTCCAGCTCGCGCCGCCCGCGCCAGCAGGGCGTGGCGCTCGAAGACGCTGTCGAGGCCCTCCTCGAAGATCAGCCCGAGGGCGACGTCGAGCGCCCGCCAGAGCGTCACCGCCGGTGTGAACGGGCTGTTGGCAGGCCGCTCTCGCTGGCCGGCCGCGGTCCGCTGCCAGTCGAAGTAGTAGCGCGGCGCCCGGCTCTCGGCCGCGCGCTCGAGCGCCCGCTCGGAAACCGAGGCAAAGGCGAGGCCGGGCGGGCACATCAGCGCCTTCTGCGAGCCGGAGACGACGACATCTATCCCCCACTCGTCCTGTGGCAGCTCGACGGCGCCGATGCCCGAGATCGCGTCGACGGCGAGGATGCTGTCGCGGGCGACGACGGCCTCGTTGATCGCCTGGATGTCGTGGATGACGCCGGTCGAGCTCTCGGAGTGGGTCGCGAAGACCGCAGCGGGCGGCGAGTCGAGGGCGTCGATCGCCGCAGCGACGGCGGCTGGGTCGATCTTCTCGCCCCAGGGCGCCTCGACCGTGACCGTGCGGGCGCCGTAGGCGTCGCAGAGCTCGCTCCAGCGCTCGCCGAACTTGCCGGCCGAGGCGACGACGGCTGGCTCACCGGGACGGACGAGATTGGCGACGGCGGACTCCATCGCCCCGCTGCCCGAGGCGGCGAAGGCGAGAACGTCGTTCTGGGTGCCGAAGACCTTCGGCAGGCGCTCGAGCGAGCGCTCGTAGAGCTCGATGAAGGCCGGCGCGCGGTGGTAGATGATCGGCTCGGCCATCACCTGGCTGACCAGCGGCGGCAGCGGCGTCGGCCCCGCGGTCATCAGGTACTGCTTGCCGTAGATGTTTGGCTGGCCGGGCATCGGGTCCAGCAGCTTAGTGGTCCCCCTGCCGCCGCCGGCCGGCGGCCGGGGACGGCGTCGAGGGCCGGCTCTGCCTGCCGTCTTGCCTGTCATCTGTCGAGCGGTATAGCCTGCGTCATCGGCCGAGTCGGAGCCGCGGCAGCACCAAGAGGAGGAGAGAGCGCATGTACCCAGTGACCTACGAGGCCCGCTACGAGCCCGAGAACCGCAACCGGCTGACGACCTTCTTCCGTGGCTTCACCGCTCTGCCGGGGATGCTCGTCGGTGGGCTCTACGTCTTCGCGTCCCTCTTCACCGCGGTATTCGCCTGGCTGGCCCTGGTCTTCACCGGCCGCTACCCCCAGGGTCTCTACGACTTCCACATCAAGGTCCTGCGGATCGCCGGGCGGGTCAATGGCTACTACTACCTGCTGACCGACGTCTCGCCGCCGCTCAACGGCGAGCCCGATCCGGCTTACCCGATCCAGATCGAGGTGCCACCGCCGAAGGCTGAGTACTCCCGCGTCAAGGCGCTCTTCCGCAGCATCATCGCCATACCGGTCTATCTCCTCGCCTACGTCTGGGCGCTGATCGGCGCCGTCTGCGGCCTCCTGGGCTGGTTCGCGATCATGTTCACCGGCGAGCTGCCCGCCGGCCTGGCGGACCCGATCCTCAACGCCCAGCGCTACTCGACTCGGACGATGGCCTATGGCCTGCTGCTGATGACCGAGGACTATCCCCCCTTCTCCGAGGAGGACCCGGGGCTGCCGGCCGAGCTGCCGGTGTCGGAGGCTGCCGTTCCCACCGAAGCCCCCAAGCAGGAGGCATAGCGTGTACCCGCTCACCTATCAGGCCGATTACGTCGAAGCGAGGAACCGCTGGACGGTCGGCTTCCGGCTGATCCTGGCGATCCCGTGGCTGATCCTCGCCTACGTCTACATGATCGCCGTCTCCGTGACGGTCCTGCTCGCCTGGTTCGCGCTGCTGTTCACCGGGCGCTATCCGCAGGGGCTCTACAACTTCAACGCTGGCTTCCTGCGCTTCTTCGGCCGCTTCTACGGCTGGGCCTACCTGCAGACGGATGTCTACCCGCCATTCGGATTCGAGCCCGCGCCGAGCTATCCGGTAAGGATCGACGTGGCGCCCGCCCAGGAGTCGTACAGCCGGCTCAAGGTGTTCTTCCGCCCGATCCTGGCGCTGCCGCTCTACTTCGTCCTCTACGTGGTCGGCGGTATTCACAACGGTGGCTCGTTCCTCAGCTGGCTCGCGATCGTCTTCACCGGACGCCAGCCGGCCGGCGTCCACAACCTGCTGACGTTGACCAATGGCTACCTGGTGCGTGTCGGCGCCTATCTGATGTTGATGACCGAGACCTACCCGCCGCTGTCGAACCAGGATGTCGCGCCGACCCTGCCGTCGCTCCCAGCCGGTCAGCAGCAGGCAGCGCTGCCCACCGAGCAGCCGGCTCAACCCGAGGAGGCATAGATGGTCGAGGACACCAACGTCGCCAACATCATCGAGGGCGAGGGCTACGCGCTCGCGGGCCTCGACGACCTCGGCGAGGGCTACGGCTTTCGCAAGATCCGCCGCGACCTCGGCGTCACGGCGTTCGGGATCAACGCGATCGTGATGCCGGCGGGCTTCGAGTCGGGCTTTCACTTCCACGACGAGCAGGAGGAGATCTACTTCGTCCACCAGGGCCAGCTCGAGCTCGAGTTCGGCGACGGCGCCAAGCACGTCCTCGGCCCCGGCGGTGTCGCGCGCGTCGACGCTGCGACGCCGCGCAAGACGAAGAACGTCGGCGACGACGACGTCGTCTACGTCATCGCCGGCGGCAAGGACGGCTACGTCGGCCGCGATGGCCGCGTCCCCGAGGGCGAAGACTCCCCCCGCGGCCCCGGGCTGGGCACACCGGGCTCCGGCTAACCGCTAGAGCTCGGAGGTATCTATCCAGGGCATCAGGTCGCGCAGGTCCTTGCCGACCCGCTCGACCTGGTGGTCGGCCTGCTCTTCGCGCATCCGCTGGAAGCTCTCCTGGCCAGCCTGGTTCTCGGCGATCCACTCGCGTGCGAACTCACCTGACTGGATCTCGGCGAGGATCTCCTTCATCGCCTTGCGCGACTCCTCGCCGATGACCCGCTTGCCGCGCGTCAGGTCGCCGTACTCGGCGGTGTTGGAGATCGACTGGCGCATGCCGCCGATCCCCTTCTCGTACATCAGGTCGGCGATCAGCTTGAGCTCGTGGAGGCACTCGAAGTAGGCGAGGCGCGGGTCATACCCTGCCTCGACGAGCGTCTCGAAGCCGGCGCGGACGAGCTCGGTGGCGCCGCCGCAGAGCACCGACTGCTCGCCGAAGAGGTCGGTCTCGCACTCGTCCTTGAAGGTGGTCTCGATGACGCCGGTCCGCGTACCGCCAATGCCCTTGGCGTAGGCGAGGACGAGCTCGCGCGCCCTGCCCGTCGCGTCCTGATGTATCGCCATCAGGCAGGGAACTCCGCGGCCGGCGCTGTACTCGCGGCGGACGAGGTGGCCTGGGCCCTTGGGGGCCACCATGCCGACGTCGACCTCTGGCGGCGGTGCGATCTGGTCGAAGTGGACGGCGAAGCCGTGGGCGAACATCAGCAGGTTGCCGGGGGCGATGCCGTCGGAGATCTCGTCGCGCCAGAGCTCACCCTGTTTCTCGTCGGGCAGCAGGATCATTACGACGTCGCCGCGGCTGGCGGCCTCGGCTATGTCGAGCACCGCCAGGCCTTCGGCCTCGGCCTTCTCGCGGCTCGACGAGTCGGGCCGCAGGCCGACGACGACGTCGACGCCGGAGTCCCTGAGGTTCAGCGCGTGGGCGTGGCCCTGGGAGCCGTAGCCGAGGATCGCGACGGTCTTTCCCTCGAGCGGCTCGAGGCTGGCGTCGGCGTCGTGAAAGATGTCCTGGTCGGTCCCGGGCATGGCGGCGCAGCCTAACGAAGCGCCGAGCGCATCAACTTGCCGGAGGCCGTTCGCGGCAGCTCGGCGGCGAACTCGATCTCCTTCGGCACCTTGTAGGCGGCGAGCAGCTCGGCGCAGTGGCTCCGCAGCTCGTCGGCGCTGACCTCGGCCCCGCCGTCGAGGACGACCACCGCCGTGACCGCCTGCTGCCAGTCCGGGTCGGGCCGGCCGACCACCGCGGCGTCGCTGACGAGCGGGTGTCGCAGCAGGACCTCCTCGATCTCGTCGGGGACGACGTTCTCGCCGCCGCTGATGATCAGGTCGTCGACGCGCCCCTCGACGTAGAGGAAGCCCTCGTCGTCGATCCAGCCGAGGTCACCCGTGTGAAGCCAGTCCTCCTCGTCGGCGCGGCCTGGTGCGACGACCGGGCCCTGGACGAGGATCTCGCCGTCGACGATCCGCAGGTGGGTCGTGAACAGCGGCCGGCCGGCCGAGCCGAGCTTGCGCCGGGCGTCGCCGGGCGACAGCGTCGTCACCTGCGACGAGGCCTCGGTGAGGCCGTAGGTCTGGACGACGGTCGCGCCGCGGCCGATCGCCTCCTCGAGACTCGCCTTCGGCACCGGCCCGCCGCCGACGAGGATCGCCCGCGGCAGCTCGAGCGGCGCGTCTGCCTCGAGCAGCCGGTCGAGCATCGTCGCGACCAGCGAGACCACGGTGACGCCCTCGGACTCCAGCGACGCGGCGACGGCGTCGACCTCGAAGCCGTCCTGGATCACTATCGCGGTGCCGTAGATGACCGACCGCAGGACGATCGAGAGGCCCGAGACGTGGAAGAGGGGCAGGCAACAGAGCCAGCGGTCGTGCGGGTCGACGCCGAGGTTGAAGGCCGAACCGACCGCGCTCCAGAGGTGATTTCCATAGGTGAGGGCGACCGGATGCGGGGTGCGCGTCGTGCCGCTGGTCATGACCCGGCACTGGACGGCGTCCATGTCGTGCTCGCCGAGCAGCGGCAGATCGGCCTCGGTGCCGCTCAGTGCCTCGGTCGAGTTGAGGGTGAGTGACGGCTGGAGGACATCGAGCCGGTCCTCGCGCTCGGCGTCCGGGAGCCGCGGATCGATCGGGCAGGCGATCGCGCCGAGCTTGATCAACGCGTGCAGCAGGATCACGTAGTCGGGCCCGGCCGGCATCGAGAGGACGATGTCGGCGTCGCGGCGTGCGCCCTGGGCGGCGAGCCGCCGAGCCGCCGAGCTCGCCGCCGCTTCCAGCTCGGCGTAGGTGAGCTCGAGCCCACCGAAGGTCAGGGCGATGCGATCGGGCGAGGTCTGCCCCCGCTGGGCGAGCCAGTCGTCGAGGATCAAGGCGCCACCATCTGCGCCGAGCCCGGTCGCCGTGCCGGGTCAGGCGTCCGCATCCGCGTCTGGTTATCGTTGCGGCGCATCGCCAAGCATTCTTACGAGCCGTGACGCGTCGCGGCATGCGCCCCCAGACCGCCCGTGCCGATTCCCCACAAAGACTCGCTCCCCTCCGAGGAGCTCTACGCGCCGATCGAGTGGACGCCGGCGGGCGAGTACTCCGACATCGCCTACGAGCTCGCTGACGGGATCGCCAAGATCACGATCGACAGGCCCGAGGTCCGCAACGCCTTCCGGCCGCAGACGCTCGCCGAGCTCAGGGACGCCTTCGGCCGCGCCCGTGACGACACCGGTGTCGGCGCGATCGTCTTCACGGGTGCCGGCGACGAGGCCTTCTGCTCTGGCGGCGATCAGCGCATCCGCGGCGACGACGGCTACATCGGCGACGACGAGGTGGCCCGCCAGGGCGTCGGCCGGCTCGACGTCGGCGACCTCCACGTCCAGATCCGCCGCCTGCCGAAGCCGGTCGTGGCGATGGTCGCCGGCTACGCCGTCGGCGGCGGTCAGATCCTCCACCTAGTCTGCGACCTCACCGTCGCCGCCGACAACGCCCGCTTCGGCCAGACCGGGCCTCGCGTCGGCAGCTTCGACGGCGGCTTTGGCGCCGGCCTGCTCGCCAACACGGTCGGCATCAAGAAGGCGAAGGAGATCTGGTTCCTCTCGCGCCTGTACACGGCCGAGGAGGCGCTCGACATGGGGCTCGTCAACACCGTCGTGCCGCTGGCCGATCTCGAGCGCGAGACGGTCGCCTGGTGCCGCGAGATGGTCAACCTCTCGCCGCTGGCGCTGCGGCTGCTGAAGGCGAGCTTCAACGCCGCCGAGGACGGGCTGACCGGAATCCAGCAGCTCTCCCACGACGCGACGCTGCTCTTCTACATGACCGAGGAGGGGCAGGCGGGGCGCGACGCCTACGTCAAGGGCGAGCGACCCGACTTCTCCAAGTTCCCCAAGCGGCCGTAGACATTTGAGCGGCCTGCGAATCTGGGCGATGGCGGCGCGGCCGCGGACGCTGCCGGCGGCGATCGCCCCCGTGCTGGTGGGCACTACGGCGGCGATCGAGCGGGCCGGCCACCTGCGCCTGGGCGCTTTCGCCGCCGCCCTGGTCGGCTCGGTCTTCATCCAGATCGGCACCAACCTCGCCAACGACTACTCCGACGCCCGCCGAGGCGCCGACACCGAGGACCGCCTGGGACCGGTCCGGGTGACCGCGGCGGGGCTGGCGACGCCGCGCCGCGTGCTCGTCGCCACCTGGCTGGCATTCGCGATCGCCGTTGCGGCGGGGGCCTACCTGGCCGTCGTCGCCGGGCCGCTGATCCTCGTCGTCGGGGCGCTCTCGATCCTGGCCGGCGTCCTCTACACCGGCGGGCCGCGGCCCTATGGCTATGCCGGGCTCGGCGAGCTGTTCGTCTTCCTCTTCTTCGGCCTCGTCGCCGTCGACGGCTCCTACTACGTCCAGGTCGAGGAGCTCCACCTCCTCCCCGCGGGTCTCGCGGTCGCCGTGGGGATGCTCGCCGCGGCGATCCTCGTCGTCAACAACGTCCGCGACCTCGAGACCGACCGCCGGGCGGGCAAGCGGACGCTGGCGGTCCGGCTTGGCCGCGAGCGCACTCGCCGCCTTTACGTCGCGCTCGTCCTCGGTGCCTACGTCGCCCTGCTGGTGACGCTGGCGGTCAACGACGGCCCCTGGTGGGCCGCCCTCGGGCTGGCCTCGCTGCCGCTCGCCCGGCGGCCGCTGGCAGCCGTGCTCGGCCGCAGCGATGGACCATCGCTGAACGGCGCCCTCGCCGCAACCGGCGCGCTGCTGGGGGCGTTCAGCCTCGGCGTTTCCGCCGGCCTGCTGATCGCCGCCTAGATGACGCTCGTCAGCGCCGAGACCGTCCCCTACGCCCTCCCCTTCCGTGAGCCCTACGTCACCGCCCGCGGCTCGCTCTCGCGGCGCGAGATGGTGCTCTTCCGGCTGCGCTCCTCAGAGGGGGTCGCGGGCCTCGGCGAGGCCGTGCCGCTGTCGCTGCGCGGCGGGACCGGGATCGACGAGGTCGCCAGCCAGCTGAGCGAGCTGGGCGAGGCGCTGGTCGAGGCCGGCGTTTGGTCTCCACCCGCCGGCGACGGCAGGACGCGGCTCCATGCGGCGATGGCGGCGCTCTCGGCTCCGGCGGCCTGCGCCGCGGTCACCGCGCGGCTCGACCTCGAGTCCCGCGAACGCGATCTGCCGGCGTGGCGCGCGCTGGGAGCGCTCAGCGCCGAGCCGGTGACCTGCAACGCGACGCTCGGCGCCGGCTCACCGAGCGAGACCGCCCGCCAGGCGGCGCTGTGGGCCGCCGACGGCTTCCGGACGATGAAGCTCAAGGTCGGTCTCGGCGAGGAGGAGGCGACGGTCGCCGCGGTCCGGGCGCAGCTCGGCGACGAGGCGCGGATCAGGCTCGACGCCAACGCCGCCTGGGACCTGGAGGAGGCGGGCAGGGCGCTGGCTGCCTGCGAGCCCCATCGCATCGAGCTGGTCGAGCAACCGGTCGCCGGCCTCGCCGAGATGACCAGGCTGCGCCATATGACCGCGATCCCGATCGCCGCCGATGAGAGTGTCTGCAGCGCCGCTGACGCCGAGCGAGCGGTCGAGCTCGAGGCCTGCGACCTGGCGACGGTCAAGCTCTCGAAGGTCGGCGGCCACCTCGACGCCGTCGGCATCGCCGAGCAGCTGCCGGTCTATCTCTCCAGCGCGCTCGACGGCCCCGTCGGCATCGCCGCAGCGGCACACGCCGCCCAGCAGTTGCGCCAGCGCCGCCTCGACGCCGGCGTGGCCCACGGCCTGGCGACGCAGCGCCTCTTCTCGGAGACCATCGCCTCGGTCGAGTGCGAGCTACGCGGCGATCGGCTCCACCTGCCACAGGGCCCCGGCCTGGGGGTCGAGATCGACGAAGTCGCGCTTGCGCGGCAGCGGCTCTAACGTCTCCGCCGTGGACGCGACCAACCGCAACACGGCGCTGGCCTCGGCGATGGTCGAGGAGCTGGCCCGCTGCGGGGTCCGCCAGGCGGCGGTCTCCCCCGGCTCGCGCTCGACGCCGATCGCGCTGGCGCTCTGGCGGGCGCCGGCGATCGAGGTCACCGTGGTGCTCGACGAGCGCTCCGCCGGCTTCTTCGCCCTCGGCGCCGCCCAGGCAACCGGGATACCCGCTGTGGTCGCCTGCACCTCGGGCTCGGCCGCCGCCAACCTCCATCCAGCGATCGTCGAGGCCGACGAGGGCGGGGTCTCGTTGATCGCGCTGACGGCGGACCGCCCGCCCGAGCTGCGCGACATCGGCGCCGGGCAGACGATCGACCAGCTCGAGCTCTTCGGCTCCTCGGTGCGCTGGTTCTGCGACGTCGGCACGCACGAGGCCGACGACACCGGCCTGACCCACTTTCGCGCCGTCGCCTGCAGGGGATTCGCTCTGGCGCTCGGCGAGCCGCGCCCGGGCCCGGTCCACCTCAACCTCGCCTTTCGCGAGCCGCTGGCGCCCGTGCCCGTCGAGGGGCAGGTCACGGCCTCGTCGGAGCTGGCGCTGCGCGGTCGCGGCGAGCGGCCGCTGACGTCGGTGGTCAGGGCCGGGCCGGCGCCGGCAGCGGCCCAGCTCGACGAGCTGACCGAGCGTCTGGGGGCGAGCCCCCGCGGGGTCATCGTCTGCGGCCGCCAAACGGATCCGGGGCTGGCTGGCGCCGTGGCACGGCTGGCGGCAGCGACCGGCTATCCGATCCTCGCCGAGCCGACCTCACAGGTTCGCTGCGGCCATCACAAGCTCGACTCGGTGATCGCCCCCTATGACCTGATCGCCCGCAGCCGCCCCGAGGCGCTGGCGCCGCAGCTGGTGCTGCGCTTTGGCGAGATGCCGACGAGCAAGCCGCTGCGGCAGTGGCTGGCGGCGCTGCCAGAGGCCGATCAGGTGCTGGTCGATCCCGCCGGCGGCTGGAACGACCCCAGCCGCCTCGCCGCGACGATCCTCAGGGCCGATGCCATCGCCGCCGCCGGCGGGCTCGCCGAATGCGCCACCGCCGGGGGGAGCGACTGGATCGAGGCCTGGCGAGCTGCCGGCGGCGCCGTCGAGGCCGCGGTCGACGAGGAGCTCGCATCCCTCGTCGAGCCGAGCGAGCCCGGGTTGCATCGGGCCCTCGGTGGCGTCTACGCCGACGGGGACGTCGTCTACACCGGCTCGAGCATGCCGATCCGCGACCAGGAGACCTTCCTGGCAGCGCTGCCCGTCGAGGCGCGCTTCCTCGCCAACCGCGGCACCAACGGCATCGACGGCCTGATCTCCTCGGCGGCGGGGGCGGCGCGGGCGAGCGAGCGGCCGACCTACTGCGTCACGGGCGACCTCGGCCTCGTCTACGACATGGCGGGCCTTGCCTCGGCGCGGTCGCTGACATCGCCCCTGCGCATCGTCGTCATCGACAACGGCGGCGGTGGCATCTTCCATTTCCTGCCGCAGGCCGAGGCGCTGGCCGACGATGAGTTC
This sequence comes from Solirubrobacterales bacterium, assembly GCA_033856175.1. Lineage (GTDB taxonomy): Bacteria > Actinomycetota > Thermoleophilia > Solirubrobacterales > 70-9 > JAWVFK01. The sequence goes on along the minus strand of JAWVFK010000014.1, from coordinate 100,045 downwards.
GAGGCATTGCTCGGAACCCCCTCCGGCCTCTCGATCGCGAGGATCGCCGCTCTCTACGAGCTTGCCCACGCCAAGGTTGCCTCGCTCGAAGAACTGCCCCAGGCGCTCGCCGCCGACCGGGTCATCGTCGAGCTCGGCGTCGATCGTCGCGAAAACGTCGAGCTCCACCGCCGGATCGCGACGGCGGCCGAGGCTGCCCTCGGCGCCGCCCTCTGAGCGCCGGCTCAGGCGGTCAGCAGCGGCAGCAGCGCCTCGAGCTTGATCTCGGTCTCAGCCAGCTCGGCGGCGGGGTCGGAGTCGGCGACGACGCCGACGCCGGCGTACAGGTGGGCGGTTCGATCGCGCAGCAGCGCGCTTCGCAGCCCGACGCAGAACTCGCCGTCCTCGGCGGAGTCCATCCAGCCGACCGGCCCCGCGTACCAGCCGCGGTCGAGCTGCTCGAGCGCGAGCGCCTCGGCGGCGCCGGGCCAGGGCTCGCCGCCGACGGCGGGGGTCGGGTGCAGCAGCCCGGCGATCTCGATCGCCGACCGCGGCTCGGCCAGCTGAGCGCGGATCGGCGTCGCCAGGTGCTGGATGTTGGCGATCTTGGCCAGGCCCGGCTCGGCGGCGGCCTCGACCCAGACCGAGTGCGGCTGCAGGGCGCGCTCGATCCGGCGGGCGACGATCGCCTGCTCGCTGCGGTCCTTGGCGCTGCGCAGCAGGCGCTCGCCGAGGTGGTCGTCGACCGAGGGGTCCGAGCTGCGGCGGGTCGAGCCGGCGAGGGCAACGGTCGAGACGCCGGCGCCGCTGCGCCGGACCAGCAGCTCCGGGCTGGCGCCGAGGAAAGCGGCCTCCGGGGTGCCGCAGCAAAAGCAGAAGCAGGCGGGAAAGACCTCGCGCAGGGCGCCGAACAGGGCGGCGGGGTCATGGGCCGCCGCCGCTTCGACGCGCACCTCGCGAGCGAGGACGACCTTCTCGATCCGGCCGGCCGCGATCCGTTCCTTCGCCAGCGAGACGGCGCGCTCGAACTCGCCCGCTGAGCGAACGCTCTCGATCCGCGTGCCGGCGGGGGCTGGGTCCAGCAGCGGCAGCGCCGCGTCGCTGATCCGGGAGAGGCTGGCGCCGATCCGCCTGGCGACCGCGTCGGCGGGCTCGCGTCCCGTCAGCGCCGAGACGGTCACGTAGCTGCCCTGCGCCGAGCGCGTCAGCGCCAGCTCGGGAAGGGTCATCGACGCCGGTGCGAACGACGACCAGGGGCTCGAGCCGCCGCCCTCGTCGGCAAAGGCAAAGCCCCCGACCCAGACGGCGCCGGCGCCGGCGGGCAGACCCTCGGCGCCGCGCAGGACGGCGCGGTTGATCAGCTCAGCGCAGTCGTGCGCCACCTCGGCGAAGCGATCGGGCCCGCGCGAGACCACCTCGGCGACCGTTCCCCAGCCCGCCAGGGCGAAGCCGCGGTCGGGCTGCTCCCAGCAGAACCAGCGGTCGCTCGCCAGACGCGAGTGAAACGCGGCCGCGGCGGGGTCGGTGTCCTCGTCCAGACGGCAGGTCGCGCTGACCAGGCGGGGCCCGCCGGATCGCTCGGCCTCCACGAGCCCGCTGACGAGGCCGTCGAGGAGGCTCGCGGTGTCGAGCAGCGCCGTCAGCTGTCGCGGCTGCGGGCGATCGCGACCTCGCCCGTGCGGACCATTTCGATCAGCCCGTGCGGCCGGACCATCCGCTCGAAGGCCTCGATCTTCTCCGGCGTCCCGGTCAGCTCGATCGTCATCGCCTTGCGCGAAACGTCGATGATGCTGGCGCGGAAGATGTCGGCGAACTGCATGATCTCGGCGCGGTTCTCGACCGCGGCGCTGACCTTGAACATCGCGAGCTCGCGAGCCACCGTCTCCTCGGGCTCCATGTCGCGGATCTTGATCACGTTGACGAGCTTGTGGAGCTGCTTGGTGACCTGGTCGATCGGGTGAACGGCGCCGTCGACGGTCAGCGTGATCCGCGAGATGTCGGCATCGTCGGTCGGGCCCACCGCGAGGGTGTCGATGTTGAAGCCGCGGCGGGCGAAGAGGCCGGCGATCCTCGCCAGCACGCCCGGCTTGTTCTCGACCATGATCGAGAGCACGTGGCGGCGGCCCGTCAGGCCGCGGCCGACGTCGAGGTCCTCCAGCTTGATCAGCTCGGGTGTGCCCGGCTCGCCCACGCCGTCCCGCCCCTCAGCCGACCATGTCCCGCGCCGCGGCGCCGGCGGGGATCATCGGGTAGCAGTTCTCGGTCTGGGTGACGTGGACGTCGAGCAGCGCCGGGCCGTCGACCTCGAGCGTCGCCCGCATCGCGTCCTCGACCTCGTCGTGCTTGGTGATCCGCGTGCCGGTGGCGCCGAAGGCCTCCGCGAGCTTGACCCAGTCGGGGCTGGCGCCGAGCTCGACAGAGCTGTAGCGGCCGTCCCAGAAGAGCTCCTGCCACTGGCGAACCATGCCCATGTAGCCGTTGTTCATCAAGAAGATCTTGACCGGGATGTCGTGCGCCACCGCGGTCGCCAGCTCCTGGCAGTTCATCACCAGGCTGCCGTCGCCGGCGAGGCAGACGACGGTCTCCTCGGGGCAGGCGACCTTGGCGCCGATCGCCGCCGGCAGGCCGAAACCCATCGTGCCGAGGCCGCCCGAGTTGATCCAGCGCCGCGGCTTGGCGAAGTGGTAGTACTGCGCCGCCCACATCTGGTGCTGACCGACGTCGGAGGTGACGATGGCGTTGCCGTCGGTCGCCCTGTACATCGCCTCGACCATGTACTGCGGCTTGATCTCGGCGCCGTCGCCCGGGTCATAGCCCAGGGGGTGCTCCTTCTGCCAGGCGTCGATCCGCTGCCACCACTCGTCGAGGCGGCTGGGGTCGGTCTGCAGCGCCCGGTACTCGCGCGTCAGCTTCGGCAGCACCAGCTTGGCGTCGCCGACGATCGGGATGTGCGCCGGCACGTTCTTCGATATCTCGGCGGGATCGACGTCGATGTGGATGAACTTGGCCCGCGGCGCGAACTCGGAGAGCTTGCCCGTGATGCGGTCGTCGAAGCGGGCGCCGATCGCGACGATCAGGTCGGCCTCGTCCATCGCATAGTTCGCCGCCCGGGTGCCGTGCATGCCGAGCATGCCGAGCCATTTCTCGTCGGGCGCCGGAAAGGCGCCCAGGCCCATCAGCGTCGAGGTCACCGGGAAGCGGTCGGAGGCGGCCAGCTCACGCAGCTCCTCGGAGGCGTTGGCGTTGACGACGCCGCCGCCGCTGTAGAAGATCGGCCGGCGGGCGTTGGCGAGGGCCTTGGCGGCGATCCGGATCTGCTTGATGTTGCCCTCGGTCGAGGGCTTGTAGCCGGCGAGGTCGACCGGGTCGGTGCGCGGCTCGTACTCGATGTCGGCGCGCGAGAGGTCCTGGGGGATGTCGACGAGCACGGGGCCCGGGCGCCCGGTCGAGGCGATGTGAAAGGCCTCGTGGATGTAGTCGGGGATCTGGCGCGGGTCGGTGACCTGGAAGGAGTGCTTGACGATCGGCATCGTGATGCCGGGGATGTCGGCCTCCTGGAAGCCGTCGGTGCCGATCAGCTCGGTCCGGACCTGGCCGGTGATGAAGACCGTGGGAACCGAGTCCATGATCGCGTCGGCGATCGCCGTGACGAGGTTGGTCGCCCCCGGGCCCGAGGTGGCGAAGGCGACGCCGACGCGGCCCGAGGCCTTGGCGTAGCCCTCGGCCGCGTGGCCGCCGGCCTGCTCGTGGCGAACCTGGACGTGGGTCAGGTCGGCGTCGTAGAGGGCGTCGTAGGTCGGGAGGTTGGCCCCTCCGGGGATGCCGAAGACGTGCTCGACGCCCTCGGCCTTGAGCGACTCCATGATCGCATCAGCGGCACGCATCAGATCGAGATCGTAGCGAGCAGGTAAAGGCGGGCCGGGCGGACCGTCTCAGCCGCGGCTGAGCGGGGTGCCCTGCAGCGGTGCGTCGAGCGGGTCGGCGGCGTGCGTCGAGCCCATCGACTCGCCCTCGAGCTCGCCGGGCTTCCAGCGGGTGGTCGGGACGATCGCGCTGGCGATGACGCGGTCCTTGTAGCGCTCGATGATCGTCAGCATCGAGCGGACCAGCTCCTCGCCCAACAGATGGGGCTTGAGGCCGAGGTCGATCAGCTTCGTGTTGGTGGCGTTGTAGTAGTGCTCCTCGAGCTCGACGCGCGGGTTGGGGAAGGTTCCGATCTCGACGTCATAGCCGACCTCGCCCGCTGCCTTCGCAACCAGCTCGGCGACCTCGGAGACCGAGAACTGCTCGGTGAACTGGTTGAAGACGCGGAACTCGCCGCGCTCGGCGGGGTTGGCGACGGCGAGCTCGACGCACTGCAGGGTGTCGCGGATGTTGAGCGTGCCGCGGGTCTGGCCCCCCTTGCCGTAGACGGTCAGCGGGTGGCCGACGACGGCCTGGACGCAGAAGCGGTTGAGGACCGTGCCGAAGTACTCGTCGTAGTCGAAGCGCGTCAGCAGGCGCTCGTCGGACGCCGACTCCTCGGTCTCGATGCCGTAGACGAAGCCCTGGTTGAGGTCGGTCGCGCGCAGCCCCCAGATCCGCGAGGCGAAGTGGATGTTGTGCGAGTCGTGGACCTTGGAGAGGTGGTAGAGCGAGCCCGGCATCTTCGGGAACGGCAGCGTGTCCTTGCGCCCCTTGTGCTCGATCTCGATGTAGCCCTCTTCGATGTCGATGTTGGGCGTGCCGTACTCGCCCATCGTGCCGAGCTTGACGAGGTGGCAGTCGGGGACGTGGTCGCGGATCGCGAAGAGCAGGTTGAGCGTGCCGATGACGTTCGTGTACTGGGTCTCGACCGCCGTCCGCCGGGAGATCATCGAGTAGGGCGCCGAGGCCTGCTCGGCGTAGTGGACGATCGCCTCGGGCTTGATCTCGGCGATGACGTCGTCGAGCAGCTCGCCGTCCTCGACCGAGCCGACGTAGGCGTCGATCTGCTTGCCGGAGACCTCGCGCCAGGCGTCGATCCGCTCACCGAGGGAGCGGATGGGGGTCAGGGAGTCGGTGGAGTGCTGGAGGTGCCAGCGACGGCGCGAGAAGTTGTCGAGAACCGACACCTCGTGCCCACGCGCGGAAAAGCGCATCGCCGTTGGCCACCCCAGGTATCCATCCCCACCTAGGATGAGAATCCGCATGACCGCGGCAGGGTAGCGGACGCGGCGGCGGGTTGCAGCAGTCTGACCACCCGGCCCGACTACCATCGCCGCGTGATCGAGGCCTGGAACAGGCGTCTGCGGGCGCTGCCCGGACGCCACGGCGGCATCAGGCCGCTGATCGCGCTGACCCTGGTCTTGGCGCTGGCGCTGGGCCTGAGGCTGGAGTTCGCCAGGAACCACATCGCCCACCCGACGCCGGACTCGCGCGGTTACGCGCGGATCGCCGAGAGCCTCTACAGCGACGGTCAGTTCGGCCGCCGCGGCGGCTTCGGCGGCGAGGAGGTCCAGGACCCGACCAACTACTCGCCCGGGCTGCCGCTATTCGCCGCCGGCATCTACTACGCGACCGGCGGCGTCAAGCCGCTGCTGGTGCGCGTCTCGCTGGCGCTGCTGGGCACGCTCGCGGTCCTGCTCACCTACCTGCTCGCCCGCCGCCTCGCCGCGGCGCTCGTCCCCGATCGCGGGCTGAGCTCTCCGACCGCCGCCTGGGCGGGGGTGGTTGCAGCCCTGCCGCTGGCGATCTACCCCTCGCTGCTCGAGTACCACGGCATGATCATGAGCGAGCCGCTGGCGATCTTCTGGCTCAGCGCCGCCGTGCTGTCCTTTCTCTGGGCCAGCGACGGCCGGCCGCTGTGGGCCTGGGCCCTGCCGGGCCTGCTCTTCGGGATGACGGCGCTGACGAGACCGGAGTACCTGACCTTCGGCGCCGTATTCGCCGTCCTTGCCATCGTGCGACTGGCCCGCGACGGACGAGCCTGGCGCCCCCGTCTCCTCGGCGCCGGCGCCTTCCTCGCCGCCTTCCTGATCCCGATCGTCCCCTGGACGGTCCACAACTACGTCTCGCTGCACCGCTTCGTGCCGCTCTCGACCGGCGGCTCGAAGGCGCTGTTCATCGGCACCTACTACCCGGGCGACGGCATGAACGACAAGACCAAGAGCGTCCTGCTGGCCGACAACCCAGGCCTGCGGCGCTTCCTGTTCACCGAGAAGCCTCGCCCCCAGCCGTCGCTCCCGACTCCCTGGCTGAGCCTCAGCCTGCCGCAGCTGCCAAAGGACGGCATCGAGCCCCGCCGTCTGCTCTCGCAGGACTTCGAGCAGGTCAACTTCGTCTTCCTCGACCAGATCCTCGACACCCTGGCCGCCGAACGCCATCCGGGCCTGCCGGTGGACGCAGCGCTCTCGAAGGACGCCAAGCACAACTTCTGGCACTACTGGACGACCAAACCCCTCCCCTACGCCTGGATGTACGCGAAGAAGACCTGGCACATGTGGCGAGCCGGCCCCAGAGACACGATGAAGCTGCCGCTATGGCGGGCCTTCCACCTGGCAATAGTCCTCCTGGCCCTGACGGCCTTGATAGCCCTGGCAATCCGCCGCCGCTGGGAAGCAACGGTCATCGGAGCCCTAACCCTGGGAATCACAGCCGAAGGCACCCTCCTCCTGGCAGCCGAGCGCCGAGTCCTGGTCCTCCTCCCGCTAATCAGCACCTTAGCCGGCGCAGCCACGGTTTGGCTAGCCCACCTAGCCTCAAAAAGGCGCAGCAGGCCGGCAGCCTAGCCCCGCCACACGAGCATGAGAGGGGTTCCCCATATCCTGTCGCGCGGGTCCGTCGCCGGGGCGGACTAGACCCGGCTCCTTCAACCAGCACGGTTCTCTGTCCCGGATCTGGGCTCGCGCGCGAACTTGTTCGCGGGTGAGTCCAGTCCGGGCCATAAGGCCAAAAATCAAGAAGGACCCGCTCGCCAACCACACGTGCCACCACCGATGCCACCCCCCACCTCCACCCCCCCAAGCACCCGCCTAGGCACCCGCCTAGGCACCCGCATCCGCACCCTCCCAGCCCGCCACGGCAAGCACGCCCTGGCAATCCTGGCCCTGATAGTCGCCCTCGGCTTCGCCCTCCGCGCCGACCGGGCAATCCTCAACCCGGTCGAGAACCCAGGCGTGGACGCCAACACCTACGCCAGCATCGCCCGCAGCCTCTACGTCGACCACACCTACGGCAAGACGGTGATGGACTCCTCCGACTGGTCGCCCGGCGCCCCCCTGCTCTACGCCGGCGTCTACTACCTGACCGGCGGCGAGCACGTCGGCGCCGCCCGCCTGCTGGTCGCCCTGCTGGGCACGCTGACGATCGTCGTCGTCTACCTGCTCGGCCGCAGGCTCGGTGGCACCGCGACCGGCCTGCTCGCCGCCGCCCTCGTCGCGATCTACCCGTACTTCGTCTTCGATGCCGGCAGGCTGATGAGCGAGCCGCTGGGCTGCCTCGCCCTGGCCTCGGCGGTGCTCTCCTTCCTCTGGGCGCTGGAGCAACGTTCTGTCTGGGCCTGGACGGCCCCGGGGCTGCTGCTGGGGATCACCGCCCTGGCGCGTCCCGAGTACCTGATGTTCGCGCCGATCCTGGCGATCGTCGCCCTCGTGATCGTCGCTCGCCGCGCCGGTCGCCGTCCCGGGCTCGCCGCCGCCGCCCTGCTCGTCTGCGCGTTCCTCGTCCCTGTGCTGCCGTGGCTGGTCAGGGACTACGTCGTCCTCGACCGCGTCGTGCCGATCTCCACCGGTGGCGGCAAGGCGCTGTTCATCGGCACCTTCCTGCCCGGCGACGGCAACCACTTCAAGACGAAGCTGTTCCTCTACCGCCGCTTCCACCCCCAGTCGCGGCTCAGCGACGACGCGATCCTCGCCAAGCGGCCGCGGCCGATCCTCGACCGGGTGGCCGCCCGCTATCCGGACCTCTCGCGCGACGCCGCGCTGGCGAAGATCGGCCGCGAGAACCTCAAGCACGACATCACCGAGGAGCCGCTGGCCTACGCCGGCATGCTGGCGCGCAAGACGGGCCGGATGTGGACCCCATCGGGACGGTCGATGCACCCGGCGCTGCCGACGGTCCTGCATTACTGCCTGCTGGCGCTGGCGCTGGCAGCGCTGATCGTGCTGGCGAGACGAAGGCGGATCGAGGCGCTCGTCATCGGCCTGATCGTCCTCGGGATCACGGCGACCGGCGCGCTGCTGCTGGCGGGAACCCGCCGCAACGTCGTCCTGATGCCGCTGGTGATCACGCTCGCATCGTTCGCGGCGACCTGGCTGGGGGCGTTGCTGCGTGACGCGCGCGGGAGATCGCCGGCGGCGGTCTATCCTGCGCGGCCATGACGGCGGCCGTCTTTCCCGACCAGCTGACGCTCCTGCGCACCGCCGGGCTCGTCGCCGCGGCGCTGCTGATCTGCTTCGCCGTCCTGCGGCGACGGGCGCTTCGCAACGTCGACGTCCTGATCCTCGTCCTCTGCGGCGTCGGCCTCGGGCTGGTCGCCGGGACCGAGATAACCGACGCCCTGCTCGGCCGCTTCTCGTTCCGCCGCGGCAACGGCGGCCGCATCCTCGGCCTCGCGGTCTTCGCGATCTTCTTCCTCTTCTTCCTGACGCTGCGAGCGCTCGCCGAGACCAGCAGGCTGAGCCGCCAGCTCTCGGGCGCGCTCGAGGGAATCGCCTGGGAGGAGTTCCGCACCGCCGGCCTGCCTGAGCGCTTTCGCGGCAAGGTCGCCGTGCTGGTCCCCGCCTACAACGAGGCCGAGAGCGTCGGCGTGGTGATCGACCAGATCCCGGAGACCGTCTGCGGCGTCGAGACCGCCGTCCTCGTCGTCGACGACGGCTCGCGCGACGGCACCGGCGACGCAGCCCGCGGCCACGGCGCCGCGGTCGCGCGCCACGTCGTCAACCGCGGCGGCGGCGCCGCTCTGCGAACCGGCTACCGGCTGCTGAGCGAGTCGGACGCCGAGATCGTCGTCACCCTCGACGCCGACGGCCAGCACCTGCCCGAGGAAATGCCGCGGCTGGTTCAGCCGGTGCTCGACGGCGAGGTGGACATGGCCCACGGCTCACGCGTCCTCGGCAGCGCCGAGCAGAACCACTTCGCCCGCGAGCTGGGCATCGTCTTCTTCAACCGCCTCGTCTCGTTCATCACCCGAACCAAGGTCTCGGACTGCTCCAACGGCTACCGCGCCGTCCGCGCCAGCGTCCTGCCCCAACTCGTGCTGCGCCAGGAGCAGTTCCACACCTCGGAGTTCATGATCGAGGCGATCAAGCGGGGGATTCCGGCCAAGGAGGTGCCGGTGACGGTCGTACGGCGCCTGCACGGCCACTCGAAGAAGCCGGCCGTCGTCCGCTACGGCCTCGGTTTCGCCAACGCAATCGTCCGCACCTGGCTGCGCTGACCCCGAAGCTGCGCTCCTCCTCCTCTTTCAGCGTCCTCCTTCAGCGCCGCGGCCCCTTTCTCGACTCGCGTCGGTAGGGCCCGGACTGGACTCACCCGCGAACAAGTTCGCGCGCGAGCCCAGCTCCGGGACAGAGAACCGTGCGGTCGATCAAGGTTGAGCTAGTCCGTACGAGCGGCGGGGCCGCTGATCGAAGGGACTGCTTGGGCTCTCGATCGTCTCCAGATAAGCGGGTCCGCCGTCGGGGCGGACTAGATACGGCGCCGTCCACGATCCGGCCAACTGTCCCCGAGCTGGGGTCGCGCGCGAGCTTGCTCGCGTGGGACTCCAGTCGGGGCCATGGGGTCGCGAATCTAGAAAGGAGCCGCGGCGCCGAGGGTGGGAGAAGCGGGAGGGCATACTGGGCGGATGGCCTGGAGCGTTGTCATAGCTGGAGGTGGCTTCGCGGGGTCGACCTGCGCGCGCCACCTGGAGCGGGTGTTGCCGAAGCAGTCGACTCGGCTGACGCTGGTCAACGACGTCAACTTCATGCTCTACACGCCGTTTCTGCCCGAGGCGGCGGCGGGGACGCTCGAGCCGCGTCATGTGGTGACGCCGCTGCGCGAGATCCTCAGCCGGACCTATCTGCGGCTGGGGGCGATCGATGGTCACGACTCGGCAGCGAAGACCGTCAGCTTGCGCAGCCACGATGGGGAGCACGAAGAGCTTCGCTACGACCAGCTCGTTTTGGCGCTCGGATCGGTCTCCCGCGTCTTGCCGATTCCCGGCCTCGACGAGCACGCGATCGGCTTCAAGAGCCTCGCCGACGCGATCTGGCTGCGCAACCACGTGATCGAGACGCTCGAGGAGGCCAACGCCACCGAGGACCCGGCTCGGCGCGATGAGCTGCTGAGCTATGTCTTCGTCGGTGGCGGCTACGCCGGCCTCGAGGCGCTTGCCGAGCTGCAGGACTTTGCCGCCGACGCGATGGAGTGCTACCCGCGCGCCCGCCTGCACGGCATGCGCTGGATCCTCGTCGAGGCCACCGACCGCGTCCTGCCCGAGATCGACCCCGGGCTCGCCGACTACGCGCTTCGCGAGCTGCGCGGCCGCGGCATCGACATTCGCCTCGGCACCACGCTCGAGGAGGTGAATGCCGACAGCGCCCGGCTGTCGACCGGTGAGACGGTGGCGACGCGGACCGTCGTCTGGACCGCCGGGGTGATGCCCCACCCGAGCCTGCGCAACCTCTCGCTGCCGCTCGACGAGCGCGGCAGGGTGCCGGTCGACGAGACCCTGCGGGTCACCGGCCTCGACTCGGTCTGGGCGCTCGGCGACTGCGCCGCCGTGCCCGACCCGACCGGCGGAATCTGTCCGCCGACTGCCCAGCACGCGATCCGCCAGGCGCACGTCGCCGCCGCGAACGTCGCCGCCGAGCTCGGCGTTGGCTCGGCGCGCCGGTTCGAGTACCGCGGCCGTGCGGCCTTCGTCAACCTCGGCCGCTACAAGGCCGTCGGCCGTCTTGGCCGCTTCCGCTTCCGCGGCTTCACCGCCTGGTGGATGGCCCGGACCTACCACATGAGCCAGGTGCCGGGCGCGGCCCGCAAGGTCCGCGCGATCGTCGACTGGACGATCGGCCTGCCGTTCCGCCGCGACATCTCCGAGGTCGGCTCGATCGGCCATCCGCGGCCGCTCCGGGCAGAGCTCTACGAGCGCGGCGGCAGCCACCGCCCCGTCGGCTGACCCGACCCAGAGCCCACCACATGGAGCTGCTGATAATCCTCTTCTTCTTCGGCCTTGCGACGGCGATAGTCGGCAGATCCAAAGGAGGCTCCTTCTTCCTCTGGTTTGCAATCGGCTTCTTCCTACCCCTAATAGGCCTCCTGGCCGTAATCGCCCACCGCAACGAAGCCGACGAGCCAGACCGCCAATGCCCCCGCTGCGGCAAGCACCTAAAGCTCTACGTCCAAGTCTGCACCCGCTGCGGCGCCGACCTATAGCCGTCGCCCAAATCAGCGGCAGCCCCTCAAATCAGCGGCCCCGCCGCCAGGGCGGACTGTCGATCAGCGGCCCCGCCGCCAGTACGGACTAGATCACCTTGATCGACCAGGCGGATCTCTGTCCCGGATCTGGGCTCGCGCGCGAACTCGTTCGCGGGTGAGTCCAGTCCGGGCCATAACGAGCCGGATCTAAAAAGGGGCCGCGGCGCCAAAGGTGGCATCAGGCTGCGAACCCAGACAGGACCCGCGGCCCCAAGGAGAAGCCCGGCTTAGAGCAGCCCCCGGATCAGCTTCTGAACCTCCCCAGGATCCGCCCGCCCCTGCGTCTGCTTCATCACCGCCCCCATCAACCGCCCAATAGCGCGGTCATTGCCGGAGCGAACCTGCTCGGCCGCCTCCGGCTCGGCCTCGATCGCCGCCCGGACCGCCGCCTCGAGCTCGTCGCCAGCGGAGATCTGTGCCAGCCCCTCCCGCTCGACGATCGCCGCCGGCTCCCCTCCCTCGGCGATCAGGACAGCGAGGACTTCACGGGCCGACCCGTGCGAGATCTGCTTCGACTGGGCCATCCCGGCGAGGGCGGCGAGGGCCGCGGGCTCGACCCGTGAGGCGGCCGGGTCGTCGCCGCCATCGGCTTGCCGGAGCCTCGGCACGAGCTCCACGATGACCCAGTTGGCGATGACCCGTGGCTCGGCCCCCGCCGCCGCCGCGAGGGTCTGCTCGTAGTAGTCGCCCGTGGCCGGCGAGAAGGCGAGCTGGGCGGCTATGTCGGCGGCCAGGCCGAGCTCGCCGGTGTAGCGGTCGCGGCGGGCGCCGGGGAGCTCGGGCAGCGCGGCCCGGATCTCGTCGAGGACGTCGGGGCTCGGGGCCAGCGGCACGAGGTCGGGCTCGGGGAAGTAGCGGTAGTCGTGTGCCTCCTCCTTCGAGCGCAGCGGGGTCAGCTCGCCGCTGGTGGGGTCGAAGTGGAGGGTCTCCTGGACGACGCTTTCGCCGCCGTCGACCAATGAGCGCTGGCGTTCGAGCTCGGCGGTGATCCCGCGCTCGAGGAAGCGGAAGCTGTTCATGTTCTTGAGCTCGGTCTTCGTGCCGAGCTCCTTGCTGCCGGCAGGGCGAATCGAGACGTTGGCGTCGCAGCGCAGGCTGCCCTCCTCCATGTTGACGTCGGAGACGCCGAGCTGGCGGACCGTCTCGCGCAGCAGCTGGGCCCATTCGCGCGCCTCGGCGGCGCCGCGGACGTCGGGCTCGGTGACGATCTCGACCAGCGGCGTGCCGCCGCGGTTGAAGTCGACGAGCGAGGCCCCGGAGCCGTGGATCCGGCCCGACTCGCCGACGTGGATCAGCTTGGCGGCGTCCTCCTCGAGGTGGACGCGATGGATGCGGACGTCGCCGAGGCGGCCGCCGCTCGCCAGGGGCGTGTCGTACTGGCTGATCTGGTAGCCCTTGGGCAGGTCGGGATAGAAGTAGTTCTTGCGATGGAAGATCGAGCGTGGCGCGACCTCGCAGCCCAGCGCCAGGGCGATCGCCAGGCCGTGGCGGATCGCCCGCTCGTTGAGGGCGGGCAGGGTCCCCGGATGGCCCAGGCAGACCGGGCAGGTGTGGACGTTGGGCTCGTCGCCGAAGGACAGCTCGCAGCCGCAGAACATCTTCGTCCGCGTCGAGAGCTGGACGTGGATCTCGAGGCCGATGACGGCTTCCCAGTCGCTCACCGCCCCTCCTCCCCCGCCCCCGGCTGCGAAGCCGAGCCCGCCGGGGCGAGCGTGAAGCCGATCGTCTTCTCGAGGGCGAAGGCCGCATCGAGGATCCTGCTCTCGCTGAAGGCCGGGCCGGCGATCTGGAAGCCGACCGGAAGCTCGGGACCACCGGCCTCGGGGGCCGCCAGCCCCGCCGGGATCGAGATCGCCGGAATGCCGGCCAGCGGCATCGGCACCGTGCAGTAGTCGGAGAGGTACATCGCCAGCGGTTCGTCGACGCGCTCGCCGAGCTCGAAGGCGACCGAGGGCGAGGTCGGCGTGACGACGAAGTCGAAGCGCTCGAAGGCCGCCGCGAAATCCTCGGCGATCCGCGTTCGGACGCGCTGGGCGCGACCGTAGTAGGCGTCGTAGTAGCCGGCCGAGAGCGCGTAGGTGCCGAGCATGATCCGCCGCTTGACCTCGGCGCCGAAGCCGGCCGCTCGCGTCGTCTCGTACATCTCGGTCAGCTCCTCGGCCGGCTGGCGCAGGCCGAAGCGGACGCCGTCGTAGCGCGAGAGGTTGGCCGAGGCCTCGGCCGGGGCGATCACGTAGTAGGCGGAGATGCCTTCGGCCGTGTTCGGCAGCTGCGTCTCGGTGACCTCCCCTCCAAGCTCCTCGATCCGCTCGAGGGTGCGCTCGAAGACGGCGCGGACGCCGGCGTCGATGCCATCGCCGGAGAGCTCGGCGGGAACGCCGAAGCGCAGCCCTCTGAGGTCCTCGCGCCGCGGCAGCTCGACGCCGCCGTCGATGCCCGTGCAGGTCTGGTCGCAGGCATCGCGGCCCTCGAGCGCCCGCATCAGGATCGCGGCGTCGGTGACGTCGCGGGTGACCGGGCCGCACTGGTCCAGCGAGGAGGCGAAGGCGATCATGCCGTAGCGCGAGACGGCGCCGTAGGTGGGCTTCATGCCGACGACACCGCAGAGCGAGGCCGGCTGGCGGATCGAGCCGCCGGTGTCGGTGCCGATCGCCCAGGGAGCGAGGCGGCCGGCGACGGCGGCGGCGGAGCCACCCGAGGAGCCGCCCGGCACCCGCGCGCGATCCCAGGGGTTCAGCACCGGGCCGTAGGCCGAGTTCTCGTTCGAGGAGCCCATCGCGAACTCGTCCATGTTCGTCTTGCCCAGAACCCGCGCCCCGGCGTCGGTCAGGCGGCGGACGGCGGTCGCCGTATAGGCGGGCCGGTGGCCCTCGAGGATCTTCGAGCCGGCCGTGGTTTGAATGCCTTCGGTGCAGAAGATGTCCTTGACGGCGATCGGCACGCCGGCGAGATCGCCGTCCGGATGGGCCCCGCTGGGCGTGCTGCCGGGCTCGGCGCGCCAGAGGTAGGCATTGAGCTCGTCGCCGGCGGCTGCGCTCGCGTAGGCGTCGAAGTACTCGCCGGCCCCAAGCTCGCCCGAGCGGATGCGCTCGAGCGCCTGAGCGACCGTCAGGTCGAGGAGCTCTGGCGCGCTCAAGGCAGGACCGTCATTCGGCCGCGGCCTGGGGCGATGGCACGCGGTAGGCGCCCTCGACGGGGTCGGGCGCGCCCTCCAGCATCTGCTCGCGCGGCCAGCTCGGCCGCGGCTCGTCGGGGCGAAGGACGTTCTCGAGCGCGACGACGTGCGACGTCGGCTCGACCCCCTCCAGGTCGAGGCTGCCGATGCGATCGACGTGCTCGAGGATCGTCGAGAGCTCGCGCGCGGCCTGCTCGACCTCGTCATCGTCGAGTTGCAGCCGCGCCAGGCGGGCAACGTGGAGCACCTCGTCGCGGTCGATCACGCTGGGGATTCTATGAATAGGATCGCCTGGCGATGAGCGGCCCGCGCGCAGAGCGCTTCGTCATCTTCAACCTGCGGCTGATGGCGCTCGGCTTCGCCGTGGTCGGGGCGCTGTTCATCATCACCCCCGACGGGGTCCTCGACAGCATCACCGACCTCGGCGAGAGCCTCGGCGGCGGCTTCTCCCCCGCTCCGCCGACGACGGAGAAGTTCTGGCTCGCGCTCGGCTTCGCCTACATGGTCGTGATCGCCGGCATCGCCCTCGTCGCCCAGGCCGACCCCGTCCGCTACCGACGGCTGATCATGGTGTTGGTGGCCGGCAAGGCGGCGTCCTCACTCGCCGCGCTCGGCTTCTACCTCTTCGACGACGACGTCTTCATGTACCTGGTCAACTTCATCGTCGACGGGCTGCTGACCGCGTCGGCGCTGCTGCTCTGGTCCCTCGCCGGCCGCGTCGGCGAGCCCCAGGCCCCGGCCTGAAGGCGGCCGCCGGGCCTTAGCGGCGCCGAGCAGCGCATCCTCACGGCCTTCTCCGAGGCGATGGCGCCGGGCTTCGGGCCGCTGCCGGCGGCGGAGCGCGACGTCGAGGTCGCCGAGCCGGTCGCCCGCTATCTGGCGCGGCTGCCGCGCCATACCCTGCGGCAGCTGCGACTGGCGCTGCACGCCTTCGAGTGGCTGCCGTTTCCCTGGCGCTTCAGCCGGATGAGCCTGGAGGCGCGCGAGCGCTACCTACGCGACCTCGACCTCTCGCCGTCGTGGATCCAGCGCGACCTGCTGCTGTTGCTGAAGGTCCTCTGCGGGCTTGGCTACGCACGCCAGCCGGAGGTCGTCGGCGCCGTCGGCGCCGAGGCTCGCTGCGGCCTCGCCGATGGAGCCCCGCCGCCGAGCTCGCCTTCGCTCGGCGATCTGACGCCCCCCGACGGCGGCGAGGACTGCGACGTCGTCGTCGTCGGCTCGGGCGCCGGCGGCGCCACCGTCGCCGCAACCCTCGCCGAGGCGGGGCTCGACGTGATCGTCCTCGAGGCCGGCGGCCACTACGCCCGCGGCAGCTACCCCGAGGATCCGCTCGACTCGCTGCCGGCGCTCTACCGCGACAACGGCCTGACGCTCGCCGCCGGCAGGCCGTCGATCCCGCTGCCGATCGGTCGTGTCGTCGGCGGAACCACGGTGATCAACTCAGGCACCTGCTTCCGCGCCCCTGAGGACGTCCTCGCCGAGTGGCGCGGGCGCTTCGGCGTCGACTGGGCGGGCGAGCTCGACGGGCACTACGCGGCCGCTGAGCGCTTCCTCGACGTCCAGCCGGTGGACCCCGAGCGGATGGGGCGAAACGGCCAGCTCTGCATGGAGGGAGCGGCGGCGATCGGCGCCAGCGGCGGGCCGATCTCGCGCAACGCCGGCCGCTGCGTCCAGTGCTCGAGCTGCCCGTTCGGCTGCTCGCTCGACGCCAAGCGGGCGATGCACGTCTCCTACCTGCCCCGCGCCGTCGAGGCGGGCGCGAGGATCCGCGCCCACGTCGAGGCGCAGCGGGTCCTGGTCGAGGACGGCCGCGCGGTGGGCGTCGCCTGCCGGACGACGTCAGCCGGCGGCGAGACGAGGGGGTACGAGGTCCGCGCCCGCCACGCCGTGGTCTGCGCCGGCGGCGCCGTCGGCACGCCGGAGCTGCTGCTGCGCTCCGGGCTCGGCGGCGAGACCGGCCAGCTGGGCCGCAACCTGCGCGTCCACCCGGCCTGCTGGGTCGGCGCCCTCTACGAGGAGGACGTCCGCGGCTGGGACGGGATCATGCAGAGCTACTACGTCGACCAGTGGCACGACCGCGGCATCCTGCTCGAGGCGACCTTCACGCCGCTGGCGTTCGGCGGCCAGTGGCTCACAGGCGTCGGCGTCGAGCACCAGAAGCGATTGCTGCGATACGACCGCGTCGGCTCGATCGGCGTCCACCTCAAGGACCGCTCCTCGGGCCGTGTCGCCCTGGCTCGCGACGGCTCGACCCGGGTCGGCTACCGCCTAACCCAGGACGACGCCGACGCCCTCGTCTTCGGCATGGCGCGCGCGGCGGAGATCCACTTCGCCGCCGGCGCGATCGAGGTCTATCCGCAGATCGGCCGCGTGCCGCGAATCCTGCCGAGCCGCCTGGCCGAGTTCGAGTCGGCCGGCTTCCGGCCTGGTGAGCTGCGCCTGGAGGCCTTTCACCCGATGGGGACGGCGCGGATGGCCGCCGACCCGTCGCTGGGGGTGGCCGGCCCGGACGGCGCCGTCCACGGCACCGACCGCCTCTACGTCGCCGACGCCAGCGCCCTGCCAACCTCGACGGCGGTCAACCCGATGATGACGATCATCGCCGTAGCCTCCCGTCTAGCCGAGGGCATAGCCGAATCCAGGCCGAGCCGCCGCCGGGCCAGCGGAGGTGGCGACCGCCCGGAAGCGGTCCCCGTCGGCTGAGCTGAGAGAGCTGCCGAGCCTGGATCTAGGGCGCGGGCGGTCCGCCCGCCGAGGGCGGCTCGTCGGCAGGCGGCGGCACGCTTGGAGCGCCGCTGTCAGGGGCCGCCGTCGAGCGCCCGGCCGAGCCAGCCGCCGTGCCACTGGAGAAACGGTCGCTGACCTCGCCGAAGCTGGCGCCTTCCTCCTGCATCGCCCGCCAGCCGCCGTAAGCGACGCCGGCCGCGGCGATCAGGCTGAGGAAGATGCCTATCTTGCGAGTGACGTCGACGCTGCCGGCGCCGAAGTAGGTGCCGCCATTGGTCGGGCCGGGCACGTCGACGATCCGGTAGAGGATCAGCAGCACGGCCAGCCCGCCGGCGGCGGTGATGATCGTCGAGACGGGCACGCCGAGCTCGAGCCTGTTGCCGTTGGCGCTCAGCGCGGCGCTGCCGATCGCGATCACGCAGGTGAGCAGCAGGATCACCGGGATTACGCTGAGGAAGTCCCAGGCGTTGCCGGAGCCGCCGACGGTCGCGGTCGTGCTGGGCAGGCCGCCCGGCACCGAGACCTCGAGCCCGTACCAGTCGAGGAACATGAAGATGAAGAGCAGCAGGGCGCTGACAGCGGCGATCAGCTCCCCCTGACGCAACCTGTTGATGTCCATCTGACTCTCCTCTGCGGTGGCCCGCCGGACGACCCGATTGCCGCGCCGGCCCTGCGCGGGCACGATCCTCAACCCGCGGCCGCAGCCTACATGCTGGCCAGGTCGGGAACCGCCCGCTCGGCGGCCGTCAGCGTGTTGGCGAGCAGCATCGCGATCGTCATCGGCCCGACGCCGCCGGGGACCGGCGTGATCGCCCCCGCGACCGCGGCGACCGGCTCGAAGTCGACGTCGCCGACGAGGCCGTCGGGGCCGCGGTTGATGCCGACGTCGATCACCGTCGCGCCCGGCTTGACCATCTCGGCGCCGACGAGCCGCGGTGCTCCCGCGGCGGCGATCAGCAGGTCGGCGCGGCGGCAGACCGAAGCGAGGTCGCGCGTGCGCGTGTGGCAGGTCGTGACCGTCGCGTTGGCCCCGAGCAGCAGAGAGATCAGCGGCCGGCCGACGAGGATCGAGCGCCCGAGCACGACGGCCTCGAGGCCGGTCGGGTCGATGCCCTCGTGCCGCAGCAGCTCCATGACCCCGGCCGGCGTGCAGGGAACCAGGCCTGGATTGCCCTGGGCCAGCAGGCCCGCGTTCGCCGGCGTCAGCCCGTCGACGTCCTTTGCCGGCGCTATCGCCGCGATGACGGCGTCGGCGTCGATCTGGTCGGGCAGCGGCAGCTGGACGAGGATGCCGTCGACGTCGTCGTCCGCATTGAGCCGCGTGACGAGGCCAAGCAGCTCCGCCTCGCTCGTCGAGGCCTCGAGCTGGTGGTGGATCGACCTGATCCCGGCCTCCTCGCAGGCGCGGTGCTTGTTGGCGATGTAGACCTGCGATGCGGGGTCCTCGCCGACGAGGACCGTCGCCAGGCCCGGCGTGTGGCCGCCGTTGCGATCCGCGTGCGCGCTCACCTCGGCGGCGATGCGGCCGCGGAGCGCGGCGGCGATCGCCTTGCCGTCGATCAGCCGCGCGCTCACCGGCTGACCTTCTTGATCGGCGCGTACTCGGCCATCAGCTTGCGCTCAGTGCCGTCGGCGGCGAAGCGGACGACGACGACCCCTCCCGGCTCGACCGCCGTGATGACGCCGGCGCCGAAGCTGGCGTGCTCGATGTCGTCGCCGGTCTCCAGATCAGTTCCACGATCTCCTCGGCTGGGCGCGCTGGCGGGACCGGGGGATTGACTGCGGCCACCTCGTCCGCCTGGCGTCCAGGCGTGGCCGGAGGAACCGCTCATCCAACCCGTCGTCGTCGGCGGCAGTCCCTCGCGCTCGATGAGCTCGTCGGGGAGCTCATCGATGAAGCGCGAGGGCAGGTTGCGGTCGCGGCCGCCGAAGAGGGTCCGCTCGCGGGCAAACGTCAGCCAGAGGCGGCGCTTGGCGCGGGTGATGCCGACGTAGCAGAGGCGGCGCTCCTCCTCGGTCTCCCCCTGCTCGAGGGCGCGCATGTGCGGGAACAGGCCCTCCTCGCAGCCGATGACGAAAACCGCCTCGTACTCCAGCCCCTTGGCGTTGTGAAGGGTCATCAGCGTCGCCAGGTCCTCGCTGTCGCGAATGCCGTCCTGATCGGAGTAGAGCGAGATCTGGGCGAGAAACTCCTCCAGCGGGGTTTCCTCGGAGGGCCCCTCGACGCGCCGGTTGGCGTCGAACTCGCGGGCGACGCCAACGAGCTCCTGGAGGTTCTCGATCCGGCCCTCGGCCTCGATCGTTCGCTCGGCCTCCAGCACCTCGATGTAGCCGGACTCGTTGAGGATCGCCTCGAGCAAACCGCCCACGGAGCCGCGCTCGGCGCGCTCGCGGAGGCCGTCGATCATGTCGTGGAAGCGGCTGACCGCCTTGATCGCGGCGGCGCCGAGCCCCGGCACCTCCTCGGGGCTGGCGCAGACCTCGAGCACGGGCACGCCGATCGTGTTGGCGTGCGAGATCAGCCGCGCCTCGCTCGTCGTGCCGATGCCGCGGCGCGGCGAGTTGACCACGCGGCCAAAGCAGACGTCGTCGGCGGGGTTGGCGACGAGGCTGAGATAGGCGACGGCGTCCTTGACCTCGGCGCGCTCGTAGAACTTCGTGCCGCCGATCACCTGGTAGGGAACGTCGTAGCGGACGAGCGTGTCCTCGAGCACCCGGCCCTGGGCGTTGACGCGGTAGAAGACCGCGATGTCGGCGCGGCTCAGGCCCTCCTCGCCGCAGAGCCGCTCGATCTCGCCGGCGACGTAGCGCGCCTCGGCGTGCTCGTCGCTGAGCTCGACGACGTGGATCGCCTCGCCGCCCTCGAGCTCGGTCCAGAGCCGCTTCGGCTTGCGGCCCTTGTTGTTGGCGACGACGGCGTTGGCGGCCGAGAGGATCGTCTGGGTCGAGCGGTAGTTCTGCTCGAGCTTGACGACCTCGGTGTCGGGGAAGTCGCGCTCGAACTCGAGGATGTTGCGGATGTCAGCCGAGCGGAAGCCGTAGATCGACTGGTCGTCGTCGCCGACGACGAAGAGGTTCCGGTGCTCCTCGGTCAGCAGCTGCAGCAGCCGGTACTGGCAGCGGTTCGTGTCCTGGTACTCGTCGACGAGGACATGGCGGAAGCTGCGCTGGTAGCGGCGGCGGACCTCCTCGAAGAGCTCGAGGACGTTGACCGTGCGGACGAGCAGGTCGTCGAAGTCCATCGCGTTGGCGGCCAGCATCCGCTTCTCGTAGCGGCCGTATACGGCCGCGACCGTCTCCTCGTAGGTCGAGCCGCCGCGCTCGGTGTACTCGACGGAGTCGATCAGCTGATTCTTGGCGGAGGAGATCTGGGCGCGGATCGAGCGCGGCGGGTAGCGCTTGGGGTCGATGTCGAGGTCCTTCATGCAGCGCTTGAGCATCCGCAGCGAGTCGGACTCGTCGTAGATCGTGAAGGCGCGGGCATAGCCGAGGCGCTCGGCCTCGCGGCGCAGGATCCGGGCGCAGGCCGAGTGAAACGTCATCAGCCACATCTGCCGCGAGACGCCGCCGACGAGCTGCTCGACGCGGGCGCGCATCTCCTCGGCTGCTTTGTTGGTGAAGGTGATCGCGAGGATCTCGTTGGGCTCGGCGCTGCGGGTCGCCAGCAGGTGGGCGATGCGGTGGGTCAGGACGCGGGTCTTGCCCGAGCCGGCGCCCGCCAGGACGAGCAGCGGGCCCTCACCGTGGGTTACGGCCTGGCGCTGAGGGGGGTTGAGGCCGGCCAGGAGGCGCTCGGTGGGGTCCGCGCCCACTTCGGTCGGGGCTCCGGGGGTGATGGCGGGCTCTACAAAGGCCATCTTTCTAGGTTAGTTGGAGCCACGGAGGATCCCGTGCCGGCCCCTCCGTGGCTCATCCTCCCGCTGACGAGGGGCCCTGCTTCGGCCGTAGCTCGGTCACGCGGGAGCCGGCCTCGGGCTCCGTTTCTCCCTGGAGGATCGCCAGACGCCGCTCCAGCTCACCTAGGCGGACCGATAGCTCGCGGATTGCGTCGGCCACTGGGTCGGGGAGGTGGATCCAGTCGCTGTCGGGGCCCTCGACGGGGCGGCCCTCGATTCGGACGGGGTGGCCTGGGTTGCCGACCACGGTCGAGTTGGCGGGCACGTCCTTGATGACGACGGTGTTGGCGCCGATCTTGGCGCCGTGGCCGACGACGATCGGGCCGAGGAGCTTGGCGCCGGAGCCGATCGTGACGTTGTCCTCGATCGTTGGGTGGCGCTTGCCGCGAAAGAGCCCGGTTCCCCCCAGCGTGACCCCCTGGTAGAGCGTGACGCGATCGCCGATCTCCGTCGTCTCGCCGATGACGACGCCCGTGCCGTGGTCGATGAAGAGGTCGGCGCCGATCCTCGCTGCCGGATGGATCTCGACCCCGGTGACGATGCGGCTGAGCGTCGCGATCGCGCTCGGCGCCAGCGGCACGTTGGCGCCATGCATGACGTGGGCGAGGCGGTGGGCGAGCAGCGCCTGGACGCCGGCCCAGCTGCTGAGGATCTCCAGGGTCCCGACCCGGCGCGCGGCAGGGTCGCGGTCGCGAGCCGTGGCGACGTCGCGGCGAACCTCGCTGAGGACGCGGCCGAGGGTGTGGAGGCCGAGCATCCTAGGGAGCGAAGAACGGGGTCGAGATGTAGCGCTCGCCGCTGTCGGGAACGATCGTGACGACGCGCTTGCCGGCGAACTCGTCGCGTCCGGCGACCTCGAGGGCGGCCTGGATCGCGGCACCGGCGGAGATCCCGGCGAGCACGCCCTCGCGCGAGGTGGCGGCGCGGGCGGTCTCGAGCGCGGTCTCGTCGTCGATCGCGATCACCTCGTCGATGACGTCGCGATCGAGGACCTCGGGCACGAAGCCGGCGCCGATCCCCTGGATCCGGTGAGGTCCCGGCGGCTCGCCCGAGAGAACCGCGGAGCCCGCGGGCTCGACGGCGATGATCTGGACGCCGGGACGGCGCTCCTTGAGCACCTGGCCGACGCCGGTGATCGTGCCGCCGGTGCCGACGCCGGCGACGAAGGCGTCGACCTCGCCGTCGAGGTCGGCCCAGATCTCCTCCGCAGTGGTCCGACGGTGAATCTCGGGGTTGGCCGGATTGGCGAACTGCTGGGGGATGAAGCCGCCGCGCTCATCGGCTATCCGCCGCGCCAGCTCCACCGCCTCGTTCATGCCTCCAAGCGACGGCGTCTCATGGACCTCGGCCCCGTAGAGCCGCAGCAGCGTGCCGCGCTCGCGGCTCATGCCCTCGGGCAGCGTCAGCACCAGCTCGTAGCCGCGCGCCGCACAGACCATCGCCAGGGCGATCCCCGTGTTGCCGCTGGTCGGCTCGACGATGACGGCCCCCGGCTCCAGCCGGCCCTCGGCCTCAGCGGCGTCGATCATCGCGACGCCGATCCTGTCCTTGACCGAGCCTCCCGGGTTGAGGTACTCGAGCTTGACGACCACCTCGCCCTGGGCCTCGGCGGCCAGCCGTGAGAGCTTGACCATCGGCGTCGAGCCAACCGTGGCCGACGCTTCGGCGCCGATCCTGGTCCTCGCAGCCGCGCCGATCGGATCATCGCCCGCCATCTCGTCAAACTACCCGACCAAGGTGAGTCGGTTGAAGAAAGCGGTGCGAGCGGCGACGGCGGCCGCGGTGCTTGCCGTGGTGGCAGCCGGCTGCGCGCCGTTCTCGTCCCCCAGCGAGGCCGACAGGGTCAGGAGCACGGTGAGGACCGTGCTGACGAGCAACGACCCGGCGATCTGCGACCGGATGTTCACGCTGCGCTTCCTCGAAGCCGCCTCGGGCCGGCGCGGCGCCCAGGCGCTCGAGAGCTGCCGCGTGCGTCAGCCGCGCGCCGCGTCGACGGCCTCGTCGGTCAGCTTCATCGGCGTGACCGTCGACGGCGGCCATGCGCTCGCCAAGATCCGCGTCCGCGGCGGCTCGCTGGACGGCCGAACCGCAACGGCCGGCCTGATCCAGGACAACGGCTGGAAGCTCGACGGCCTTCATGCCAGCGCTCCTCCCCCCTCTGCCCGCGAGGTCCGGGCGATCACCGACCGGGCGCTGCGCCAGGCGCTGAGCAGGCTGCCGGGCCTGAGCCGCAAGAGCGCGAGCTGCGTCGTCGCCTACCTGCGGCGGGTTGCCTCCAACGCCCAGCTCGCCGATGACCTGACCGAGCTCAAGGCCGGCCGCAACCCGGCCGACTTCGCCGCTGCGATCAGGGGCTGCAAGAAGTAGGCGCAGCGGGCGGGCGGCGTCAGATCTGGTAGAGACCGACGCCCGACTCGCCGGTCTCGCGGTTGGCGACATCGGCGATCGTCGTGTCGGTGAAGACGCCGCGCAGGGCATCCACCCCCTCGCGCCAGATGCCGCCGGCCTCCTCGGCCTCCTGGCCGACGACGCCGTCGAGCGCCTGGACGACCTCGAGCACGGTGATCTCGTCGGCCGGCCGGGCCAGGGTGTAGCCGCCCTTGACACCGCGGTGCGAAGTCAGGAAACCGTTGCGGCGCAGCGTCGAGAACAGCTGCTCGAGGAACTGGACGGGCATCGCCCGCCGCTGGGCCAAGGTCGCGATCGGCACGGGCCGGTTGCCGGAGCGAGCGAGCTCCGCCAGCGCGACCACCGCATAGCGGGATTTCGAGGTCACCGAGATCACGCCTTGCTTTCTACCGGACGGGGCGGGCCACTTGGTCTCAGCGGTTACGATCTGGCGGCCAACCGACGCTTGATGGCGTCCGACCCAGACCGGGGTGAGCCGAGGCTGGCTCTGCTGAGAGCCGACCGACGCTGCCTGGGCGAGACGATGTGATGAGCGACCAGCTCCGATGTCTGCTGATAGACGACCAGCCCCTGGTCCGGCTCGGTATGCGCAGGCTGCTCCGCGGCGGCCGCTACGAGATCGAGGAGGCCGACGACGGCGATACCGGAGTCGAGCTCGTTCGCGATACCGGCAACTTCGACGTGGCTGTCGTCGAGATGCGCCCGCCGGGCCACGACGGCGGTCTCAGCGGGGCGGCGACGATCCGGGCGCTGCTGAAGGCGCAGCCCGGGATCAGCATCGTCGCCCACTCACGCCATGGCGAGCCCCACGCGGCCAGCGCCGCCGTCGAAGCGGGCGCCCGCGCCTTCGTCGCCAAGAGCTCCCCCACCATCCGGCTGCGAGAAGCGATCGAGGCCGCGGTCGAGTCGCAGACCTTCATCGACCCCGCCGTGCCCGACGGGCGCCCGCGCCGCGGATCGCGCGTCACCAAGCGCCAGCAGCAGATCCTCCAGTTGCTCGCCGACGGCCATTCGACGGCGGTCGTCGCAAAGCGCCTCGGCCTCAGCACCGAAACGATCAAGACCCACACCAAGCAGATCCTCGCCCGCCTGGACGCCCACGACCGCGCCCACGCGGTTGCGATAGCGCTCAGGGCCTCGCTAATCGAATAACAACAAGAACTGCGTCCGCCGCCTCCTCAGCTGGGCGCCTGCGGGGGCGTCGGACACAGTTCTTGGCCGCACGCCTCCTCCGCTTCGCGTCCGGGGGCGTGCGGGTCGGCTTCGTCTCGATGATCGGGTAGTGCCGCTGCAGCCAAGCTCGTGGGTTGGCTATGCGGTGCCCTCAGCGCTCTGGTTCTACAGCCAGCCCTTGTCGTTTGCTGTCAGGACGGCTTGGGCCCTGTCGATCACGCCGAGCTTGGCGTAGACGTTGTGGAGGTGGGTTCGGACGGTGCTGACCGAGAGGGTCAGGTCCTGGGCGATCTGCTTGTAGACCTTGCCTTCGGCGAGCCTGCGGAGGACCTCCATCTCGCGGCCCGAGAGCGGCGAGGGCTCCACCGGGCGGCCCTGCGGGGCCGCAGCTGTGCTCGGCGTGTAGAGGATCTCGACGAGGTCGTCGCGGCCGAGGCCGCAGGTGCGGGCGAGCAGGCGCAGCTTCTGGGCGGCGATGGCCTCGCCCTGGGCATGGTGGGCGAGCATGTCGGCGAGGCGAATGACCGCCGCCGGCCCGGTCGCTTCGTCGGAGTGATGGCGCTCGATCGTCGCCGCGAGGGTCTTCGAGAGTCCCCAGCGCCGGGCGAGGACGCCGCCGACCAGCGCGTGGTCGATCCCGAGCTCCCGACGCTCAGCCGTGATCCTGTCCTCCGGCGTGCTGGCGGCGGCCCAGGGGTCGATCGGGCCTCGCTGCAGGCGAGCGACCACGAGCTTGCCGATGTCGTGAAGCAGAGCCGCCAGCGAGAGCTCATCGCCGTCGGTCGCACCGATCCTGGCGGCGACGGAGGCCGTTGCCGCCTGAGTGGCCCGAGCGTGGACGCGGAAGCGCTCGAGAGCCGCAGCGGGACTGTTGGCGCGCTCGAGGAAGTCGTATGTGTCGATCTCGGTGGCGAGCCGGTGGACGGCGGCCGCTCCGATGCGCCCGACAGCCTCGGCGACGCTCGCCGGCGCCGTGCCCGACGAGCTGGCGCCCGCCTTGCGCAGGACGGCGATCGCCAGGCCTGGGTCGTGGGCGACGGCGCTGACCAGCGCCTCCGGGGCGCTGCCGTTGCCGAGGCCGGCGGCGAGGACCTGGTCGCGAGCCTGGGCGAGAGCCGGCAGCCGCTCGACCGCTTCGAATGCGGCGGTCAGGCGCTGACCGCCGCGTGTTTGAACTTTCGTCGGCATAAGTCTCTGCGGACCCATCGGCAACCGCAGGAAAAAGATTTAGCTGGTGGCGCTCAGCAGAGCCGAGCGATGGCGCGGTCGACGCGCTCCAGCGTGCGCTCGCGCCCCAGCGCCGAGAGCGTCTCGAAGATTCCCGGCGAGATGGTCGTCCCGGTGACCGCGACGCGCAGCGGCTGGTAGAGGCGCCCGGGCTTCAGGCCGAGGCGCTCCAGCACCGGCTGCAGTGCCGCCTCGATGGCATCGGGCTCGAAGCCGTCCGCCTGCTCGAGCGCCTCGCGCGCCGCCCGCAGCCCCTCGAGGGCGCCCTCCCCCATCGTCTTCGACCAGGCCTTGGGGTCGTCGACGGGCTCTTCGAAGAGGAAGCGCACCAGCGGCCAGACCTCGGCCAGCGTCTGGGCCTTCTCCTGGGCGATCGCACAGCCGATCCGCAGCCGCTCGTCGGGCCGGCGATCGAGATACGCGGCGACCGCGGCGACGTAGTCGTCGAGCGGCATCTCGCGCATGAAGCGGCCGTTGACCCAACGCAGCTTCTGCTCGTCGAAGATCGCCGAGGAGCGGCCGACGCGGGCGAGCTCGAAGCGCTTGACCAGCTCCTCGGTCGACATCAGGGTCGTGTCGTCGTCGGTGCCCCAGCCGAGCAGCGCCAGGTAGTTGCGAACCGCGGCCGGCAGGTAGCCCGCTTCGCGCAGCTCCTGGACCGACGCCGCCCCGTGGCGCTTGGAGAGCTTGCGGCCGTCGGGGCCGTGCAGCAGCGGCAGGTGGGCGTAGCGAGGGGGATCGACGCCCAGCGCCCGCAGCACGAGCAGCTGCTTGGGCGTGTTGGAGAGGTGGTCGTCGCCGCGGATGACCTCGCTGATCCCCATCTCGTGGTCGTCGATCGCGACGGCGAAGTTGTAGAGGACCGAGCTGTCGCCGCGGGCGATGACGAAGTCGTCGTAGCTGGCGTTGGGGAAGCTGACGGCGCCGCGGATCAGGTCGTCGACGACGGTCTCGCCCTCGTCGGGCACGCGCAGCCGGACGGCCGCGGCCGGGTCGTCGCTCGGCACGCCGCGATAGCCGCGGCCGGCGCCATGCTCGGCCTTCCAGGCGCGGACCTCGGCGGCGGTCGCCGTGTCGCGGTAGGCGGCGCCGGACTCGAGCAACTCGGTGAGGCGGGCGGCGTGGCGGTGGGCGAGCTCGTGCTGGCTGATCGGGCCCTCGTCCCAGTCGAGCTCGAGCCAGCGCAGGGCGTCGACGATCTGCTCGACGTTCTCGGTCGTCGAGCGCTCGCGGTCTGTGTCCTCGATCCGCAGCACGAGCGCTCCCCCCGCGCCGCGTGCGTGAAGCCAGTTGTAGAGTGCCGTCCGCGCGCCGCCGATGTGCAGAGCACCGGTCGGCGAGGGCGCGAAGCGTAGGCGGAGTTCGGAGCTCACGTGACTGTGTTTATGGCGGGGAGCATCAGATGCTGATCGGCGCGCATGTTTCCACAGGCGGTGGGCTCGCACTCGCGATAGAGCGCGGCGTCGAGCGCGGCTGCGAGTCGATCCAGATCTTCAACCAGTCGCCGCGGATGTGGCGGCCGACCCGCTACGGCGACGAGGACTTCGCCGCATTTCGCGAGGCGATGGACGCCTCGCCGATCGAAGCGGTCGTGATCCACGCGATCTACCTGATCAACTGCGCCTCGCCCGACGCCGAGCTGCGGGCGAAGTCGCTGCAGGCGCTGATCCATGCCCTCAGGGTCGGCGACGCGATCGGCGCCGCCGGCGTCGTCCTCCACCCCGGCGCCCGGCGCGAGCAGACTCCCGCCCAGGCGCTGCGCCGGGCCGGCAAGACGATCGCCGGCGCACTCGGCGAGAGCGAACGCTGCCCGCTGCTGATCGAGCAGACGGCGGGGGCGCAGGGAATGCTGGGCCGTGACTTCGACGAGATCGCGACGCTGATCGAGGTCGCCGGAGGCGGCGAGCGGCTCGGCCTCTGCCTCGACTCCTGCCATCTCTACGCCCAGGGCTTCGACATCGGCAGCGAGGCCGGGCTCGACGAGCTGCTGGCGACGGCCGACGCCAAGGTCGGGCTCGGCCGGCTGGGCTGCATCCATCTCAACGACTCGCGCGATCCGCTGGGCTCGTGCCGTGACCGTCACGCCAACGTCCGCGAGGGTGAGATCGGCGAGCGGCTTCAGGTCTTCCTCTCCGAGCCGCGCTTCGAGGGCCTGCCGGCGACGCTGGAGGTACCGGGGCCGGAGAAGAAGGGGCCGGACCGCAAGGAGGTCGAGAAGACCAAGCGGCTGCGCAGGAAGGGCTTGAAGGCGAGAGCCGGCTGAAGCGGCCGGCTCAGGCGAGCGCGTCGCGAAGGTCGAAGACCTGGAGCCCGCCGGGGCCCTCGTCGCAATCGAAGAACTTCGGGTTGACGCATTCGTGCCCCTCGCCGCCGCCCTCGTAGGCCGGCTCGACGCGGAACTGGCAGTGCGAGAGCGGCTCGCCGGTCATCATCAGGCCGCCGAAGCCCCTGCCCGTCAGCTCCGCGAGCTCGAAGGCGTCGACGTCGATCTCGGCCTTGAAGACCCGCTGCATGCAGCCCATGTAGCGGTTGCCGCTGAGCTCGTCGCGATAGCTGTAGAGATAGCTGCAGCGCATCTCGAGACAGCCGCGCGGCTCGATCAGCTTGTCGCAGAAGGTGCGACAGCGACGGCACTCCCCGGCTTTCGCCTTGCCCTTCGCTGTACGCCCAGCAGGCATGACCCGAGTCTAGACCCCGAATCGGGCGTGCAGGCCTAGAAAGGCTCTACGCGGCCAGGGCGCCTGGACCCAGCAGCGAGTCCAGCTCGGCCATCAGGCCGTTGGTCGCGTCGACGCGGTACTGGCCGCCGAAGCGCAGCTTGCGCATCCCCGCCCTGGTCTCCATCTCGAGCAGCACCTCGGTCTGGCCGGGGAAGCTCTCGAAGACATCCTTGAGCTGGTCGACGAGGTCGGGCCGGAAGTCGGCGGCGAGGATCCGCAGCGTCAGGGCGTCCGGGCCGGCGCCGCCGGCGCTGCGCGAGCGCGCCCGCTCGATCTCGCTGACGCTGGGCTCGAACGGCTGCGCCTCCTGGACGACGAAGCTCGTCCGCCCGCCCTCGCGGTGGTCGAGCCTGCCGCTGACGATCACCGGTCGGTCGGGCCCGATGACGTCGGCGTTGCGCTCGAGAACCTGGTTGAAGACGAGCAGCTCGACCGTCCCCTCGATGTCGTCGAGGGTGGCGAACATCATGTCGGCGCCGCTGCGGGTCTTCAGCCGCTTGCAGTCGCCGACGAGGCCGCCGATCGTCAGCGTCGTCTTGTCCGCCTTGCCGCTGAGCTCGGCGAGCGAGCAGTCGACACGCCGTCGCAGCGCGTCGCGGATGCCCGACAGCGGATGCGAGGAGACGTAGGTGCCGAGGGTCTCCTTCTCGAGCCGCAACAGCTCGGCCTGCTCGTACTCCTCGAGCGAGAGCGCCGGGTGCTGGGGCTTGACGAGCGCCAGGTTGGCGCCGCCGGGCTCGTCGATCTCGAAGATCGACCCCTGGCCCAGCTGGGCGTCCTGGAGGGCGCGCTGGCCGCTCGCGAGCGCCTGCGGCAGCGCCTCGAGCATGCCCATCCGCGTTCCCCCGGTGGAGTCGAGGGCGCCGCACTTGACCAGGCACTCGACCGCTCGCTTGTTGACGGCGCGCGTATCGACGCGCTCGCAGAGATCCCAGATCGAGACGAACTCGCCGCCGGCCTCGCGCGCCCCGAGGATCGCCTCGACGGCGGCGTGGCCGACGTTCTTGACCGCGTCGAGACCGAAGCGGATCTGCTTGCCGTGGACGACGAAGCCGTGGTCGGAGGCGTTGACGTCGGGTGGCAGGACCTCGACCCCCATCTCCTCGCAGCGGTTGACGAAGAAGGGCACCTTGTCCTTGGTCGACATCACCGAAGAGATCAGCGCCGCCATGTACTCGGCCGGGTAGTTGGCCTTCAGCCAGGCCGTCCTGTAGGCAATCAATGCGTAGCAGGCGGCGTGGCTCTTGTTGAAGGAGTAGTCGGCCGCCGCGGTCATCAGCGACCAGAGGTCCTTGGCGACCCCG
Organism: Solirubrobacterales bacterium; assembly: GCA_033856175.1. Taxonomy (GTDB): domain Bacteria; phylum Actinomycetota; class Thermoleophilia; order Solirubrobacterales; family 70-9; genus JAWVFK01. Next base: position 70,017 of record JAWVFK010000014.1, on the reverse strand, counting down.
GAGTCGGTGCCCGAGCCCTCGAGGCCCTCGAGGAAGCGCGACTCCTGCTTGGCCATCAGGTCGCGCCGCTTCTTGCCGACCGCCTTGCGCAGGTCGTCGGCCTCGGCGCCGCTGAAGCCGGCCATCTGCTTGGCGATCTCCATCAGCTGCTCCTGGTAGATGCAGCAGCCGTAGGTGGCCTCGGTGATCGGTCTCAGCCGCGGGTCCGGGTAACGGACCGTCGTCGGGTTCTCCTTGCCCTTGGCGTAGTCGTCGATGTAGCGCATCGCCCCCGGCCGGTAGAGCGCGACGAGGGCGACGATATCCCCGAACTGCGTCGGCTTGACCTTGCGCAGCGCCTCTCGCATGCCCTCGGACTCGAGCTGGAAGACGCCGATCGAGTCGCCGCGGGCAAGCATCTCGAAGCTCTTGGCGTCGTCCACCGGGATCGTCTCGATGTCGAGGTCGATGCCGTGCGAGCGGCGGATGATCGCCACCGCGTCCTCGATCACGTCGAGGTTGCGGAGGCCGAGGAAGTCCATCTTCAGCAGGCCGATCTCCTCGATCGGGCCCATCGAGTACTGGGTGACGATCTTGTAGGAGCGCTCGGGCTTGCCGCCGTCGCCGTTGGCCTCCGCCGGCAGCGAGCGGTCCTCGGCGAGCTGCACGGGGACGATCTCCTGCAGCGGCCGGTCGGAGATCACGACCGCGGCGGCGTGGATCGAAGCGTTGCGGACGATGCCCTCGAGCCCGCGGGCGACGTCGACGATCTGCTTGGCCTCGGGGTCGGAGTCGTAGGCCTTGCGCAGCTCCGACCCTGACTTCATGCAGTCGTCGAAGCTCGGGTTGCGGCCCATGATCGGCTCGGGGATCTTCTTGGCGAGCTCGTCGCCCTTGGAGTTCGAGAAGCCGAGGACGCGGGCGGCGTCGCGGGTTGCCGCCCGCGGCGCCATCCGGCCGAAGGTGATGATCTGGGCCACCGACTCGCGGCCGTACTTCTCGGCGACGTAGCGGATCACGCGCTCGCGCCCCTTGACCGAGAAGTCGATGTCGATGTCCGGCATCGACTTGCGAGCCGGGTTGAGGAAGCGCTCGAAGAGCAGGCCGTTGGCGAGCGGGTCGAGGTCGGTGATGCCGAGCGAGTAGGCGACAATCGAGCCTGCCGCGGAGCCACGGCCAGGGCCCACGGCGACGCCGCTCTCCTTGGCGTAGCGGACGAAGTCCCAGACGATCAGGAAGTAGGAGGCGAAGCCCATGTCGTCGATCACGCCGAGCTCGTAGGCAAGCCGCTCCAGCGCCTCCGCCGGCGGCGGGTCGCCGTAGCGGTGGCGCAGGCCCTCCTCGGCGATCCGCCTCAGCATCGCGCCGGGCTCCTCGCCGTCGGCCGTCGGGTAGCGCGGCAGCAGCAGGTTGCCGAGCTCGATCTCGATCTCGCAGCGCTCGGCGATCTCGGCGCTGGTCGGGATCGCGTCGGGCCACTCGGCAAACGACGCCGCCATCTCGTCGGGGGTCTTCAAATAGAACTCGTTGGTGTCGAAGCGCAGCTTCGGCGCCGCCAGCGTCGACTTCGTCTGCACGCAGAGCAGGGCCGCGTGGTGGTCGTAGTCCTCACGCCTCAGGTAGTGGACGTCGGCAGTGCCGACAACCGGCCGGCCGAGCTCGCGGGCGACGCGGACGATGCCCTCGTTGGCCTTGTCCTGCTCGGGGATGCCGTTCTTCTGGACCTCGAAGTAGACGTTGTCGGCGCCGAAGACGCCGATCAGGTCCTCGACGTGGGCCCGCGCCTCGTCGGGGCGGTCCTCGACCAGCCGCCGGCAGAATCGCGACTGCAGGCAGCCGGTCAGCGCGATGACGCCGTCCGAGTAGCGGTCGAGCAGCTCCATGTCGACATTGGCCCGGCCACGAGAGAAGCCCTCGAGGAAGCCGGCCGAGCTGAGCTTGACGAGGTTGCGAAAGCCCTCCTGGTCACGCGCCAGCAGGGTCAGGTGGTTGCGCTCGTAGCGGGGCTGGGTGGGCCGGCGGTCGTCGACGTAGTAGGCCTCCATGCCGACGATCGGCTTGATCCCGACCGCCTTGCAGGCCTTGTAGTGGGCCACGGCGCCGTTCATCACGCCGTGGTCTGTGAGGCCTAAAGCCGACATCCCGAGCTCGGCGGCCCGCTCGGCCATCGGGTAGATCAGCTGCTCCTTGCCGTCGCGCTTGCCCTTGCGCTCGAGCTTGCAGGCGCCGTCGAGCAGCGAATACTCGCTGTGGACGTGCAGGTGGACGGGCGCGACGCTCACCCGGCCCATGTTCTCAATCGCGGCAGATGCCACCCGGCGCTGCCAGAGCGCCGATTCCGCTCAGTGCGTTGAATCGTGACGCTCAGAAGTGGCCGGCACCATCGCCTACGATCAAACGGTGCCGGGCGACGACATGGTTGCGCAGCAAATTCGCGATGCGCTCGCGCTCGATCGCCTGGTCCTCTTCGGCCAGCCGATCGTCTCGCTGGCGACCGGAACGATGGACCGCTACGAGCTGCTGTTGCGGATGCGCAGCGAGGATGACGGCGAAGAGCTGATCCTCCCCGGGACCTTCCTGCCCGAGGCCGAGCGGAGCGGCCTGATCGGCGAGATCGACCGCTGGGTCCTCGGCGAGGCGATCGCGATGCTGGGAGCGGGCACCGATCAGCTCGAGGTCAACCTCAGCGGGGTCTCGCTCGCCGATCCCTCGCTGCCGAGCTACATCGAGGAGCGCCTCGAGGCCGCCGGCGCCGACCCGGCGGGGCTGATCCTCGAGATCACCGAGACGGCCGCGATCGAGAACATCGCCGAGGCCACGGCCTTCGCCACCCGGCTCAAGCGCCTCGGCTGCCGCTTCGCCCTCGACGACTTCGGCGTCGCCTACGGCTCCCTCTACTACCTCAAGCACCTGCCGGTCGACTACATCAAGATCGACGGCGAGTTCATCCGCGAGCTCAAGCAGGACGCCGCCGACCAGGTCATCGTCAAGGCGATCGTCGAGCTCGCCCACGGCCTCGGCATCGGCACGATCGCCGAGTTCGTCATCGACGAGGCAACGGCCCGGATCCTCGAGCACTTCGGTGTCGAGTACGGCCAGGGCGACCACTACGGCGTGCCCCGCCCGCTCGCCGAGCTGGTTCGCTAGCCAGACGACCAGGCGCTACGACGCGCAAACCCAGGCGCCGGGGCCCGAGTCGTGCCAGATCGCCGCGGCGATCCTGCCCTGCTCCTTGGGCGAGGCGTCCTGCGGGCGGCCCTTGCCGCCGTATGCCGACCAGGTGGAGGGGATGATCTGGTAGGCGCCGCCGGCGCCGCTGGAGCCGTTGACGGCGTGGAAGTTGCCGCCCGACTCGCACATCACGACGGCCTCCGGAATCGCCCAGTTGCCGAGCCAGTGGCTGACCTGCTGCTTGGCCTGGACCTGGCTGAGGCGCTGGGCGCGGACGAGCTGGCGCTCCCAGTCGCCGATCCGGCCGCGCAGGGCATCGAGCGAAGCGGCAGCCGAGGCGCGGGCGCGGGCCAGCGCTGCAGCCTCGGCGGCGGCCGCGGCGCGCGCGGCGGCGATCTGGTCGCGCGCTGCGGCCAGCTGAGCGTTGAAGGCGTCGGTCTGCGCACGCAGCCGGCGCAGTGCCGCCAGCTGCAGGGCGACGCCATCGCGCAGCGACCGCACGCGCCGCGCCAGCGCCGAGTCCGAGCTCTCGATCAGCCGCAGGTACTCGCTGCGCGTCGCCATGTCGTCGAAGCCGTGGGAGTCGAGGATCACGTTGAGCATGTCGGGGCTGCCGCCCTTGTAGATGGCGACGAGACGGCGCGCCAGCAGGGCGACCGCGTGGCGCAGCTGCGACTTGGCGGCGCGAAGCTTGGCCTGGGCCGTGTCGGCGCGGGCGCCGAGCGCGGCCGAGCGCTGGCGACCGGTCGCCAGCAGCGCCGTCAGCTGAGACTCGCGCCTGGCCGCAGCCTGGGCCCTGGCCGCTGCCAGGGCGATGCGATCCTGACTCGCCTGGACCTCAGCCGCCAGCCCCTGCGCCTGCTGACGGGCGCCGTTGATCTGGCCGCGCAAGGCGCCCGCGTCGGGAGCCGCGGAGGCGGCAAGGCCGACCGTGCCCGTTGCCAGGCAGCAGCCGAGGGCGACCGCAAGCGCGGTCGCGAATAAGCCAATACGCCCCCCTCTGACGCTGGCCCGGATGTCACCACCGGCCGGCACGCGACGCCAAATATTAGCGAAGTGTGAAGAGTGCCCTATTTGCAGGCAACTTTATGTAAACCTGGAGCCTAGCCCTCGGCTGCGTCACGGCCGGCGGCGAGGTAGCCACCGACGACGAGCGCGAGCAGCGTCGCGCCGGCGCCGAGCTTGATCTCGGTTGCGTAGCGGCGCCAGGCGTAGCGGACGACGAAGCGCCCGATCGCTGCGTAGATCACCCGTTCTCCCCTCCTTCCGTCCCGTTGGAGCCGCGCAGGCGATGGGCCATGCGGCTCTGTAGCGAGAAGAGCTCGATGAAACCGGGGCTCGCGGCCTGGCTGAAGACGCCGCCGGACTCGCCAAAGCCGGCGAGGTCGCGGTCGTACAGGGCGTAGGGCGAGCTGCGCGCGACCGGTCGCGCACTGCCCTTGTAGAGGCGCATCGTCACCTCGCCGGTGACGAAGCGGTTGGCGGAGGCGATGTAGGCGTCGAGGTCCTGGCGCAGCGGCTCGTACCAGAGCCCGGCGTAGCAGAGGTAGGCCCACTGGCGGTCGAGGCCGCCCTTGAAGCCGTTCTGGTGACTCGTCGAGACGAGCTTCTCGAGTTCCTGATGAGCGGTCAGGACGATCGCCGCCGCCGGGACCTCGTAGAGGTCGCGCACCTTGAGGCCGACGATGCGGTCCTCGATGTGGTCGACGATGCCGACGCCGTGGCGCTGGCCCGCTGCGGCGGCGCGCTCGAGCAGCTCGACGAGCTCGAGCCGCTCGCCGTTGAGGCTGACGGGGCAGCCCTGCTCGAAGCCGACGCGCACGTCCTCGGCGAGATCGGGGGCGTCCTCGGGCCGGCTGACCAGCTGGAAGACGTCGTCGGGCGGCGGCGCGGCCAGATCCTCGATCGCGCCGCCCTCGGAGGAGCGGCCCCAGAGGTTGTCGTCGATCGAGTAGGGCGGCGCCTCGCTGCCGCCCTTGACCGGGATGCCGTGCTCGCGGGCATAGGCGACCTCCTCCTCCCTGCCCATCCGCCACTCGCGGACGGGGGCGATCAGCTTGATCTCCGGCGCGATCGTCGCCACCGTCGCCTCGATCCGCACCTGGTCGTTGCCCTTGCCGGTGCAGCCGTGGGCGATCGTGTCGCAGCCGTGCTCGCGGGCCGCGTCGACGGCGAGCTTGGCGATCAACGGCCGGCCGAGGGCGGTGAACAGCGGATAGCCGCCGCCGTAGAGCGCGTTGGCCCTGATCGCCGGCAGCACGTACTCGCGCGCGAACTCCTCACGCGCGTCGACCAGCAGCGCCTCGACGGCGCCGAGGTCCCTGGCCTTGCCGACGACGACGTCCCAGTCCTCTCCCGGCTGGCCGAGGTGGACCGTCAGCGCGACGACCTCAGCCCCGTACTCCTCCTGGATCCAGCGCAGCATCACGCTGGTGTCGAGGCCGCCCGAGTAGAGCAGCAGGACACGGTGGACCTCGTCCGGGTCGGCTTGGTAGGAGGCGATGCGGGGATCGCGTCTCGGGGCGTCGGTCACCGCCGCAGTTTCGCAGGCGCCCGGCACGAGCGCGGACGCGCTTTGTCATCATCGAGCGGTGAGCAGAGTCGCCCGGATCCTGTCGACAGCGCTGATCACCGCGGGGCTGGTGGTGCTGCTGGACGTCGGCATGACGCTGGCCTGGCAGGAGCCGGTTTCCTCGCTCTATGGCTGGCTCGAGCAGCGCCAGGCGGACGACGAGCTCAAGGGCATCGAGGGCTCGAACCCGACCGCCGCCGACCTCCGTGCCCTGCAGGGCGTGCCGATCGGCCCCAAGCGGGCCCGCATCCTCGCCGACCGCTTCGCCAAGCGGGTCCGCGACGGCCACGCCATCGGCCGGCTCAGCGCCGGCCGGCTCGGCCTCTCGGTCGTCGTCATCGAGGGAACCGGCACCGCCGATCTGGAGAAGGGGCCCGGGCACTACCCCGACACCAAGCTCCCCGGCCAGGGCAAGACGATCGGCATCGCCGGCCACCGCACGACCTACCTGGCGCCCTTCCGCAGCATCAACCGCCTCCAGCGCGGCGACCTGATCCTGCTGCGGATGCCGTATGCCGCCTTCACCTACGAGGTCCAGGACCACCGCATCGTCAATCCCTCCGAGGTCGGCATCGTTCGCAACGTCGGCTACGAGCGGCTCGTGATGACCGCCTGTCACCCGCTCTACAGCGCCTCCCAGCGATGGGCGGTCTTCGCCCGCCTGAAGCGGATCGAGCTGCCGCCCGAGGCGCGCCAGCCCGGCTAGGTCCCCGGCTAGGTCTTAGCTGCGGCGGCGGCGGGAGCTTCGCTGCTCGAGCACCCCGCTGGCGATGTCGGAGGCGTTGGTGACGTGGAACTCGTCGCGCAGCCGAACGGCGATCTCGCCGTGGGCGCTGCCTGACGCCGCCATCTGCAGGGCGACCAGCCTGACGCCTTCGGAGCTGGAGCCTCCGTTCGAGTCTTCAACCGCGTGGCCGGCGAGCGGCGCGACCTCGACCTCACCAAGGGCGAGGTCAGGCGGCGACTCGGAGACCGGCAGGCGCTCGACCCACGAGACACCCTCGATCTGGCCGCAGAGCTCGTGGTGAGCGTCGATCAGCTGCTCACGGCAGCGCTCGACCTCGTTCTCGGCGCCGCGCCCGATGCCCTCGGCGAGCTGCCACGCCTCGCGCTCGGCGGCCTCGGCGATCCGCTCGGCGCGGGCCTCGGCCTCGGCGACGATGCGGCGGGCGAGCTCCTGCGCTTCCTTCTCGGCGGCGCCGCCGATCTTCTCGGCGCGCGCATCCGTTTCGGCTTTGGCGACGATCCGCTCTGCTCTCGAGACCACCTCAGCGTGCGTCATCGTTCTCCCCGCCTCCCTGCTCCTCTTCGGCAGCGCTCCAGCCATCGCCGGAGTCGCGGTTGGCCGCCGAGTCGCGGCCGAGCCCGGTCCACATCGCCGCCAGCGAAAGGACGTCACCGAGGTTGTGCTCGCCCCAGTCGGGGTGGCGGATGCGGAGATCGGCGCGGACGCCATAGCGATTTCGCCGCCCAACGCGCTCGCGGGCGAGGAAGCCGGCGCCGACGAGCTCGGAGACGATCTCCTGGGCGCGGCGCTCGGTGATCCCGATCTCGGCGGCGAGATCGCGCATCCTGATGTCCGGGTCGCGGTGGATCGCCAGCAGCACGAGCGCGTGACTCGTCAGGAATCGCCAGCTCGGTTGGATTACGTCGGTCATCTCAGGCTTCAGCTCGGGCGGCGGCGCCGCAGTCTCAAGCACGGCCTGTCGCCTCACTTTCAATCATACGTTTGTCCCCGGCGTGCTTTCCCTCGGCGATGAACGAGTCGCGGGCGCGACGCACCGCGTACTGGTTTCCGCCGGCGACCATGCGAGCTGTCTCGACCACGATCAATAGATCGGACAGAGTCGAGCGATGCTTTAGGTAGAAGAGGTCGTGGCAGAGCTTGTTGGCCGAGCCCATCTCGCTGCCGCCGTAGCCGCAGCGGACCTGTGCCCAGCCGGTGACGCCCGGCTTCAGCAGGTAGCGGCACTTGTAGTAGCTGAAGCGCTGCTCGAGCGCGGGGGCGATCTCAGGCTGCTCGGGGCGCGGCCCGACCATCGACATCTCGCCGCGCAGCACGTTCCAGAGCTGAGGCAGCTCGTCGACATGTGCCCGCCGCAGCAGCCGTCCGGCACGCGTCACCCTTGGGTCGGCCGCAGCCGACCAGCTGGCGGGCTCGCCGGCGTCCGCACCGACGCTCATCGAGCGCAGCTTGAGCATCGTGAAGCCATCGCGCCCGAGGCCCAGCCGCCTTTGCCGGTAGAGCACCGGCCCACCGTCCTCGAGCTTGATCGCCAGCGCGGCGAGCACGATCACCGGCGCCGCGATCGCCAGCATTGCGGTGGCGCAGGCGATGTCGAAAGCCCTCTTCGCGACCGCCGAGCCTGGCCGGTATTTCGGGTTGAGCAGATACTGGAACCAGGCGGCATCGGAGGCGCCGAGCGGAACATGGCCAAGCAGATCTTCGTAGAGCTGGCTCAGCTCGAGCATCCGCACCGGCAGGTCGAGGCAGCTGCTGCCGACTATCTCGAGCGTCCGCAGGCGCGAGCGCTCGTCGCCGTGGACCGGGCAGCTGACCAGCAGGTCGATGCGGTGCTCGCCGACCAGGCGACGGACGTCGTCAAGCTTGCCCAGGTAGTCAGGTCCGCCGGAGATCTGATGCGGGAAGGCCTGGGACTCGGCGGCAATCCAGCCGATCACCTCGTAGCTGCGAATGCCGGCGGTGCGGAGCTCGTCGCCGAGAGCTGCCGAGAGGCCGGCGGAGAGCACGGCGACGCGCACCGGCCGCTGGGCGTCGAGACGGCTCTTGACCCACATGCCGACGAGCAGCACCAGCCAGGCGCCGATGACGGCGACGACGACGTCGCCCAGCCTGGCGCCATGCCCGCCGAGGACGCTGAACAGCGCCGCCGCGGCACCGCCGAGGATCGGGGCGTTGGCACGCATCCCGATCCGGGCGACCGAGAGCAGATGCGGCGCGTATGCGGAGCGCGCCAGCAGGTGGGCGGTGAGGGCAGTGGCGACGAAGCCCACCAGCGCCTCCGGCGGCCCGACATGGGTCGCCAGGACAGCGCCGACCGCGGCGGCGGGGGCCAGCTCGAGCGTCAGCAGCTCGACCAGCGCCTGCGCACGCAGGGCGCGCAGGCGCGGGGCTCGCTTGGAGGGTTCGGACACGCAGGCCTAGCGGCGGCGCGGCGCGGAGAGCATCCGCAGACCGATGCCGGTTCCGGCGAGCGCGAGCGCGACCGTCGCCAGGGCGATCACATCGACGCCGGTGAACGGCAGGCTGCCGACACGGTCATTGAGGCTGGCCGAGTGCACGACGCGGGCGACCTCGTGTGGGTCGTTCCCGTACTGGGAAGCAGTCGGATCGGATGCAGCAGACGCTGTGGTCGCGGGCAACACGAGCGCAATCGCAGCTACCAAAGCGACGAGGGTGCGGCGGATCATGGCGAGCTCCTTCGTTTCGTCGACGTGGGTCGTACCCACGCTCACCTATCGCCCGTTAGGAGGTGGACCTTGAGCGCAGGTGGATCTCGGCTCGACGAACCTCCGGGCTGCGGGGGTTGAGCTCGCGAGCTCGGGCAAGCTCGCGAGCCGCCTCCGCGGGGTCGCTGCGGATCAACAGCCTGCCGCGCAGAAAGTGCGGTCCCCAGTTGTCGGGCTCACGCTCGCCGGCCGTCCGCAGGGCGCTGAGGGCGCGGGGGACGTCGCCGGCCCGGCGGGCGATCTCGGCCTCCAGCAGCAGCGGATCGATGCTGAAGGGATCGAGCGAGCGCGCTCTCGCGAGGTCGTCGTAGGCGCGGCCGAGGCCGCCGCGCCACTCGCCGGCGGCGGTGTCGCTGTAGCGGCGGCTGAGATACAGGGGAGCCAGGAGCAGCGCCAGCACGGCGAGGCCGATCCCAGCCCCCCGCCGCAAGCGGGGCGAAGAGACGCTGCCCGGATCGAGGACCGCCGGGCCGCAGGCGGCGCCGAGCAGGCAGATGACCGGGGCCGTCAGACCGGGGTAGTTCCAGAACCAGTCGTAGGACGCGTGCATCAGCCAGTAGGCGCCCGCCCCGCCGGCCGCCGCTGCCAGCGCCGCCGCGCCGGGGCCGCGGCTCGACGAGCGAAGGATCGCCACCGCGACGCCGCCAACGAAGGCGCCGAACAGCAGCAGCCCGGGCAGGCCGAGCTCCGAGAGCATCAGCATCTCGACGCTGTGGGGGTCGCTCGGCGTCTCGCGGCTCTGCCTGTGCTCGAGATAGGTGAACTCGAACGACCCGGCACCACCACCGAGGGGGCGCTCGGCGCCGGCGTCGAGGGCGACGCGCCAGAAATCGCCTCGGTTGGAGCCGACGTTGGTACCGAAGCGCGCGCCCTGGCGATGCAGGTCTGGAGTGCCGCCGTGGGTGAATTCGCTGACTCGCTGATCGACGAAGGCGATCGGGCCGCCCCTGGCGCCGACGTAGATCGAGGCGCCGACCAGGACGACGACGGCGCTCAGCGCCGTCAGGCCGATCCCCACACGCCGCACGGTCGAGGGCGCCAGCGAGATCCGGCTCTCGAAGCGAATCGCGAGGGCGCCGACGACAAGGGCCGCGAGCGAGCTCAGCGCCATCGCCCGCGCCGCGGTGCGCAGCAGCGGCAGCGCCATCGCTATCGGCTCGCCCTCGCGGTAGACGTCGAGCAGGCTCGGCAGGGCGCCGAGCATCGGCAGCGCCGCGAGGGCGAGGTAGACGAGCGAGCGCAGCCGCCGCGGCGAGAGCAGCAGATAGCCCCCGAGCCCCGCGGCGACGGCGGCGAGCGAGCCGCGGCTCTGGCTCAGCACCGCGAGCTCGATCGTCAGCGTCGCCGTGGCGAACATCGCCACTCGCAGGCGCCGGTCAACACCCGAATGCGAGGCGAGGACGAGCGCGGGCCAGAGGGCGATCAGGAAGAAGGCGGCGTTGGCGTTGCGGTAGCCGAGCGGCAGCCGCAGGCTGGCGTCGACGTGGAGATAACGGCTGAGGTCGTGACCGCCCCAGAGCGTCAGCACGGTCAGAACGCCGACGAGCAATCCGGCCAGGCCCAGCGGCAGCGCGGCCAGCTCCATCCGCCGGCCCAGCAGGCGGCAGAGCCATAGCCCGAGGACGAAGGCGACCGCGTAGGCCAGCGCCTGGATCGCGTCGTCGACGGCGGCGGAACGGGTCGGCGTCCAGAGGATCGACAACGCCGTCCAGCCGGCTATGCCGACGAGCGCCAGCAGGGCGATCGCCGCCCCACCGCTGAGCCGGAAGCCGATCGGCAGGCGAAGCGTGAGCCCAAATGCCAGCAGCGCCAGCACGAATGTGCCTGGGTAAAACACGGTGCCGAAATAGGCCCCCGTCTTCCAGCCCCACCACGCCCAGATCAGCGCCAGGGCGACGGCAAGGCCGGCACCGAGGCGGACGTCGCCGAACGCCAGCCTCGGCTCGCCGGTTCGAGCATCCGGCGGCTGGCTCATCCGCGCCCCTCGAGGAAATCGGCGACGGCCGCGGTCTCGCTCTCGATCGTCCGCGAGCGGACCAGCTCGAAGCCGGCGGCGACCAGCCTGCCGCGCAACTCGCCGTCGCCGGCGATCCGGCGCAGCCCGCCCGCCGCCGCACTCGCGTCTCCGGCCGGCACCAGCAGCACCGCGTCGCCGACCGCGCCGGCGATGCCGCCGACGTCGGTGGCGACGACCGGCAGCCCAGCTGCGAAGGCCTCGAACACAACCTGCGGCAGACCCTCGGTCCAGGACACGTGCAGGAAGGCGTGGCTGCTGGCATAGAGCTCCCTGAGGCCGGCGTCCAGCGGAACGTAGCCGCGAAGCTCGGCGCGCTCCGCCACCCCGCGGCGCTCGAGCGCGCCGCGCAGATCGGCCTCGAGCGGGCCCTCACCGCAGACGAGCAGCCGCCACCCCGGCTCGTCGCCGTCGAGCTCGGCGAGAACGTCGGCGAGGAGCGCCGGGTTCTTCTCGGCGTCGAGGCGGCCGACGCTCAGCGCCGTCAGCTCGCCGGCGTAGGAGCGTGCCCCGGCGACGTCGGCGGGGACGATCTCCGACTCGCTGACGAGCGAGACGGCGATCTCGAGCAGCGCCCGCGAAGGGCGGTAGCGAGCGGCCAGCGCGGGGCCGACCACGACCACCGCCGAGAAGCGCCCGAGCAGGCGGTAGGCGGCATCGAGGGCCCAGGCGACGGCCCACAGCAGCGGCCGGCGCGGATGGCGGTTGCGGACATAGCTCGGCGTGTCCTGGCGGACGCCGAGGACAACGCGACGGCGGCGCAACCGGGCGAGCACGGCGAAGGCGACTGCGAGCGGGTGTGGCCCGAGCAGCCAGGCGACATCGACGTCGTCGAGCGTGCGCCAGAGACGGCGCAGCGAGCCCAGCATGCCGCGGATCGCGCTCAGCGGATGGGTCAGGCGCTCGTAGTAGGGCAGCGCCACGAACTCGATCCGCTCGCCGATCGGATAGCGGCCGCGCTCGGCGCCCGGCGCCAGCCGGCCGGCGAGAACGAGGCGCTCGCTGCGCTCGGCGAGGGCGGCGAGGAAGAGCGCGAAGGCGCGCTCGGCGTAGACCGCCTCGCCGACGCGGTGGTACGCGTAGTCGGTGTAGACGGCGACCCGGAGCCCCTCGCCGCCCTGCCGTCGCTGGTCACTCCGGGTCATTGCCGCAACCTTACGGACCCCCCGCCCGGCACCGGTGACAGAATCCCCGCCGACGATGGCAGCGCAGAACCAGACCGCGGATTGGCTGCAACCGCCAGCCGAGCAGGTGGGCCTGCAGCGCTACGCCGAGACGCTTCGCGAGCGGGCCTGGCTGATCGTCCTCGTCACCCTGTTGACGCTGGCGGCGGCGATCGCCTACGTGCTGACGGCGCCCAAGACCTACCAGGGCGTCGCCGATCTGCTGATCACGCCGGTATCGCGAGACAACGCGACGCTGACCAGCCTCGGCCTGATCTCCGACTCAGCCGATCCGACGCGTGACGTCGAGACCGCGGCCCACCTCGTCAGGACGATCGAGGTCGCCAAGCGAGCCAAAGCCCTGCTGCGCTCGCCGCGCTCGCCGCGTGATCTGCTCGGCGCCGTCAGCGCCGATCCTGTCGCCCAGAGCAACGTCGTTGCGATCACCGCCAGCGACAGCACCCCACAGGCGGCGGCCGACCTCGCCAATGCCTTCGGGCGCGCCGTCGTCGCTGACCGCACCGCCAGCCTCCACCGCGAGATCGACAGCGCCCTTCCCGGCCTTCGCGCCCAGCTGCAGCGCCAGCCCGCCCAGGCCACCGGCGTCGACTCGGTCGGCGCCCAGCTCGCCCAGATGGAGCTGCTGCGGCGGACGCCGGACCCGACCTTTCGCCTGCAGAGCCTGGCTGAGCCGCCCACCCGCCAGGCCTCACCCCGGCCTGTGCTGAGCATCGTCGGCGGGCTTTTTGCAGGCCTCGTTCTCGGCGTCGCGGCGGCATTCGGGCTGCAGGCGCTCGATCCCCGCCTGCGGCGGGAGGCCCAGCTGCGGCGCCTCTACAGCCTGCCGATCCTCGCCCGCATGCCCAAGGAGCGCAAGCAGCGCGGCCCGCGCCAGCCGCTCGGCCCGCGAGCGCTCTCCAGCGCCACCGCCGAGGCCTATCGCACCTTGCGCACGAACCTGACCGGCTCCGGGCAAAAGCCCCGCACGATCCTGGTCACGGGCCCGACCGCGTCCGAAGGCAAGACGACGACGGCGGTCAACCTGGCGTCGTCGCTGGCGCTGGCCGGCAACCGCGTCATCCTGATCGACGCCGACCTCCGCCGGCCGGCCCTGGCGAAGCTCTTCGACCTGCGGCCGAAGGAGGGCGTCGTCAGCGTTCTGATCGAGAACACCGAGCTCGAGGACGCGCTCATCCCGAGCGCGACCCACGGCGTCAATCTCTCGCTGCTGCTGGCCGACTACGAGGGTGGCTGGATCGCCGACCTCTTCGCGATCCCCGCTGCCGAGAAGCTGATCGAGGACGCCAAGCGGCTGGCCGACTACGTCGTCATCGACTCGCCGCCGCTGAACGACGTCATCGACGCGCTGCCGCTGGCGCGCAACGTCGATGACGTCGTGATCGTCGTTCGCCTCGGCCACAGCCGCCTCGAGCGAATCGCCCAGCTCGGCGAGATGCTGGCTGAGAACGGCGTCCGCCCCGCCGGCTTCGCGATCATCGGTGCGCCGCGGCCGCGCAAGGAGAGCTACAGCTACTACCTCGACCCGGCCACCAAGGACAACCGGGGTCTGCTCGGCGCCAAGCGCTGAGCGGCGCTCGCAGCCGGTGACGGCCCGGATCGACCCGGCGCGCACGGCCCTGACGGCAGCGATTGGGGCCGCCGCCCTCGCCCTCGGCCTGCTGGCCGGTATCGACCCCGCCCTGGCGATCGCCGCCGCGGTCGGCATCGGCTTCGTCGGCCTCGTCCTCGCCGACCTGACGACGGGGGTGATGCTGTTCGCCCTGCTCTCCTTCCTCGGCCTGCTGCCGACCCTCGCCGGGCCCAGCCTCAGCCCGCCCAAGCTGGCGGGCCTGCTGCTGGCGATCTCGTGGCTCGCGGTGATGGCGACGCGCCCGCAGGACGCCAGGGACCTGTTCACCGATCACCCCGCGGTCGCGGCCCTGCTGCTGACGTTCCTGGCATGGGTCGGGCTCAGCGGCATCTGGGCCGAGAGCCCCTCGGCGGCGGCGACATCGCTCTACCGCCTGCTGCTCAACCTGGCGCTCTTCCCGATCGTCTACTCGGCGATCAGACGGCGCGAGCACGCCTTCTGGATCGCCGGCGCCTACGTCGGCGGAGCAGTGATCGCCGCCGCCTACGGCTTCGTCGTCAAGCCCGACGTCTCCGCGGCCAGCGGTGTCGGTGGCGCCGACGCGCTCAATCGCGTCAGCGGCACGATCGGCGATCCCAACGAGCTGGCCGCTGCGCTGGTCACGGGTGTCGCTCTCGCAACCGGGCTCGTGGTGGCGCTCAAACGAGCGCCTGGCGTCCGGCTGCTTGCCGCCGGCGGCGGAGCGCTGTGCCTGGCGACGATCTTCCTGACCCTCTCGCGAGGGGGACTGATCGCCCTGGCGATGGCGCTCGTCGCCGGCATCGCCATTGGCGGCCGCTGGCGGCTTGCCTACGCGACCGTCGCCGTCGCGGCAGTCGTCGGCGCCGGCGCCTACTACACCCAGGTGGCGACGCCGGCCCAGCGCCAGCACCTCACCTCGAACGACGGCGGCACCGGGCGAACCGATATCTGGAAGGTCGGCTGGCGAATGGTCGACAGGCGGCCGCTGGAGGGCTTCGGCGCCGGCAACTTCCCGGTCTCCTCGGTCCACTACGTCCTCCAGCCCGGGACGCTCAGGCGCAGCGACCTGCTCGTCGAGCAGCCACAGGTCACCCACAACATCTACCTGCAGCTGCTCTCCGAGCTGGGGATCGTCGGGCTCGCCCTCTTCCTGGCGATCGTCGCGATGTCGATCCGCTGTGCGCTGCGAGCGGCGTCGACCTTCAAGCGACGCGGGGAGTCTGGGCTCGAGCTGCTCACCCGGGCCGTCATCGTCGGCCTCGCCGGGATGCTCGCCGCCGACTTCTTCCTCTCCGGCCAGTACAGCAAGCAGCTGTGGCTGCTGCTGGCGCTCTGCCCGGCCCTGATGGGGCTCGCGGCGCGGCAGGTGGACGACGCGCTCAGGCCGACAGCCAGTCCGGGCTGAAGCTGCCGTCGAGCCGTCCCTCGCGCCGCCAGAGTCGGCTCAGCCGCTTCAAGCCGGCGAGCTCGGCGGCGAGGACGGTGTTGGATGCGCCGTCGGCGACGCTGAGTATCCGCAGCCGCAGGGGGTCGGTCCGGCGGCCGTTCCAGCCGATGTCGACCGTGCGCGCCGAGGCATAGCCGGCCTCCCTGACCAGCGCCAGCTCACGCTCCGAGTAGGCCCCGTTGGGATAGGCGAAGTGGCGGCAGGGGGCGCCGCTCAGCTGCTCGACCTCGAGCTTGGAGGCGGCGATCTCCTCGCGGGCGAGGCCGTCTGGGCATCTCGGCAGGATCGGGTGCGTGCGGGTGTGCGAGCCCAGCTGACAGGTCGCGGTCATCGTCTCGACATCGGCCCGGCTGAGGGCCTGCGGCTCGGCGCCGTCATGCTCGAGGTCGGGGTCGACGCCCAATTCGGCGAGCGCTCTCAGGCGCTCGTCGTTGCCGAGCCCCTTCAGCCGCTCGGCCGTCTCTGCGTCGACGTCCTCGAACCAGAAATGGCGGCCGCTGGCGACGATGCCGGTGGCGAGAAAGAGCGTCGGCCGGACCCCGTGCTCGCGGAAGACCTCGGCGAGGGCGAGGTTGCCGCGGTGGCCGTCGTCGATCGTGACCACCAGGCCGCGGCGGGGAATCGAGCTCCAGTCGCCGCTGTGCAGCGCATCGACGAGCCGGTTGAGCTCGATCGGGCGGTAGCGCCGGCGCAGCCAGCCGAGCTGGCGCGACAGCGATGCGGGGTCGGGGTCGTGGTAGAGCAGGATCGCGACCCGCCGGCCGAGCGCCTGGCGGACCAGCCAGGCCAGGCCGCTCCAGCGAATCGCCGCGGCGAGGGCTCGACGTGGCATGACTACGCCCCTCGCTTTCGGTCGAGCAGCTCGTCGTAGAGCGCCTCGATCCGCCCGGCCATCGTCGCCATGTCGAACTCGGCTCGTCGCCGCGCCCGGCCGCGCTCGCCCATCTGGCGGGCGCGCTCGGGATCGTCGAGCAGCCCTCCGATCGCCTCGGCGAGAGCGCTGACATCGCCGGGCTCGACGAGCAGGCCCGTTCTGCCGTCCTCGACCAGGTCCGGCGTGCCCCCCACCCGCGTCGCCACAACCGGCAGCGCCGCCTCCATGTACTCCATTACGGCCAGTGAGCTGCCCTCGCGCTCGGAGCAGTTGACGGCGACGTCGAGCGCCTCGAGAACGGCGGCGACGTCGCCCCGCGAGCCGAGCAGGTGGACCGCATCGCCGACCCCCAGCTCCGCACTGAGAGCGCGCAGCGCGCGCTGGTCTCCGCCGCCGGCGATCAGCAGCTGCAGGCCGGGGTGCCGGGGCGCCAGCTGTGCCGCGGCGCGGACGAGCAGGTCGAGCGCCTTCTCCGGGCGCAGATCGGCGACGGCCCCGATCACCGGCCCCGTCTCGATGCCGAGCTCGGCGCGAACGTCGCCCGCCGCGGCGGAGGGCACCGGCGGCATCCCGTTGGGGATCAGCCGCGCCTTCTGCGGCGGGATCCGCTCGACCTCGATCATCCGCCGCCGATCGGCTGCCGAGACGGCGATGAGGGCGTCGGCCGAGCGTCCGATCAGCCAGCGGTCGGCGAGAACGCGCAGCGGCCTGCCCTCGTAGGCCCAGCTGTGCTCGTGAGCGACCAGAACGGGCACCCGGGCGGCACGGCCGACGATTGAGCCCCAGAGGTTCGAGCCGAACTTGTGGGCGTGGAGCACGTCCACGCGGCGGTCGCGCAGCTCGCGGCGCAGGCGAAGCCAGGGCCCGAGCGCCAGCTTCGAGGAGCGTTCGAGGCCGATGAACTCGACGCCGCCATCGCTGAGCGCGGCCAGCGCCGCTGCGCCGAGCTCGGTCTCGGCGATCGCCGGCGACCAGCGGCTGGCGCAGAGGATCCGCTCGAACCGCTCGCCGTCGACCGCCAGCGCCAGCTCGAGCGCCAGGCGCTCGCCTCCTCCCGTCGTTCCGAGGCTGTCGATCAAGGTCAGCACCGTTGGCCTGTGGCTGGCGGGCATCTGCGCCAGAGTCTTCCCGATCGGGGCCTTCGAGCCCTGCTCAGATCAGCCGGTGATCTAGATTGGGCACCGGGTGCCACTAAAGGGACCGAGGCCACAGGGAGTCGCGAACCGCCTCAGCACCGCGGGCTCACTGCCGCTGGGCGTAGGTCGCCAGATCCGCCCCGGCGCCGTCCACGGCTACTACATCGACTTCACGAGCAAGGCTGACGAGCCGGTCTGGCCTCCCCCCTGGCTGCCACCTCGTGACGAGCAGCTTCACGTCGAGGTCACCCAGTGGGGCCTCGGCTGCTTCGAGCGCTTCCTCGCCGGCGACGGCGACGCCTGGCTCGACGCTGCCGCGGCCGCCGCCGACCACCTGATCGAGCATCAGGAGGCAAGCGGCGGCTGGCCCCACCTGCAGCCGATGCCGCACACCTACGCGATCGAGGCGCCCTGGCTCTCGGCGATGGCCCAGGGAGAGGCGGCGAGCCTGCTCGTCCGCCTGCACGGCGCCCGTGGCGAAGAGCGTTTCGCCGAGGCGGCGCTGCGGGCGCTGGAGCCGATGGCGCTACCCGTCGCCGAAGGCGGCGTTCGCGACGAGCTCGACGGCGTGCCCTTTCTCGAGGAGTACCCGACGGCGCCGGGGTCCCACGTCCTCAACGGCGCGATCTTCGCCCTCTGGGGCTATTACGACGTTGGCGTCGGCCTCGACGAGGCGGCAGCGCGGCACGACTTCCAGGAATGCGTCGACGCCCTCGCCGCGCGCATCGACCGCTTCGACAACGGCCGCTGGTCGCTCTACGACCTCTTCCCCCATCCGCTGCCCAACGTCGCCAGCGGCGCCTACCACACGCTCCACATCGACCAGCTGCGGGCGCTCGAGCGAATCGCACCGCGAGCGGAGCTGAAGCAGGCCCGTGAGCGCTTCGAGCTCTACCGCGAGTCGCGCGCCAAGCGCTGGCGAGCCTTCGCCGAGAAGGTGGCGTTCCGCCTCGCGGTGCCCCGCAGCCGGCTGCTGACCGGGCGGCTGCCCTGGTCCGAGCGGGCCACCGGCGACCGCCGCGGCGGCGGCGCTGGCGGCGACCGGCTGGTCCTCTGCTACCACGCCGTCAGCGAGGAGTGGGACGCCGACCTGTCGGTGACGCCGCGGGCCTTCGAGGAGCAGGTCGAAGCGCTCGTCGAGCGCGGCTACCGCGGCGTGACCTTCAGCGATCTGATCTGGGGGGATGTCGCCGGCAAGACCGTCGCGATCACCTTCGACGACGCCTATGCCTCGGTGATCGACAGGGCCTTCCCGATCCTCTCGCGCCACGGCCTCGTCGCGACCGTCTTCACGGTGACCGCCTTCGCCGGCGCGGCCGAGCCGATGTCCTGGCCGGGGGTCGAGGGCTGGCGTGAGGGCTCGTTCGAGTCCGAGTTGACGGCGATGAGCTGGATGCAGCTCGAGACCCTCGCGGCGGCCGGTTGGGAGATTGGCTCGCATACCCGCAGCCACCCGCGCCTGACCGAGCTCGGCGACGAGGGTCTCGAAGCCGAGCTGCTCGAGTCGCGCCGGGAGTGCGAGCGCTTTCTAGGCCGCCCCTGCAGGACGATCGCCTACCCCTACGGCGACCACGACCAGCGCGTGATCGACGCCGCCTGGCGCGCCGGCTACAGCGCCGCCTGCACGCTGCCGGCACGGCTCCATCGCCCGGCGCCGCTGCGCTGGCCGCGAATCGGCGTCTACCACGGCGACGACATCAAGCGGTTCGAGCGCAAGATCTCGCCGGCGATGCGCCGGCTGCGCGCCTCCGGGCTGTGGGGGGCCGTGACGGCCGCGAGGCGGCTCCGTGCCGGCCCCGGGCAGGCCTAGAACCAGATGACTAGCGGCGCAGGCGGCGGACGCCGGCGGTGACCGCCGCGGCCTCGCCCGTCACGGCGAGCACGATGACGAAGGCGGCCAGCCCGCCGGCGCTGCCCAGCAGCCAGTCGACGGCCGAGAGCCCGGCGGTGCCGACGGTGAGCATGGCCGCCGCCATCGCGGCGGCGGCGAGCGCGGTCCGCCCCAGCGTCAGCGCCAGCGAGCGCATCGGCAGCCCGAGCAGCCTGTCGCAGAGCCAGAGGTGGCCGGGAACGTAGACGAGGTAGCCGGCCGACGACCCGATCGCGCCGGCGACGATGCCGATCCGGGGAATCAGGACCGCGTCCACGGCGACGTTGACCGCCAGCGTGGCGACGGCGATCGGGATCCGCCGGCGCGCCTGACCGAGATAGTCGACGCCGTTGGAGACCAGCGGCGCGAGCCCGGCCAGCAGCACGTAGGGCGCCAGCGCCCGAATCACCTCGGCCGAGTCGGCGAAGGCGGGGCCGAGGGCGAGCCGGGCTATCGGCTCGGCCCAGACGAGGAGCGGCACGACCAGGGCCGCCTGGACGACGATCATCAGCCGCAGCGCCGCAGCAAAGGCGCCGACGTCCGGCTCGCGCCCTCCGCCTGGGTCGGCGGCCAGCCGGGGCGCAACACCGGCTGCCAGCGCCAGGCCCGGGTAGTGCAGGACGCTCGCCAGCCGCCAGGGAGCCTGGAAGAGGCCAACCGCGCTGGTCGAGAGGAAGGCGCCGATCAACAGGACGTCGATCTGGCCGAGCACGGTGAAGGCTCCGTCGATGACGAACAGCGCGCCGGCGTAGCGGGCGATGCGCCGGCGCTCTGGACCACGCTCGGCGTCGGTCAGCGCTCCTCGGCCGAGCAGGCGCACGACGAGCCCGATCGCGACGCCGGCGCCGACGAGGTAGCCGGCGGCGCGCCCGAAGGCGGCGCCGGTCGCGCCGGCGCCGAGCAGGACGAGGGTGACGCTCGAGGCGAGCTCGACGGCGCTCTCCGAGGCGACGGCGCCGAGGTTCAGCGAGATGCGGCCGAGCGCTACGAAGGCGCCGCTGTAGAGCATCAGCAGGCTCTGGGCGAAGAGCGCGAGGGCCATCCCTCGCAGCGGCCAGACGAGGCCCTGCACGTTGTAGGCGTCGGCGATCGGCCCGGCGAGGGCAAAGAGGCCGGCGGCGAGGGCGCCGGCGCTGATCAGCTTGAGGCGCAGCCCCGCGGCGAGCACGGCGGCAGCCTCGGCCGGGGCGTCGCGGCGCTCGGCGATGAAGCGCGCCGTCGACTGCGAGATGCCGAAGTCCGCCGGCAGCATCAGCAACCCGCCGACGCCGAAGGCCAGCCCGAAGACGCCGAACTCCGCCGGCCCGAGCTTGCGGACGAGGAAGATCGTCAGGCCCGCGGTGAACAGCGCCGTCGCCGCCTGCGTCGCCAGGGCGAAGGCAGTGTTCCTGGCGATGCTCTCGGGCGCACCGCCGCGGCTGCGAACCGCCGCTATCTCGGCCTCTTTCGCGCTCGCCGGCGAACGAGGCTATGGCGTGCCATCAGCACCAGCCTGGCGAGCAGCGGTCCGGGGTCGTCGGATCGAAAGAGCGAGTGGACGACGCGGCGTCGCGGCCGCAGCACCTGCAGCGCCTGCTTGAGGTGGCCGCGGCGAAGCTGCCAGAGCATGTGGCGCAGGTCGGCGTCCTCCCAGCGGTAGTACCGGCCGGCCGCCGCGCGAACCCGAGCGGTGCTCCCGTCGAGCACGCGGTCGCACCACAGCGCGGCCAGCGGCGCTCCGGCCGCTGACGCAAGCGCCATCGAGCCATAGAAGCGGGGGTTGAGGTCGATCGCCGCGAGCTCGCCCCCCGCGAGCTCGAGCAGCTCGAGCTCGAAGACGCCCCGCCAGCCGGTCCCGGCGAGCAGGCGCGCGACCTTCTGCTCGAGGCCGGCCGGCGGCTCGATCGACTCGGAGAAGGAGACCGAGCCGCCCTGCGGCGGAAACGTCCGCAGGTAGCGCGAGGCGCCAAAGCCGATCAGCCCTTCGTCGGTGGCAACGGCCGAGGTCGAGATCACCGACCCAGCCTGGCGCCGCTGGACCAGGCAGGGCAGCCCGTAGCGGGGCACGGCTGCTATCAGCGCCTCGGCGCTGGCAACCGGACGGCTGCCGCGGTGGCGAATCGCCCCGCCGACCCGGTCGGCGCTGAAGCGCGACTTCAGCACCACCGGATAGTCAAAGCCAGCCGCTGCCGCGAGAGCGGCCTCGGTCGTCTCGCAGAACACCGTCTCGGGCGCCGCCAGCCCGACGGCCTCCGCGCGCTCGACGAAGCTCCATTTGTCGAAGCAGCGCTCGACCGTCTCGTGGTCGGGCAAGGCCAGGCGGACGTGCGGCTCGAGCCGCTCGCGACCAGAGGAAATGGCGAGCAGGGAGGCGTCTGTTCCGGCCATCAACAGGTCATAGCCGCGGCCGCTGACGATCGACTCGAGTCCGGCCAGGAAGGCGTCGGCGTCGACGGTGGGCCCGGTCAGGCGCAGGCGCTCGGAGCAGGAGCGCGACCAATGGGTCGGCGCGGGGCGCTGGCCGGCAGCGGCCGAGACGCGGTAGCCGGCGCGGTCGAGGCTGCGACACGCGGCGAGCACGGCGCGGTCCTCGGCATCCGTGACTAGCACGTGCGCTGGCATCCGCCGCCAGTCTAAGAGCGCCCAGCGGCGCTCCGCTGCTCGGACAGGCCGGCGGCAGCGAGTCGCCCGCGGGCTATGGGCTAGGAGCTCAGGACCTGGACGTTGTCGACGTCGACCGAGCAGCCACCCGGGCATGGAATCGCCGGGTTGTGGTAGATGCCGGTCCGCAGGTGCGAGGGAATCGAGTCGCCGGCCTGGAGGCCGCTGCTGGAGCCGCTGACCGTCTCGCGCTTGAGCGTGTAGGTGTGGATCGTGGCGCTGCGCTCGCCGCTGTCGGCGGTGTCGCCGTCGCCGTTGAGGTCGGCGTAGACGGTGATCGAGCCCTTGGACGGATCCTGGGAGTAGTTGACGTCGAAGGCGAAGCGGGTCCAGCTCAGCTTGGTCGCCGGCGCCGACCAGATCTCATGGCTGTCGGAGCTGGCCCCGGCCGAGTCGCTCTGCAGCAGGTGCCAGGCGCCGTCGTAGGCGTCGAGCTCGATGACCGGCGTGCCGCCGCCGTTGTTGGCGGGCTGGGCCTGCTTCATCTGCATGACCACCTGCCAGGAGTTGGCGTCGAGCGGGAAGTTCTGCGGCAGCCGCAGCGAGAGGAAGGTCGCGCGGCGCTGGCCCTCGCGGTAGAAGGCCACCGGGCTGGTGCGGTTGTCGTTGCGGCCGAGCTCGCAGCGCTCGCCGTAGAAGTTGTCGCCGTCCTGGACGGTCATCCGGCGGAAGGCGTTGTTGCCCTGGCCGGCGCCGCTCGCGTCGACATGCGAGTCGCCGCCGCTCGTCGTCCACTGGTAGCGAGTCGGATCGACGCACTCGACGCTGCCCCAGAAGCCGACGGCGTCCTGGCCGGCAGCCGTGTCCGAGGCGACGGTGCGGCAACCGCTAAGCGTCAGATCGATCGCCGAGCCAGGGGTCGCCAGGGCGCAGGAGCCGGTCGAGCCGGTCGAGCCCGTGGAGCCGCCTGCCGGGGGCGTGGTGGCGCCGCCCGTGGAGCCGCCCGAGCTGCAGCTGGTGCTGCCCGAGGACTTGACGCGAACCTGGGTGACGGGCGAGCTGCCCGAGGGGGAGACCGAGCGGAACTTGTTGATCGTGCCAGCGGGGCCGGCGGTCTTGCCACAGGCGGCGAAGTTGCCGCTGGTCGAGCTGACGGCCCTGGTCACAATGCGCCAGCTGCTGCCGCTGCGCTTGCGCTGGACCGTCACCGTGCTCGAGGGGGCGCAGGTGCGGCCGGCGAGGCGCACGGGGGCGTGGCGCGGCACGGCCTTGCGGGCGGCGGCGAGGCTGTCGCAGCCGGCGCTCGCCGCGCTCGTGCTGGCCGGGCTGGCGGCGGCGGCGAGGGCAATCGCGAGGACTCCCGCAGGTGCAATAGCTGTTATCCGACTCCCGAACATCCTTTCCCTTCCCCTGAGTTCGGAACCTCGATACCGGTTCCAAAGTACCGGAATGCAGGGGCGGACGTTTAGGCAGGGCGAAGATCGGACACATGTCCAGGTTCACCCTGGCGTTCGGTCAGACGATCGAGTCGAGCAGGGCGGCGAGCCGCTCGGCGTGGCGCTCACGCTCGTACTGTCTTGCGAAGTCGCGCCCCGCGACCGCCAGACGCTCGCGCAGGGCTGAGTCGGCGCGCAGAGACGAAACCGCGCCTGCTAGCGCCGCCCCGTCGCCCGAGGGCACCGGCAGCGCCGCGCCTGTCGCGTCGGTCAGCCGTCGTGCCTCGCCGTCGGCGGCGAGGATGACCGGCCGGCCGACAGCGCAGCAGTCGAAGAGCTTCGAGGGAACGAAGTCGCGCAGCGCCGGCCGCGAGTCGAGCGGCACCAGCAGGGCGTCCGAGGCGCGCAGATAGCGTGCCGCCAGCTCGGGCTCGACCGGCGGCTGGAAGACGACCTGCCCAGGCGGCAGCCCGGCTGCCCGCTCTCGCAGCGCCGCCAGCGCCGGCCCCTGGCCCAGGATCAGCAAGCGGTAGCCATCGCCCAGAGCCGCCGCCGCCTCGATCGCAGCCTCCAGCCCCTGCGCCAGCCCGACATTGCCCGCGTAGGTCCAGAGAAAGGCGCCGTCCTCGGTCAGGCCGAGCTCGGACCGGGTCACCTCGGCCTCCCCCGCCTCCAGCCACATCCGCGTCGTTCCGTTGGGAATGACGCTGACCTTGCCGGGGTCGGGCAGACCGGCGGCGATCGTCGCGCGAAACGGCTCGGTCACCGTCGTTATCGCCGTGGCGCTCGCGTAGAGCCTGCGCTCGAGCCTCTCCGCCAGGCGGATCAGCCGCGGGTTGCTCAGCTCCCCCAGAGCCACGGCAACCTCGGGCCAGAGGTCGCGGACGTCGAATACCCAGGGAACTCGATGGCGCGCCGCGACGATGGCCGCCGCCGAGCCGACTGGCAGCGGCGGCGAGGAGGCGAAGATCACGTCGGGGCGCCTCGCCGCGCAGCCGATGGTCGCCGCCATCGCCGCGTAGGTGCCGTAGAGCAGCAGGCGGTTGCCGGTCGTCTTGTGCGGGCTCGTCTTGACCCAGACGTAGCGAACGCTGAAACCGTCCAGCTCTTTCTGGACGCTCGGACGACCGCGATAGCCCTCGCGAACGACCCCCTCGGGGTGGTTCGGAACCTCGCAGATCACCTCGACGTCGTCGCCGCGCGCGGCCAGTCCCTTGGCGAAGGCGTGCACACGCGCACGGGCGGCGGTGATCTCAGGCGTGAAGTGCTGGCTGAAAATGAGGACGCGCATGGCTCGGCGAACGCAGGCTATTCGCCGTCCGGGCCCCGCGCCGTGGCACCGGAGCCTCCTTTCTGGAATCGAGCGCGTCTATTCCCGCTGCCCCGATGAGCCGAGAAGTAAGACATGGCCGTGTCGCTGAAAGTCGAGCTGCTCGGACGGGTCCGCCGCGCGGTGCGGCGCCCTCATCTCCGCCTGGGCCAGTTCGAGGCGCTGATCGACGCGACCGGCGACGCCTTCGTCGCCGTCGACGAGGACGGCGTCATCGCCGAATGGAACGAGGGCGCCCGCGCGGTGTTCGGCTGGTCCGCCGACCAGGCGGTCGGTCGCCGCGCCGTCGAGCTCCTGGTTCCGCCGGCGAGCCGCGCCGAGTTCGAGCGCCGGCTGGCGAGCTTCGTCGCCGGCGACGGCGGTGAGGCGGCCGGCCGCGCCGAGACGACGGCGCTGCACCGAAGCGGCCGCAGGATGCCCGTCGAGGTCACCGTCGCCCCCGTGCGCGAGGGGGGCCGCTGGATCTTCAACGCCCTTGTTCAGGACCTCAGCGAGCGCAAGCAGGCCGAGCAGGCCCTGCGGGAGGCCGAGGAGCGGTTCCGGCGCGCCTTCAGTGACTCGGCGATTGGGATGGCAATCGCCAGTCCTGAAGGGCGCTGGATCGCCTTCAACGGCGCCCTGGTCAAGCTCACCGGGTACGAGCCCGAGCGGCTGCTCGGGATGCGCTTCAGCGAGATCACCCACCCCGCCGACTTCGCCGGCGACGCCGACGCCCTAGAGGCCCTGGTCGCAGGCCAGAGCGACGTCTTCCAGGCCGAGCGGCGCTATCTCCATGCCGGTGGCCGGCTGATCTGGGTCGGGCTGACGGTGTCGGCGATCCGCGACGCCGATGGCCGCACCCTCTATCTCGTCGCCCAGATGCAGGACATCACCGAGCGCCGCGGCGCCACCGAGAGGCTCGAGCACCAGGCCCTCCACGATCCTCTGACCGGACTGGCGAACCGCGTCCTGCTGCGTGAGCGGGCGACGATGGCTCGAGACCGCCTGCGCCGTACCGGCGAGCCGTTCGCCATCCTCTTCGTCGACCTCGACCACTTCAAGAAGGTCAACGACACGCTCGGCCACGAGCCGGGCGACCGCCTGTTGGTTGCCGTCGCAGCCCGCCTGCTCGACCTGCTGCGAACGAGCGACACCGCGGCCCGTTTCGGCGGCGACGAGTTCGCACTGATCTGCGAGGGCGTCGACGCCGACGGGGCGCGGCGGGTCGGCACCCGCATCATCGAGGCCTTCGAGCGGCCCTTCACCGTCGGCGAGGCCGAGGTGACGCTGACGGTGAGCGTCGGCATGTGCGTGGTCGATGATCCGGCGATCAGCCTCAAGCGGGTCCTTCGCAACGCCGACGCGGCGATGTATGCGGCCAAGGCCGAGGGTCGTTCGCGCTGGGCGCTGTTCCGCGGCGGCAAAGCCTCCGAGGCCGCTGGCTCGGAGAGCCAAGCCGTGCCAGCGTCAGCACCCGCATCATCTAAGCCTGTCTAGGGACCGGGCGGCGGGACGGTGACCGTCTGGGTGACGGTGTGGTCCTGCGTCTGGGTGACCGTCTGAGTGACGGTCGTCGTCTCGGTCACGGCCTGAGTGGCCGGCTGAGTGACGGTCTCGGTCCGGGTCCTGGTGATCGTCGTCCGCGGCCGGTGCTTGCCGCCGTCGTCGCTGGGGCCCGCCACGGCGATGACGCCGATGATCAGCCCGAGGATCACGGCGAGCAGGGCGCCGATTAGGAACTTGATCCCCGAGGGAAGGCCCTCCTCCTCGAACGGCGGCTCGGGCTCGTAGGGCCCGCGCCCGGCAGGCACATCCATCCGCCGCGTCGGATCGTCATGCATCGACGGCGATCCTATAGAGCGGCGGCGACGATCTCGAGCGCGTCGTCGATCTGCTCCGAGCTGACGACGAGCGGCGGCAGCAGCCGCAGCGTCCCGCTCGCAGGGACGTTGACGATCAGGCCCGCTTCGAGGGCGGCCCCCTGAACCTCACCGGCGTCGAGGCCGTCGGCGAGCTGAGCGGCGACCATCAGGCCGCGCCCGCGCACGGCCGCAACGCCGTCGAGCGCTTCGAGGCCGGCCATCAGCTGGCCGCCGAGCTCGCGGACCCGCCGCAGCAGGGCGCCGTCGTCGACGAGATCGAGGACGGCGAGCGCGGCCGCGGCCGCGAGCGGCGCTCCGGCGAAGGTCGAGCCATGGTCGCCAGGCTCGAAGACGTCGGCCGCCGCAGGCGCGGCGACGCAGGCGCCGATCGGCAGCCCGCCGCCGAGGGCCTTGGCGCTGGTCAGGACGTCCGGCCGCACCGGCGTCTGCTCGTAGGCCCACAGCGACCCCGTCCGCCCGAGCCCGGTCTGGATCTCGTCGAAGATCAGCAGCGCCCCGGTCTCGTCGCAGGCCTGGCGAGCGGCGAGCAGGACCTCGTCGGCGATCGGCCAGACACCGCTCTCGCCCTGGATCGGCTCGACGATCACGGCGGCGGTGCGAGGCCCAACCGCTTGCCGCAGGGCCTCGGCGCCGTCGCGGGCGACCGCGCGGAAGCCCGCCAGCGGCGGCCCGAAGTCCTCGACCCTGGCGAGGTGTGGCGTCGCCGCCAGGGTGCCGAGCGTGCGGCCGTGGAAGGCGCCCTCGAGGCTGACGATCTCGGGCTCGTCGATGCCGCGGCGGTGGGCGTGCTTGCGGGCGAGCTTGATCGCACACTCGTTGGCCTCGGCGCCCGAGTTGCAGAAGAAGGCCTTGCCGCCGAGGCTCGAGCGCGCGAGCCGCTCGGCGAGCCGGATGGCGGGTTCGCTGTAGGCGAGGTTGGAGACGTGCATCAGCCGCCCCGCCTGCTCCCTGATGGCGGCGACGACCGCCGGGTTGCAGTGGCCCAGCGAGCTGACCGAGATGCCGGTCAGGAAGTCGAGATAGCGCTTGCCCTCGCCGTCCCAGAGGTGGGCGCCCTCGCCGCGCTCGAAGGCGACGGGCATCCGCCGGTAGGTCGGCATCAGCCACTCGCGCTCGAGCGCCTGCAGCTCTTCCAGACTGGCCATCGTCGTCGCCTAGGGGGTGACCATCGTGCCGATGCCGGCGTCCGTGAACAGCTCCAGCAGCAGCGAGTGCGGCACGCGGCCGTCGATGATGTGGGCGAAGGAGACGCCGCCGCGAATCGCGTCGGCGCAGGCAGCGAGCTTCGGCCGCATGCCGCCGGCGACCCCATCGAGCCGCTGCTCGATCTCCTCGACGCTGGCCCGGGAGATGCGCGAGGCGGGGTCCTCCCTGTCCTCGAGCCAGCCCTCGACGTCGGTGAGGAAGACCGCCTTGTGGGCGCCGAGGGCGGCCGCCAGCTTGCCGGCAGCCTCGTCGGCGTTGACGTTGTAGGAGCGCCCCTCGTGGTCGGCGGCGATCGACGCGATCACCGGCACGTAGTCCTCGGCGACGTGGTTGACGACGTCGACGTCGACCTCGGCGATCGAGCCGACGAGCCCGACCTCCTCGGCATTGGCGACCGGGCTGACCTTGAACAGCGAGCCATCCTCGCCCGAGAGGCCCACCGCCGGCTGGCCGTGGCGGTTGATCCGCATGACGATGTCGGAGTTGACCTTGCCCAGCAGGACCATCTTCGCCACCTCGACGGTGGCGGTGTCGGAGACGCGCAGGCCCTCGACGAAGCGGACCTCCATCCCCAGGCGCTCCATGTGCTCGGTGATGTCGGGGCCGCCGCCGTGGACGATGATCGGGTTGATGCCGACGTACTTGAGCAGGACGACGTCGGTGGCAAAGGCCTCGCGCAGCTCGTCCTCGCGCATCGCCGCGCCGCCGTACTTGATGACGATCGTCTTGCCGTGGAACGCCTTGACGTAGGGCAGCGCCTCGAGCAGCGCCTCGACGCTCTCCTGGCCGGCGCTCTGCTCGAGATTTTCAGCCGGTTCGGTCATGTCGTGTACTCGGCGTTGATCCGCACATATTCGTAGTTGAGGTCGGAGAAGTAGACCGCCCCGGAGCCGGTTCCCCTGGACAGGCGGACCGTCACCTCGACCTCGTCGGCATCGCCGCCCAGCTCGTCAGCGTCGATCGCCTCGGCGCCGATCTCCCCCAGGCTCTCGCCGGCCAGGGCCATCCCCGCGGCCTGGGCGATCCGGCCCCAGTTGGGGTCGCGCCCGAACAGCGCCGTCTTGACCAGCGGCGACTCGGCGATCGCCCGGGCAACGCGCTCGCCCTCGGCATCGTCGGCGGCGCCCTCGACCCGCGCCAGGCCGACCCGGGTGGCGCCCTCGCCGTCGGCGATCACCTCGATCGCCAGCTGCAGCAGGACCGCGTCGAGCAGGCCGGCCGGCAGCTCGGCGCCGGAGGCGCCCGTCGATTGCAGCAGCACGGTGTCGTTGGTGCTCATCTGGGCGTCGACGGTGATCCTCTGGAACGAAGCATCGACGGCGTCGCGGAGCTCGGCCGCGGGGTCGGCGATGACGGCATCGGTCTGCACGAAGCAGAGCATCGTCGCGAAGTCCGGCCGGATCATCCCGCCGCCCTTGGCCTGGGCGGAAAGCGTCACGTCGCCGGCCCGCACGGTGCAGCGCTTGGGCCAGCGGTCGGTGGTCATGATCGCCGCCGAGAACTCCTCGCCGCCAGCGGTGTCCAGCGCCGCGGCGGCGTCGGCGATGCCGCGGCGAACCGCCTCGACGTCGAGCGGCACGCCGATCCGCCCGGTCTCGGCGACGGCGACGCGCTCGGGCTCGAGGCCCAGCCTGGCCGCCGTCTCGTCGCGCATCGCCAGCGCCGCGGCGTAGCCGGCCTCGCCGGTCTCGGCGTTGGCGTTGCCGGAGTTGACGACGACCGCCGCGATCGCCGCGGCGTCGCAGCGCTCACGGCAGACACGAACGGGAGCGGCGGCGGAGGCGTTGCGGGTCAGCAGCAGCGCCGAGCGCGCCGGCCCATCGCAGGCGACGATGCCGAGGTCGGTGCCGCCGCCAGACTTCAGGCCGCAGTGCACTCCCGCGGCGCGGAACCCGGGCGCCAGCGTCGCCGGGTCGAGCTCCTCGACATCGGCCGGCGCCTGGACCCAGCGCGAGCGGAAGAAGGCGCCGCTGCCGCTGCTGTTGGGGGCCGGCACGGCGCTCACCCCAAGCCCTCGGTCTCGTCGAGCCCGAGCATCAGGTTGAGGCTCTGAACGGCCTGGCCGGCGGCGCCCTTCCAGAGGTTGTCGATCGCGGCGAAGACCAGCACCCGGCCGCCCTCGGGCTCGATCGTCGCGTGGATCCGGCAGAGATTGGTGTCGCGGACCTCACGGACGCCGGGCGGGGCGCCGACCAGCTCGACGAAGGGCTCGGCGGCGTAGCGGTTTTCGTAGAGCTCGGCGAGCTCGGCCTCGGCCAGCTGCCGCGACGGGCGGACGTAGCAGCTGGCCAGCTCTCCCTGATCGAGCGGAACGAGGTGCGGCACGAAGCTGAGCGACGGCTCGGCGCCGAGGCAGCCGAGCTCCTGGACGATCTCGGGCCGGTGGCGATGGCCGGCGACGCCGTAGGCGATCGTGTTCTCGTCGATCGAGACGAAGTGGGTGCCGGCGCCGTCGCGCCCGGCCCCCGAGACGCCCGACTTGGCGTCGATGACGACGTCCTCGATCAGCCCGGCCTCGGCCAGCGGCGCCAGCGCGAGCAGCGCCGCGGTCGGGTAGCAGCCGGGGCTGGCGACCAGCTGCGCCTCGGCGATCCGCTCGCGGTAGAGCTCCGGCAGGCCGTAGACGGCGTCCTCCATCAGCCCCGGTGCGCCGTGGGCGCCGTACCAGCGCTCGTAGACGGAGAGGTCGGTCAGCCGGAAGTCGGCGGAGAGGTCGACGACGGCGATGTCGAGCGCCCGCAGCTCGGCCACCAGGGGCGCCGAGGCGCCGTGCGGGTAGGCGACGAGAGCGGCGTCGATCTCCTCGAGCCGCTCGAGGTCGATCTCCTCGAGGGTCAGCGGTACGCGGTAGCGCGGATAGAGCTCGTCGAGCGCCCGGCCGGTGTCGCTGCGCGCCGTCACCGTGACGAGCTCGAGCCGCGGGTGATTCCAGACGATCTGCGCCGCCAGCGCACCGGCAAAGCCGGAGGCGCCGGCAACCAGGACACGGGCTGCACGGGCTGCGCGCGCCGCTGGATCTCCATCTAGAGGTTGGCCGCTGGGCGGCTGAGCGCTATTCACGCAGACTCCCCCCCAGCTTCTCGAGCTCGGCGGCGATGGCTGCGCGCAGCTCGCTGACCTCGGCCTCGGTCAGGGTGCGGTCGGCAGCCCTGAACTCGAGCCTCAGCGCCAGGCTCTTGCGCCCCTGCTCGAGCTGCTCGCCGCGATAGACGTCGAAGACCGCGGCGCTGCGCAGCAGCTCGCCACCGCCAGAGCGCACGGCGCCTTCGACCGCGGCCGCCGGGACGTCCTCGGCGACGACGACGGCGAGGTCCTGGAAGACCGCGGGGTGGGTCATCAGGTCCTCATAGCGCTCGTCTCCAGCCGTCGCGGCGGCCATCAGCTCGGCCAGGCCGAGCTCGAAGGCGACGCCGGCGTCGAGGTCCCACGCCCGCGCCACCAGCGGGTGAAGCTCGCCGATCCAGCCCGCGGCGGCTCCGCCGAGCAGGATCCGTGCCGAGCGGCCGGGATGTAGGAACGGCTCGCTGGCGGGCTCGAGGTCCAACCCGGCTCCAACGCCCCCGGCGAGGGCCTCGAGGACGGCCTTGAGGTCGAAGAACGCTTCGGCATCGGCAGCCGCCGCTGCAGCGCCGGGAACCCGCAGCGCCCCGAGGCGCTCGGGCTCGAATGCCGGCGCCGGCCGCTCGCCGACGAAGACGCCGGCCAGCGAACTGCCGCCCTCGGCGGCCCCTTCGTGCAGATAGACGCGCCCCGACTCGAACAGCGCCAGCGGCTCGTGATGGCGCGCCCTGTTGTGGCTGGCGGCGTCGAGCAGCGAGCCGACGAGGGTCGTCCTCATCAGCGACTGGTCGCCGGAGAGCGGGTTATGGAGGCGGACTGCCTGGGCGCGCGGGTCCTCGGCCGTCAGCCGCAGCTGCTCCGCGCGCTCGGGGCCGTTGAAGCTCCAGCCGACGATCTCGTCGAAGCCGAGGTCGCGCAGGACGTCCTCGGCGCGGCGCCGCAGCAGCTGCTCGCGGCTGAGCCCGCCGCGCTGACCGGCGGTCGAGGGCAGCGTCGCCGGCAGGTTCTCGTCGAGGCCGTGGACGCGCGCGACCTCCTCGATCAGGTCGGCCTCGCGGCTGACGTCGTAGTGGCGATCGGCGGGGACCTCGACCGCGAGCTCGTCGCCGTCGATCACGACGCCGAAGCCGAGCCGCCGCAGGTAGGCGGCGCAGATCTCGCCGTCGATCGCCAGGCCGAGCAGCGACTCGACCCGGGCGGGCGAGAGCCGCAGCTGGCGGTGCTCGGGGATCTCCGCGGCGACGTCGATCGTCCCGGGCACGAGGCGAGCGCCGCAGAGCTCGACCAGCAACCGCGAGGCGACCCGCTGCGCCCGCATCGCCAGCTCCGGATGGAGCTGCTTCTCGAATCGAGCCGAAGCCTCCGAGCGCAGCCCCAGCGCCTTCGAGGTCCGCAGGATGTTGACGCCGTCCCAGTTGGCGACCTCGAGCAGGACGCGGGTCGTGCGCTCGGATACCTCGGAGACCTGGCCACCCATGATCCCGGCGATGCCCGTCGGCCCGTCGCGGTCGCAGACGAGGACCGACTCGGTGTCCAGCCTGCGCTCGACGCCGTCGAGGGTGGTGATCGTCTCGCCCTCGGTCGCCGTCCGCACCGTCAGCGCACCGTCGGGGACGAGGTCGAGGTCGAAGGCGTGCAGCGGCTGTGCGGTCAGCAGCATCACGTAGTTGGTGATGTCGACGACGTTGTTGATCGGCCGCTGGCCCGCCGCCGTGAGCCGCGCTCGCAGCCAGGCGGGCGAGGGGCCCACCGTGACCTCGGTGAAGGCGCGGGCCGTGAAGCGCGGGCAGAGCTTGGGCACCTCGACCGTCACCGAGGCAAGCTCGGCGACGTCTCCCGCCCCGCTCGGCTCGGCGTCATTTGCCCATGGCTCCTCCGCCAGCGGCGCCGCGGTGATCGCGTGGACCTCGCGGGCGACGCCGTAGACGCCGAGGCAGTCGGGCCGGTTCGGGGTGACCTCGAGCTCGAGCACGGGCTCGGCGATCGGCAGGGCCTCGGCCAGCGGCGCGCCGGGCGCCGGGCCGTCGTCGAGGACGAGGATGCCGCCGGCCTCGGCCCCCAGCCCGAGCTCGACCTCGGAGAGGATCATCCCGTCGGAGACGACACCGCGGAGCTTGGCCTGCCCGAGCTTGGTGCCGTCCGGTAGAACGGCACCCGGCAGGGCCACGGCGACGGTCTGGCCGGCGGCGACGTTCGGCGCCCCGCAGACGATCGTCCGCGGCGACCCGTCGCCCGTGTCGACCGCGCAGACCGAGAGCCGGTCGGCGTCGGGATGCGGCTCGACGGCGACGACGTTGCCGACGACGAAGCCCTCGGCGTCGTCGGGTCCCAGCCGCGCCACCCGCTCGACCTCGGTGCCGGTCATCGCCAGCCGCTCGGCCAGCGCCTCCGGCTCGATCGCCGGATCGCAGTACTCGCTGAGCCAGGAGTAGGGAACCTTCATGGCCGCAACCTCGTCGACGGCTTCATCGACGGCCTCATCGGAACTGCTCCAGCAGGCGGACGTCGTTGTCGAAGAGCCGCCGCAGATCGGGCATGCCGTGCTTGAGCATCGCGATCCGCTCGACGCCGAAGCCGAAGGCGAAGCCCTGGACCCGCTCGGGGTCGTAGCCGTTGCCCCTGACGAAGCCGAGCACGTTGGGGTCGACCACGCCGGCGCCGCCGACCTCGATCCAGCCGATCCCCTTGCAGAGCGGGTCGCGGCCGCCGTCGGCGAGCTTGCCGGTGCCGTCGCAGGCGAAGCAGGAGACGTCGAACTCGACGCTGGGCTCGGTGAAGGGGAAGAAGTGCGGCCGCATCCGCGCCTCGCGGTCCTCGCCGAAGAGCGCCCGCAGCAGCTCGACCAGCGTGCCCTGGAGGTCGGCGAGAGTGATGTCCTCGGCGATCGCCAACCCCTCGACCTGGTGGAACATCGGGCTGTGGGTGGCATCGGAGTCGCGGCGATAGACCTTGCCGGGCACGACGATGAAGATCGGCGGCGGCTGAGCCTCCATCGCCCGCACCTGCATCGGCGAGGTGTGGGTGCGCAGGACGACGTCCTGGTCGCCGGCCTCGCGGCCCTCGACGAGCAGCGCCGCCGATAGCGACCCCGGGTCGACGTAGAAGGTGTCCTGGACCATCCGCGCCGGGTGGCCCGGCGGGTGGTTCAGCGCCGTGAAGTTGTAGTAGTCGTACTCGATCTCCGGGCCCTCGATGACGCGGTAGCCGAGACCGACGAGGACGTCCTCGATCTCGCGCCGCGTCCGCGTCAGCAGGTGGAGGTGACCGACAGGCCTGGCCGGTGAGCCCGGCAGGGTGACGTCGATCGGCTCGGCTGCGAGACGGCTGTCGAGCTCGCCGGCTTCGAGCTGGTCGCGCCGCGCGGCCAGCAGCGACTCGAGCGCCTGACGCGCCTCGTTGGCGGCCTTGCCCACTGCTCCGCGCTCCTCGGCCGGCAGCTCGGCGATGCCGCGGAGGATCTGCGTCAACTCGGCCTTGCGGCCGAGGTATGCGACCCGCAGCTGCTCGAGCGCGGCGCTGTCGGGCGCCGCCGCGATCGCCGCCTCGCCGTCGCCTTGCAGCTTCTGGATCGTGTCGACGGCGCTAGGCATCGCCGGAACCTAACCGTTCGGATGCGGGCGTGATCGCGAGCTGGGCGAGGGCGATCGCCGCGGCGGCGGCGACGTTCAGCGACTCGGCGGCGCCGTCGCGCAGCGGAATCGTCAGCCGGCGCTCGCAGCCGTCGAGGACGTCGGCCGGCAGCCCCTCGCGCTCGGCGCCGAGGCAGAGCGTCAGCGGCGCCTCGAGCCCGGCGACCGGCTCGCCGCCGTGAGCGACAAGAGCGACGCGCGGCGCCGGCGTCTGGGCCAGCTCGCCTTGGGCCAGCGGCTGGGCGAAGATCGAGCCCATGCTGGCCCTGACTGCCTTCGGCGAGAAGGGGTCGGCGCAGCCGGGGCCGAGAACCACCGTGCCGTCGACGAGCGCATGGGCGCTGCGGACGATCGCGCCAACGTTGCCGGGGTCGCCGACCCCGTGCAGGTAGACGCAGACCGCGCCGCCCACGGGCCCGAGGCGGCGCTCGAAGACGCCGATCGCCCGCGTGCCGGAGCCGAGCGTCGAGGCCGCCGCGAGGAGCTCGGCCTCGACCTCGATCGCACCGCCGGCGCTCTCCGAGCCAGGGACGGCCAGGGCAAAGACGGGCTCGATCCCGGCCTGCGCAGCTGCCGCGAGCAGGTCCTCACCCTCGGCGATGAACAGCCCCTCGCGCTCGCGGTGCTTGCGCTCGTGCAGCTTGCGCACGAGCTTCAGCTTCTCGTTGTCGTGGCTGGTGATCAATTTCTTGGTTCTGGGTTGCTTGCGGCTGGTCCTGGTCGAAAAAAAAAGGCGGCGCCGCTCTCGCGACCCGCCCGGTTAAGTGAAGCTCGTTCGCCGAAGAACTAGGCGGCGGCGGCCTCCCGGGCAAGCTCGGCGAATCGGCGGAACGCCTCGGCGTCGTTGACGGCGATGTCGGCGAGCATCTTGCGGTTGACCTCGACGCCGGCGAGGCTGAGGCCGTGGATCAGCTGCGAGTAGCTCATGCCCTCGCGCCGCGCGGCGGCGTTGATCCGGGTGATCCAGAGCCGGCGGAAGTCGCGCTTGCGGTTGCGGCGGTCACGGTAGGCGTAGGCGCCGGAGCGCTGGATCTGCTCCTTGGCGGTCTTGTAGCTGGAGGTTCTGCGCCCCCAGTAGCCCTTCGCCTCCTTGAGCGTCGCCCGGCGCTTCTTGCGCGCGGCGACCGAGCGCTTGACGCGGCTCACTTCGAACCACCTCCGAGCAGGGTCCTGATCCGCGGAGCGTCGTTGGGAGAGATCTCGACCGGCCGCTTGAAGCGGCGCTTGCGGGCGGGCGACTTCTTCTCCAGGATGTGGCTGGAGTAGGCGCGGCGGCCGCGCAGCTTGCCCTTGGCGGTCTTGCGAAACCGCTTCTTGGCGCCGGAATGGGTCTTCATCTTCGGCATGGCGAGGGCTTATTGAAGCAGACGCCCGCGCCTTGCCCGGGCACCACCGACCGGCTTGGCTAGGCCGCTTCCTCCGTGCCGGCGGCTTCTTCGGTACCGGCGGCTTCCTCCGTGCCGGGGGCGTCGGCCGCAGGCGGCTCTACCTCTGCGGCCGTCTGGTCCTCTGCGGGCTCGTCGCCCGCCTCCGAGGAGGCGCCGTTCTTGGTCCGGGCCAGGATCTCCTTCGACGGCGCCAGCATCATCGTCATGTTGCGGCCCTCCTGCTCGGGCTCCTGCTCGATCGTCGCCATCCCACCGAGGTCCTCGAAGAGCCGCTTCAGCAGGGCACGGCCGCGCTCGGGGTGGGCGGTCTCACGACCGCGGAACATGATCGTGACCTTGACCTTGTCCTGGTGGTTGAGGAAGCGCAGGACGTGGCCCTTCTTGGTCTCGTAGTCGTGGTCGGCGATCTTCGGCCGCAGCTTGATCTCGCGGACGTTGATCTGCTGCTGGTGCTTGCGCGCCTGCTTGGCCTTTTGCTCCTGCTCGTACTTGTACTTCGAGTAGTCGAGGATCTTGCAGACCGGCGGCTTGGCCTCGGGGGCGACCTCGACCAGGTCGAGCTCGGCCGCTCGAGCGCGCTCGAGCGCGTCCTCGACCGCGACGATCCCGATCTGCTCGCCGTCGGCGCCGATCAGCCGCACCTCGCGAACACGGATGCGGTCGTTGATCCTCGTCGGATCGCGCTCGGGCGGCTGCCGGTCGAACCTGCGCGGAACCGGCACTAGAAAGAGAGCTTCAAGGAGCGGCGAGGGTGTGGAGCAGGGACTGCGGGCACGAGGGCGCTCAAGCGCGCGTCTTGTCTTCGGTGCCCGGCAACTCGGCCAGTATACGCGCGATCAGCTCGGCTGCGGGAATCTGGCCCTCGTCACCCTGGTCGTGCGAGCGCAGCGAGATGACGCCGGCTTCGAGCTCGCGATCGCCGACCAGGACCATGTAGGGAAGCTTCGCCTCCTCGGCGTCGCGGATCTTCTTGCCAACCGAGACCGATCGATCGTCGACGCGGCAGCGCAGCCCCGCCGCGCCGAGCTCGGACTCGAGCTTGGCGGCGTATTCGAGGTGGCGGTCGGCGACCGGCAGGATGCCGACCTGGGTCGGCGCCAGCCAGGCGGGGAAGCGGCCGCCGTAGTGCTCGATCAGGATGCCGGCGAAGCGCTCCATCGAGCCCAGCAGGGCGCGGTGGATCATCACCGGGCGGTGCTCGGAGTTGTCGGCCCCCTGGTAGGTCAGGTCGAAGCGCTCGGGCATGAAGAAGTCGAGCTGGCACGTTCCGCACTGCCAGGAGCGGCCGAGCGCGTCGGTGATGTGGAAGTCGATCTTCGGCCCGTAGAAGGCGCCGTCGCCGGGGTTGACCTCGTACTCGCGCTCCTGGCGGTCGAGCGCCTCGCGCAGCGCCGCCTCGGCGCGGTCCCACTGCTCGTCGCTGCCGATCCGCTTCTCGGGCCGGGTCGAGAGCTCGACGCGAACGTCCTCGAAGCCGAACTGCGAGTAGAGCTCGTCGATCGCCTCGCAGATCGAGGCGACCTCGTCGGTGATCTGCTCCTCGGCGCAGTAGACGTGTGCGTCGTCCTGGACGAAGGAGCGAACGCGCAACAGCCCGTGGAGGACGCCCTCGCGCTCGTTGCGCGAGACGCGGCCGAACTCGGCCATTCGCAGCGGCAGGTCGCGGTAGGAGCGGCGCTCGGAGGAGTAGACGAGGCAGGCGCCGGGGCAGTTCATCGGCCGCACGGCGAAGCGGCGCCCCTCCCCCCTGTCGTCACCGCTGGCGGAGTCCGAGCTGGTGAAGAACATGTTCTCCTTGTAGTTCTCCCAGTGCCCGGAGCGATGCCAGAGCTCCTCGTCGAGGATCTGCGGCGTCTCGATCTCGACGTAGCCGCGGCGCTCGAGCTGAGAGCGAACGGCCTTCTGCATCTGGCGCAGCAGCACCGTGCCGGCCGGTAGCCAGAACGGCATCCCGGGGGCCTCGTCGCGGAGCATGAAGAGCCCGAGCTGGGGGCCGAGGCGGCGATGGTCGCGGGCGCGGGCCTGCTCGATCCGCTCGACGTGCTGCTCCAGGTCCTGCTTGGAGAAGAAGGCTGTGCCGTAGATCCGCGTCAGCATCTGCCGCGTCTCGTCGCCGCGCCAGTAGGCGCCGGCGAGCGAGCTGAGCTCGAGCGCCTTGATCCGCCCGGTCGAGGGCCCGTGCGGCCCGCGGCAGAGGTCCTCGAAGGGCCCGTTGCGATAGAGCGAGACGGTCTCGACGCCCTCGTCGCGGACGAGATCCTCGATCAGCTCGACCTTGTAGGCCTGGTCGGCGGCGCGGAAGAGCTCGATCGCCTCGGCGACCGGAAGCTCGCGGCGCTCGAAGGCCTCGTCAGCCTTGACGTGGGCGCGCATCGCCTCCTCGACGCGCTCGAGGTCGGCGTCGGTGAGGCGCACGCCGTCGGGGAACTCGAAGTCGTAGTAGAAGCCGTTTTCGATCGGCGGCCCGATCGAGACCTTGGTCCCCGGCCAGATCTCGACGACGGCCGTGGCGAGAACGTGGGCGGCGTCGTGGCGAATCAGGTCGAGCGCCTCGGGCGAGCGGTCGGTGACGATCTCCAGAGCGGCCCCATCGGGAAGCGGCGCTGCGAGGTCACGCAGCTCGCCGTCGACCTTGACCGCCAGCGCCGCTCTGGCGAGCCCGGCGCCGATCGCCGCCGCGGCATCGCCGCCGCTGGCGCCGTCGTCGAGCTCGAGCTCGTTGCCGTCGGGGAGCCTGACCTTCACCCCGCCAGCCTAGTGAGACTGAGGCGGTGAGAGAAGCGCGGAGAGATGGGCGATACTGGGCTCGAACCAGTGACCTCCGCCTTGTCGAGGCGGCGCTCTCCCAACTGAGCTAATCGCCCTGGGACGGGCCGGAATCAGCCCTCGGCGCCAAGCCTAGCAACGGCCGAGCCGTCCTCCGCCTGACGCAGCTTGCCCTTGGCGCGCATTGCCAGCTCGAAGGTCTCGCGGCTCGTGTGGCGGGGCTGCCAGCCGGTCGCCGCCTTGAGCTTCTCGTTCGAGACCAGCCAGGGGTAGCGGCCGGTCTTGACGACGCCGGCGGGAGCCTCGACGCCGGGGAAGCGCAGCGCCCAGAGGATCTTGTAGAGCTTGTAGGCGCGCGCCAGGCTCATCTCGCTGACCCGCTGGCCGATCATCTCGGCCGACTCGCGGTAGCTGAGGATGCCGTCGCCGGCGATGTTGAAGGCGCCGCCGACGCCGGCGTCGAGCAGGCTCGTGATCGCCTCGACGACATCGTCCTCGTGGACGAACTGCAACTCGTAGTCGAGACCGTCGAAGAGGATCGCGAACGGCGACTTGGTCCAGATCCGCGAGATGAAGTTCTCGACGTTCGGGCCCATGACGATGCAGGGGCGGACGATCGTCATCACGCGATCGGGGTGCTCCGCGGCCCAGAGCTGGCAGAGCCGGTCCATCTCGGCCTTGTGGCGGGCGTAGGAGAAGTCGGGCATGCCGCGGACCGGCCAGTCCTCGGCGATCGGCACGGGGTTGTCGGGCCAGGCGCCGTAGGCCGTGGCCGAGGAGGTGACGAGGACCTGGCCGGTGCCCGCCGCGGCGGCGGCCTGGAGCACGGCCTGGGTGCCGTTGACGTCGATGTCGTACATCCGCGCCTCGTCGTGAATCGGGTTCAGCAGGAAGGCCAGGTGGACGAGGCAGTCGATCTCGCGGGCCTCGAGCAGCTCGCGGATTCGCTCGCGATCGCGGACGTCGGCCTCGACGTACTCGCAGCGCGGCGGCAGGCCGGCCGGGGGGCGCAGATCGACCCCGAGGACGAGCTCGGTGTCGTCTCGCTCGGCGAGCAGCGCCGCCAGCCGGCCGCCGATGTAGCCGGAGCCGCCGGTGATCAGGTAGCGCATGGGTCCGCCGTCCGCACGATCGCTGCCATCCTAGCCCTGAAGAGGCTCTCGCGGGCGAGGCATTTGTGTAAGCTGATCCTCACACAAGGTTCTTCCGTCGGAGCAGGTCTTCTGTAACAGCCGAAGAAGCCTCGTGTTAAGTGATCGCAAGCGTCTGCCGATGACAGACGCAGGAAACTTGAAGGACCGACGGGCCGGATGCACAGAGCCTCCGGTGGTACGTCCTTTCGGAACCAAAGGGCCCTTCGGGGCCCTTTTCCGTGGAGGGGTTCTGAGCGGGGCCGGAGCCGTGTAGGCTTCGACCTGTGAGTTGGGCCAGGGACCGTGCAAGGGGGGGCTTGACGCTCGCCGCAGCCGTCGCAGCGATGCTGCTGGCGCTGCCCGCCTACGCGTCGGCGTCGACGCTCTACGTCGACGACCAGGGCTCAGACTCCGTAGGGGCAAACCTCTGCACAGACCCCAACGATCCCTGCGCGACGATCGGCCACGCCGTCGCCATCCAGATCGGCAGCGGCAACACGATCGACGTCGGCGGCGGCACCTACCACGAGTCGGTGACGCTGGCAAAGGACGAGACGCTGATCGGCAGCGCTTTCGCCTCCACCGCCCCGGGTGTCACGACGACGCTGCCGGCGGTCATCGACGGCAGCGCCGCGGCTTGCCCCAACGACACGATCACCGTCTCGAGCACGGCGACCGTGCAGGCTCTTACGATCCGCTCCCAGTCGGGCTGCCGCGACCTGCTGCTGGACACCGGCTCCGGCAGCGCCGTGGTCCAGGGCGACAGCTTCGACGATGCGGCGAAAACGGTCGAGGACCTGACCGTGACGGCAGGCGCGCCGTCGATTCTCGGCAATGGCTTCCTCACCGGGCAGACCAGCGGCGACCAGACCGGGATCGTCGTCTCCGGCGCCAGCTCGCCCGCGATCGGCGGCCCAGGCAGCGCCGCCAACAGCTTCCAGGGCTTCGCTCGGGCGATCGTCGTCGGCGTCTCGGGCGCCGGTGGCGCGACCCCCTCGATCGATGGCAACGCCATCGACGGCATCCATCCCGGCACTGCCGTCGCCGGGGTCGGCGTCGATATCGGCTTCGACTCGAACCCGAGCCTCAGCGACAACTCGATCGCCACCAGCACCGCCGGCTCGACCATCGGCGTCCGCATCGTCGAGGACACGGTGACCCCGGCGACCACGCGGGCGACGCTCTCCCGCAACCAGATCACCGGCGTCGAGACCGGCCTCGCCGACACCGACGCCGGCCTGGTGACGCTCTCCCAGGACGCGATCCGCTCCAACGGCGGCGGCGCCATCGTCGCCACGGACACAATCAACGGCGGCGGCAACGTCAGCGCCAAGAACGTCGACCTGATCGACGCCAACAGTGGCTTCGCCGCTTCGCTCAACTCGACCCTCCTGTCGCTCGACTCGAGCATCGTCGGCGGCGGCACAGCCAGCAGCGACGAGGGGATAGACGCCAACGGCACGGCCAGCTGCACGATCGTCTTCTCGCGCGGCCCGAGCTCGTCCAATCCCCCCTGCGCCGGCTTCGCCACCCACGACGCGCCGCACTTCGTCGGCTCGACCCTCGAGCTAACCAGCTCGAACCCGAACCTGATCGACTTCGGCAACCCGGTCACGAGCTTCGGCATGGTCGACGACGACCTCTATGGCCACGACCGAATCGTCGACGGCGATCGCGACTGCGACGCTCGCATCGACATCGGCGCCGCCGAGTTCCAGATCTCCGGGCAGTGCCTGCACAAGCCGACGACCTCGGTCCGCGAGCGCAGCCTCTACGAGTTCCTCAACATCAGCAGCGAGAAGAAGCTCGGCAACTACCGGCTCTGTGTCGACGGTCCCGGCCCGAAGCAGTGCAAGACCTTCCGCGCCGCCAAGCGCCACGGCAAGTTCACCGACAGCGTCAACTGGGCGCGGAAGTTCACCTACCGCGGCGCCGGCCACTACACCGTCAAGTGGTTCAGCGGCAGCCACCAGCTGGGCCAGACGAGGACCTACGACTGGGGTCCCTGCGCTCCCCGTAATCTGACGATGAAGGGTGTCTGGCGGCCGAGCCGCCTGCAGGTCATCAACCGTTGCAAGGTTGCATACGTGCTCATCAACGGCTCGTTCACAGCCTTCGACGGCGATTACCACATCAAGGTCAACCCGATCGGCAGCACCGCCGGATCGATGAAGAACTTCGAGATCATTCCGCGTGACCGCGGCCGCATCCCGCGTCCCGCCGGCGGACGGCGCGTCCGCATCGTCGGCGTCGACGTCTGCGACACCTTCCACAACGCCCACCGCGAGTTCCATCCGGTCTTCGAGATGGACTACCTGAAGCCGAACTCGACCAAGATCGCGCGCAGGTTCATCAGCGGCCCCGAGCGCGGCGGAACCCCGTCGGTCCAGTACACGCCGAACGGGCGCTTCCACTGCGCCGGCCTCTAGCCGGGCCCCAGGACGTGGCTCTTCCCCCTGGTCGCCTTGCCCTCTGGGCGTTGACGGCGTTGATCGCGATCGGGCTCGTCGCTCCCGGTCTGGCGATGGCGGCGACGCGCTACGTCGATGACGGCGGGGCGGACGCCGTCCCCGCTGCCGTTCCCGGCGACCCCGACACGCCCAACGACTGCCAGGTGGCCACCGCCCCCTGCAAGACGATCGCCCAGGCAATCGGGCAGTTCGCCAGCGCCGACGAGATCCACGTCGGCGGCGGCAGCTATCCGGAGTCCGTATCCCTGGCCCAGGGCGAGACGCTCGTCAACGAGGCGTTTGACAGCGGCGCCGGCGGCGCCGACACGAGCGGCGCAGCGGTGCTCAGCGGCGATCCCCTTGACGTCGCCTGCGCGGCGCCGACGATCTCGGCGACGAGCGCCGCCACGGTCGCCGGGCTGACGATCGAGTCGCAGGCCGGCTGCGTCGACCTCGAGCTCGGCAGCGGCGCCGGCGGCGCGGTCGTTCGCGACAACCGGTTCGACGACGCGACCAAGCTCAGCGCGACGACGCCGGACCTCGCGGTCGGCGAGGGCTCGGGCGCGACGGCGATCTCGGGCAACACGTTCAGCGACGCCAGCCCGGCCGACGACCAGCTGGCGATCGCCGTCCACGGCTCCAGCGCGCCATCGCTAGACGCCAGCTCCGGCGCCGGCAACGACTTCAGCGGCTTCGCCACGGCGATCGCGATCGGCTTCGCGGGCGAAGCGGTGATCTCGACGCCCACCATCGCCGACGCGCACATCTCGGGCCTCCACGCCTACGGCGGCGGCCAGGAGGGGGTCGGAGTGGAGATTGACTATGGCGCCAACGTCGTCCTTCGCCACAACCTGATCGACGGGCCCGGAGCGGCGCCGACGATCGGTGTGCGGCTGCGGAACAGCGGCGCCGGAACGCCTGCGGCCACCGCCGTCGCCTTCGAGCGCAACCAGATCGTCGACGAGACGACCGGCATCTCCGACACCGACGGCGGACTGGTCACCCTCCTGCAGGACGGCGTTCGAGCGGCTGGAGGGGGCGCGCTGGTCAGCGTTGACACGACTCCCGTCGATCCGGGTAGCGAGGGCGAGGGCGACGTCGGCGCCACGAACGCCGACCTCATCGACAGCACTGGAGTGGCGGCGGTATCACTCAGCGACACCCACCTGATGCTCGATTCGACCATCGTCGGCGACAGCGGTAGTGGGGACGGCGGCATCTCGGCTAGCCCCGGCGCCAGTTGCACAATCGTCTTCTCGCGCGGCCCAGCCGG
Organism: Solirubrobacterales bacterium; assembly: GCA_033856175.1. Lineage (GTDB taxonomy): Bacteria > Actinomycetota > Thermoleophilia > Solirubrobacterales > 70-9 > JAWVFK01. Next base: position 26,595 of record JAWVFK010000014.1, on the reverse strand, counting down.
CGGCAGCGGGGTTTGCGGGACGTTCCAGAGCAACGGCCCCGTGATCTTCGACGACACGCTGGAGAGCCCCGGCCCATTCGCGATCGACGACGGCAGTACCGGCGTCGTCAACCAAGCGAACCCCAACCCATCGCCGAGCTTTCCTTTGACCGATCTCTACGGCAGGTCACGCTTCTGGCCAAACGGCTGCAACAGCGACGGCCGCAATGACATCGGGGCCGCAGAGCTGCACACCTTGACGCTAACTCCGTGCCCTCCGCCGACAAATGCACTCACATCGGCCGACTTCAACCCCAAGTCGGTCTTCGAGATCCTGAGCATCCGGAGCGTGCGGAGGATCGGCAATTACAAGCTCTGCGTCGACGGTCCGAAGGCGAAGAGCTGCAAGGTCTTCCGGGCAACCAAATCGAGCATTGGCTTCTGGACCGACAAGGTCAACTGGTCGCAGAAGTTCCCCTACCGAGGCCCGGGCCGCTACCGCGTGCGCTGGTCGGTCGGCAACCACCCTATCGGCCTTGGCCAGACGTTCACCTGGGGCCCCTGCGCGCCGGGCAACATGACGCTGAAGGGCGTCTGGAAGCCCAGTCGCCTGATCGTGATCGACAGGTGCCGGACGATCCACGGCAAGCCTCACACGATCAGCCACTCCCACCAGGACGGCGACTTCCACATCAGCTTCCGCCACGAGGAGAAGGGCGCCGCCGGGGTGCTCGAGATCATCCCCCGCGATCAGCCGCGCCACATCCCGCCGCCGCGCAGCGGCCGCCGCTACGCGATCAGCGGCGCCTTCATCTGCGACACCTTCCACGGGCCCTTTGGCCACACCGAGATCCACCCGGTCTTCCAGACCGAGCTGCTCGGCCCGCATGACCGCGTCATCTCCCGCCACAGCGGCGGCCCGCAGTTCCCCGGCACGCCGAGCGTCAACCTCAACCAGGCCGGGCATTTCCACTGCCCGGGGGCCGGATGAGCCCGGCGCGGCGTCTCGCCACGCTCGCGGCGCTGACCGCGGCGCTGCTCGGAGCGACTGCCGCGCCCGCCCTCGCGGCCGACACCTACGCCGACGCGACCAACGGCGACGACGCCTACGACTGCGTCCACGACACCGTCACCGGCAACCCGCCGGCCAACCCGGCCGATCCGGCCGAGGGGCCCTGCAAGACGATCCAGGCCGCGATCGACCGCGCCGGCGCCGGCGAGACCGCCCACGTCCTCGCCGGGTCCTACGCGGAGAAGCTGACGCTGGCCGGCGGCAAGTCACTGCAGGGCGAGGGAGCGACGGCACCGGCGATCGCCGCCGATTCCGACTGCACCGCGCCTGTCGCGCCGGCTCTCAGCGTCGGCGCCGCCGAGTCGGCGGGATCGATCACCAACCTCAGCTTCACGACGACCTGCGCGGAGGCCCAGATAGGGCTGCAGATCGCCGGCGCCATGGCTTCGACGGCCGAGATCGCCGACGACTCGATCAGCGGCTTCAGCACGGCGATCTGGCTCGACGGCGCGGCGGCGTTGCCCCAGGTCCAGCACAACTCGATCGTCGGCATCCACCCACCGGCGACACCGCCTGGCGACGGGGTCGGGATCGACGTCGGCGGCGGCGCCGACCCCAAGCTGATCGAGAACACGATCGGCGGCAGCGGCGCCGGCAGCACCGGCATCTCGCTTCACTCGCCGGCCCCAGGGCCGATGACCGAGGTCCGCGGCAACAGCCTCAGCGGGCTCGACGACGGGATCGTCCTCGACGGCTCGCTGGCCACCCTCAACGCCAACCAGCTGACTTCGATCAGCGGCACCGGCATCGACATCTCCGGCTACGCCAGCCCCATTCTGACCGGCAACTCGATCGCGATCCCCGGCGCCGCCACCGGGATCGCCATCTCCGAGGCCTCACCGCCGCTCAGTGGAACCGGCACGGGCGCCAAGCTCGAGCGCAACCGGGTCAGCGGAGCCGCCACCGGGATCAGCGTCGAGAACACGACCGCAGCGGTCAGCCTCTTCGACGACGTGATCAGCGGCACGAGCGTCGCCGGCCTTGCACTCACGGACACGACGGCGGCGGGCAACGGCGCCGACGCGACCGTGCGCAACGCGACGATCGCCGCCAAGAGCGGCGGCAGCGAGATCACCGTCGGCGACGCCGAGCTGACGCTCGACTCGAGCATCGTCGGCGACGACGGCACGGGCGGGATCGCCGCGGCGCCGGGAAGCACCAGCGAGCAGTGCCACATCTCCTTCTCCCGCGGACCGGCGGTCCCCGTGAGCCCGGCCATCGACGGCTGCGACAGCTTCGACACCAGCGCGACGCCGGTCTTCTCGGACTCGGCATTCCACCTCGACGGCGATGCCTCGGGCGACCTGGTCGACGCCGGCAACCCGGACCCCTTCGCCGAGGACTCCGGCGGCGACGTCGACGGCGACCCTCGCCTCGTCGACGGCAACGACGATTGCGAGATCGTCCGCGACATCGGCGCCGACGAGTTCGCGCCGACCGGGCCGCCGGGAACGTGCCCCCCTGTCCTCGACACGACGCTGGTCAAGAAGAAAGGCCCGCGGATCTTCTTCTACCTCGTCGGCCCGCTCGGCGGCAACTACACGCTATGCCTGCGCGGGCCGCACCTGAAGGGTCAGAACGACCGCCGCTGCCGGACCTTCCGCGCCGCCAAGACCCACGGCCATTTTGTCTCGATCGTCAACTGGGGCCGCTACTTCCGCACCCAGGGGCCCGGCCACTACCAGGTGACCTGGCGCCAGCCGGGGACGACGAAGCAGCTCGGCCCCTCGCGAGCGTTCACCTGGGCCAGCGCCTGCCCGCCGCCCGAGCAGACGATGGACGGCGTCTGGAAGCCCCACCGACTGCAGATCATCAGCCGCTGCAAGACGATCGTCGAGCGAATCTCGGGGTCCAACTACTACTCGAGCAACGACAACGACATCCACCTCGGCTTCAGCGGCCGGATCGCCCGCGCCGAGGTGCTCGACCGCGACGCCAACCACCTCCGCAACACCTCGAAGCACGACCACGGCAACGGGCCCCACGACCCTCACCCGGGCGACCGGATCCGCTTCACCGGCGTGCTGGTCTGCGACACCTTCCACGGCCCCTTCGGCAGTTACGAGATGCACCCGCCGTTCAAGCTGCAATTCCTCAACGGCTCGCGACGGACGCGGATCAGCGGGCCGCAGTATCCAGGCACACCGCGGGTCAAGCTCAAGCAGCAGGGCCGCTTCCACTGCCATTGAGCGGCTGAGATGAGCCGGCGCAAGCTGCGGATCGTCGACGTCCTCGTCGCCCTCACGGTGATCGGAATCGCCCTCTTCGTCGTCCTCGGCCCGGTCAGCGACAACCCACCCCCCACCCACGCCCAGTACGCCGCCAAGGCCAACAAGGTCTGCTCCGACATCGAGGAGGAGCAGGCCCACCTCGACAACACGATCTTCAAGGGCATCCCCTTCGACCGCTCGCCGCCGCCGGCCCTCTATGCCAAATACGTCAGGGCGATCATCCCGACGTTCGAGCGCCAGCTGGCGACGCTGCGCAAGATCACGCCGCCAAAGGGCGACGAGGCCAAGCTCGAGCGTTACTTCCGCGCCACCCAGGACGCCCTGGCGGTGCTGCGCGAGGTCGCGGCCGACCCCAGGAAGGTCCACGTCCTGGTCGAGACGGACGTCTTCCTAGCGGCGGACAAGGCCGCCCGCAACTACGGCCTGCTGGCCTGCGGCCACGCCGAGGACTGACGGCTGCGCGAAGCAGGACGGCGAATCCGGCGAGAGGCGCCTACCGGAGTCGAACCGGTGTAAACGGCTTTGCAGGCCGCTGCGTAGCCACTCCGCCAAGGCGCCGGGCGATGAAGCGTAATCGGGCTCAGCGTAGCGAGGGCGGGCGGGGTGCCCCCTCGGCTCCGGCGAAGACCGGGATCGGTCGCTGGCCGCCGAGCGAGGCGAGGGCGCTGAGGGCGATCGCTATCGCGCCGATGAGGGCTACGTAGATGCCGACCTCGAGGGTCGCGTTGAAGGAGTAGTGGGCGATCTCGTCGGGGCGCTGGACCATCCGCACGATCACGGCGGCGACACCTGCCAGGCCGAGGGTCGCCAGGAGCAGGGCATCGCGGGTCGCCGGGCGCTCGCCGTAGCCGGCGGCGGCGACGAAGCCTAGGGCGATCAGCGCCGTGACGATGAGGATGCCGTTCATGGCGATGCCGAGGGCGCCGGCCTGCTTCCAGGCGCCCAGCTGGTCGGGTACGGAGGGGGCCCGTGGCGGTGCCGGCACGAACTGCTCGGGCTGGGCCGTGTCGCCGCCGAACGGGTCGGCCTGGTTCGGCGCGCCAACGCTTGGCGGGACGCCGGGCTGATCCTGGTTGGCGGCGAGCAACGAGGCGTCGATCGAGACCGGTGCCAGCTTGCCCGATCCCACGCCATACCAGGGCAGGAAGACGACGGCGATCAGCACCGCGATCGCGCCGGCGACGGCGACGAAGTCGCCGCGGCCGAGTCGCGCGGGGTCGAGCGATGGCCGGGTCTGCGCTGTGCTCTCCCTAGAACCCACTGGAATCTCCCATCTAGGAGCGGCTGAAGGGACTCGAACCCTCGACCTTCTGCATGGCAAGCAGACGCTCTAGCCAACTGAGCTACAGCCGCGCGACGGCGAAGTATAGGCGGCGGTGCTCAGTCGATTGACGGGAACCAGGCGGCTTGTCGGGCTCTTGCGAGAGGTCGATGGGGCCTCACCGTCGGCGATCCCGTGGCCGTCGTTGAGCGGACAGGCCAGGGGCGCTGGGGACGGGCAGCCCGGGGCTCTAAGAATCCGCGCCCCGCGGCGCTGCGTCGAGCGCCTCGTTGACGAGGGCGTCGGCACGGGCGTTCTGCTCTCTGCGGACGTGGCGGATCGACCAGGCGTCAAAGCTCTCCAGCTCGCTCAGCGCTTGGCCATGAAGCTCTCGCAGGGCGGCATCCTTGACCTTGTACTGGCCCATCAGCTGGCGAACGACCAGCTCGGAGTCGCAGACGATGTCGAGCTCCGGAATGCCGAGGCCGTCCGCCTGCTCGATGCCGAGCAGGACCGCCCGGTACTCGGCGACGTTGTTGGTGGCCTTGCCGATCAGCTCCGCGTGCTCGGAGATGACACCGCCCTCGCCGTCGGAGATGACCGCCGCGATCGCCGCTGGCCCGGGATTGCCCCTGGCGCCGCCATCCGTGTGAACGGTGGCGCGGCGGATCGACCCGCTCACGCGGCCTGGTCGTAGGCGACGGCGTCGCTGTCGTCGGCAAGGCCGAGCGCGATGCGACCGTCGGCAAGGCCGCGGGCGTTCCACGTCCGCGCCGAGAGGTCGAGCTCGGCCGGATCGCCACCCTGGCCCAGGTCGCGGAAGGGGAAGTGCTGGTTGTCGGGATCGACAGCCCACTGGTACCAGGAGAGCTCCCAGGCGACCGTGATCCGGACCTCGCGGCGCGGCCCAGCCGCCGTTCCGATCGAAACATCAGGAGCGCCCAGCATCCTCGTCAGCCGTCGCACGGTGTCGGCCCGGTCGCCGGCGTTGAACAGCTCGATCGCGCGAAGGGTCCGGTCGTCAGCGCCGAGGGCACCTTCGGCCGAGGGTCGCTGGCGGCTGCGGCCGAGGTTGAGCACGGCCCGAACTTAGCAACGGGCTCGGGCGGCGCCCGCAAGAATTCCCGCAGCTTGCAGGGATCTCGCCCGCGATCGCGACGGACGCGGGCTCTAGCGACCGAAACCGAAGCGCCAGCGGCCGACGATCCGGTACTGGACGTAGACGATCACCAGCGTGACCAGGAACATCGTCAGCGTCATCGCCGCCGCGTAGCCGTAGCGGAGGTTCTGGAAGGCGTTCTCGTAGATCAGCTGCGGCAGGAAGGTCGTCGCCCGGTTGGGGCCGCCCTGCGTCACCAGCAGCGCCGGCACGAAGGTCGCCTGGAGGCTGAAGGCGACGTCGCGAGCCGCCAGCAGGCCGAGCGTCGGCGCCATCAGCGGCAAGGTCACGCGCCGCAGCGTGTAGAGCGGGCCCGAGCCCTCGAGCCGCGCCAGCTCGTAGAGCTCTCCCGGCAGCTCCTGCCGCGTTGCCAGGGCGACGACGAAGCCCTCGCCGATCGTGAAGCACGACATCAGGATGATCGCCGCCATCGCGCTGCTGCCCACGGTCAGCCAGGCCGGCGTATGGATCCCCAGCGCGCCGAGGCCGCCGTTGAGCGGGCCGTAGAGCGGGTTGAAGAGGAAGAGCCAGAGCAGCGCATAGGCCGAGTCGGGGACGACGGTCGGCAGGTAGGCCGCCGTGCGGCCGGCGCCGGCGCCGCGAAAGTCGCGATGCATCAGCAGCGCCAGCGCCAGCGCGCCGATCAGCCGCAGCGGCACGGCGATCGCGATGAAGACGAGCGAGTTCGCGAGCGCCCGGTGGAAGTCGCGGTCGCGGAGCAGGTCGGCGAAGTTGCCAAGCCAGCGGAAGTCGGCGCTGCCCAGAAGGTCGTAGCGGAACAGCGCCAGCCCAAAGGTGAGCAGCGCCGGCAGGACGATCAGGACGGCAAGGCCGACCGCATAGGGCGCGAGCATCGCCCAGGCGCGGCTCTGCTCGCGGCTCACAGCGCCTCGCCGCTCGCCGGGTCGAAGAGCGTCACGTCCTCGGCCGGGACCGAAACCGAGACACCGGCGCCCTCGGCCGGCGAGAAGCCGGCCGGCGGACGCACGGCGATTGACTGCTCGCCCGCTCGAAGCCGCAGCAGGCGATCGTGGCCGATCGTTTCGGCGAGCTCGACGGTGGCCGCGAAGCCGGGCCCGCCGGCCGGCGCGATCCGCGTCGCCTCGGCGCGGAAGCCGGCGATCAGATCCCCCCCGCTCCGTCCCGTCTCGCGCGGCAGCGGCACAACCACCACGCCGGCGCGAAGCGCACCCTCCTCGACCTGACCGCGGACGAGGTTCATCGGCGGATTGCCGAGGAAGCCGGCGACGAAGAGATTGGCCGGGCGGGCGTAGACGTCGGCGGGGACGCCGAGCTGCTGGAGGCGACCGCCAGCGAGCACCGCCAGGCGCTCGCCGAGCGACAGCGCTTCGACCTGGTCATGGGTGACGTAGACGATCGTCGTCTTGGTCTCGCGGTGGATGCGCTTGATCTCAGCGCGCAGGCCGGCGCGCAATGGCGCGTCTAGGTTGGAGAGCGGCTCGTCCATCAGCAGCAGACGAGGCCGGCGCACGAGCCCCCGTGCGAGCGCCGTGCGCTGGCGCTCGCCGCCCGAGAGCTGAGCCGGTCGCCGGTCGAGCAGATCGTCGAGGCCGAGCTGGGCCGCGATCTCGTCGACCCTCTCTTCGGTTCTCGCGAAGCTGGCCCCGCGCGCCTCGAGGCCGAAGCCGATGTTCTCGGCGACGGTCATGTGGGGAAAGAGCGCGAAGCTCTGGAAGACCATCGACACGCCGCGCTCGGGTGCCGCCACCGGCGTCATGTCCTCGCCGTCGATCAGCACCCGTCCCGAATCCGGCCCCTCGAGCCCCGCGATCAGGCGCAGCAGCGTCGACTTGCCGGACCCCGAAGGGCCGAGGACGCTCAGCAGCTCACCGTCGGCGATCGCGAGGTCGAGGCCGGCGAGCGCCTGCGTGGCGCCGAAGCGCTTGCCGAGGTTCTCTAGGTCGACTGAGGCCAGGTCGGCCGCGAGTCTAGCCGCGGCCTGGCACTAGAACTTGCCCGCGGTCTCGGCGTTGAGCTTGCGAAGGAACTCCTCGCTCAGCTCCTTGAGGTCGTGGGCCCGCGCCGACTCGAAGAACGCTTCTTCGATCGGGGCGTGGCTGTCGATCCCGACCTGCGCCCAGCCGGCCGAGGCCGGCAGCCGCTTCAGCGAGCTGACCGCGTCGAGGAAGACCCGGCTCGAGCGCGGCTTCTGCTTCGGGGCGAGGAACGCATCCGACTCGGCGATGGGGCGCAGCGCCGGCATGATCCGGCCGCTGGCGGCGAGCAGGCGCTGCCCCGCCGGGCCGGTCGCGAAGCGAATGAAGTCCCAGGCGGCATCTGCGTTGGAGCCCTTGGCGATGCAGTAGCCGTCGCTTCGCTGGGCGGTCGAGCCGCTCGCGATCCTCGGGAACGGCGCCACGTCCCAGTCGAAGCTCTTGATCTCGCGCAGCTTCGTCACCTCCTGGCGGGCGTCGATGAAGATCGCGATCTGGCCCTCGGCGAAGAGCTCGTCAGGCTCGCGCGAGCGCAGGACGTCCTCACCGGCGCTGTAGGGCGCCAGGCCGAAGAACGCCTTCAGGCCGTTGCGCGCCGCGGGGGTGTCGAGCGTGAAGCCGGTGGGCCGGAGGTCGTCGTCGACGAGCTTGCCGCCGGCGGCGAAGACGAACGAGGCGAGCCGCTGCATGTCAGGCTCGAAGCCGACGGCGAAGCGATCGCGCTGGCCGCCGAAGGACGCCCGCAGCTTGGCGGCGTCCACCTTCAGCTCGTCGTAGGTCCAGCCGGCGGCGGGGTCGCTCAGGCCCGCCCTGCGGAAGGCGTCGCGGTTGTAGAAGACGACGGTGCCCGAGATGTCCTGCGGCATGCACTCGAGCTGGCCGCCGCTCGTGAAGGCGTCGAGCGCCTGGCGGTAGTAGTCGGATCGCCTCACCCCCTTGGCGGCGTCGAGCCGCGGCCCGACCGGCTCGAGGACGCCCTTGGCGGCGAAGGCGCCGGCGTCCGAGTAGCTGGCGAGAAAGGCGTCGGGCGGGTCGCCGCCGGCGAAGGCGCTCGTCAGCTTCTGGAAGTTGGCGCCCTTGTCGACGGTGACCAGCTTTACTCGCCGGCCGCTCTGCTTCTCGTAGGCGTCGACGAGCTTGGGATAGGAGGAGAGCTCGGGTGTATCGCCGGAGACCTGGAGAGTTATCGCTGCGCCGGCCGAGCTCGACCCGCCGCCGTTGGTGGTCGCGCCATCGCCGCCACCGCAGCCCGCAACCAGCGCCGTCAGGCTCGCCAGGCTCGCCGCCGTCAACAGCCCTCTGAGCTTCATCGTCCGAGCCACCCCGCCAGTCGCGTGCTTCGCAGGAACCTTCCCTGCACGACGGCGAACGCTATTAGAGCCGGGACCGTTGCGACGAGCGCCCCCGCCAGCAGCACCGGCGCATCGCTGGGCGCCAGCCCGCGCAGGACGTTGAGGCCCAGCGGCAGCGTGAAGCGCGATGGGGTGTCGAGGTAGAGCAGCGGGCCGACGAAGTCGCCCCAGTAGAAGAGGAAGGCCAGCGTCGCGACGGCGAACGTCGTCGGCCGCACCAGCGGCATCGCGACCCGCCGCCAAATCGCCAGCGGGCCGAGGCCCTCGAGCCTGGCGGCGTCGATCAGATCGCCGGGGATGCGACGATAGCTCCAGTAGAAGAGCAGGACATACAGCGGCGTCGTGCCCATCAGCGCCGGGGCGATCAGCGGCACGTAGGTATCGGTCAGCCCGAGCTCGCGGAAGATGACGAAGCGGGGTACCCAGAGCGCCGAGAGCGGCACCATCAGCGCCAGCAGCGAGACGGCGAGCATCGCCCGGCGCGCCCGCGGCGAGAGCCTGGTCATCGCGAAGCCGGCCCAGGAGGCGACGAGGACCGTCAACGGCACGGCGATCGCGACGACGAGCAGCGAGTTGAGCAGCTCGCGGCCGAGGTCGACTGTGGCGAAGGCGCGGTCGAAGCTGTCGAGCGACGGATGGGCCGGGATCAGGTCGAAGCCGTGCGGGCGCGGCAGCCCGGGCTCGTGCAGCGCGCCGGCCAGCATGTAGGCCAGCGGCGCCAGGAAGACGAGGCCGGCGAATGCGACGGCGAGCCGGCGCGCCCAGCCGGCGAGACGGTCGACGGGCACGGCTTCAGGCCCTGACCGGCTCGTCCTCGCTGCGAGCCTCGCTGATCACCTTCTGGGCGAGGTGCTGCGGGACCTCCTCGTAGCGCAGGAAGTCCATCGTGTACTCGCCCTGCCCGCCCGTGATCGAGCGCAGGTCGGGGGCGTAGTCGAGGACGTCGGCCATCGGCACCTCGGCCTTGACCTCGGTCATCTGGCCCTTCGGCTCCATCCCCAGCGGCCTGCCGCGGCGCGAGTTGAGGTCGCCGATGACGTCGCCGACGCAGTCCTCGGGCAGGCTTACGGTGATCTGGACGATTGGCTCGAGCAGCACGGGGTCGGCTTCGGCCATCGCCTGCTTGAAGGCCATCGAGCCGGCGATCTTGAAGGCCATCTCGGAGGAGTCGACGGTGTGGTGCGAGCCGTCGACCAGCCGCACGGTGACGTCCTTGACCGGATAGCCGGCGAGCACGCCGTGGAGCATCGCCTCGGCGATGCCCTTCTCGACCGCGGGAACGAAGCTGGTGGGGATGACGCCACCCTTGATCCGGTTGACGAAGTCGAGCCCGATGCCGGGCTCGGCGGGCTCGATCTCGATCTGGCAGTCGCCGAACTGGCCGCGGCCACCGGTCTGCTTCTTGTAGCGGCCGTGAGCCTTGGCCGGCCTGCGGATTGTCTCCAGATACGGCACGCGGGGCGGCTTCAGCGAGATCTCGGCGCCGAAGCGGCGCTTCATTCGCTCGACGACGACCTCGACGTGGACCTGGGTCAGCCCGGCGATGATCTGCTCGCCGGTCTGCTGGTCGCGGTGGACGTCGAGCGTCGGGTCCTCCTCGGCGAGCCGGCGCACCGCGGTCGCCGCCTTGTCCTCGTCGCCCTTGCTCTTGGGCTCGTAGGCGAATGCCATCACCGGCGAGGGCAGGTCGAGCGTCCGGAAGGCGACCCTGCCCTCCTTCGACGAGAGGACGTCGCCGGCGCGAGTCTCCTTCAGCTTGGCGACGGCGCCGATGTCGCCGGCGCCGAGGTCGGCGACCTTGTCCATCTCCTTGCCGCGCGGCGCACCGAGCTGACCGACGCGCTCCTTTGCCCGGCGGGTGACGTTGTGCAGATGGGAGTCGCTCTTGACGACGCCGGCGTAGACGCGAAAGAGGTTGACGCGGCCCGTGTAGGGGTCGGCGAGCGTCTTGAAGACGTAGGCGATCGCCTCGCCGTCCTCGCTCGGCTCGATCGAGACCTCCTCGCCATCGTCGTCGAGCGCCGTCACCGGCCCGCGCATCGCCGGCGAGGGCAGGTCCTCGACCAGTGCCTCCAGCAGGCGGTTGGTGCCGAGGTTCTTCGTCGCCACGCCGCAGGTCACCGGGAAGATCCGCCCCGCCGTGACCCCCTGCTTGAGGACGCCGACGATCTCCTCGTGCGAGATCTCCTCGCCCTCGAGGTAGCGCTCCATCAGCTCGTCGGAGTTCTCGGCGACCTCGTCCATCAGCTTGTCGCGGTACTCCTCGGCGAGCGCCGCCATCTCGGCGGGGATCTCCTGCTCGCGGGCATTGCCGCGGCCCGCGCCCTCGTAGGCGAAGGCCTTCATGTCGATCAGGTCGATGATGCCGGAGATCTCGTGCTCGGCGCCGATCGGGATCTCGGTGGCGACGACGTGGGGGCCAAACGCCTCCTTGAGCGACTCGAGGGCCGAGAAGAAGTCGGCGCGCTCACGGTCGAGCATGTTGACGAAGACCAGCCGCGGCAGGCCCTCCTCGTCGGCGCGGCGCCAGAGCCGGTCTGTCGAGACCTCGACCCCCATGACGCCGTTGACGACGACGACCGCCGCGTCGACCACGCGCAGCGCGGCGAGCGTGTCGGCGACGAAGCTCGGCTCGCCCGGGGTGTCGATCAGGTTGACCTTGCGGCCCTCGTGCTCGAAGGAGGCAACCGCGGCGCCGATCGACATCTCGCGCTCCTGCTCGTCGGGCTCGAAGTCGAAGAGGCTCGAGCCCTCGGCGACGCTGCCGAGCCTCGTCGTCACGCCGGCCTCGAACAGCAGCGCCTCGGCGAGGCTGGTCTTGCCCGCGCCACGGTGGCCGACGAGGGCGACGTTGCGGATCCGATCCACTGCCTTGTGACCCACGGCAGGAATCTATAAGACGAGCTACGCGGCGGGCTGAGCCTTGAGCGTGCTCTTCAGCCGCAGCACGGCCTTGGTGTGCAGCTGCGAGACGCGCGACTCGGTGACGCCGAGGACCTCGCCGATCTCCCTCAGCGTCAGGTTCTCGTAGTAGTAGAGGGCGACGACGAGGCGCTCGCGCTCGGGCAGGGTCTCGATCGACTCGGTCAGGCGGTCGCGAATCTCGTTCGAGTCGAGCGCCGCCTGGGGATCGGCGGCGTTGGGGTCCTCGATCGTGTCGAGCAGCGAGACCTGGTCGCCGGAGCTGTCGGAGACCGTCCAGAGCTCGTCGAGGGCCAGGACCGAGGACTGCGAGATCTCGAGCAGCCCCGCCTGCAGCTCCTCGAGCGTCATCTCGAGCTTCTCGGCGAGCTCCTCCTCGGTCGGTGCCCGCTGCAGCGTGTGCTCGAGCTTCATCGCCGCCTGCTCGATCTGGCGCGCCTTGGACCGGGTCGAGCGCGGCACCCAGTCGAGCGAGCGCAGCTCGTCGATGATCGCGCCGCGGATGCGGGCGACGGCGTAGGTCTCGAACTTGATCTCGCGCTCGGGCTCGAAGCGCTCGATCGCGCCGACCAGGCCGAACATCCCGTAGGAGATCAGGTCGCCCTCGTCGACGTGCGCCGGCAGCCCCGAGCGAACGCGGCCGGCGACGTACTTGACCAGGGGCGAGTAGGCGACGACGAGGCGCTCGCGGGCGCGCTTGTCGCCATCGTCCTTGTAGCGTCGCCAGAGGTCGCGGAGCTCGACCTGCTTTACGTTCGTCTGCATCGCCTCGACCAGCCTAGATGACCTTGCTCTAGGCGCGGGGGTGGCTTCTGGCGTATTGGCCGCGCAACCACTCCGGCTCGACCCTCGTGTAGATCTGCGTCGTCGAGATGCTGGCGTGGCCGAGCAGCTCCTGGATCGACCGCAGATCCGCCCCACCCTCGAGCAGATGGGTCGCGAAAGAGTGGCGCAGGGTGTGCGGCGAGACGCGGCCGGCGACCGCCGCGTGCTTGACCCAGCCGGCGAGGCGACGGCGAACGTCCGAGGGCGAGAGGCGGCGGCCGCTCTTGGAGACGAACAGCGCCGTTTCGGAGGGATCGCGCGTCAGCGCCGGGCGCGCCGTGGCCAGATAGCGCTCGAGCGCCCGCTGCGCCGGCTCGCCGATCGGCGCGACGCGCGTCTTGGAGCCCTTGCCGAGAACTCGCAGCTGCTCGGAGTCGAAGTCGACCGCCTCGAGGTCGAGGTCGACGATCTCCTCGCAGCGCAGGCCGCAGGAGTAGGCCAGCTCGAGCAGCGCCCGGTCGCGGACCTCGAGCGGCGTATGCGCCGGGATCCGGTCCAGCAGCCGCTCCATCTCGGCCTTGCCCAGCGCCTTCGGCAGCGTCTTCTCGCGCTTCGGTGCCGAGATCAGGTCGGCCGGGTTCTGAGCGACGCGCTTCGTGCGAACCAGGAAGGAGAAGAAGCTGCGGGTCGCTGCCAGCTTGCGGGCGATCGTCGAACGCGCGGCGCCGGACTCGGTGAGCGAGGCGGCGTAGCGGCGCATGTCGCGGTAGCCGAGGCCTTCGGGCGCCAGGCTCATCCGCTGGCACCACGACGCCAGCTGAGCTAGGTCCGTCGCGTAGGCCCGCCGCGTCTTCTCCGCCGAGCCGCGGGCGCCGAGATCGCGATCGAAGTCTCGTAGTGCCTCCTTCCAGGCGATCTCGGTCATCTCGTCTAATTCGCGCCGGCGAGGGTCGCCCCTGCCGCCTTCCCCGCACGGGCGCTCAGTTGCCGATGTAGACCGGCGTGCCGACCGAGACCTGGGGATAGAGCTCGATCACGTCCGGGATCGCCATGCGAATGCAGCCGTGCGACGCGGCGCTGCCGAGCGAGCCGGTCTCCGTGGTCCCGTGGATGCCGGCGCCGTCGAAGATGCCCATCCAGCGAGCCTTGATCGGGTTGTCGGGTGAGCCGCCGGGGATAACCTTGCCGGCGAGCGAGCCGGCCCAATCGGAGTTGGGGACGTGCCAGGCGACGTTCTCACCCTTGTCCTGGATGTGGTAGAGCCCGGCGGGGGTCTCGAGCCCAGCCATGCCGACGGCGATCGGGTAGCTCTTGACGAGCTTCAGATGCTTGTAGAGGTTGAGGCGGAAGCTGCCGCGATCGACGGTGACGTAGGTCGGGTAGTGCTCGGCGACCGTCGCCGTCGTGATCTTCGGGTCGATGTGCCTGACCGTCGCGTGCAGGGACCGTGCCCCGACGGGGTCCTCGAGCGCGGTCTCGATCTGGGCGCGCAGGGCGCCGGAGTTGAGGCGAACGCCCTTGCGAGATGGGACCGGGTTGACCGAGCTCGGCCCGGCGCGGACCGTCGCGTCCTGGGCCGGCCGATCGATCTCGCCCCCCAGGTAGTCGACGAAGCGCTGAACGGCGGCATGGGAGTAGGTGATGCGAGGAGTGAGGCTGCGGCTGACCTCGCCGCCGGTCGCGTAGCGCCAGAGCCGCGAGGGCAGCGGCGCCGAGCGGCTCACCTGCTTTGCCTCGGCGATCATGCCGTCGATGTCGGCGTGCATCTTGGCGCGGCGAGGGCCGAGCTTGTAGCTCTTGCCGCCGAAGCGAACCGTCACCGGGCGGGCCAGCGGCGCGACGAGGTCGCTGCGCAGCCGAGCAGCCGCGGCGGCGGCGGAGCGGTCGCCGATGTCGATGCCGCCGACCGTGACGCCCTTGGCGATCCTGCTGGCCTGAGATGCGTCGACGGCCCAGGCGCCGACGGCGCCGAATACCAGCATCAGGCCAATCACGAGAATCGATATCTGCGTCTTGCGGACCATGGGCTCTTCCCTACCCCACTCGGAGCGGACGACGCGACAGAGTCTAGGCAGCGGCTCGGGCCGGCCCTGCAGGACGGCGTGCCTGCAAGCGCCTATTCAGGCTGCTCGGCGGCGCCGGCACGCTCCCTGACATGACGGCTGCTTCGCAGAAAGGTCTCGACCTCGTGCTGGTAGCGGTAGGGCTCCTGCATCGCGCGGACGATGCGGGCGGTCTGGAAATGCTCGCGCAGCTTCAACACCGCCTCGCGCGTCGTGAACTCGTACTCGAAACCGGTCGCCTTGAGCTTGCGGTTGTCGAGGCCGCGGCCGAAGCGCAGCTGGTCGAGCATCTCGTCGGGGATCCGCAGCCCGAGCTGACGAAGCGGCGCGACGATCAGGCCGGTGCCGAAGGGCGGCAGCACCGGCAGCGGCCGCTTGCCGAGCAGGCCGATCGCCTCGGAGAGCAGCAGGACCCCGTCGGCGGCGACGTTGTAGACGCCGGGCAGCTCGCGGATGACCGCGTGCTCGAGCGTGTGGACGACGTCGTCGGCGTGGACGAACTGGTAGCGGGGGTCGAAGCCGAGGATCATCGGCACCAGCGGCAGGGCGAGCATCCGCATGTGCGGCGTCCGCATCTCCGGGCCGATGACGTTGGCGTAGCGCAGCACGGTCACGGCGATCCGGGGGTTGCGCTCGGCGAACTCGGTGACCGCATCGTCGGCCTCGACGATGTCGCGCTCGATCCAGTTCCCCGGCCGATCGCGGCGCTCCATCTCCTCGGTGAAGAACGCCGGGTCCTCCTGCCTGCAGCCGTAGTAGTGGGCGGCGCTCTTGAAGACCAGCTTGCGGACCGGCGAGTCGGCTGCCGAGCAGGCGGCGAGGATGTTGAGCGTGCCGATGACGTTGGTCTCGTGGGCGACCTTGCGCGACGTCGTCAGCGAGTTGACGACGAGCCGGGTGTCGACGACCGTGTCGATCTCGGCTCCCTCGACGATGCGCTCGATCAGCCGGTGCTGGTGGCCGACCTTGACGAACTCGGTGCGCTCGAGCTCGTGGGTCGGCTCGGTCGTGTCGACGCCGATGATCGCCTCGATCTCGTCGAACTCCTCGAGCGCCCGGGCCAGGCGACCGCCCCAGTAGGTCGCCAGGCCGGTGACGAGAACGCGGCGGCTCGCGGTCATCGTCGCGAGGCCCTCAACCAAACCAGACCGAGCGCCGCTGGGAGAGCATCTCGTCGAGGTTCTCGGCGATCCGGGCGCGAACCTCCTGGGCGACAGTCTGGACCAGCGCCCGGTCGGATGCGGCGTCGGGCCCCATGCCGGCGGTGTCGATCGGCTCGAGGAAGCGGATCCGGAACTTCGCCGGCAGGTAGCCGATCATCCCCAGCGGCCCGAGCCAGGGGAACGTCGGCGTCACCGGGAAGTAGAGGAGGCCGGTCAGCTTCTTGAGGAAGCGCGCCTGGTAGAAGACCGGCGCCGCCTCCTCGGCGCCGACGACGCAGACGGGGACGATCTTGGCGCCCGCCTTCATCGCCGCGACGACGAAGCCGCCGCGGCCGAAGCGGCGCAGCTTGTAGCGCTCGGAGTAGAGCTTCTCGGTCCCCTTCGCCCCCTCCGGGAAGACGAGCACGAGCTGCTCCTCGTCGCAGAGCAGGCGATGGGCGTTGGCCGGATGGGCGGCGACGCAGCCGATCCGCGGCAGCAGCATCGAGAACAACGGAAATCCCTTGAAGAAGTGCTCGACGAGGATATTGAGCTGTCGCGGGCTCGGGTGCTCCTCGTGGATCGCCTTGCCGATCATCGCCGCATCGGGCGGCAGCGCGCCGGCGTGATTGGAGACCAGCAGGGCGCCGCCCTTGGCGGGGACGTTCTCGACGCCCTCGACCTCGACCCGGAACCAGTAGCGGTAGAAGAAGTCGACGAGGGTGCGGTCGAGCAGCGCCTCGACCCGCTCCGAGCGCCCCCAGTCGTCGATCGTGCGGTCGGGCTCGATCGCCGGCAGCAGCTCGCGCATCTGCTCGGCGAGCTCCGCCGCGGGCTCGGACTTGCTCGGCCGCCGCGGCGGCGCGATCGTTGCTCTCTCCTGGGCCATCGCCGGATTCTGGCAGCAATCGCTCGCGCCGCCAGGCGCAGCGCCGGGCCGGCGCCGTCGATCGTCTAGGTTCCGGGCGATGCGCAGCAAGGACCAGATGCGCCGCGCCGTCTGGAAGGCGATGGACCGAGAGAAGGTCTCGCGCTTCCCCGGCGCCGAGAGCCGGATCCCCAACTTCGCCGGCGCAAAGCTGGCCGCCGAGCGCCTCGCCGCCCACCGCCTCTGGAAGCGGGCGCGGGTGCTGAAGGCGAACCCGGACTCGCCACAGACCCACGCCCGCCGGACCGCGCTGGAAGAGGGAAAGACCGTGATCATGGCCGTGCCGCGGCTGCGCGACCAGCACCCGTTCCGGCTGCTCGACCCCAAGCGCCTGACCAAGGACCAGGTGCGCGAGGCGGCGACGATCAAGGGAGCGCTCAAGCACGGCCGCGTCGTCGCGCTCGAGCAGCTGCCGGAGATCGACTTCGTCCTCTGCGGCTCGGTCGCCGCCAACCTCGACGGCGCCCGCCTCGGCAAGGGCGGCGGCTTCTCCGACCTCGAGTTCGGCCTGCTCGTCGACGCCGGCAAGATCGACGAGCACACGACGGTCGCCACCACCGCCCACCCGATCCAGATCCTGCGCGAGGACATCCCGATGACCGAGCACGACCTGCCGGTCGACCTGATCGCGACGCCGCGAGCCGCGATCGACCTCGAGCGAGCCTACGCGCGACCGCGGGGCATCCTCTGGGACCACCTGCAGCCGCCCCAGATCAGGGAGATCCCCATCCTCGAGCGAATGGGCTACGCCTGAGCCGCGTCGGCGAACTCCTCCCGGCGGGCACGCTGCAGCGGCGGCTGCCCTCGCCGACGCCGAGCGACGGGCCCGACCCCTATGGCGACCCGGATGCCGAATGGCTGGATATCGATTGGCGCCAGCAGCGGCGATCGCTCGACGTCGTCGGCAGCCAGGTCAACTACATCGAGCTCGGCTCGGGGGAGCCGGTCGTGCTCGTCCACGGGCTCTCCGGCAGCTGGCAGAACTGGCTGGCGAACATCCCCCACCTGGCCCGGCGCCATCGGGTGATCGCCCTCGACCTGCCGGGCTTCGGCGCCAGCCCGATGCCGCCGTGGGAGATCTCGATCCCCGCCTACGGCCGCTTCCTCCACGACTTCTGTGAGCGGCTGGGCCTCGAGACCTGCAACCTGGTCGGCAACTCGATGGGCGGCTTCATCGCCACCGAGCTGGCGATCAACGACCCCGAGCGTGTCGACAGGCTCGTCCTCGTCTCGGCGGCGGGGGTCAGCTACGCGCGCGTACGCCGCGAGCCGACCATGGTCTTCGGCCGGATCGCCCGTGCCGCCGCCCCGCTCGCCTTCCGCTACCAGATGGAGGGACTGAAGCGGCCGCGGCTGCGCCACCTCGCCTACCGCGGCATCTTCCACGACCCGCGGCGGCTGCGCAAGGAGCTGCTCTGGGAGGTGACCGTGCCGGCGCTGCGGGCTCCAGCCTTCTATGAGGCGATCACGACGCTGGTCGGCTACGACATCCGCGACCGGCTGACCGAGATCGAGGTGCCGACGCTGGTCGTCTGGGGGCGTGAGGACCGGGTCGTGCCGGTGGCGGCGGCGAGCACCTATAAGCGATTGATCGGGGAGAACGCTCGGGTGGAGATCTTTGGGCGCTGCGGGCATCTGCCGCAGCTCGAGCGGCCGGTTCGGTTCAATCGGCTCATGGACCGGTTTCTCTCTGAGGGTTAGTGGCCTCTGGCGAGGGACCATGGTTGGTGGCCAGCGGGTCCTGTCCCGGTAACGATCCCCCACGGCTGCGGTGTCGGCGCTCCTCGCCGTGGGGCCCCTTTACCGGGCCACCCGCTGGTCGCCAAGATTGCGGGCTCAGACCGTAATGGCGCCTTCTGAGGCCGAGCTGACGCTGTTGGCGTATTTCGCCATTACACCTGTCGTGTAAAGCGGATCTGGCGAGCGGTATTCCTTGATTCGTTCTGCGATTTCTTCGTCGGTGAGGTTGACGTCCAGTCGCCGGGCTTCGACGTCGAAGACGATTTCGTCGCCGTCGTGGATGGCGGCTATTGGGCCGCCTCGGAGGGCTTCGGGGGCTATGTGGCCGGCCATCAGGCCTCGGGTTGCGCCGGAGAAGCGGCCGTCGGTCAGCAGGGCCACCTTCTCGCCCAGCCCTTCGCCGACGAGGGCGGCGGTCACCTGGAGCATCTCGCGCATGCCGGGGCCGCCGGCGGGGCCCTCGTTGCGGATGACGATGATGTCGCCCGCCCTGATCGCCTGGTCCTTGACGGCGCGGAAGCACTCCTCCTCGGACTCGAAGACGCGGGCGGGGCCGGTCTGGCCGCTGCGCTCGGTGCCGGCGAGCTTGACCACGGCGCCTTCGGGGGCGAGGTTGCCGCGCAGGATCGCCAGGCCGCCGGTCGGCTTGAGCGGGTTCGAGAGCGGGCGCACGACCTCCTGGCCTGGCTCCTCCTGTGCCGCGGCGGCGATCTCGCCGATCGTCTCCCCCGTCACCGTGATCGCGTCCTCGTGGAGGCTGCCCGCCTCGGCGAGGCGGTTGAGAATCAGCGGCACGCCGCCGGCGCGATAGAGGTCGGCGGCGACGAAGCGGCCGGCGGGCTTGAGGTCGGCGAGCAGCGGCGTCCGCGACGAGATCTCCTCGAAGTCATCGAGCGAGAGCTCGATCCCGGCCTCGCGGGCAACGGCGAGCAGGTGGAGGACGCCGTTCGTTGAGCCGCCGGATGCGCAGACGGTCGCGATCGCGTTCTCGAGCGAGTCGCGGGTGATCACCTGGCTCGGCCGCAGGTCGCGCCCGAGGACTCCCATGACCAGCTCGCCGATCCGCTCGGCGACGCTGCCCTTCTCGGGGTCCACCGCCGGGACCATCGACGAGCCGCCGGGAGAGATCCCCAGCGCCTCGAAGGCGCAGGCCATCGTGTTCGCCGTGTACTGGCCGCCGCAGGCTCCCGGCCCCGGGCTGGCGTGGTTCTCGAGGTCGAGCAGGTCCTCGTCAGACATGTCGCCGGCGGCGTGGGCGCCGATCCCCTCGAAGACGTCCTGGATCGTCACGTCCTTGCCGTGCCAGCGGCCGGGCATGATCGAGCCGCCGTAGAGCATCAGCGAGGGGATATCGAGGCGGGCCAGGGCCATGACGCAGCCCGGGATCGTCTTGTCGCATCCCGAGAGGGCGACGACGGCGTCGAATTGGTAGCCGCGGGCGGTCAGCTCGATCGAGTCGGCGATCACCTCGCGGCTGACGAGCGATGTCTTCATCCCCTGAGTGCCCATCGTGATCCCGTCCGAGATCGCCACGGTGTTGAACTCCATCGGCGTACCGCCGGCGGCGCGAACGCCCTCCTTGACCCGCTCGGCGAGGCCGCGGAGGTGGAAGTTGCAGGGCATCGCCTCGATCCAGGTGTTGGCGATGCCAACGGTCGGTTTGCTGAGCGCGGCGTCGTCGTAGCCGATGCCCTTCATGTAGGCGCGGGCGAAAGCGCGGTCGGGACCGTCGAAGACGGCGCTGGAGCGGGAGCGTCTGGAGTCGGCCGGCATCTGGCGATTATTCCCGATCGCGAAGGTCGCTCAGCCGGCGGGGTCGCGGCGGCGCAGGCCGAGCACGTCGACGGGCCCGGGCCCGGCGCCGATCTCGTCGAGGCCATCGCGAACCGCCTCGGCGGCGATCTGCCTGGCTCGCTGGGCCGCTGTGAACGGGTCCAGGCCCAGCGCGAGCTGTGCCGCGAGGGCCGCCGAGTGGGTGCAGCCGGAGCCGTGCGAGGAGGTGCCGGGGTGGCGCTCGCCCGGAATCGCGCGCGGCTCGCCGCTGCCGTCGTAGAAGACGTCCTCGCCGCTTTCGCCGTGACCGCCGGTGACGACGACCGCGGCCGGGCCGAGCGAGTGGACTGCCCTGGCCAGCTCCTCCGCTGAGGCGCCCTCCCCCAGGCCGGTCAGCTCGCGAGCCTCGACAAGGTTGGGCGTGGCGACCGTGGCGAGCGGCAGCATCTGCTCGATCAACGCGGCGATCGCCGGACGCTCGAGCAGGACCGCCCCGCTCTCGGCGACCATCACCGGATCGAGCACCAGCGGAGCGTCGCCGACGTGCGTCAGGGCCTCGACGACGGCGGCGATCGCCGCCGTGTCGCCGAGCATCCCGACCTTGACGGCGTCGACGCCGATGTCCTCGGCTACGGCGCGCACCTGGTCGACGATCATCGCCGGCGGCACCGCGTGGATGGCGAGCACGCCGATGGTGCTCTGTGCGGTCAGCGCCGTGATCGCCGTCATCCCGTGGACGCCGCAACGGGCGAAGGCCTTGAGATCGGCCTGGATGCCGGCGCCGCCACCGGAGTCCGAGCCGGCGATCGAGAGCACCGCGGGGATCCTGGGCCGGCCGGTCACGGCCGAAGCCTAGAGCGAGAATGAAAGTGAGATCAGGGCGGTGGCTCCAGCAGCGTGCGGAAGTAGCGGCCGGAGGCGTCGCCGCGGGCGTAGCCCATCAGCTCGAGGCGAGCCAGTCGCTCGGCCGCTGTCGCCGGCCCAATCTCGGCCGCCACCGCGATCGCGTCACAGACGGCGCCGCGGTCGCCGAGCAGGCTGAGGACGCTGCGCAGATCGTCGTCGATCGCCGCGCCCAGGTTCGGCGCCAGGCGCTGACCGGGCCCGAGCATCGAGTCGAGGACGTCCTGGGCGTCGCGGATGACGGCGGCGCCGTCGCGGAGCAGGCGATTGGCGCCCTTCGACGGCCAGGAGCTGACCGGCCCGGGGACGGCGCCGACGTCACGGCCGAGATCGCTCGCCATCTCGGCGGTGATCAGCGACCCGGAGCGCTCGGCCGCCTCGACGACGACGGTCATCGCCGCCAGCGCGGCCATTATCCGATTGCGCGCCGGGAACATCCAGCGCCAGGTGGCGGCTCCCGGGGGCAGCTCGGAGACGACGAGCCCCCGCTCGGCGATGCGCTCGTAGAGGCGGCGCTGCCGATGTGGATAAGCGCTGTCCGGTCCGCCGCCGAGGACGGCGATGGTGCTGCCACCGGCCTCGAGGGCGCCGCGATGGGCGGCGGCGTCGATGCCGTTGGCCATGCCGCTGACCACGGTCATCCCGGCGGCGGCGAGGCCGGCGGCGAGCTCCTCGGCGATTCCCCTCCCGTAGGCGGTCGCCCGGCGCGAGCCGACGATCGTCACAGTGTTCTCGAGCTCCAGCGCGGTTAGGAGCTCCTGGCGCCCGCGCCCCAACAGCGCCACAGGCGCGTCGCCGATGTCCCCCAGCGGCGGCGGAAAGCCAGGGGCGTGGCGACAGCACGCCCACATCCCCTCGCGGTCGAGGCGCTCGCGAAGCTGAGCGGGGTCGAGCCGGTCGCGTCTCGCCAGCAGGGCACCGGCCTTCGCCGGCGCCACCGCGCGCGCCAGGTCCTCATCGGTGAGCCGCAGCAGCTCGGCACAGCGGGCGCCGCGGCGGTCGACGACGACGAGCTCGATGTAGGGGCCAAGCAGCCGCAGGAACAACGCCCGGCGCAGGCAGTCATCGCAGGCGCCCGGTCGGAGCTCGACGAGCCATTCGCCCGCCAGCGGCTGCGCAGTCACGCGTCCTCGCGCTTGCGCATGTTCCCCGCGGTGAGGATGTCGGTGGCGGTGATCGCCTCCCGCCCCTCGAGGTCGGCAAGCGTCCGGGCGACGCGAAGCACCCGTTCGTGGCCGCGCCCGCTCAGCCCCAGCTCGGCGTGCTGACGGGTGAGAACGCCGGCAGCCTCGTCGTCGAGCGGGCAGTGGCGCCGCGTTTCGACCGGAGACATGTCGGCATTGCAGCGGCCGGGGCCGAGGCGGTCGCCCTGCCGCGCCCGGGCCGCCTGGACGCGCTCGCGCACGGCAGCCGAAGCCTCACCCGCGGGCGCCCGCATCGCCTCGGCGGAGGGTTGCGAGACGGCGACGCAGATGTCGATGCGATCGGCGAGCGGACCGCTCAGCTTGGCGGCATAGCGCGCCACCTCAGCCTGGCCGCAACGGCAGCGGTCCGACTCGGGGCCGCGTCCACAGGGGCAGGGATTGGCGGCGGCGACGAGCATGAAGCGGCAGGGCAGCGAAACCGAGTGCCCGGCGCGGACGATCGTCACCGAGCCCTGCTCGAGCGGCTGGCGAAGCGCCTCCAGCGCCGCCCGTGAGAACTCACCCAGCTCGTCGAGGAAGAGGACGCCACGGTGGGCCAGCGTGACCTCGCCGGCCCGCGGCGGCGAGCCGCCACCGACGAGCCCGGCGGCGGAGATCGTGTGATGTGGATCGCGATAGGGCCGCGCGGCGAGACGGCCCGGAGCGAGCCGGCCGCAGGCGCTGGCGATTCGCGTCACCTCGAGCGCCTCGTCGCGGTCGAGCGCCGGCATCAGCGACGGCAGCCGCCGCGCCGCCAGCGACTTGCCGGCGCCGGCCGGTCCGATCATCAGCATGCTGTGGCCACCGGCGGCGGCTACCTCGAGCGCGAACCGCAGAAAGGGCTGGCCGCGCAGATCGGCGACGTCGGGCAGCGCTTCGCCGGTCTCGATCTCGACGGGCGGCGCCGGCGTGGCCGGCTCCCAGTCACCGCTGGCCAGAGCTTCGAGCTGACCGATTCGCTCCAGCGGAACGACCTCGAGCCTCTCTACCAGTCCGGCCTCCGCCGAGTTCTCAGCGGCGACGACGAAGCCGGGCAGATCCTCCTCCGTGGCGGCCTGCGACATCGCCAGGACGCCGTTGACGCCTCGCACGGCCCCATCCAGGGCGAGCTCGCCGGCGAACGCGTAGCGACCGATCAGCTCACTCGGCAGCTGGCCGGAGGCGACGAGCAGCGCGGCGGCGATCGCCAGGTCGAACCCCGGCCCGACCTTGCGCAAATCAGCCGGCGCCAGGTTGGCTGTGATCCGCCGCAGCGGGAACTCGAAGCCGGCGTTCAGCAGCGCGCCGCGAACCCGCTCACGCGCCTCGCGCACGGCGGGGTCGGGCAGGCCGACGATCGCGAAGGCGGGAAGCCCGCGACTGACATCGACCTCGACCTCAACCGGCCGCGCCTCGACACCGACGATCGCGAACGTCTTGGCAACGGCAAGCATGCTGGCAACGCTAGGCCGACCCGATGCACGGATCAGCGCCGGAGCGTCACGAGTCAATCGCTCGCCAGTGACTTGTCACAACTACGGCGCCCGCCGTGCGTCCGGCGGCCATAGCTTGGCCGCCATGACGCTGACCCGCCAGAGGCTCGGACGCGACGCCGAAGCCCTCGTCGCCAATCAGCTGGCGGCGGCTGGCTGGCGCATCGTCGCCCGCAACGCGCGTACGCGCCACGGCGAGATCGACATCATCGGCGTCGACGGCCGCGACCTCGTCTTCGTCGAGGTCAAGGCGCGCAGATCCGGATCTGTGGGTGGCCCTGAGCTTCCCGAGCTAGCCGTGGGCGTGACCAAGCGTCGCCGCTTGCGCCGGCTCGCCGCAGCCTGGCTCGCCGAGCGACCGCCGCTCCCCCGCTTCGACGACCTCCGCTTCGACGTCGTCGCGGTGACTCTCGATGGGGGCAACGGGGTCGAGCGCTACGAGCACATCCGGGATGCGTTCTAACGCAGCCGGCCGACGAATGGCTCCGATGCCAAAGTTGCTCGAGGCTCTGCTCGCAACATTCGCCGTGGTCGGCGGCTTGATGGCCGTTTGGAGCGGTTCGCTGGCAGCCGAGGCGCTTGTCAAGCGGCGGACACCAGCCAAGATGGCCCACCAGGTGAACGTGGGCCTTGCGCTTGGCTTTCTCGTCGGCGCCGTGCCGGCTGTAGTCGCATTTATGATCGTTGTCGGCCGCCCATGATCACACGCAAGCAGATTCTTATTCTCGTAGCCGTCAGCTGGACGAGTTCGATCGCGATGGGCATTGCGGTTTGGCTCTGGGACTGGCGGGGCGAACTGGTCTTCATCGTGCCCTTCGTGAGCACGTGGCCCTTGGGATTGATTTGGGAGTGGCGCGGCTCCCGCAAGCTTGAGGCGAGCGAGGCTCACGGGCCTGGCCGCACAGTGCCCAGCTCTTAGCGTCGTCTTCTCGAATCGCTGCGCACCCAAGCAGGCGCCGGCAGCTCCGGCTGGCGCCGCCGCGGAGTCGGCCGGACGGTGATCCAGCCGAAGGCGAGAACGAGGGCCATCAGGGTCAGGCCTCCACCCCATTGCAGGTCACGGGCCCAAGCCGACGGCTGGCCACGATGGCTGAGCGGGGTGAGTGACTGGCCCGGGGCTATGCGGTCACGGCGGGTCATGCTCTGCTCCGGGCCAGGCGGGGTGTTGGCCATGTCGCCGCCCTGCTCCCCGGCCTCGGAGACGCCCTGGCTGTCGGTCCCCGCCCCGGAGTCCTGAGTAGCCGCCTGCTTCTGACGCGCCTCCTTGCGAGCGCCACCGGGAGGAGCGGGCTGGATCGGGGGCGCCGGCGGAGGCACCACCGTCGACTGCGGTGCGATGTTGAGACCCGGTCCGTTGAGGAAGAGGTTCAGCGGGGTCGCCGAGGATGCGCCAGGGGGTGGTGGCACGGCCGGCGGTGGCGGGGCGACCAAGCCGGCATCGAGCGGCACGCTCGGCGGCACCGGCGGAGTTGGCAGGTTGATCTGTGGCAGCTGGCCGTTTGGCGCTGGGGGTGGCGGCGGTGGCGGCGGTGGACCGTTTGGGGGCGGAGGTGGCGGCGGTGCCTCAGGCGTGAAGCTCGGCCGGGGCTCGAATGAGATCGGGTAGGTGGCTACCTTCTGGTTGACCGAGAGGATCGCGATCGCGAAGGTGCGCTTGTAGTCGCCGTTGCCGGCTTCGATCTTTCCTTGCTGGTCGTCTGTGAGGCGGGCTATCGCCGGGTCGAGGCAGACGTAGGGATCGCAGGGATTGGTCTTGGCCCCACTGTCATTCCGAGCGGAGGCGGAGCCGGAGTCGAGGAATCTCTGTCGACAGCCAGCGCCGGATGCCGCCGCCAGCTGCTCATCGCTCGCATCGTCAGCCTTCAGTGGCAGCCAGGGCTTGTCCTGATCGGCCCAGACGAGGTCATAGCAGTGGGTTATCGCCGGTGAGTCGATCGGGTCATATCGCGGGGAGCTGTCGATGCCCATCGCCTCGCGGCCCTCACCGCGGAGCGCAAGATGCTGATTCGGCTGAACGACGTGAGTCTTTGCCTGGAGATCGAGCCAGTCGAGGATCGGGCGCTGCTCGACGATCAGTCCACGCGGATCGCCGTCGGCGGCGAGCCTGACGGTCGTGTAGCCATGCCAGTAGCCATCGCCTGCCCGGCCGGTATCGGTTCCAGCCGGGCCAAATGGCCCCCCGGCCGAGGCGGCGACGACGAAGGGGACGACCTTGCCGGTGAGATTGCCAGAGCTTCCCGCGCCCGAGGTAGTTTGCTCGGCCGAGCCGAGGGTCTTTGTCGTCGTTTCGCTCGCATCGGGGACTCCGGCCGGTCCCTGGGCACAGGGCGGAACGCCGGGGTCGGGGACCTTCTGGGGGTCGGGATAGGCGCTGCCGGCACAGGGATAGTGCAAGCCGGGTTCGGTGGCCCAGTAAAGCCCGTTCCAGCCAAGCCGTCCGGAGATCACCACCGAGACGCGGTACTGGAAGAGCAGCGCCTCAAGCGAGGAGCCGTCACCTTGTGTGTCGGATAGGCCCCCCGGGCCGTAGCTGTAGGTCGGGGTGTTGGAGGCGACGATCGCGGGCTCGCCCACGCGGCGGCTGCACGGCCCTGACCCGGGTGTCGACTCGCCGCTAAAGCAAAGGGTCGAGCGCAGCCAGGGCAACTGGGCCTCGAGCGGGTTCTGGGCGCCGTCGGCGGCCGAGAGCGACTT